>NZ_JAAHTB010000001.1 GCF_010692745.1 Methylobacterium sp. BTF04
GTTCGAGAAACGCAGCGCTACCCAAACCGCTCTCCACTAAACCGAAGCAAGTCCAGAAGCGCCATGGTCGATCTCCCGAGCGGCGCCATCCCTATACACGGTCGACACCATCTCCACCTACACTGTGCAGCACTTGTATGACGCCTGTCGGAGGCGGAGCCCGCATGACCATGAGACCGGTATGATCGCCCTGCCCGCCTGGCTTCCCCTGCGCCGGGGCTCCATCGCCGTGCGTCTCGCGACCTCGGCGCTGCTGGCGAGCTCGGCGATCCTGCTCATCGCCGCCGGCATCCTGACAACGCTCTACCGGGAGAACACCGAGCGGGCCTTCGACAGCCGGCTCCTGGTCTACGCCAACAACCTCGCCACCGACCTCGTCTCGCCCAACGACCCCGAGAGCCGCTCCTTCACCCTGAGCGACCCGCGCTTCGACCTGCCGCTGTCGGGCTGGTACTGGCAGATCGGCCGGCCCGACGCGAAGCCGCGCGATCTGCGCACCTCGCGCTCCCTCGTCGGCGTGCCGCTCAAACCCGCGAGCCAGTCCGATTCGAAGGCCGGGATCGGTCAGATCCGGCAGGGCTACGGCAAGGCGCAGGACGAACGTCCGCTGCGGATCATCGAGCGCGACGTCGATCTCGGCGAAGAGGGCCGCTACACCGTACGGGTCGCCGGCCCCGCCGACGAGATCGCCAACGATGTCGGGCGTTTCCGCTTCTCGCTGATGGTGACGTTCGGGTTGCTCGGCCTGTCGCTCGCGCTCACCACCCTGCTGCAGATCCGCTTCGGCCTCGCCCCGCTGGCCAAGCTCCGCACGGCGCTCGGCGCCATTCGCCGGGGCGAGACCGACCGCATCACCGGCGAGTACCCGCGCGACATCGCGCCCCTCGCCGGCGAGGTGAACCTCCTGATCGAGACCAACCGCGAGATCCTGGAGCGCGCGCGCACCCAGGTCGGCAACCTCGCCCATGCGCTCAAGACACCGCTGTCGATCATCGTCAACGAGGTCGGGGCCAGCGATGCGCCGGAGGATCTGTCCGCCAAGATCCGCGAGCAGGCCGCGGTGATGCGCGATCAGGTGAACTACCATCTCGACCGGGCGCGCGCCGCGGCCCTGGCCGGCACCCTCGGCGCCTCCACCGAGGTCGAGCCGGCGCTCGCCGGGCTGGTGCGGACCTTCGGGAAGATCTATCGCGACAAGGCCATCGCCTACGAAGTCACCGTGCCGGCGGGACTGCGCTTTCGCGGCGAGCGCCAGGACTTCGAGGAGATGATCGGCAACCTCGTCGACAACGCCTCGAAATGGGCCCACGGCCGGGTCTCGATCCGGGCCGAGGCGGTGGCCGAGCACGATTATCCCCACCTCCTCGTCGCCATCGAGGACGATGGTCCGGGGCTCGCCCCCGAAGACCGCGCGGCGGTGCTCGGGCGCGGCCGGCGCCTCGACGAGACCAAACCGGGCTCCGGCCTCGGCCTCTCCATCGTCGCCGATCTCGCCGCACTCTATCGCGGCCGCTTTCGCCTGGAAGCCGCCGCCCTCGGTGGCCTGCGCGCGGTGATCGAGGTGCCCGGCGATGCGCCGGCCGGGGCCGCGCCGCACGGATAATCATCGGGCCCAGACCTGCATTGGCCTGCGCGATCCGTACGGCTAAGGTCGCGCCCGATCACGTCTTCGCGTGACACCGTGTCACCGGACAGCCGCATCGTGCCGGCCGGCGGGTGAACTTACATGCATTTTCCGCAGGCGTTCTTCGCGTGCGTTCGACCGAATCTGGGGTGCGATGACGGCGATCTGGTTCATTCTGGCGTTCATGACCGGCACGGCGGTGCTCGCCCTGCTCTGGCCGATGTCGCGCCGGGCCAACCCGGCCGCACTGCCAGAATCCGGCGCGCTGGCCACCGAAACCGGGTTCTACGAGGACCAGTTGCGCGAGATCGACCGCGATCTCGCCCGTGGCCTCATCGCCGCCCCCGAGGCCGAGGCGGCCCGCACCGAAGCGGCGCGGCGCTTGCTGCGAGCCAACCGCACGGACGCTCCGAAGCACTCCGACGGCATGGAGGCCGGCGGAATTGCCGAACCGGCCCTGCGCCAGCGCCGGGCCGCCTCGGCCTTCGCCCTTTCGACCATCCCCCTCGTGGCCCTCATCGCCTACGGCCTCTACGGCTCGCCGCACATGCCGGCGCAGGGCGCGGCCGAGCGTCAGGCGGCGGAATCGGGCGGCCAGGACCTGCTCAAGGCCATCGGACAGATCGAGGCCCGCCTCGCCAGCGACCCTACCGATGGGCGCGGCTGGTCGGTGCTCGCCCCGGTCTACATGCGGATGGGCCGGTTCGACGACGCGGCCCATGCCTACGAGGCCGCCGCACGGATTCTCGGCGAGACCCCGCAGCGCCTGTCCGATTGGGGCGAGGCTTTGGTGGCGGGCAATAACGGGGTGATCTCGCCGCCGGCCAAGACCATTTTCGAGCGGGCCGTCGCCCTCGATCCTCAGGCCGCCAAGCCCCGGTTCTACCTCGCGCGCTCGGCCGAACTCGACGGCGATATCCCCCTGGCGATTCAGCGCCTGAAGGCCATGACCGAAGGCGCCCCCGCCGACGCGCCGTGGCTGCCGCTGGTCCGCGAGACCCTGGCGCGCCTCGGAGGCGAGGCCGCCCCGATGGCGAAGCCCGACAGGATGGCGAAGCCCGACATGGCGGCACCGGACCCAGGCGCCGCGGCCGCCCTCCAGGCATTGCCACCGGCGAGCCGCGACGTCGCGATTCGCGGCATGGTCGGCAGCCTGGACCAGCGGCTCTCCGAGAAGGGCGGCACCGTCGACGAATGGCTACGGCTCGTGCGCTCCTACGCCGTCCTCGGCGAGACCGAGAAGGCGCAAGGCGCCCTCGCCCGGGCCAGGACCGCGCTCAGCGCCGATCCGCAGGCGGCCAAGCGCCTCGACGATCTCGCGCGCGACCTCGGCATCCCTGCGCCGGCGGCTGACTCGACGGCTCCGAGCGGCGATGATCAAGCCCGAGCCGCCCGATCCACGGCCGAATCGGAAGCGGCCAAGGAAATGGCGACGGCCGGAACCGAGGCGGCGGTGGCGGCCGTGAAGGCGATGCCGGTGACCGAGCGGGACGCCGCGATCCGCGGCATGGTGGCCGGGCTCGACCGGCGGCTTGCCGCCAAGGGCGGCACCCCCGATGACTGGCTCCGGCTCGTGCGCTCCTACAGCGTGCTCGGCGAGCGGAACCAGGCGGCGCAGGCCCTCGACCGCGCCCGCATGGCCCTGAGCCCGGACAGTCAGGCGATGGAACGCCTGGATGAGCTGTCGCGCGAACTCGGCCTCGACGCCAAGCCGGCCAAACCATGATCAGCGCTGGCCCGATGCCGGCGTGCCCCTGACAATCGGTCCCGGCTGGCGCCCTTGACCCGGAATGCCCGCCGGCCGAAACCGTAGGTTACGCCAGTGGCAAGAGACGATCACGTCCGCCGGTACCGGGATTTTTCGCCCCGGCGCCTGCGAGACGCGACAACGAGACGGGACGAAACCGCGTGACCCGCAAGAGCCGCCGCCTGATCCTGATCGCCGCCTGCGGTGCCGTGCTGGCACTCGCCCTCGGCCTGATCCTGTCGGCGATGAGCGGATCGATCGTGTTCTTCCGCTCGCCCACCGAGGTCGCGGCACAGGGCGTGGCGCTCGGTACCCGCTTCCGCCTCGGCGGCCTCGTCAAGGACGGCTCGCTCCAGCGTGGGCCCGACCAGACCGTAGACTTTTCCGTGACCGACACCAACGCCACCGTGCAGGTGCAGTATCGCGGCCTGCTGCCCGACCTGTTCCGTGAGGGCCAGGGCGTGGTGGCGGAAGGCCGGCTCGAGCCCGGTGGCATTTTCCGTGCCGATACGGTGCTGGCCAAGCACGACGAATCCTACATGCCCCGCGAGGTCGCCGATGCTCTCAAGGCGCAGGGGCGCTGGCAGGAGGGCAAGGGCCTGACCGACGCCAAGGTGCCCGGCAGCAAGACCTCCAACACCAAGTCCTCCGACACCAAAGCCGCCGCGGGCGAAAAGACCGTTGGCGACACGACGCTCGGACAGCGCAGCGAGCGATGATGCGCGCATTCCACCAGAAGGACGCCAGCTCGTGCTGATCGAAATCGGCCATTTCGCGCTTGCGCTCGCGCTCGCCCTTTCGTTGGTCCAGGCGGTCATGCCGGTCTGGGCGGCGCGCTCGGGCGACCGGGCCCTCCGGGCGGTGGCGAGTCCGGCGGCGCTCGGCACGTTCGCCTGCATCCTGTTCGCCTTCGGGGCGCTGACCTATGCCCATGCTACGTCGGACTTCTCGGTCCTGAACGTGGTGGAGAACTCGCATACGGCCAAACCCTTCCTCTACAAGCTGTCGGGCGTATGGGGGAACCACGAGGGCTCGATGCTGCTCTGGGTGCTCATCCTCGCCCTGTTCGGGGCGCTGGTGGCGGTGGCCCGCGACTCGATCCCGCCGACGCTGCGGGCCAACACCCTCGCCGTGCAGGGCCTCATCACCTTCGTGTTCGTGCTGTTCATCATCACGACCTCGAACCCGTTCACACGGGTCAATCCGGCTCCCCCCGAGGGCAACGACCTCAACCCGCTGCTTCAGGATTTCGGCCTCGCAATCCATCCGCCGCTGCTCTACGTCGGCTATGTCGGCTTCTCGATCACCTTCGCCTTCGCCATCGCGGCGCTGATCGAGGGCCGCATCGACGCGGTCTGGGCGCGGGCCGTGCGGCCGTGGACACTCACCGCCTGGAGCTTCCTGACCCTCGGCATCGCCATGGGCTCGTACTGGGCCTATTATGAACTCGGCTGGGGCGGCTGGTGGTTCTGGGATCCGGTGGAGAACGCCTCGCTGATGCCCTGGCTCGCCGGCACCGCGCTGCTCCACTCCACCGTCGTCATGGAAAAGCGTGACGCGCTGAAGGTCTGGACGGTGCTGCTCGCCATCCTGACCTTCTCGCTCTCCCTGCTCGGCACGTTCATCGTGCGCTCGGGCGTGCTGACCTCGGTCCACAGCTTCGCCACCGATCCGACCCGCGGCGTGTTCATCCTGGCGATCCTGATCCTGTTCATCGGCGGCTCGCTGACCTTGTTCGCGTGGCGGGCGCCGATGCTGCGCCAGGGCGGCCTGTTCGCGCCGATCTCGCGCGAGGGCGCATTGGTGATGAACAACCTGTTCCTGGCCGCCGCCTGCGCCACGGTGTTCGTCGGCACGCTCTACCCGCTGCTGCTAGAATCCCTCACCTCCGAAAAGATCTCGGTGGGGCCGCCCTTCTTCAACTACACCTTCGTGCCGCTGGCGATTCCGCTGCTGCTCATCGTGCCCTTCGGCCAGACGCTGGCGTGGAAGCGTGGCGACGTCCATGCGGCGGCCCAGCGCCTGTTCGCGGCGCTCGGCCTCGCTCTGGTGATCGGGCTGGCGGTGCTGGCCTGGACCTGGGGCGGTCCGATGATGGCCCCCATCGGTATCGGTCTCGGCGCCTATCTGGTCATCGGCTCGATCATGGAGATCGTGTCGCGGGCGCGTGGCTATGGCGGCAGCCGGACGAAGACCGTCGGCGCGACGTGGCGCCGGGCCGCCGGCCTGCCACGCTCGGCCTGGGGCACGGCGCTCGCCCATGCGGGTGTCGGGATCGTGGTGCTGGGCATCGCCGCACAGGGCTGGGCGACCGAGGGACTGAAGACGATCAAGCCCGGCGAATCCCTCGCCTCCGGCCCCTACGTGGCGACCCTCGACCGGGTCGGCCCGCGCATCGGCGAGAACTATTCCGAGACCACCGCCTTCCTGACCATCCGCAACGCCAGCGGCGACTTCGTCGGCACGGTGGAGACGGGCAAGCGCTTCTACCCGAGCCGCAAGATGACCGTGACGGAATCCGGCCTGATGACCAATGGCGTCAGTCAGGTCTATGCCAGCCTCGGTGAGGTGATGCCCGAAGGCAGTATCGGGTTGCGCCTCTACTACAAGCCGCTCGTCTTGCTGATCTGGCTGGGCGCCGTCGTGATGGCGCTGGGCGGCGCGGTCTCGCTCACCGACCGGCGCATGCGGGTCGGGGCACCGGCGCGGGCGAAGGTGAAGGCCGTGCCGTCCGGCATGGCAGCCGCCGAATGAAGGCGTCCTCGGCTCGGCGCCTCGCCCTGGCGCTCGTCCTCGCCCTCGGTCCGGCCGGGGGCGCCTCGGCCGTCCAGCCCGACGAGGTCCTGAAGGACCCGGTGATGGAAGCGCGCGCGCGCGACATCTCGTCGGGCCTGCGCTGTCTCGTGTGCCAGAACCAATCCATCGACGATTCCGACGCGCCGCTCGCCCGCGATCTGCGCCTCATCGTGCGCGAACGGCTTCAGGCCGGTGACGATAACGCTCAGGTTCAATCCTACGTGGTCGGCCGCTATGGCGAGTACGTGCTGCTGCGCCCGGTCTTCGCTCTGCACACCCTGTTGCTCTGGCTGACGCCGATCGCGGCCGTCGGGCTCGGCATCGTCGGATTGTGGCGCCTGTCCCGGCGCACGACGCCTCCGCCGCAAAGACTCAGCGCGGCCGAGCAGGCCGAGATCGCCGCCCTGACCCGGCGCGATTGATCGGTTCGGCGTGATCGCCCTTTCACTGTACCGTCACAAAACGCATGGCTAAGAGTTAATCTGGCTCAGCCATGTGTCCTGCGCATTTTTGCGTTGCAATAAATCTGTCTTCGCAACGCAGCATTCCGACGGCATATGAGGGTCTCCCGGTGCAACCGGCTCTCCGTACGGGCACTCCCGGCGGACAGTAACCGCACAGGTCCACTCTCATGCGCACCGTTACCCTTGCCCTCCTCGCGACGACTTTGACCTTCGCCGCGGCACCCGCTGCCCTGGCCACCGAACTCCAGGCGACCCGCCCGATCAGCATCGACCTCGCCTCCTTCCGCGGCTCGGCCTATTACACCGAGACCAAGGACGGCTATCGCGTCGTCGCCACCCTCGCCACCGTCAATTCGGGTGCCGAGCAGCCGCAGGTGATCCGGATGGTCACCACGCTCAACGCCGACCAGACGGTGCATCTCTCGGTGCCTGGCGCCCTCGGCACCGATGGCCGCGAGACCACCATCGCGTTCTCGCGCCGCGGCAACCGGGTCGACGTCGCCGCTGCCGAATGAGTCCGGCTGGACGCGGAGGCTCCTTGAAGAGCCTCCGCGCCTCGCTTTCGCCCCACTGAAACGAGAGGAATAGTCGGCTCCCGGCCACAGCGGCTTCACGCTTTCTTCATCATGAAACGCGAGCGTCCCTCATGGCCATGCCGACCGCCTCGCCGTCTCGAAACCTCCGGCGCCTGACGCAGCGCCTCGCCATCGGTGCGGGCGTTTTGGCGGCCGGGCCGGCCCTCGCCCATCCGCATGTCTGGGTCACCACCAAGGCCGAGATCGCCTATGGCGAGGGCGGACGCGTCACCGGCATCCGTAATGCCTGGACGTTCGACAGTTCGTATTCGGCCTTCGTGACGCAAGGGCTCGACACCAACGGCGACGGCAAGCTGACGCCGGCCGAGTTGTCCGGCCTCGCGACGGAGAACACCACCAACCTCGCCGAGTTCGGCTACTTCACCAAGCTCAAGGTGGCCGGCAAGGAGCAGGTCTTCGGCGATCCCATCGAGCCCCGCATGGCGATGGACGGCGACAAGCTCACCTTGAGCTTCCTGCTCCCCCTGAAGACGCCCGTCGCGCAGGGCCGCGGGGTGACGGCGGTGGAGATCTACGACCCGAGCTATTTCGTCTCGTTCAGCCTGTCCGAGGATGCGGACGTGGCGCGCCTCTCCGGTGCGCCCGCCGGATGCGCCGCAACGGTGACGCGGCCCAAGAATGAGAGCGCCAAAACCGCCGATACCGCCAAACCGGGCATGTCGGAGGCCTTCTTCGAGGCGCTCACATCCGCGTCGAATTACGGTGTGCAGTTCGCCAACCGGATCATCGTCGCATGTCCGTAGGCACGGCCGTCGCTGCGGACGATCCGGCCCGCGGCCTGCTCGGCCGCCGCCTCGTCCTCGCTGCCGGAGCCACCGCGCTGGCCGCCCTGATCCTCACCGGCTTGATGCTCGCCATCGGGCCGAACGTGGCGGTTCCGCCACCGCGCTCACCCTTCGGGATCGGATTTCGTGAGGCGGCGCCCGCCGCGACCGGGCTCGGCGGCTGGCTGCTCGCCCTGCAGGCAAGTTTCTCGCGCAGTCTCCAGACCGCCATGCGGGCGATCAAGGATGGCGGGGCCTGGGGTCCGATGCTGCTCCTCGGCTTCAGCTACGGGGTGTTCCATGCCGCCGGCCCCGGCCACGGCAAGGCGGTGATCGCCGGCTACATCGTCGCCGGTGAACGGGCGCTCCTGCGCGGCTTCTCCTTGAGCTTCGCGGCCGCCCTCCTCCAGGCATTGGTGGCGGTGGCCATCGTCGGCATCGGAACCCTCCTGCTCAACGCCACCGCCGCCGGCATGACCCGGGCCGGCACCGTGATCGAAACGGTGAGCTTCGCCCTCGTGGCGGCGCTCGGGTTGGCCGTGACCTGGCGCAAGGCCGGGCGCCTCGCCGCCCTGAGTCTGGGCATGCAAAGCGGGGGCTGCGCTCAGGGCTGCGGCCACGTTCACCTCACCGATGCCGCCGCGATCGGTCGCCTGGACACCTGGCGCGAGCGCGCCGGCGTCGTGCTGGCGGCGGGCTCGCGGCCCTGCGCCGGAGCAGTGCTGATCCTGGTCTTTTCCGCCTCGCAAGGCATGCTGGCGGCCGGCATCGCCGCGACCTTCGCCATGGCGCTCGGCACCGCGCTCACCACGGGCGCCCTCGCGAGCCTGGCGGTCTTCGCCAAGGCCCTAGCGTTGCGGCTCGCCGGCGGACGCGGCGACACCGGAGCGCTCGCCGTCGGCGGTCTCGAGCTCCTCGCCGGCGCGTTCGTGCTGGTTCTCGGCGCGGCGATGCTCACCGGCCTCGCCTTCGGGTCCGGCGGCTGAAGCTACTTCCCGTGGCGGGCGCATCGCCTCACCGCGACATCCTCAAGCGGGACAGGTCGAGATCCACGGTCTCGCAGTTGTCGAGCCACGTGCCGGTGAGGTGGAAGAAGAAGGTGCCGTGGCCCACCACCGCTATGGTGCGCTCGGGCCGACCGGCCAGCCATGTGCGGAAATCGACGACGCGTCGGTCGAACAGAGGGCGCGGCTCGATATGGATGCCGTCCGCATCCGGCGCGCCCTCGGCGTGCCACCAGATCTCCGGCAGATGATCCACCGCCACGTCCGGAAATTCGCTCGCCAGCACCGAGGCCGCACGGCCGATGTCGCAGCTGCTCTCCTGGCACTCGCGGTGAAGCACCTCGACGAGGATCCTGGGCTTGGCCGGGTGGCCGGCGAAGAGGCCCTTCGTAGTCTGGATCGCCCGTGTGAGGGGCGAGGTCACCACCAGATCGAAGGCGATGTCGTGCAGGGCCGCCCGCGCGGCCTCCACCTGCCCGAGGCCGCGCTCGGTGAGGCGGGCATCGATGTGGCCAGGGTCCCGCCCGGTAAGACGATGGGCGGCGTTGAAGGTCGATTCGCCGTGGCGGATGCAGACGATGCGCGTCGGGGTCATGAAGGTCCGGTTCGGAAGGGTGTCGCTCGATTGCCGGAGATAGGCGGCGGCCGCGGATCGGGAAAGGGCGAGCGTCGTCGCGGCCGGGAAACGCAACGGAGCGTCAACCGCGATGGGGTTCAGTGGGCGGCTCACCCCCCGACGGATTTCCGCCGCGATGCTCCAGCCCACACCGCCGCCGCCGCCGGACGCCGTCGCCTTTCCGGGTGACGCCGCGCTCCAGGCCGCCTTCCTGGCGTGGCAGGATGGGCTTGCCCGCGAGCGCCGCATGGCGGCCAACACGGTGGAGGCCTATGGCCGCGACGTGCGCCAGTTCCTCGGCCATCGGCTCGCCCGCCACGGCACCCCCGACATCCCGAGCCTGATCGCACTGAAGCCCCGCGACGTGCGCGCCTTCATGGCCGCGCGCCGGGCCGCGGAGGTCGGGGGTCGCTCGCTGATGCGGGCGCTGGCGGGCATCCGCTCATTCGCACGCCATCTCGAACGCGAGAGTCACGGAACGGTGGCGGCACTCGGCGCGGTGCGTTCGCCCAAGGTGGAGCGGCGCCTGCCCCGGCCGATCCCGATCTCCGCCGCCAAGGCGATGACCGGGACAGAGCTGCGCGCGGGCGAGGATCGCGAGCCCTGGGTTCTGGCGCGGGACGCGGCCGTGCTCGCTCTGCTCTACGGCTCGGGCCTGCGTATCTCCGAAGCACTCGGCCTGTCACGTCGGGACGCGCCGGTGCCCGGCATCGATTCGGTGACGGTGACCGGAAAGGGAGCCAAGATGCGCATGGTGCCGGTGCTGCCGGCCGTCTCGCAGGCGATGGCGGCCTATCTCGCCGCCTGCCCCTACGCCCTCGCGCCGGAAGGCCCGCTCTTCGTCGGCGCCAAGGGCGGCCCGCTCTCGCCCCGGATCATCCAATATGCGGTGGCGAGCCTGCGCGGTGCGCTCGGGCTCCCGCCGAGCGCTACACCGCATGCCCTTCGCCACTCCTTCGCCACCCATCTCCTCGGGCGCCAGGGTGAGTTGCGGGCGATCCAGGAATTGCTCGGCCATGCCTCGCTGTCGACGACGCAGCTCTACACCAAGGTCGATGCCACCCGGCTGATGGACGCCTTCGACGCCGCCCATCCCCGCGCCGGAGCGAACGCTACCCGTCGAGCTCCGGGTAGCGGCGAAAGATCCCCTGCTGGTTGAACGGGATGCGCCGGGGGCTCGCCAGATAGGCGACGAGACAGGGGCGTTCCCGCGTGCCGGCATGGAGGGCTTCGACGTGGGGGTTGTCGGCGAGCGTCGCTGCGGTCGCTCTGGGAAACGCGTACCGCAGCCCGTCGACGAGTTGGAACAGCGACAGGTCGGCATAGGTGAGCCGGTCGCCCACGAGATGCGTGCCGTCGTTGCGCGTCAGGACGTGCTCGAACCAGGCGAAGTATTCCGGGATACGGTTCCGGCAGAAATCGGCGGCGCGCCGGGCCGCCTCCGGCTTCTGCTCCTCGTAGGTGAGGCCGACCGCGATGGGGTGGTGGGTGTCGTGGGCTTCCGCCACCACATCCGCGATGGTGAGCTGGATCTGGTGGGTCCAGACCCGGTCGGCCTCACCCTCCGGCACGAGGCCGAGACGCGGTCCGAGATAGGCCAGGATCGCCGCACTCTGCCCGACGACCACGTCGCCGTCCCTCAGGAACGGCGGGGCGAAGGACGGACGACGGATCGCCGGGTCTTCGAGGAAGCGGGTCAGTACCCCGACACCGTCCTCATCCACGCGGGCCACGTCGACGTAGTCCGCCTGCGCCGCCTCGAGGGCGAGGCGGACGAATTCGCCGCGTCCCTGGATCGTCGGCCAGTAATAGAGTTCGTAGGCCATCCGCCCGTTCCCCGCGTCCCATCGGACATCGCGGGCAGATAGGGCGCGAGCGACGCCTCACACCAGCCCGAGCTTCTGCGCCAATCCGATCCGCTGGAGCTTGCCGGTGGCGCCCTTGGGTATCTCGTCGAGGATCAGGATCTTGGCGGGCACCTTGAAGGCGGCGAGCCGCTCCGCGGCGAAGCTGCGCAGATCCTTCTCCATCAGGCTCTGGCCCTCGCGCAGGACGATGGCGGCGCAGACCTCCTCGCCGAGCTTATCGTGCGGCATCGCGAAGGTGACGCATTGCGACACCGCCGGATGGTCCATCAGGATCTCGTCGACCTCGCGCGGCGAGATCTTCTCGCCGCCCCGGTTGATGATCTCCTTGAGGCGCCCGGTGATCGCCAGATAGCCTTCGGGCGAGAGCGTGCCCTGGTCGCCGGTGCGGAACCAGCCCTGCCGGGTGAACGCCTCGGAATTGGCCTTGTCGTTGTTCTCGTAGCCCGCCATCACGTTGTCGCCGCGGATGACGATCTCGCCGGTCTCGCCGGCCGGCAGCGGCTCCCCATCCTCGTCGACGATGGCGATCTCGGGACCGGCCGCGAGCCCCACCGAGCCGGCATGATGCGGACGCGGCGGCAGCGGGTTCGAGGCCATCTGGTGGGCGGCCTCGGTCATGCCGTAGGCTTCCAGCAACGGCGCGCCGAACACGTCCTCGATCTCCTTCATCACCTGCGGCGGCATCGAAGAGGACGAGGAGCGGATGAAGCGCAGCGGATTGGCCGCGATCACCTCCTTGTTGCGCGCAGCACGGCCCAGGATCGCCTGGTGCATGGTCGGCACCGCCGTGTACCAGGTCGGGCGCACCTCCCCCATCCAGCCGAAGAACTTCAGCGCATTGAAGCCCGGCGTGCACGAGACCTGACTGCCACCCGACAGCGGCGCCAGGATGCCGGCGATGAGGCCGTGGATGTGGAACAGCGGCATGATGTTGAGGCCGCGATCGGCGGCGGTGAAGGCCAGCGTCTGCCGGATGTTGCGGGCCGAGGCGCAGACGTTCGACTGCTTGAGCGGCACGATCTTCGGGCGCGAGGTGGTGCCCGAAGTGTGGAGCACCAACGCGATGTCGTCGGGATCGGCCGGGCCGCCGTCGATGGCCGGGGTCGCGGCGGTGTCCGGAAATGTCAGCGTGAAGCTGCCAGCCCCCTGGTCCGGCGTCGGCTGGAGCCGCACCACCGGTACGCCGAGCTTTTCGGCCACCGCCACGGCCGGGGTCTCGCTGCCCTCGGCCACCACGAGGAGCTTGGCGTTGAGATCGTTGAGGTAGAACGTGAATTCGTCGGCCTTGTAGGCCGGGTTCAGCGGCGCCGAGGTCGCGCCGGCCGCAATGGCGATGAAGGCGGCAGCCATCTCGGGGCCGTTGTCGAGGACGATGCCGACCCGGTCGCCCCGGCCGATCCCCTGCGCGTTGAGGGCCGCGATGGTGCGGTCGGTGAGCGCGCGAAGCTGCCCGAAGGTCAGCGGCACGCCGCCGGGGCTCGACAGGGCGGTGGCGTCGGCGGCGCCGGCCTGGATCAGCGCGTGAAGTGTGGTGGCGGCGGTCTCGGCCATGGAAAGGGTGTCCTCATAGTGAGATGCCTTCGATGGCTTGAAGGCGGTTCGCCGCACGGGCGTCGGCGTGTATCACGCTTGCCGGCGCTCGCGAGCGAGCGCCGGCGGATCGAGAATCAGGCGGCCGTGATCGACAGGCGCCCCTGCGCCCGGTCGAGACTTTGCGAGAGCAGGCGCATCAGGGCGTAGACGGTGCCGATATGCGGGGTCGGGGTGTCGGTGAGGCGTCCGAGTTCGATGATCGAGCCGACCAGCGCCTCGAGTTCGATCGGGCGCCCGGCTTCCACATCCTGCAGCATCGACGTCTTGTGTGCGCCGACCTTCTCGGCGCCGGCGATGCGCTTCTCGATGCCGAGCTTGAACGTGACACCGAGCTTGCCGGCGATCTCCTGGGCTTCCCGCATCATGTCGGCGGCCAGCGCCCGCGTTTCCGGGAACTGGCAGATGTCCACCAGGGTGGCATGGCTGAGTGCGGAGATCGGGTTGAAGCTGAGGTTGCCCCACAGCTTGAGCCAGATCTCGGACCGGATGTCGCTGGTCACGGGCGCACGGAAACCGGCCTTGATCAGGCGTTGGGCCAGCGCCTGGACACGCGGGCTCATCGTGCCGTCGAGTTCACCGAGGCCGAAGCGATGCCCCTCGATCACCTGAACGACGCCGGGCTCGGTGAGCACCGCCGCCGGATACACCACCGAACCGATGACGTGCTTGGAATCGAGATGCTGGGCGATGAGGCCGCCCGGATCGGCGGTCTCCATCTGCGTGCCGGCGAGATCACCGCCGTGGCCGCCCGAGAAGTACCACCAGGGGATGCCGTTCTGCATCGTCACCACGACGGTGTCGGGGCCGATGAGGTGGTGGAGATCGGCCGCGATCGGCCCGACCTGATGCGCCTTGACGGTGAGCAGCACCACATCCTGAACGCCGGCCTCGACCATCGACTTGGTGGCGCGCAGGTTTTTCACGTGAATCTGCGAACCGTCCTCCTCGATCAGCCGCATTCCATTCGACTGGATGGCGTCGAGATTGGCCCCGCGCGCGATGAAGGTGACGTTCTCGCCGACATTGGCGAGCCGCACACCGAGAAACCCGCCGATGGCGCCGGCGCCGACGATGGCGATGCTCATGCTGTCGTTCCTGATTGTCTCTGCAACGTCGTGTTGGGCTTCGCACCGACCCACGCAATCCCCTCGTTCCGAGACGCCCGCGGAGCGGGCCTCACGACGAGGTCAAAGGATGGGACCGCGTCGGTACGAGGGCGGCAAGCGTCTCTCATGAAAAGCCGTTCGACAGTATGCCGATCCCTTCGATCTCCACCTCCACGGTGGCGCCCTTGGGAATCGGTCCGGCCCCATTCGACGTTCCGCAGGCGATGAGGTCGCCCGGCTCGAGGGTCATGCCCTGCGAGACCATCGCGACGATCGCGTGCGGCTTGAAGATCATGTCACCGAGCGGATAGCGCTGGCGTTCGCGCCCGTTCACCCGCACCGCGACGCTGAGCGTATCGGGATCGAGGCCGGTGGCGATCACCGGGCCGAAGGGGCCGAACCCGTCGAAGCCCTTGGATCGCGTCCATTGCATGAAGCTCGGATCGGCCTTCAGCACTTCGAGCGCAGTGACGTCGTTGATGCAGGTATAGCCGAAGATGTGATCGGCCGCCGCCTCGGGGGTGAGGTCGCGCCCGCGCCGGCCGATGACGATGCCGAGCTCACCTTCGAACAGGAGGCGGCCGACGCCCTCGGGGGCCGCCACGGTCTCGCCGGTGGCCAGATAGGTGTTGGGCGGCTTGACGAAGAAGAGCGGTGCCGGCGGAGTGGTCAGCCCCTGCTTCTCGGCCGCGGCGTGGAAGTTGTTCCACAGCGCGATGTATTTCGACGGCCGGCACGGCAGGCCGACCACCACCTCGGACAAGGGTACCGTCTCGCCGGTGGGAGCCGGATCGACGAAGAGGTCGCCCGCGTGGACGACGATCGTCTCGCCGTCGAGGCGGCCGAAGCCGTCGCGACCGTCATGGGTGTAGCGGAGCCAGCGGGCCATCGGGTCAGCTCCGGGCGATGAACCGGGCGCGCATCGGCTTGAGCACGAACAGGGCCAGCAATCCCGCCGTGAACGCCATGCCGGAGGCGGCGTAGAACACCGTCTGCCAGCTACCGGACTTCGCCTGGATGGTCAGCAACACGGGCAGCAGCAGCGCCGACGTGCCCTTGGCGGTGTAGAGCAGCCCGGCATTGGCGGCGGCATTCTTGTCGCCGTAGGTGTCGCTGCAGGTCGCCGGAAACAGCGAGTAGATCTCGCCCCAGGCGAAGAACACCAGCCCTGTGAGCAACACGAACGCCAGCGGGATATGGGCGAACATGCCGAGCGCCAGGATGCCGACGCCCTCGATCATGAAGGCGATGAACATGGTGTTCTCACGCCCGATCTTGTCCGACACCCAACCGAAGAACGGCCGCGTGACGCCGTTGAGCACCCGGTCGATGGTGAGTGCGAAGGTGAGCGCCGGCAGGGTGATGCCCATGAGCGAGACAGGCACGCCGGCGACCTTGAAATCCTTGGCGATGGGAGCGAGCGAGGCCGCCGCCATCAGGCCGCCGGCCGCCATCATCACGAACATGAGGTAGAGCAGCCAGAATACCGGGGTCTGGATCATCTCCTTGGAGCTGTACTGGCGCCGGGTGGTGCTGTTCACGCTCGGGCGGCCTGCGAGCATCCGGTCCTTGAACCCGGCGCTCGGCGAGACGAGGAACAGGGCGGCGAGCACGACGATGATGCCCTGGCCGAGGCCGAACACCAGGAAGGTGTGCTGGTAGCCGGAATCTCGGATCATGTTGGCGATCGGGATGACGGTGAGCGCGGAACCCGCACCGAAACCGGCGGCGGTGAGGCCGGCGGCGAAGCCCCGGCGATCCGGAAACCACTTCAGGGCGTTGCCGACACAAGTGCCGTAGACCGCCCCCGCCCCGACGCCGCTCACGGCGGCAGCGGCATACAGCATGGTGAGTGAATCGGCATAGGCGTTCATGGTCCAGCCGGTGGCGCACAGGACGCCGCCGAAGATCGTGACCAGCCGCGGGCCGTACCGGTCCACGAACCAGCCTTCGATCGGCACCAGCCAGGTCTCCATCACCACGAAGATGGTGAAGGCCCATTGGATCGCGGTGCGCTCCCAGCCGAACTTCTGCTGGATTGGATCGACGAACAGGGTCCAGCCGTATTGCAGGTTGGCGATCATCGACATGCAGACGACGCCGAGAATCAGCTGACCCCAGCGGCCAAGCGGCGGCGAATCGGCCTTGTCCAGGGTCGGGTAAGCGGCCCCACCGGGGACAGGCGCAGCAGCGCGCACGGTCATGAACGTCTTCCTCGGGTCAATTCTTGTTATCCCGCCTGTTTCTATCGAGAGATATTTTGAATTCAAGAAGCTATGCCGCCCTACTGCCTTCAGGTATGCCGCAAAATTTTTGGATCACGTGAATAAAAAATTTGAGATGCTGCGAAGCGGCACGGCTGAACTGGTCGTCTATTGCGACGCAACAACCGACGCGGGATGGCACCTGTCCGCCGTGCCGTTTCCGAGGCTTTCCCGGAACATTTTCGTCATCTGTACCGTTCGGTTTCGCCGAGGGCGGAAGGCACAATGGCCCCCGCGCAGAAGGAGATTTCGATGAGCAGCACGACGGACAAGATCAAGGGTCTGGCCAACGAGGCCGTCGGCAACATCAAGCAGGGCATCGGCTCGGCCACCGGCAACGAAAAGCTCCAGGCCGAAGGCAAGGCCCAGGAAATCAAGGGCGAGACCCAGAAGACCGTCGGCGAAGCCAAGGATGGCGTGAAGAACGCAGCCCAGAGCGCTGCCGACGCCGTCAAAAAGATCTGAGCGAACGCTTTGGACCGACGCGCGGGACGGCTGGTGCCGTCCTGCGCCACGGGTCGGGGTGTGGATGCACCCTGCCCTCCGCGAACTCGGATGAAGAAAGGCGATCGACCATGAACAGAGACAAGTTCGAGGGCGGCGTGCGCAACCTCCGCGGCCGTGGCAAGACTGCGCTCGGCGCCGTCACGGGACGTCCGCGCCAGCAGCTCGAGGGCGCCTTCGATCAGGCGGCCGGCGCTGCCCAGCACGCCTATGGTCGAGCGCGCGATACGGCTCACGACTTTCAGCGCAATGGCCGGCACTTCGCCGACGAAGCCAGCGAACGCGGCCGTGCGATCGCCGGCGATCTGCAGGACCGGGGCCGCCATTACGGCAACGAGGCCGTACGGCGCGGGCGCGCGGTTGCCGAACGCGCCGATGACAACAAAGGCGTGACTTTGCTTGTGGTCGCCGCGGCGGCCTTCGGTCTCGGCTGGTTCATGCGCCGGACGCGCTGAACCAGGTCTTCGCCTGCTGAACGAGCGGCCATTGGGGATGCGCGTAACCTCACGACAGGTTGAGCAGGCATTCGACTTCGATGCGGTGCCGCCGTGTCCATCGACAGGCGGCGCGAGCGACAGCTATGGCATGACGGCAGCGCCGCGCGGCGGAGGGAGTGCCGTATGCCGATATGCGACTGGGCCGACCTGACCACCGAAGACCTCCGGGGCCGGGATATGCGACGTGCCATCGCCGTCCTGCCCGTGGCGGCCATCGAGCAGCACGGCCCGCATCTGCCGCTCGCCACCGACGCGATCATCGCCGCAGGGTATCTCGATCGTCTGAGGGCCTTGCCGGCGGACGATCTCGATATTCTCGTCCTGCCGGTGCAAAGCGTCGGCAAGTCCGACGAGCACGATGCATTTCCCGGGACCCTGAGTCTGACTACCGGGACCGCCCTGCGGGCCTGGAGCGAGATCGGCGACGGCGTCCATCGTGCTGGTTGCGAAAAGCTCGTCATCGTCACCTCGCACGGCGGCAATAGCGGCCTCATCGATCTCGTGGCGGGAGACTTGCGCGCGCGCCACGGCATGGTCGCCGTCACCACTGCCTGGAGCCGGTTCGGCTATCCGGACGGTCTGTTTCCGGAGACCGAGATTCGGCACGGCATTCATGCCGGAGGGGTCGAGACCGCCCTGATGCTAGCCTTGCGGCCCGGTTGCGTGTGCACCACGAGCGTGGCGGATTTCGTGCCTCGTACGCTGGCGATGGAGCGCGACTTCACCCACCTGCGCGCCGGCCGGCCTGCTGCCTTCGCCTGGAAAGCGGGCGATCTGAACCCGTCGGGTGCCATCGGCAATGCGTGTCTCGGCACCGCCGAGGCCGGGCATGCGGCGCTCGATCATGGCGCCCGTGCCTTCCTCGACCTCCTGCGCGACGTCGACCGCTTCACGCTGGGGTAACCGCGACGGTACCCCCGGCGAATACCGGACGGACAGAGAGGCCGGGCGGCCCTTCGTTTCGGGAATCGGAGGGCGCGATGGTTCTTGCTGGCGTAACGGGGATGGCCGGCGCCGCGGGCGGGGCGCTATGGTGCGCGCACGAAAGGCCCGCCATAAGGCCCGCTATGACGCTCGACGACAGGCTCTCGGCCGCAATGGCGGCGGCCCAGGACGGCGATACCCAGGCCTATCGCGACCTGTTGCGCGACTGCCTGCCGGTGATCGCCGGCATGGCGCGGGCGCAAGGGGTTTCCGTCGAGGCCGTCGACGACGTCGTGCAGGAGACGCTCCTGACGATCCACAAGGCGCGGGCGACCTACGACCCGGCGCGGCCGTTCCTGCCATGGCTGCGGGCGATCACGCAGCGGCGCGCCATCGACCGGTTGCGCCATAGTGGTCGACGGCCACAGGAGGTTCACGACCCCATCGCCTACGAGGCCCATGCGGATGCGGGGCCGGCACCGGGACAGAGGATCGAGGCGCGCGAGCGCGAGCGAAGCCTGGCCAGGGCCGTCGCAGCCTTGCCCGACGGCCAGCGACAGGCGGTGGAGCACCTCGCCCTGCGCGAGCGGTCGCTGGACGAGACCGCACACCTGACCGGCCGCAGCAAGGGCGCGCTGAAGGTCAATTTGCACAGGGCCTTGAAGGCGTTGCGCAAAACACTCTCGAACGACAAGACGTTATCTGATGACGGGACACTGGCGGACGATGGAGCGGTGTCGAAAGGAAAGGGAAACCGGGATGTCTGACGGCGCGCTCTCGGCCGGTCTGCGGCACGACCGTCTCGTGGAGGCTCTGGCCGGCGACCTGACCCCGGTCCGGCGCCTGCCCGCCCCGTCGATGCGGGCACTCGGCTGGTTCGCCGCTGCGCTGGGAATCGGGGTGGCGTTGCTGCCGATGGCCGATCTCGATGCCCTACGCCTGCGCATGGCGACGCCGGATCTGCGGATCGCGGCCTTCGGTGCGGTGCTGACGGCACTCACCGCCGCGGTGGCGGCGTTCCAGACCAGCGTACCGGGGCGCAGCACCGCCTGGGCGTTGCTGCCTTTGGCACCGGCAGCCCTGTGGATCGGAGCGAGCGGAGCCGGCTGCCTGCGCAGCTGGATCGTGCCTGGCACCGACCTGCCCGACGCCAACGAAATGGGCGGCTGCCTCGTCTTCCTGCTCGGATTCTCGCTTCCGCTCTCGGTCGGGCTGGTCCTGATGCTCCGGCGGGCCTGCCCGCTGCGCCCGAACCTCACGGCGGCGTTGGGCGGCCTCGCGGCGGCGGCAGCGGCGGCGGCCCTGCTGGTGCCGTTCCACCCCCATGACGCCACGGCCACCGACCTCCTGGCGCATCTCGTGATGGTAGGGCTGGTGATCGGCGCCAATATTCTGGCGGGCGGCCGGCTGCTCTCGGCCCGGAGCCCACGGACCTGACCGACGCGCTCCCAGCGATCAGTCCTCCGGATCCTCGGTATCCGGCGTGCGGCCGGGCCAGGTGACGATCCGGTCGAGGAGTTCGTCGGTGGTGAACTCCTCCTCGTTGCCCGAGACCCGGCCCCGCACGGAGATGCCGGCTTCGTGCACGCTGGCTGCCCGGCCGGTGACGAGGGGGTGCCAGTCGTAGAGGTCCTGTCCATCGCGCACGAGGCGGTAGGCACAAGTCGGCGGCAGCCACGGGATGGTCCGCACCGCCTCCGGCGTCAGGCGCACGCAATCGGGAACCCGCTTCTGGCGACGCGGATAATCGCGGCAGCGGCAGGCGTGCCCGTCGAGGAGCGTACAGCCGACATCGGTGTGATAGACCTCCGCCGTATCCTCGTCCTCGAGCTTGAGCAGGCAGCAACGGCCGCAGCCGTCGCAGAGGCTCTCCCACTCGGCCGGCGACATCGCCTCCAGGCTCTTGGTGCGCCAGAACGGCTCGGAGGAAGCCGGCTGCCCCGACGGGCGCCCGGCCGTGCGATCCCGCATCGGGGGCACCTTAGGGAATGAGGAACAAGGGCTGCGGACAGGATCCGTCCGGGTCCTGTGCCGCAAGGCGGCGTGATGGGCAAGGGCGGCCGCTCGTCAAGGCGCGCATGCCACCGCTGCGCCCCAATCCTCCATCAAGGTTACCGCCATCTTACTTCGACCCGCCCGGTGACGTTTGCCGTACCGCATGCATTCGTAGGGACGAGGCCTCGCGAACCGGCGCAAGGCTTGGTACGACAGCGTGACGGCGCTCCACCGACGCAAGGCACCCGAGGGACTGAACCGACACCGTGCGCCTGCCCAGAGCCACTTCGCTGACGACACGGATCAAACGCGCCGCCCTCGCCTTCGACGCGTGGGTGAATGCCGGCCTGTATGATGGCGGCCGCTCGGCCGGGGAGACCTACGAGCGCTTCCAGGAGCGCATGAACGTCTTCTCGGTGCGCGGCTGGAAGCGCGTCGCCCTCGATCTGACCAGTGAGGCGGTGACGCTGGGCACCGGCGGCGCCGTGCTGATGCTGGCCTTGGCGCAATCCGCCTTCCACCAGACCAGCGACAATTGGCTGAAAGCCCAGGATCTCGCCGTCACCTTCCTCGACCGCTACGGCACCGAGGTCGGGCGCCGGGGCATCAAGCACGACGATTCGCTCAAGCTCGACGACTTTCCCGACATCATGATCAAGGCACTGGTCTCCACCGAGGACCGGCGCTTCTATGAGCATTGGGGCATCGATCCGATCGGCACGATGCGGGCGCTGGTGTCGAATTCGCGCGGCGGCGGCAACACCCAGGGTGGCTCCTCGATCACCCAGCAGCTCGCCAAGAACCTCTTCCTGACCAACGAGCGCTCGCTGGAACGCAAGGTCAACGAGGCGTTCCTGGCCTTGTGGCTGGAAAGCCACCTGACGAAGAACGAAATTCTAAAGCTCTACCTCGATCGGGCCTATATGGGCGGCGGCACCTTCGGGGCCGTGGCGGCCGCAGATTATTATTTCGGCAAGCCGCTCAAGGATATCAGTCTGGCAGAGGCGGCGATGCTCGCCGGCCTGTTCAAGGCACCGACGAAATACGCGCCCCACGTCAACCTGCCGGCAGCCCGTGCCCGCGCAGCAGACGTGCTGCACAACATGGTCGAGGCCGGCTTCGTCACCGAAGGTCAGATCCAGACCGCGCTTCGCAACCCGGCCACCCCGGTGACGCGCTCCCGCGACATCACCGCCGATTATTACCTCGATTGGGCCTTCGGCGAGATCAAGGGCATGGCCGATGCGGGCAAGCTGCGCAACGACCGCGTCCTGACCGTGAAGACGCCCCTCGACCTGACCATCCAGAAGCGGGCCGACGAGGTGGTGGAGAACGTCCTTCGCCGCTACGGCGACCAGTACGACGTCGACGAAGCCGCGATGGTGGTTCTCGATCCCGATGGGGCGCTGCGCGCCATGGTGGGCGGTGCCGATTACGGCCAGAGCCAGTTCAACCGCGCCACCGATGCGTTGCGCCAGCCCGGCTCCTCGTTCAAGCCCTACGTCTACGCCACTGGTCTCTCGTCCGGTCTGTACCGGCCCGACACGCGGGTGGTCGACCGACCCGTCTGCCTCGGCAATTGGTGCCCGCAGAATTACGGACGCTCGTTCGCCGGTGCCACCACGCTCACGGTGGCGGTGGCCAAGTCCATCAACACGATCCCGATCCAGATCTCGATCGCGCTCGGCAAGGCCATGGGCATTACCAACGAGTTCAAGGCCGCCACGGCCGGGCGCAAGAAGATCATCGATACGGCGCACCGCATGGGCATCACAACGCCGCTCGTCGACTCGGTGTCGCTGCCGATCGGATCGGCGGAGGTGAACGTCATCGATCAGGCGGCGGGTTATGCCGTGTTCGCCAATGGCGGCAAGCGGGCCAAGCCCTATGCGGCCATGGAAGTGAAGAATTCCAGCGGAGAGGTGATCTACCGCCACGCCGACGAGAAGCCCGAGCAGGTGCTCTCGACGCAGGTGGTCGCCGACATGAACTTCATGCTGAACAAGGTCGTCGAGGAAGGCACCGGCAAGCGCGCGCAGCTCGAGGGCATCAAGGTCGCGGGCAAGTCCGGCACCACGAACGCCTATCGCGACGCCTGGTTCGTTGCCTATACCGGCAACTATGTCGGCGCGGTCTGGTTCGGCAACGACGACCACACTTCGACCAACAAGATGACCGGCGGCTCCCTGCCCGCCATGACCTGGCACGACGTGATGGAGACGGCGCACCAGGGCATCGAGTTGAAGCCGCTTCCGGGCCTGAAGGACACCGGCCGTGCGGTGGCACAGGCGCGCGATCCCGCCGCGGCCGCCCCGGTCAACGCGGCGGCCAGCGCGGCGGGCAAGCTCTCGCGGCGCTCCTTCGAGGTCATCGGCAGCATGAACGGCCTGTTCCGCACGGTCGAGGGGACCTCGGCCACCGTTCGTCCGGCGGGCGACGTGGCGGACGGCACCCGCTCCGTCGGCGGCCGCATCGGAATCCCGTAGCGCTGGATGGTCGGGATGAGATGGGCCGATAGGGTCGCGCGGATGCGCCCGGCCGCTTCGCATGAGGGGGCAAACGAGCGCCCATCCTTGGGTCGCCGTGCCGTCGGCTTGGCGCGCCAGGCCGTGCGCCGGGCCTCGAACGTGACCCTGCTGCTCTATGCACTGGCGCTCGGCGCCGGCATCGGGCTGGCCAGCGCCGATTATGCGACCAGAGGCGGATACCCGTTCGGTGGCGTCGTGGTGGGGGCCTGGACCGCATGGCCCCGCGCCGGCTCCGTCGGGGCCGACCCCTATGCCCGCGCGGTGAATGCGCGCCGTGGCGAGATTCCCCTCGCCATCGGCGAAGGCATGCTGCTCACCGCCGCGCAGGACGATGCGGGACGCACCCTCGACGCGACCTGCACCTACACCATTGCCGGGATCACGCCGCCGGCGCGCGCCTGGACCGTGACGGTGGCGGGCCGCGGCACCCGCGTGCCCGGGCAGACCACCCTGCGCGAGGGCTTCACCTCCACCGAGATCCTGCGCGAGCCGGATGGACATTTCGCCGTGACGCTCTCGCCCGTGGTGCAGGCCGGCAACTGGCTGCCGATGCCCCGACCCAGCGGCCCGGTGCGGCTCGCGCTGCGCCTCTACGACACCCCCGTGGCCGCCAGCGCCGGAACCCTCGACCGGTCGGCGCTCCCCGCGATCACCCGGACCGGATGCGCGTCATGACCCCGCGCGGCCGCTTCCTCCTCGCCACCCTGTCGGGGCTGGTTCTCGCCGGTCTCGTCCATATCGGCGTGGTGCTCGTCATCCCGAGCCTGTCGGAGACCGATGCGCTGTCGCGGGCGCGCACCAGTGAGAGCCTCGATCACGCCATGCCGGTCTATACCCTCGCCACCGGCGACAATCCGTCGCCGGCCGAGGCGTGGCTGCCGATCCCCGACCCGGCGGTGGCGGTGGGCATCTGCGCCTACGATCTCGCCGACGGGCCGATGCGGGTCTCCGCCCGCGCCGGGCCGCTGATGCTCTCGCTCGCGGTACATGGGCGGCGCGGGGCCTTCTACGCGGTCACCGACCAGGCGGCGGTCCGCGGTGCCCTCGACCTCGTGGTCCTGACCCGCGCGCAGTACGATCAGGCCCTCGCCGATGCCGACGAGAACGACGTCAGCCGCGACGTCCGTATCGTCGCCCCCGAGCGCAAGGGCTACGTGGTGGTGCGGGTGATCGCTGCCCTGCCGAGCCAGAGACCGGCCGCCAATGCCGCCGTCCAGGCCGTGTCCTGCACCGTCGACAGCCCGGCCGAGGACACCAAGGCCGGAGGCTGATGCTCAGTATTTCGCGATGATCGGACGACTCGCGACGACCACCGCCTCCACCTCGGGGACGAGGCCGCATCGGGCGTCGGCATCGGCCGACACCAGGGGATCGAGGAACGACCTGCGTGCATCCAGGGCGACCAGGGTGCGCTCGACGTTCACGGCTTCGGAACTCGGCACCGCGATGACCAGGTGTTGCAGGGCGTAGCGGTACCGTCCGGCACGCAATCCGGTCTCGCGCCGCACCCAGGCGACGAGGCAGCGGTTCTCGGCCACCCGCATTGCTACATTGCGCACATCGCCGTCGTCGAGGGTCTTCACGAAGGGCAGGCTGCGCAGGCGCAGGGCATCGGCGTCCCTCACCCGCGCGGCAGTGGCGGCAAACGGCGCGATCAGGCGGGCATCGGCCCCGATATCCTCCGACAGGCGGTGGTAGCGCGATACCGGTGAGCGGAACGCCCCGGCGATCAGCGTGTCGTAATAGGCATCGAGATCCTCGGACCGCCAGTTCGCCGGAAACACGCGGGTGCGGGTCAGATTCGCGAGGATGTCCGTGAAGGCGTCGTGCCCGGCCACCGGCATCAGGAAGCGCCAGGCGCGGTCGCGCAGGGTGCGCTCGTCGTCGGTCAGGGGGAAGGCGGAGGCCGGCTCCTCGCGCTCGCGCGCGGCCAGTGTTCCGGTGGTCTCGACGAGGCTGTTCCAGGCCCCTGCCTTCGGCCGGCCGAAATCGCCTTCCTGGGCACAGGCGGCCAGGAGCGCCAGGAGCGCGAAGGGCGCGCTTCGGATGGCGCGGCGGATCGGGGCGTCAGCCGGCATCGGGCATCCTCGCTGAAGAGCGGTGGTGGGGGTGTGCGAGACCGATGGGCATCAGAGACCGGGCGATGTCGGCCGTCAGGAGCGACGACGCAGGCGCGGAGCGGGTACGGGCGGTTCGGCCATGCGCTCGTAGCGGATGCCGGTGAAGAGGAGGATCGCGCCGCGGGTGGCCGCCTCGTCGTCGGCGGGACGTCGGAAGCGCCGGCCATGGCTTTGCGGAAACGTCACGACGGTGGCGGTCGGACGCTCGGAGGGCTGCGGGATGCCTCCCGTCATTGGCGACCTGTCACGGTTCATCGGCTGCAGTTCCGTCCATTTCTCTCGAAGGTGATGCAGAATCGTCGATGCAAGACCGCGATCCGATGCGGCGACGCCGCAAGCCGACCCGTCCGATTCCGGTGGTGCGCCGTGAGATCATCACGCGGTGGTTAACGGAATCTTGCCGGCGCCCGATGATTGTGGCGATCGGAACGCCGCATCGGCACGGTCCCAGGGAGGGCGTGACAATCCGGCCACCACGGCCTCGAAAAGTGGTGGCCTATGATTTGCATGGGTTTGGGCTGCCCATGGCGGGCATTTCCTCCCTTGAACTCGGCCCCGCTCGCTCCGGCGAGTGGGGCTTTTTCTTGGTTTGTCCTTGGTCCGCCCTCGGTCGTTCGCCGCGACAAACGGGGCGCGCATGGGCTGCATGCCGCGCCGCTGGCGGGAACCGACGTGCTTCCGCACGCTTGCTAAGCGCAGGGCACGCCCGGTATGCCCTCCCATCCCCTTTGAACGAAGGACACCGCAGGATGCGCGTGGTTACGTCACGACCCTCGAGCCCGTCGACGGGCTTTTCGAAGACCTTGAAGATCGCCCCCTTCGCCCTTCTCATGCTGGCGGTCAGCCCGGCACAGGCACAGCGCGAGGACCAGGGCCTGCAGTTGGGTTGCGCGAACGACTACTTCCGGCTCTGCGCCGGCGTCGATCCCAACAGCCAGGACGCGGATCGCTGCATGGAGCGCAATCGGAGCCGCCTGTCCCCCGAGTGCAAGTCCGCTATCGGTGACTACGACCGTCGCAGCAGCGGCAAGTCGCAGAAGTAGCCAGCCCGGCCCTCTCCCGACGGCGGCGCTCGGCAACGCGATTTTTCTGGAATAACTCGGAGGCTCGAGCGCCATGGCCCTGACCGTCGCGGTTCAGATGGATTCGATCCGGGCGATCAGGATCGCCGGTGACACCACGTTCGCCCTGCTGCTCGAAGCACAGGCCCGCGGGCACCGGTTGCTACACTATACTCCTGATCGGCTATCGATGCAGGGCGGCCAGGTGACCGCACGGGTCGAAGCGCTCAGCGTCCAGGACGTGGAAGGCGCGCACGCGACCCTCGGAGATCCCGAGCGGATCGACCTGTCGAGCGTGGACGTGGTGCTGATGCGCCAGGATCCGCCCTTCGACATGGCCTATATCACCGCCACGCACATGCTGGAGCGCATCCACCCGCACACCCTCGTGGTCAACAACCCGGCGGAGGTGCGCAACGCGCCGGAAAAACTGTTCGTTCTCGACTTTCCGGCCCTCATGCCGCCGACCCTGATCACCCGCGACAAGGCCGAGATCGAGGCGTTCCGGGCCGAGCACGGCGCCATCGTGATGAAGCCCTTGCACGGCCACGGTGGCGCAGCGGTATTCCGGGTGCTTCCGGAAGACGCGAATTTCGGCTCGATGTTCGACCTGTTCTCGGTGACGTTCCGCGAGCAATGGGTGGTGCAGCGTTTCCTCCCGCGGATCACCGAGGGCGACAAGCGCATCATCCTGGTCGACGGCGAGGCGATGGGCGCCATCAACCGCGTGCCGGCGCTCAACGATATCCGCTCGAACATGGTGCGTGGCGGAGCCGCTGCGGCCTCCGACCTGACGGAGCGCGAGCGGGAAATCTGCGCCACCATCGGCCCCGAGCTGAAACGCCGTGGTCTGATCCTGGTCGGCATCGACGTGATCGACGGCAACCTGACCGAGATCAACGTCACCTCCCCCACCGGCATCCGGGCGATCAAGCGACTGGGCGGCCCGGATCTGGCGGTGTCCGTATGGGACGCCATCGAGGCGAAGGTCGGCACGGTGCTTCGGGCCTGACCGGTCAGAGCGTCGGAAGCGCGGGCTGATGGTCTCAGCTTTCCGCGCGCGGCGTCGCGTTGAGTTCGGCCCAGTCGAACTCTTCCTCCAGAATGTAATAGGCGTCGTCGCCGATCTCCCCCGAGCGGCGCAGGGCCAGCACCCGATCGCGGGCGGCCTCGATGGCACGGCGGCGTGCGGCATCGGCGGGCAGCGCCTCGGTGGCGAAGCCGTCATCCTGCATCTCGGCATGGTCGAGGGCCGTGCGGAATTTCTCGCGGACGGACTCGGCCGGGTTACCGGCCTCGCCCTCCAGCCTTTCGAGAGCCGCGGCGTAGGCCTGCGTGCGTCCATGCCCGATCTCGCGGCCGACGGGGTCGTCATCCGCGAGCCCCAGGCGGCCGAGCAGCGGCTTCAGGGTCAGTCCCTGGATCGTCAGCGTGCCGATGATGACGCAGAACGCCGTCAGAACGATGAGATCGCGATAGGGGAATCCGGGCGCGCCCTCGGGCAGCGCCAAAGCCGTGGCGATGGTGACGATGCCACGCATGCCGGCCCAGGCCACGGCACCGCCGGCTCCCAAGCCGCGATCGCTTCCGGTCCGATGGCCGGCCCCCAGGGCTGTGAGGTGGCTGGCCGGCAGCACCCAGGCGAGGCGCACGATCACCACCGTGGCGAAGACCGCGGCTCCGACGAGGGCGTAGGAGAGTTGCTGCTCGGAGGTCAGCCGCTCCAGGATCGGCCCGATCTGCAGGCCGATGAGCACGAAGGCGAGCACGTTGAGGACGAAGATCGCGGTATCCCAGACCGCATAGGAGACGATGCGGGTGCGGGGTGGCGTGAGGCCGGGGGCGAGCCGCGCCACTGTGATGGCGAAGGTGACCACGGTGAGCACGCCGGACAGATGGAGGCGTTCGGCCGCGATCCAGATCCCGAAGGCGGCGACGAATTGCAGGACGATGGTGCTCGGAGCGTCCCGCACCGGGCGCATCGCGGCGGTGTAGGCGAGGGCCAGAACCGGTCCGGCCACAAGGCTGCCGACGATGCCGACAAGGAAAGCCGGTCCGATCTCGGCGATGGAGAAGGTGCCGGTCAACGCCGCCGTGACGCCGAGGCGGTAGATCAGCAGTGAGCCTGCGTCGTTGAGCAGGCTCTCCCCGCGCAGGATCGTGGTGAGGCGATGCGGCAGATCGACGTGGCGCAGGACCGAGAGGGCCGCCACCGCGTCGGGTGGGGCGACGATGGCGCCGAGCACGATCGCGGCCGCGATCGGCATGTCGGGTACGAGGAGCTTGGCGACCACCGCGACCGCCAGCGTCGTGGCGACCACGGCCCCGAGCGCCAATCCTGCGATAGGCCGCCAGTGGGTGCGCAGGTCCCGCACCGAGGTGCCGTAGCCGGCATCCATCAGGACCGGAGCGAGGAACAGGGCGAGCGCCAGTTCCGGGTCCAGGACGAGATTGGGCACCGCCGGGATGAAGGCGAGCCCGATCCCGCCGAGCGCCAGGAACACCGGATAGGGTGCCCCCACGCGACGCGCGAGGGCGGCCAACAGCACGGCGCCGAACAGGACGCCGACGATCCACTCGAAAATCATCATGATCCGCGAGAGATAGCGCTGCCGGCCCGCACGCGCAGGTTCAGAACGCGCGGATCAGCCCCGCGCGGCGGAAACCGTCAGTTCCGGCTTGTGATTCAGGGTCTGGAACACGACGCAATAGCGCTCGGTGAGCTTGAGGAGTTGGTCGAGCGTGTCCTGAGGCGCGTCGGTATCGAGGGAAAAGCTCAGGCGGATCGCCCGGAAGCCGACGGGCGCTTCCTTGTCGACGCCGAGCGTACCGCGAAAATCGAGGTCGCCTTCCGCGCTCACCGTCCCGGCCCGCAGTTCGATCTCCAGGGCGGTGGCCACCGCCTTCAGGGTCACCCCGGCGCAGGCGACCAGCGCTTCGAGCAGCATATCGCCCGAGCAGAGTTCGGCGCCCGAGCCGCCCGTGGCGGGATGCAGACCCGCGACCGCCAGGGCGCGTCCCGTCTCGACCTTGCAGGCGATGGAGGTGTCGTCGAGGCTGCCCTTGGCCTTCAGCGTGATCACGGCGGAATCGGGCGCGTTCCGGTACTGGTCCTTCAGCGGAGCCTGAAGCGAGCGCAGGGTCGTCGAATCCATCGGCGTTTCCTCGTATTTTGTTGTGGTTGGAACCGAAACTAACGCGTTGTCACGGTCCGGGCCAGATCATGCGTAGCCGGCGCCGGCAGGCGTCGGCAGGGACGCGCGGCGGGTCTTTTCCGCGTGCAAGTCTGCCACCGTTGCGGTTTCCGGCACGGGATCACGCCGTTCACGAGAGGGAGATCGCGCGCTTGGCCGCGCCCGTCATCGGCGATGCCCCTGGCGCCAATCCGCCAACATGCTAACGGGGTTGGCCATGTTCGACGCTGTCGCCACCCTCGCGCAAGTTCTCAAAGATCTCGACCGTGATGCACGCGAGGCGACACGCCTGCGCGCAGTCCTGGTGCCCGAATTGCGGCGGGTGATCGAACTCGGCCGCGCCGATGCCGAGGAACGCCTGATCGAGGAGCGCGACGGCGTCGCCTGCGCCCGGCGCCTCAGCGACCTCACCGACGCGGTGATCCGCACCATCCACGATGCGGTGGTCTGGCGGCTCTACCCCAACGACAATCCCTCCACCGGCGAGCAGCTCGCGGTGGTGGCCACCGGCGGGTACGGCCGGGGCACGATGGCGCCGGGCTCGGACATCGATCTCCTGTTCCTGCTGCCCTACAAGCAGACCGCCTGGTCGGAGAGCGTCGTCGAGGCGATGCTCTACGTGTTGTGGGACCTCAAGCTGAAGGTCGGCCATGCCACCCGCTCGGTGGAGGAATGCCTGCGCGAGGGCCGCGCCGACATGACCATCCGCACCTCGCTCCTGGAAGCGCGCTACCTGTTCGGGACGCGGGTGCTGTTCGAGGAACTCGTCACCCGGTTCGATACCGAACTCGTGATGTGGACGGCGCCCGAATTCGTCGAGGCGAAGCTGCGCGAGCGCGACACCCGCGTCGCGAAGGCCGGCGCCTCGCGCTACCTCGTCGAGCCCAACGTCAAGGACGGCAAGGGCGGTCTTCGCGATCTCAACACCCTGTTCTGGATCGCCAAGTACACCTACCGGGTGCGCGACCAGAGCGAGCTGGTGCCTGCCGGCCTGTTCACGCCGGAAGAGTACCGGGTGTTCGAGCGCTGCGACGAGTTGTTGTGGCGGGTGCGTTGCCACATGCACTTCATCACCGGCCGCGCCGAGGAGCGGCTGTCGTTCGGGCTGCAGCCGAAGGTGGCCGAGCGCTTCGGCTACGAGCCGCGCGGCGGCCTGTCCGGCGTCGAGCGCTTCATGAAGGCGTATTTCCTCATCGCCAAGGAGGTCGGCGACCTGACCGCCATCGTCTGCGCAGCGCTGGAGGCCCGCCACGCCAAGCGGACGCCGGTGCTCGATCGCTGGATCGGCCGTTTTCGCGATCGCTTCCGCGCCACCGCCATCGAGGCGGAGGATTTCGTCGACGACCATGGCCGCATCAACCTGCGCGACGCCGATGCCTTCAACCGCGATCCGGTGAACCTGATCCGGCTGTTCTGGCTCGCCGACCGCCACAACCTGCCGATCCATCCCGACGCCACGCGGGCGGCCAACCGGTCGTTGCGGCTGATCGGTCATTCGCTTCGGGCGGACGAGGAGGCCAACCGGCTGTTCCTCGACATCCTCACCTCGAAGAACTCGCCCGAGACCATTCTGCGGCTGATGAACGAGGCCGGCGTGCTCGGCCGCTTCATCCCGGATTTCGGCCGTATCGTCGCGATGATGCAGTTCAACATGTACCACCACTTCACCGTGGACGAGCATCTGCTGCGCTCCGTCGGCGTGCTCTCGGCGATCGAATCCGGGCGTACGGAGGAAGAGCATCCCCTCGCCACCCGCCTGATCGACACGATCAGCCACCGCCGGGCGCTCTACGTCACGGTGCTGCTGCACGACATCGCCAAGGGCCGGCCGGAGGACCACTCCATCGCGGGGGCGGCCATCGCCGAGAAACTCGGACCGCGGTTCGGGCTGACCGCCGCCGAAACCGAGATCGTGGCGTGGCTCGTCGAGCACCACCTGCTCATGTCGATGACCGCCCAGAGCCGCGACCTCTCGGACCCCAAGACCATCGAGAAGTTCGCCGGAGTGGTCCAGACCCTGGAGCGCCTGAAACTCCTGATGATCCTCACCGTCTCGGACATCCGGGCGGTGGGGCCGGGCGTCTGGACCGCCTGGAAGGGCACGCTCCTGCGCACCCTCTACGACGAGACCGAGGTGGTGCTGTCGGGCGGCCATTCCGAGATCGCCCGCACCGACCGGGTCCGCCTGATCCAGATGGCCCTGCGCGAACAGCTCGCCGACTGGGATTCCGACACCTTCGACGCCTATGCGAGCCGTCACAACCAAGCCTACTGGCTGAAGGTCGACACCACGCGCCAGTTCAAGCACGCCGGATTCGTCAAGGCGCTGATGGCGGAGGGCCGCACCGTGGCCACCGCCGCGGAGACCGACCCGGTGCGCGGCGTCACAGAACTGACGATCTACTCCCCCGATCATCCGCGCCTGCTCGCCATCGTCACCGGGGCCTGCGCCGCATCCGGCGGCAACATCGTCGACGCCCAGATCTTCACCACCTCGGACGGCTTCGCCCTGGATTCGATCTTCATCTCGCGCGCCTTCGAGCGCGACGAGGACGAGTTGCGGCGGGCCACCCGCATCACCACCGCGATCGAGAAGGCGCTGCGCGGCGAAATCCGCATCGCCGACCTCGTGGCCGACAAGCATCCGCCGAGCGGCCGCACGCCGACCTTCCTGGTGCCACCCGACATGGCCATCGACAATGCGCTGTCGAGCCGGGAGACGGTGGTCGAGATCACCGGCCTCGACCGGCCGGGCCTGCTCTACGAGCTCACCACGGCACTGAGCCGGCTCTCCCTCAACATCACCTCGGCACATGTGGCGACCTTCGGCGAGCGGGCGGTGGACGTGTTCTACGTCACCGACCTCACCGGCACGCGGGTGACCCAGCCCGACCGGCAGGTGGCGATCCGCACCGCGGTGATGGAGGTGTTCGCCAGCGACGTCGCCGCCATGCGGGCGGAAGGGCTCGACGACCTGATCGATTCGCCGCCCCCTCGGGAAGCCTGATCCTGTCTCCGATCGCTCGCGTCGGAGACGGGATCAGGCAGCTCCGAGAGCCCTGAGCATCGGCGAATGCGGCTTCGGGCAGACGGCGCCCGACGGGCGCACGGCTTGGCCCAAGCTTGATTTCGCAGGCCCGCGGCCTGATATCAGCGCTACCCCCGACCCCTTTCCGATCGACGAAAAGCGAATGATGGCGAACGACATGGAGCACGACGCGCGGCACGATGCAGCTGAGGACGCCGAGGCGGCTCACGCCGCGGACGGCCAGACCGACCTGCTGGCGCCCCTCGTCGCCGAGCGCGACGAGCTCAAGGACCGCGTCCTGCGCACGCTCGCCGAGATGGAGAACCTGCGTCGCCGGACCGAGCGCGAAATCGCCGATGCCCGGACCTACGCGGTGACGAACTTCGCCCGCGACATGCTGAACGCCGCCGACAATATCCGGCGTGCCCTCGAGAGCGTTCCCGAGGCCGAGCGGACGAGCGCGGAGGGGGCCTTCAAGGCTCTCATCGACGGGATCGAGCTGACCGAGCGTGATCTCGCCAAGACCCTGGAGCGCCACGGCGTCAAGGCGATCGACCCCAAGGGGCAGCGCTTCGATCCCAACCGCCATCAGGCGATGTTCGAGGTGCCCGACACGGAGGTCCCGAGCGGCACCGTGGTTCAGGTGATGCAGTCCGGCTACGTCATCGGCGAGCGCACCCTTCGCCCCGCCCTCGTCGGCGTCGCGAAGGGCGGCCCGAAGCCAGTGGCAACCGACGGCGCCTGAGGGCGGTTTCGTTCCGGCGCCCGCGGGCGCGCCGGAACGCGTCGATCATCGCACCTGTACGCTGTCGATGACCTCGCGGAACCGCGCCAGGGTCTCGCCACGCTGATCGGCCCGCACCACGCCGAGCGCCCGCAGGTAGCCGTCCGGCGCGAAGCGGATCGTCTGCGAGACGACCACGGGCGTGCTCGACGGCACGTCCACCGCCCGCGCCACGATCTCATGCCAGTCGACGCCATTCTGGCGGTAGCTCTGTGAGCGCTCGATGACGAAGTCCTTCATCGTCTGGTTCGAGTAGAGCGCGGCGCGGGCGAAAGCATCGCGCTGCTCGGCCGCCGGCGGAGGCTGTACCGCCTGGGCGAGCACGAGGATCGGCTGCTCGAGGTTGAGCATCTGGTCCTTCGGTCCCTGCGTCATCAGGACCGAGTTGCCGGCGAGCACCCGCACCGCGCGAAAACCCGCCTTGTCCTCGATCTTGAACGGCAGCGCGGCGACCTGTTGTTCCAAGGTGAGCGCCGGCCGGATGTGGACGCCGGTCAGCATCCCCACCATGGTTTCGTCGGTCTCGGCACCGGGCGTCATCTGCGCGATGATGATGCCGGTCACGCTCGGATCGCCGACGAGGAGGAGCCACTTCTTGATCGTTGGCGATTCCGGCGTTCCGGCCCCGGGCTGCTCGCCGCTGAACAGGACCGCGTCGACGTCGCCGGCCACTTTAATGGCCTGACGGCTCGAAACGGCAAAGCCCTGCGCCTTCAGGTTCTCATCGGTGAAATTCTGTTCGAGTTCGGCAAACGCATTGGGCGGAAGCTCGACCACGGACACCGTGGCGCCGCCCTCGAGCCGCTCGAAGCCGGAGAAGCGCTTCGACGGCGCCATGTCGGATGGCGGCTGGAAGCCGAAGCGTGAGCTCGGCGGGAAGACCGGATCGGCGGCGTAGACGCCCCCCGACAGACCCAGGATCAAGGCCAGCGCCGTGGCAGAACGAACGAACATACGCAGACGCATCGGGTCGTTTCTCCGCAAAGCCGCGCTCCCGCCGGTCGGTCGAGCCGGCTCAATTCAAGCGAGTCCGACGCGATGCGTCGTCCCGCGCTTCCTCGCTGTCAAGCGTCGCTGGTCGTCGTGGGCCGCGTCACACGGCGCAAGGTGAGGTTGCAACGCCCATTCGGCGGCAGGACGGCGGGAGCCATCCCCTCGGGCGCCGCCAAAAGATCGGGCTCGGACGGCACAAGCCGATCGACCCCGTGGTGGATGAGGCGGGCTGCGCCGCCGATCACGAGGGCGTCGCCGGAGCGGAGCCGGATCGAGCGGGTCGGAGCAGAGCGGTCGAGGCCGCCATAACGGAACACGGCGATCGCCCCGAGCGACAGGGAGAGCACGGGCGCATCGAGATCCGTCTCGTCACGATCCTGATGCAGTCCCATGCGCGCCTGCGCATCGTAGAGGTTGACGAGGCAGGCCTCCGGCGGCGCGGGATAGGCCGACAGCAAGGCCCAGGTGCGCAGGGCGCTGGGCGGGATCGGCGGCCACGGTCGCCCGGTCTCGGGATGGTTCGGCTGGTAGCGATAGCCGGCTGCGTCCGAGACCCAGCCCAGCGGCCCGGCATTGCTCATCCGCACCGAGAAGGCCTTGCCGGTGCGCGGCATGCGCGGGGTGTAGGGCGGCGCCGACGCGAGCACAGCCGCCACTTCGGCCGCGAGGCGGGTCTGCGCCTGCGCGTCGAGATACCCGGGGTAGTGGATCAGACCGGGGGCAAGCGCGATGCCGCCCGGCGCGAAAGACGGCATCGCCGGGCGTTCACGCCTGATGGTCGATGTCGCGCTCGAGGACCACCTTGCTCTCCACCGTGGTATCGGCCTTGAGCAGGTAGACCAGCGGGATGCCGGTGGCGATCTCGAGACTGGCGATGGTCTTCGTGGTCATGCCGTCGAGCACCATCACGAGGGCGCGCAGCGAGTTGCCATGGGCGGCGACTAGCACCCGCTCGCCGGCCATGACCCGCGGCAGGATGGTCTGGATGTAGTAGGGCAGCACGCGCGCAGCGGTGTCCTTCAGGCTCTCGCCACCGGGGGGCGGTATATCGTAGGAGCGGCGCCATTGGTGCACCTGCGCATCGCCCCAGCGCTCGCGGGCATCGTCCTTGTTGAGGCCCGACAGGTCGCCGTAGTCACGCTCGTTGAGCGCCTCGGACCGAATCGTCTCGATACCGCTCTGGTCCATCTCCTCCAGCATCAGCGCACAGGTGCGTTGGGCCCGCCGAAGGTTCGAGGTGAAGGCGACGTCGAAGGCGTAGCCTTGGTCCTTCAGCCAGCGTCCGGCGATGCGGGCCTCCTCGATGCCGAGATCGGTGAGTTCGGGGTCGCGCCAGCCGGTGAACAGCTTCTTGAGGTTCCACTCGCTCTGGCCGTGGCGAGCGAGGACGAGCAGGCGCTCCATCGGGATCGATCCTCTGACTGGACATGGTGCGGCGCAGCAAATCGGCGCCGACAGGGCTCTTGCCCGTCCGAAACTGAACGGTCAATGACGCGGATCGCGTCGGGGTCTACCTCCTACCCCAGCCCGAGCACGTCGGCCATTCCGTAGAGACCTGGTGGCTTGTCGAAGGCCCATTGCGCCGCCCGCACCGCGCCGCGGGCGAAGATACCCCGGTCCTCGGCGTGATGGCTGAGGGTGATGCGCTCCCCCGGACCCGCGAACAGCACACTGTGATCGCCCACCACCGTGCCGCCGCGCAGGGTCGCAAAACCGATATCGCCAGGGCGGCGCGCGCCGGTATAGCCGTCGCGGGTCGAGACCCGTGCGTCGGCGAGCGCCACGCCACGCCCCTCCGCCGCCGCCTCGCCGAGCAACAGGGCGGTACCCGACGGCGCGTCGACCTTCATGCGATGGTGCATTTCGACGATCTCGATGTCGAAATCCTCGCCGAGCGCCGCAGCGACCTTGCGCACGAGGCCGGCCACGAGGTTGACGCCGAGCGACATGTTGCCCGACCGCACGATGCGGGCGTGATGGGCGGCAGCGGCGAGCTTGGCGAGGTCGGCCTCCGTCATCCCGGTGGTCCCGACCACATGGACGATCCGGGCCTGGGCGGCGAGTTCGGCAAAGAACGTCGTGGCCGCCGGCACCGTGAAATCGAGGACGCCCTCGGCCGCCGCAAAGATCGGGAGAGGGTCGTCGGTCACCGCGACGCCCAGGGGCGCCAGCCCCGCCAGCGTTCCGGCATCCTGGCCCAGGGCCAGCGACCCCTCGCGCTCGATGGCGCCGGACAGGGTGCAGCCCTCCGCCTCCGCCACCGCACGGATCAGCATTCGCCCCATGCGCCCGTCGGCGCCCACCACCACGAGCCGCATCGCGTCGCTTCTCCTCCAGGAATTCCGCGACCGGGGTACAGCCTCCGGCGGGAGGTGCCAAGGATGGCAGCGGTCAGCGCGCCATGCTCGCGAGCAGCGGCCCGAGCACGTCGGTGATCCCGTTGACGGTGATCTGGGTGCCTACGCACAGCAGCAGGAAGGCGAAGAGCCGGCCGAGCACACGTGCGCCCACCGGACCGATCAGCATGACCACCCGGTCGGCCGAGCCGTAGGCGAACCGCACCATCACGGCGATGGCGAGCGCCGCCAGCGACATGCCGACATAGAAACCGATGCGGTCCGGCCCCGGCGCCGGCCGGTTCGAGCCGAGCGCGATCGCCACCGCGATGGTGCCGGGCCCCGTCGTGAACGGCAGCGTGAGGGGAAAGAACGCGATTTCGGCAAGATTGCTGGACGTCTCGCGCGTGGCTTCGGCCTGCTTGCGGGCCTCGCGGGCTTCCGGCGCCGTCAGCAGCGTCCAAGCGGACGCCGCGACCACGAGGCCGCCGGCGATGCGCAACGCGGCGAGGGACACGCCGAAGAAGTTGAGGATCGGCGCACCGGCCCAGAGCGCCGACAGCATGATCAGGGCGGCGTAGAACCCGATGCGCTTGGACAGCTCCACCCGTTCAGGATGGGAATTCTGTGCGGTGATCTGCGCGAAGATGAGGGCGGAGCCGATCGGATTCACGATCGAGAACAGGCTGGACAACGCGAGCACGAAGCTCTGGAGTGCAGCTTCCGGGCCGATCAAGCTCATCGCGATTCAGCCTGGAGAGGGGGCCGGCACCAGCGCGCGGGCCGGAGCGAGCCGGGTCGCACGGCGGACCTTGCGCACTGCCAGCGGACGATAGAGCTGCTTCGTCGCATCCACAACGTGAAGGCCCGCGAAGGGCAGCGACATCCCCGTCCCCACGCGCTCCCAGGCACCGGCGGTGCGCAGCCATAGGCGGCTCTGAACCGGCGGCATGTACAGCGCTTCGGTCCAGCCCTCCGGCGAGAATTGTGTGGTGCGCATCAACCGTCCGAGCTGCGAGCGGCTGTAGGGCTGCCCGTGGCCGAACGGGGTGGCGTCCCGCCGAGCCCAGACGCCGCGGCGATTGGGAACGACGAGGATCATCCGGCCGCCCGGCGTCAGCACACGCCAGACGTCCTGCAGCAACTCGGTGGGGCTTTCCACCGATTCGAGCGCGTGAACCAGGATCACTCGGTCGACGGCGGCCTCGGGCAACGGCATCATCGTCGGGTCGGCCAGAGCCGAGCAGGACCGGGCGCTGCCGGGCCAGTGCACAACCCCTTGGGTCGCCGGCATGAAGGCAAGGGTGCGCTCGGCGATGACGTGGACCGGCCCCAGATACGGCGTGGCGTAGCCGAGCCCGAGCACGCGCAGGCCCGAGACCGACCCGAGAAAGCTGTGGATTGCGCGTCCGACGATGCGATGCGTGACGGCCCCGAGCGGGCTCGCGTAGAAGGCACGCAGGTCGGTGACATCGAGACGCATGAGCGAATATCCGGCGCAGCCGGAGCTTCCGTTGGGAATGCGAAGGCAGCGCCTGCATCAATGGGGATGCGACCAGCCGCCGGCAAGCCTTCCCGATCGCGAGCCTCCTCGATCAACCACGCTTCGGCACATGGGAACCGCACCCTTCGCGGTCCGGTTCCTCGCTCACCCCCGATCAGCCATCGCGAGAGCCGCATCATGACCGCCATCCGCCCGGAGATCCGTACGTTCCTCTGTCGGAGCGACAATATCGGCGTCCTGATCCGCGACCCTGCTACGGGGGCCTGCGCCGCCATCGACGTGCCCGAGGCGGCCCCGGTGCTGCGGGTCCTCGACGAGACCGGCTGGACCCTGACCGACATTCTCGTCACGCACAGGCATGCCGACCACATCGACGGCATTCCCGAAGTGAAGCGACGCACCGGAGCGAAGGTCACGGCACCGGCCAAGGCGGGGGCTGCGGTGCCCGAGGTGGATGTCGCCGTCTCCGAGGGCGACACGGTGCGCATCGGCGGCCTCACGGGCCAGGGGTGGGAGACCCCGGGGCATTGCGCCGACCACGTTTCCTACTGGTTCGAGGAGGCCGGCCTGGCATTTTCAGGAGACACCCTGTTCACCCTCGGTTGTGGCCGGGTGATGGAGAGCCCGCCCGAAACCCTGTGGCAGTCCCTCACCCGATTCCTCGCCCTGCCCGACACGACCGAAATCTACAGTGGCCACGACTACGTAGTCGCCAACGCGCGATTTGCCCTTGCGGCCGACGCGCGGAACCCGGCGCTCGTGGCCCGGGCCGCGGAGGCCGAGCAGGCGAAAAAGGAAGGCCGCTTCCTGATTCCCACGACCATGGCGGCCGAGCGGGCGACGAATCCATTCCTACGCTCCGCAGAGCCGGCTTTGGCCGAGGCGGTCGATCTCGCACCCGGAACCGAACCTGTGATCGTGTTCAAGGCCTTGAGGGACTGGAAGAACCGGTTCTGAACCGTTAAGGCCGTGACGCGGATCGGATGCCCGACGGGCGCCCGGTTCGCGTGTATACGAACAACGACTCGCCCTGCGCTGGCACTCGCGCCGGAACGAGCCGGCTACCTTCCCGTCCTCCAGCATGTGCGCGGTGTCCCGATTGATGCAGTCGCCAGGCCCGCCTTTCGCATTCGAATTCGGTATCGTCGTGAACGACGGCTCCGAATCAGAAGATCGTGACGCCGCGAGCGAGATCCCCATCACCGTCCGTATGCCGGCAGCACGCACCACGCGTCAGCCGCCGCGTCCGACACCGATCGCCGTGGATGCACGGCTCCTGGCCGTGGCTACCGAGCATCTGCGCCGCCTGGGCCCAAAGCGCGTCACGGTGGTGGCGGTGGCGGCCGAGGCCGGCATGACCCACGCCAACGTCTATCGCTACTTTCCCTCGAAGGACGCCCTGCTGGACGCCGTGGCGGGGCGCTGGCTGCGGGATGTCGAGGCCGAGCTCGCCCGCATCGCCGATGCCCCCGACCCTGCCGACGACAAGATCGAGCGCCTGCTGACGGCCCTTGCCAGCGTGCAACGCGAAGCCCTCGCCTTAGAGCCGAACCTGTTTGCCGTCCATCTCGACGCGACGGTTAGCGCCCGCCCGATCGCCCGGCGGCATCGCGTGCGCTTGCGCAGCCTCGTCGAGCGGGTGGTCGAGGAGGGGATCGGAGCGGGTGCGTTCATCGCGCGCGACCGCGAACGCGCCATCGCCCATATCTTCGACGCGAGCTACCGCTTCACTCATCCGCTCGCGATCCAGCACGATGCCGACCTGCCACGCGATCTGGTCGAGGCACGGCTCGGCGCCGTGATTCTCGCGATCCAGAAGGTGCTGAGGACGGGCACCCTCTAGGCGGCGTGACAGAAGCCAAATCCTGTCACCTCAGCTTTGCCGCCGAACCAACCGGCCTGACAATCGGCCAAGCCTTTCGCCATATTGCCGTTTTTCGATCCGCCCCTGACGCCCTAGATGCTCCCGATCTGGCCCGAACCCTGCTTTCATCCGGCAGCGTCGGTTGAAGCCCTGGGCCTTTTCCGCCACACACCGCCGCAGAAAGTTCCTGGCGGCAGGTCCCTGCCGGATCGCCGCCGCCCATCGCCATCACCAGAGGTTCGTATCCCATGGCTCGCAGCAAGATCGCGCTCATCGGCGCCGGACAGATCGGCGGAACCCTCGCGCATCTGGCCGGCTTGAAGGAACTCGGCGACGTCGTCCTGTTCGACATCGTCGACGGCGTGCCGCAGGGCAAGTCGCTCGATATCGCCGAATCCGCACCGGTCGATGGCTTTGACGCCAGCTATTCGGGTGCCAGCGACTATGCGGCCATCGCGGGAGCCGACGTGGTGATCGTCACCGCAGGCGTGCCGCGCAAGCCCGGCATGAGCCGCGACGACCTCATCGGCATCAACCTCAAGGTGATGGAGGCCGTCGGCACCGGCATCGCGCAGCATGCGCCCGACGCTTTCGTCATCTGCATCACCAACCCGCTCGACGCGATGGTGTGGGCGCTGCAGAAGTTCTCCGGATTGCCGCCCCACAAGGTCGTCGGCATGGCCGGCGTGCTCGATTCGGCCCGCTTCCGCCACTTCCTCGCCGACGAGTTCAAGGTCTCGGTGGAGGACGTTACCGCCTTCGTGCTCGGTGGCCATGGCGACGACATGGTGCCGCTGGTGCGCTATTCGACGGTGGCCGGCGTGCCGCTTCCCGATCTGGTCAAGCTCGGCTGGACCACCCAGGAGAAGCTCGACGCCATGGTCGAGCGCACCCGCAAGGGCGGCGGCGAGATCGTCAACCTGCTCAAGACCGGCTCGGCCTTCTATGCGCCGGCGGCGTCGGCCATCGCCATGGCCGAGAGCTACCTGCGCGACAAGCGCCGGGTGCTGCCATGTGCCGCCTATCTCAGCGGCGAGTACGGTATCGACGGCATCTATGTGGGCGTGCCGATCGTCATCGGCGCCAATGGTGTCGAGCGGGTGCTGGAAGTGGAGTTCACGCCCGACGAGAAGGCGATGTTCGACAAGTCGGTGGGTGCCGTGAAGGCACTGATCGAAGCCTGCAAGGGTGTGAACCCGGCCCTGGCCTAACATCGAGAAGCGCCCCGCGTCGGCCGTTGCCAGCGGCCGACATGAACGGCGCCGGTGTCGTGTCTTCTGAGTCCCGCTCCGTCGGGACGAGGTGAGGAAATCCCCATGAACATCCACGAATACCAAGCCAAGGCGGTACTCAAGGAATTCGGCCTGCCCGTCTCGCGCGGCGTGCCGATCTTCAAGGCCGAGGAGGCCGAGGCCGCGGCCAAGGAGCTCGGCGGCCCGGTCTGGGTGGTGAAGTCGCAGATCCATGCGGGCGGACGCGGCAAGGGCTCGTTCAAGGGCGCGCCGGCCGGTGCCAAGGGCGGCGTACGCGTCACCAAATCCCTCGACGAAGTCAAGCAGTTTGCCGGCGAAATGCTGGGCCAAACCTTGGTGACGATCCAGACCGGCGAGGCCGGCAAGCAGGTCAACCGGCTCTACATCGAGGAAGGCGCGCAGATCGAGGCGGAGTTCTACCTCTCGATGCTGGTCGACCGCGAGACCGGCAAGGTCGCCTTCGTCGTCTCCACGGAAGGCGGCATGGACATCGAGACGGTGGCCCACGACACCCCTGAGAAGATCGTGACCTTCTCGGTGGACCCGGCCACCGGCGTGATGCCGCACCATGGCCGCCTCGTCGCCAAGACGCTCGGCCTCACCGGCCCGCAGGCGAAGGAGGCCGGCGACCTCACCACCAAGCTCTACACGGCGTTCACCGCCAAGGACATGAGCATGCTGGAGATCAACCCGCTGGTGCTCACCGGCGACGGCCACCTCAAGTGCCTCGACGCCAAGATCTCTTTCGATTCGAACGCCCTCTACCGGCACCCCGACATCGTCGCGCTGCGCGACGAGACCGAGGAGGATGCCAAGGAGATCGAGGCCTCAAAATACGACCTCGCCTACATCGCGCTCGACGGCACCATCGGCTGCATGGTCAACGGCGCAGGCCTCGCCATGGCGACCCTCGACATCATCAAGCTCTACGGCGAGGAGCCGGCGAACTTCCTCGACGTCGGCGGCGGCGCGTCGGAAGAGAAGGTCACGGCGGCCTTCAAGATCATCACCGCCGACCCGCAGGTGAAGGGCATCCTCGTCAACATCTTCGGCGGGATCATGAAGTGCGACGTGATCGCCAACGGCGTGATCGCGGCAGTGAAGGCGGTGGGGCTCGAAGTCCCCCTGGTGGTGCGTCTCGAAGGCACCAACGTCGAGAAGGGCAAGGAGATCATCCGGAATTCCGGCCTGAACGTGATCTCGGCCGATGACCTCGACGATGCCGCGCAGAAGATCGTCGCCGCCGTGAAGAAGGGCTGAGAACCGATGTCCATCCTGATCGACGCGAACACCAAGGTCATCTGCCAGGGCTTCACCGGCAAGAACGGGACCTTCCATTCCGAGCAGGCGATCGCCTACGGCACCAAGATGGTCGGCGGCACCAGCCCCGGCAAAGGCGGCTCGAAGCACCTGAACCTGCCGGTCTTCGACACGGTGGCGGAGGCCCGCGAGGCCACCGGCGCCACGGCGAGCGTGGTCTACGTGCCGCCGCCGGGTGCCGCCGACGCAATCTGCGAGGCGATCCAGGCCGAGGTCCCGCTCATCGTCTGCATCACCGAGGGCATTCCGGTGCTCGACATGGTGCGGGTAAAGCGCGCGCTGGAGGGCTCGAAGTCCCGCCTCGTCGGGCCGAACTGCCCCGGCATCGTCACCGCCGGCGAGTGCAAGATCGGCATCATGCCGGCCAACATCTTCAAGCCCGGCTCGGTGGGCATCGTCTCGCGCTCGGGTACGTTGACCTACGAGGCCGTGTTCCAGACCACCAATGCCGGTCTCGGCCAGACCACGGCGGTGGGCATCGGCGGCGACCCGGTGAAGGGCACCGAGTTCATCTCGATGCTGGAGCTGTTCCTGGCCGACCCCAAGACCGAATCGATCGTGATGATCGGCGAGATCGGCGGCTCGGCCGAGGAAGAGGCGGCGCAGTTCATCGCCGACGAGGCCAAGCGCGGCCGGAGCAAGCCGATGGTCGGCTTCATCGCCGGCCGCACCGCGCCTCCCGGCCGCCGAATGGGCCATGCCGGCGCCATCATCTCCGGCGGCAAGGGCGGCGCCGAGGACAAGATCGCGGCGATGGAAGCCGCTGGAATCCGTGTCTCGCCGTCACCGGCGCGGCTCGGCAGCACCCTCGTCGATGTCCTCAAGGGCTGAGCCGAGCACCAGACGATAGGACACGGGTCTGTGTTGCGCCGCATTCAGGCCCGGCACCCCATATGTGAGAGACGGACGCGGCCCGATCTTCGCGTCTTTCGGACAAATCCGATCTGCCCGCATCATGCGGGGGATCGGGCAGGGGCAAGCCCGGCACGGCGGCCCCGACACAAGGTAGGATGACCCGGACGATGGCACGCCAGGACGCGCTCGAAACCTCGTTCCTCTACGGCGGCAACGCCGCCTACATTGAAGAACTGCAGGCGTCCTATGCCCGCGATCCCAACTCGGTGGACCCCGAGTGGCAGGATTTCTTCCGCTCGCTGAACGAGGACAAGGGACTCGCGGAGAAGAACGCCGCCGGTGCGTCCTGGCAGAAGCCGAACTGGCCGGTGCACGCCAACGGCGAGATCGTCTCGGCGCTCGACGGCAACTGGGCCACCGTCGAGAAGGCGATGGGCGAGAAGATCCGCGCCAAGTCGGACACCGCCAAGGAGCCGGCGAAGGGTGTCGTGGTCGCCTCGGCGCCCGGCATTTCCGTGGAGCAGGCCACCAAGGATTCGGTGCGCGCGATCATGCTGATCCGCGCCTACCGCATGCGCGGCCACCTGCACGCCAAGCTCGACCCCCTCGGACTCGCCCCGCGCGGCGACCACGAGGAACTGCATCCGCAGCATTACGGCTTCGAGGAATCCGATTGGGACCGCCCGATCTTCCTCGACAACGTGCTCGGCCTCGAATTCTCGACCATCCGCGAGATCGTCGAAATCCTGGAGCGCACCTACTGCCAGACCCTCGGCGTCGAGTTCATGCACATCTCCAATCCGGAGGAGAAGGCCTGGATTCAGGAGCGCATCGAAGGCAAGGGCAAGGAGATCAGCTTCACCCCCGAGGGCAAGCGGGCGATCCTCAACAAGCTCATCGAGGCCGAGGGCTTCGAGAAGTTCCTCGATCTCAAGTACACCGGCACCAAGCGCTTCGGCCTTGATGGCTCTGAGGCGATGATCCCGGCCCTGGAGCAGATCATCAAGCGCGGCGGTGCGCTCGGTGCCCATGAGATCGTGCTGGGCATGGCCCATCGCGGCCGCCTCAACGTGCTCACCAACGTGATGGCCAAGCCGTTCCGGGCGGTGTTCAACGAATTCAAGGGCGGCTCGGCCTCACCGGCGGAGGTCGAGGGCTCGGGCGACGTGAAGTACCATCTCGGTGCCTCCTCCGATCGGTCCTTCGACGGCAACAACGTCCACCTTTCGCTCACCGCAAACCCATCCCACCTCGAGATCGTCGATCCGGTGGTGCTCGGAAAGGTCCGCGCCAAGCAGGACCAGCGGGCCAACCCGCACGTCCATCGCACCAGCGTCGTGCCACTCCTCATCCATGGCGACGCGGCCTTCGCGGGTCAGGGCGTGGTGGCCGAGTGCCTCGGCCTGTCGGGCCTGAAGGGCCACCGCACCGGCGGCTCGATCCACTTCATCATCAACAATCAGATCGGCTTCACCACCGATCCGCGGTTCTCGCGGTCCTCGCCCTATCCGTCCGACGTCGCCAAGATGGTGGAAGCCCCGATCTTCCACTGCAACGGCGACGACCCGGAGGTCGTGACGTTCGCTGCCAAAATCGCCATCGAGTACCGCCAGAAGTTCGGCAAGCCCGTCGTCATCGACATGCTGTGCTACCGCCGCTTCGGCCACAACGAGGGCGACGAGCCGGCTTTCACCCAGCCGAAGATGTACCAGCGCATCCGCAAGCACCCCACCGCGCTGGAGACCTACGGCAAGAAGCTCGTCGCCGAAGGCGTACTGAGTCAGGAGCAGCTCGACGGCCGCAAGGCCGAGTTCCGCGCTGTCCTCGACGGAGAGTTGGAGGTCGCGGGCAACTACAAGTCCAACAAGGCCGATTGGCTCGACGGGCGCTGGGCCGGCTTCAAGGCCGTGCGCGAGGACGTGGACGACCCGCGCCGCGGCAAGACCGGCGTGCCCGCCGAGATCCTGCGCGAGATCGCCCAGCGCATCACCACGCCGCCGCCCGGCTTCCACCTGCACCGCACGATCCAGCGCTTCTTCGACAACCGCGCCAAGGCGGTGGAAAGCGGCCAGGGCATCGATTGGGCGACCGCCGAGGCGTTGGCCTTCGGCTCGCTGCTCATCGAGGGCCATCGGGTCCGCCTCTCGGGGCAAGACGTGGAACGCGGCACCTTCTCGCAGCGTCACGCCGTGGTGATCGATCAGGAGAACGAGCAGCGCTACACCTCGCTGAACTCGATCCGCGAGGGCCAGGCAAGCCTCGAGGTCATCAACTCGATGCTTTCGGAAGAGGCGGTGCTCGGTTTCGAGTACGGCTATTCGGCCGCCGAGCCCAATGCCCTGGTTCTGTGGGAGGCGCAGTTCGGCGACTTCGCCAACGGCGCGCAGGTGGTCATCGACCAGTTCATCTCGAGCGGCGAGCGCAAGTGGTTGCGCATGTCCGGCCTGACGCTGCTGCTGCCGCACGGCTACGAGGGCCAGGGCCCCGAACATTCCTCGGCCCGCCTGGAGCGCTTCCTACAGATGTGCGCCGAGGACAATATGCAGGTCGTCAACTGCACGACGCCGTCGAACTACTTCCACGTCCTGCGGCGCCAGCTCAATCGCGAATTCCGCAAGCCGTTGGTGATCATGACGCCGAAGTCGCTGCTGCGCCACAAGCGGGCGGTGTCGGCCATCGACATGATGGCGGACGGATCGAGCTTCCACCGCGTGCTCTGGGACGATGCAGAGCGCGAGGACGACGGCACCAAGCTCGCCAAGGACGACAAGATCCGCCGCGTCGTGCTGTGCTCGGGCAAAGTCTATTACGACCTCTACGACGAGCGCGAGAAGCGCGGGATCAACGACGTCTACGTCATGCGCGTCGAGCAGCTCTACCCGTTCCCGCTCAAGGCGCTCGCCAACGAGATGTCGCGCTTCCGCAATGCCGAGGTGGTGTGGTGCCAGGAGGAGCCCAAGAACATGGGTCCCTGGTCCTTCGTCGAGCCCTACCTCGAATGGGTGCTGGGCCAGGCCCAGTCCCCGGTTAAGCGCGCCCGCTATGTCGGCCGCCCGGCCTCCGCCTCGACGGCGGTCGGCCTGCTCTCGAAGCACCAGGCGCAACTCCAGGCCTTCCTCAACGAGGCGCTGGCGATCTGACCGCCGGACGCCAACCGCAGACCTTCGCTCTGCGGATTTTCGATGTGATGGCGCCGGCTCCCTGCGCCGCAATCCCTCCGGACGGACACTGACCAATGGCAACCGATATCGTCGTCCCGACCTTGGGCGAATCCGTGAGCGAGGCCACCATCGGCCGCTGGTTCAAGAAGCCGGGCGATACGGTGGCGGCCGATGAGCCGTTGGTGGAACTGGAGACGGACAAGGTCACGTTGGAGGTGAACGCACCGGCGGCGGGCCAGCTCGGCGAGATCATCGCCAAGGACGGCGAGACGGTGGAGCCGGGCGCGCTGCTCGGTTCGATCGTCGAGGCGGGAGCGGGCAATGCCCAGGCGGCCGCACCGAAGAAGACCGAGCAGAAGATCGAGACCCGCAGCGAGGCTCCGGCCGAAACCGCCAAGGATCCCGAGAAGGCGCCAGAGGGCGCGACCGCCGGCGCACGTGAGGCCGGCGACAACGGCCCGGCCGTCGCCAAGATGGCGCGGGAATCCGGAATCGACCCGTCGACCCTCAACGGCAGCGGCAAGGATGGCCGCGTCACCAAGGGCGACATGCTGGAGGCGACCGCCAAGGGTAGTGCCGCTCCGGCTCAGGCTCCGGCGCCTGCGAAGGAGGCCAAGCCCGCCGCGCCGCGCGTGCCGTCCAAGCCCGACGATGCGGCACGCGAGGAACGCGTGCGCATGACCAAGCTGCGCCAGACCATCGCCCGTCGTCTGAAGGACGCGCAGGACACTGCCGCGATGCTGACGACGTTCAACGACGTCGACATGTCGGCCGTGATGGCGATGCGCAGCCAGTACAAGGACATGTTCGAGAAGAAGCACGGGACCAAGCTCGGCTTCATGGGCTTCTTCACCAAAGCGGTGATCGGCGCCCTCAAGGACGTGCCGGCGGTCAATGCCGAGATCGACGGCCAGGACCTTGTCTACAAGAACTATTACCACATCGGCATCGCCGTCGGGACCGACAAGGGCCTCGTGGTGCCGGTGGTGCGCAACGCCGACGACCTGTCGATCGCCGGGATCGAGAAGACGATCTCAGGCTTCGGCAAGAAGGCCCGCGACGGCAAGCTCTCCATCGACGACATGCAGGGCGGTACCTTCACCATCACCAACGGCGGCATCTACGGTTCGCTGATGTCGACCCCGATCCTCAACGCGCCGCAATCGGGCATCCTCGGCATGCACCGCATCGAGGAGCGTCCGGTGGTCCGGGCCGGCAAGATCGAGGCACGGCCGATGATGTATCTGGCCCTGTCCTACGATCACCGCATCGTCGATGGGAAAGAGGCCGTGACCTTCCTGGTGCGGGTCAAGGAGGCCCTGGAAGATCCGGCACGTCTTGTGCTCGACCTCTAACAGCCCGGCAGCTGCCGTCCGCCGGCCGCTCGCGCGGCCGGACGCTTCCGCGCGCTTCGTACTCTGATGGTGGGGCATGACCCGCCTGATCTCTAAAGCGAGTCATAACACCATGTCCTACGATCTCGTCGTCATCGGCACCGGCCCCGGCGGCTATGTCTGCGCCATCCGGGCGGCCCAGCTCGGCCTGAAGACGGCAGTGGTGGAAAAACGGGCCAGCCATGGCGGCACCTGCCTCAACGTCGGCTGCATTCCCTCGAAGGCGCTGCTGCATGCGTCGGAAGCCTTCGAGGAGGCCGGCAAGCACTTCGCCGACATGGGCGTCATCGTGAACCCGCCCGAACTCGACCTCGTGAAGATGATGGCGTTCAAGCAGGACGGCGTCGACGGCAACACCAAGGGCGTCGAGTTCCTGCTCAAGAAGAACGGCATCGATGCCTACCGCGGCACGGCACGGCTCGCCGGTGCCGGCCGGGTCGAGGTGTTGTCGGAGGATGGCGGCAACCAGCTTCTGGAGACCAAGAACGTCGTCATCGCCACCGGTTCTGACGTGACCAAGTTGCCGGGCGTGACCATCGACGAAAAGATCGTCGTTTCCTCCACGGGCGCGCTCGAGCTTCAGGGCGTTCCCAAAAAGATGCTCATCATCGGCGCGGGCGTGATCGGCCTCGAACTCGGCTCGGTCTGGCGCCGCCTCGGCTCCGAGGTCACGGTGGTGGAGTATCTCGACCGCATCCTGCCGGGCATGGACGGCGAGGTCGGCAAGCAGTTCCAGCGCATCCTCGGCAAGCAGGGCATCCAGTTCAAGCTGTCCGCGAAGGTCACCGGCGTCGAGGTAATGGATGGTGCCGCCACCGTCACGGTGGAGCCGGCGGCCGGCGGCGAGGCGGAGAAGCTGCAGGCCGACGTGGTCCTGGTGGCCATCGGACGGGTGCCCTACACGGACGGGCTGGGCCTCGAGACGGTGGGCGTCGGCCTCGACAACAAGGGCCGCATCCAGACCGACAACCACTACGCCACCAACGTCACCGGCATCTACGCCATCGGCGACGTCATCGCCGGGCCGATGCTGGCCCACAAGGCTGAGGACGAAGGCGTGGCGGTAGCCGAGCTGCTCGCCGGCCAGTCCGGACACGTGAACTACGGGGTGATCCCGAACGTGGTCTACACCTACCCGGAGGTCGCCTCGGTCGGAAAGACCGAGGAGGAGCTCAAGAAGGACGGCATCGCCTACAATTCCGGCAAGTTCCCGTTCACGGCCAATGGCCGTGCGAAGGTCAACCACACCACGGACGGCTTCGTGAAGATCCTGGCCGATGCCACCACCGACCGTGTGCTCGGCGTGCACATCGTCGGCGCGGATGCGGGCAACCTCATTGCCGAAGTGGCGGTGGCGATGGAATTCGGTGCCAGCGCCGAGGACGTCGCTCGAACCTGCCATGCCCACCCGACCCTCACCGAGGCGGTCAAGGAAGCCGCCCTCGCCGTGGCCAAGCGCGCGATCCACATCTAAGCGTCACCCGCGAGAGGTGCCGCAAAGACGCGGCACCGGAGCGTCGCGCGTCCGAAAAGACCGCCGGTTTCAGACCGGCGGCACCACTCGCAGCAAGAAATGCGCCCCCTGCACGTCCGGCGCGACGGTGAGCGGGCCGCCGAGCTGGCGGGCGAGGCTGTTGACGATCCGCATGCCGAGGCTCGCGCTGCGAGGTGCTGACGGGTCGAACCCGTCAGGAAGACCAGCCCCGTCGTCGGCGACGCCGAGGATCAGCCCACCCTCCCCATCCGGACGCGCGCTGACGCGGATTTCACCGGCGCCGTCCGGATAGGCGTACTTAAAGGCGTTGGTGACGAGTTCGTTGACGAACAGCCCGAGCGGGATCGCGAGATCGGCCGGAATGTTCACCGTCGCCGCGTCACAGATCAGGTGGTGGTGCGGTGCGCTCTCCTGCAGCTTGCCGCACAGGGCCTGGAGAAATCCCGCCACATCGATCGCCTCGAGGCTCGGCTGGCGCCAGAGCTGATCGTGGACCTGGGCCACCGCCTCGACGCGGGTGCGCGCATCGGCCAGCGCCTCCTTGACGTCGGCGTTGTCGGAGCCGCGGGCCTGGAGGCCGAGGAATCCCGCCACCACCGCGAGGCTGTTCTTCACCCGGTGGCTCATCTCCCGCAACAGCAGTTCCTGGCGCTCGAGAGCCGCCTTCAGCCGGGCCTCCGCGCGCTGGCGCTCGATGGCGCCGCCGACGAGGTTGGCGAATCCCTGCATGAAGGCGATGTCGGCCTCCTCGAACTGGCCTTCGCGGGTGTCGTCCACCTCCAGCACGCCGTAATTGCCTTCGCTGTTGGCGATGAGCACGTTGATCGCGCGGCGGATGCCGTGGTCGGCCATCAGTTTCGGCGTGCGAAACCGCGTTTCGGCCTGCAGATGGTTCGAGATCACCGGCCTACCGGTCTTGAGGGCGTAGCCGGCGGGCGAGGCGAGGTCGGCTTCGATGATCGTGGTCCCGACGGCATCCGGTGCCCAGCCGACCCCGGCGCAAACGAGCAGGCAATCCTGGTGCGGCTTGTACTCCAGCGCCTTGCAGAACTGCGCCTCCATACCCTCGGCGCAGAGTTCGGTGGCGCGCTGGAGCAGGGGCAGCAATTCGGTGGCGCGCAGGGCCTCGACGCCGAAATCGGACAGGATCGCCTGCTGGCGCAGGCGGATCGCCAGGGCCTTGGGGGCGAGTTCGGTCATACGGGACGGTTCCGAGATGGAAGGGCTGACAATCGCTCAACCCTTCTGATGCGCTTGGACGCGCCTCGCAAGTCGACGCCGCGCAAACACCGCGCGGCGAACACCGCGAGAGCGGGGCATGCCTCAGATCTCGATCTCGGTGCCCACTTCGACGAGCTGGCGTGTCGGCACGCAGAAATGGGCGCCAGTGCGTTCGGCATTGCGCAGGAGAAACGCGAACAATCCCTCGCGCCATTCGGCCATGCCGCGATCGTCGCTCTTCGGGATGATGGTCTCATGACCGATGAAGATCGTGAGGTCTTCGAGGAATTCCGCCGGCAGCTTGCCGGCCTGCACCGCGCATTGCAGTCCCTCGGGGATCGAGGCGTCCTCCATGAAGCCGTAATGCAGGGTCAGCCGGGTGATGTCCGGCGTGACGGCCGAGACCTCGGCCCGCTCGGCCCGCGGGACGCTCGGCGCCTCCTCGTAGAGAGCCGTGACGATCAGAATGCGCTTGTGCAGGGCGTGGCTGCGCTCGACGAAGCGCGACATGTGGAGCGGGATACCACTGGTGGCCGAGGACAGGAAGGCGGCACGGCCCGGCAGGATGAGCGGCGGATTGCGGCGCAACTGGTCGAGGAACACCGGCTCGGGCTGACGCAGGGCGACCCGCGCCTGCTCGACGAGGCGCGTGCCCTTGAGCCAGGTAAGCATCAGGAACGCCACGAGGCCGGCGAGCAACAGGGGAAACCACCCGCCCTCGAACAGCTTCACGCTGTTGGCGGCCAGGAACACGCAATCGATGGCGAGGAAGAATCCGTTGAGCACCACAACCGCCACCGGGTTGTAGCCCCATTTCAACGCGACGAGGGCCGCGAGCAGGGTGGTGATCGCCATCAGGGACGCGACGGCGATGCCGTAGGCGCCCGCCAGGGCGTCGGAGGTCTGGAAGACCATGACCGCCGTGAGCGTCGCGGCCGCCAGAAGCCAGTTCACCATCGGTACGTAGATCTGTCCGCGCTCATGATGGGCGGTGTGGACGACGCGCATGGGCGGCAGGAAGCCGAGCTGGATCGATTGCTGGGTCAGCGAGAAGGCGCCCGAGATGATCGCTTGCGAGGCGATGACGGTGGCGAGCGTCGCCAGACCGATCAGCGGATAATGCGCCCAGTCGGGCGACAGCCGGTAGAACGGGTTCTCGATGGCGTCGGGCTCGGCCAGAAGCAGGCCGCCCTGTCCGAAATAATGGATGACGAGGCACGGCAGCACGAGACCGAACCATGAGATGCGGATCGGTCCGGCGCCGAAATGACCGAGATCGGCATACATCGCCTCGCCGCCGGTGACGGCCAGGAAGGCGGCGCCCAGCATCGCGAAGCTCACGTGCCAGCCCGCATGGAGTAGAAATTCCACCGCCCGCATGGGGTTCACCGCCGTGAGGATCTGCGGCGCTTGCAGAATGCCGCCGATGCCGAGGAGCGCCAGCACGATGAACCAGACCAGCATCACCGGGCCGAAGATGCGGCCGATGAAAGCGACGCCTTTGCTCTGGACCAGGAACAACCCGATCAGAATCGCGATGGTGATGGGCAGGACGAACCGCGACAGGCCGGGTGCATCGACCTTCAAGCCTTCGACGGCGCTGAGCACCGAGATCGCGGGGGTGATGGCACCGTCCCCGTAGAGCAGCGCCGCACCGATCAGGCCGACGACGAGGAGGATGCCCTGCCAGGAGCCGGGCTTGGCGTGGCGGGCGCCCAACAACGCCAGCATCGCCACGATACCGCCCTCGCCCCGGTTGTCGGCGCGCAGGATCAGCACGGCATACTTGATCGAGACGATGAGGATCAGCGCCCACAGGATCAGCGAGACGGCTCCGGTGACGGCGAGGGCCGTCGGAGGGGCGCCCTCGCTCGCCGCCCGCACCGCCTCCTTGAAGGCATAGAGCGGGCTGGTGCCGATATCGCCGTAGACGATGCCGAGGGCGCCGAGCAGCACGGCCGGGCGCGCGAAGCTCCCACGCCCGGTCCGGGATTCGTCGTGAGACACGGGCGCTTCTCCGCAGTGGCGTCTCAAGGCGACGCTTGGCTACCGGGCGAGGTAGGGGGATCGCGCCGAGTCGTCCAGGGACGAAGGAGAAAGCGGAGGCGTTTGTCTATCGAATGTGATCACGGCCATCATCACTCCGCCCGAACGAGCTCCGAAAGGCCTTTCGGACAGGCACCGTCGCGGCCGATCCCGTAGACGGGAACGGTCACATGTCGGCGGATCGCCGCGATGACGGCCTTGGGCGGCGTCGGAGCCCCAAGGCTCTCGCAGACCACGATCCCCGCCAGGGCTACGTCATGCAGGCGCAGTGTTTCGGCCGCGGTGAGCGCGTGGCTGATCGCGCCGAGATAGCTGCCGGAAACGAGGACAGCCGGCAGCGACAGGGCCTTCAGCCAGTCGAGGCCCGTCGCCTCCGCCGTCACCGGGCTCATCACGCCGCCGACGCCCTCGATCAACAGGGTCGTGCTGGGCGGCGTTCGATCGATCTCTTCGCGGCACCAGTCGACGAGATCGGCCAGCGCCAGGGTGCGGCCCTCCAGGGCTGCGGCCAGATCGGGGGCGAGCGGTGCCCGGAAGCGCCAGGGCGAGCAGGCGGCAACCGTCTCGTCCGTCGGCGCCAGCCCCTGAGCCGCCAGCAGAATCGCGGTGTCACTGTCCCGAAACGCCGGATCGTCGAGGGCCGGAACGCCGCTCGCGAGCGGCTTCAGGGTGCGGACGGCGCCTCCCTCCGCCAAAATCCGTCGCGTCAGCGCGGCGGTGACGTAGGTCTTTCCGATCTCGGTGCCGGCGCCGGCAATGAAGACGGCGCGCACGCGGCTCACTTCTCGACGAAGGCCTTCTCGATGACATAGTGACCGGCCTCGCCGTGATTGCCCTCGACATAGCCGCTCTCGGTGAGGAGTGCGCGGGTGTCGCGGATCATGTCGGGCGAGCCGCACAGCATGAAGCGATCGTTCTCGATCGACATCTGCGGCAGGCCGATATCGTCAAACAGCTTGCCGGAGGTCATCAGATCGGTGATCCGGCCGCGGTTGCGGAACGGCTCGCGGGTCACGGTCGGGTAGTAGATCAGCCCGGCGCTGATGAGCTCGCCGAGGAACTCGTGATTGGGCAGGCTCTCGGTGATCGTCTCGCCATAGGCGAGTTCCGAAACCTGGCGGCAGCCGTGGACGAGGACGACTTTCTCGAAGCGCTCGTAGGTCTCCGGGTCCTTGATGATCGACATGAAGGGTGCGAGCCCCGTGCCGGTGCCGAGCAGGTAGAGGTGGCGGCCCTGGATCAGGTTGTCGAGCACCAGCGTACCGGTGGGCTTCTTGCCGACCATGATCGGATCGCCGACCTTGAGGTGCTGCAGCTTCGAGGTCAGCGGGCCGTTGGCGACCTTGATCGAGAAGAACTCCAGCTCCTCCTCGTAATTGGCCGAGACGACGCTGTAGGCGCGCAGAAGCGGCCTGCCCTCCACCTCGATGCCGATCATCACGAACTCGCCGTTGCGGAAGCGGAACGCGGGATCGCGGGTGGTGCGGAAGGAGAACAGCGTGTCGGTCCAATGGTGGACGGAGAGCACGCGCTCCTCGTTGAACTTACTCATCGACGGGTCCGTCTCGAATCTCGAAGCTTTGCTGGCGTCTTTTCGCACCTGCGGCAGGTCCGTCAAGACGGTGCGGGCGCGCAGCTGCTCGCCACCGCAACTGTTTGGAATCGCTCTTAATCCCGCGACCGGCGTTTCAGAGCGGCTTCAGCCCTGCCTCGATCTCGGCCCGGCGGCCTTCGAGGAAGGGTGGGAGCGCCAGGCGCTCGCCGAGGGTTTCCAGCGGCTCGTCGGCGGTGAATCCAGGGCCGTCGGTGGCGATTTCGAATAGGATGCCGTTGGGCTCGCGGAAGTAGAGGCTGCGGAAATAGTAGCGGTCCACCGGCCCGCTGGACGGCATCCGCTTTACTTTTAGGCGATCAGCCCAGGCTCCGTAATCCGCATCGGGGATACGGAAGGCGACGTGGTGGACGGCTCCGGCACCCTGGCGGGCGGCCGGCAGATCGGGCTGCGACAGCAGGTGTAGTTCGGCCGCCGGGCCGCCCTGCCCCATGGCGTAGACCTGCACTTCGCCCTCCGGCAGTTCATAGGTCCGGGCGTGGCTCATGCCGAGAACGTCCGTGAGCACCGCCTGGGTACGCGCGATCTCCGCGACGCTCAGGCGGATCGGGCCGAGCCCGCGGATCTGGTACGCTTCCGGCACGGGGCTCTGCGCCCAAGGATTGGCATCCCCGAGGCCGCCATCGTCGACGAGCATCAGGCGCTGGCCTTCCGCATCCTCGAAATCGAGGGTGAGGCGTCCGTCGCGCTCGATCGGAACCGCGTGACTCACGCCCTCTCGCGCCAGATGCGCGCGCCACCATGCGATCGCCTCCGTTCCTGCGACGCGAAGCGCCGTACGGCTGATGCTGTTGGTGCCGCGCCGCTCAAGCGGCGCCGGCCAATCGAAGAAGGTGACATCGGTCCCGGGCGCGGCAACCCCATCGGCATAGAACAGATGGTAGGCCGAGACGTCGTCCTGATTCACGGTCTTCTTGACGAGCCGCAGTCCGAGAACGCGCGTGTAGAACGCCGCATTGTCGGCGGCCTGCGCGGTGATCGCGGTGAGGTGGTGAATGCCGGTGAGATGCATCGAGCGTCCGAATTCGAGCGACGTCGCCCCTCAGATGGGGCGCAAGGCCGGCACATGCCAAAGCGAGCCGCGCCGTTAAAGAGCCCCAACTAGAAGACCAAGACCGGCCGCGGCGAGGCCGGCACCGACCAGCCGCAGCGCCGGACGGCCCGCACCGGTACCGAGGCCAGTGGCCGCAAGGCCGAGCCCGAGGCCGGCAGCGTGCAGGAGCGCGGTCGCGGCGACGAAACCGAAGCCACAGGCGAGACCGGAGGTGGAGTCCGGCATCTCGGCGCCATGGGCGTAGCCGTGGAACACCGCGAAGGCGCCGACCAGCGCCATCGCCCCGGCGACGGGGAGCGCCGTGCGCACGGCAAGGGCGGCACCAAGGACGACCACCGAGAGGGCGATCCCGATCTCGACGAACGGTAGGGCGAGTCCGGCGGCGCCCATCGCTCCGCCGACCGCCATCATCCCAAGGAAGGCCAGCGGCACGAGGACGACCGCACGGCCGCCGATCCGCGCCGCGATCAGTCCCACCGCCACCATGGCGAGCACGTGGTCGAGGCCGCTGAAGGGATGCAGGAAACCATGCGACAGGCCGGCGGCCCCGTCATGCCCCGGATGGGCAAATGCGGGTGTCGCGGCGAGGATCGCGGTCGCCGCGGTGGCCAGCACCGGCAGGGAGCGAAAAGCTGTCTTCATCCGGAAAGTCCCGAGATCCAAGGGATTGCGCGCTGCATCATCTCGCAACTGCCATTCCCTTACAAAGTCTTGGCCGGGCAAAGGCTTGCCCTCGCAAAATCCAGCTCTGCCGCCTTGCGCCGGCCGGATCAGAAATCCGTCGGGCGGCCGGCCGCGACCACGAGCATCCGGCCGTCGGCGAAGGTGCGGGCACCGGCACGGCGGATATCCGCCTGCGTCACGCTCGATACCAAGTCGTTGCGCCGCGCGATGTAGTCCATGCCGAGGCCTTCGAACGCGATCTGTACGAGCTGGTGGGCAATCTTGGTCGAAGTGTCGAAGCCGAGCGCATAAGAGCCGGTGAGGTAGTCCTTGGCCTTCTGCAGCTCCTCATCGGACGGGCCTTCGGTGATGAGGCGGCCGATCTCCTCGCCGATGACCGAGAGGGCCTCGCCGACGCGCTCGTTCTTGGTGGCGGTGTAGCCCCAGGTCATCGAGGCGGCGCGGTGGCTCACCAGCGATGTGCCCACCGAATAGGCGAGGCCGCGCTTCTCGCGTACCTCTTGGAACAGGCGCGAGGTGAAGGACCCGCCGCCCAAAATGTGGTTCAGCACGTAGGCCGGAATGAAGTCGGGGTCGCGCCACGGCACGCCGCCCATGCCGAAGCGGATCACCGATTGTGGCACGTCGATATCGACCACATGGCGTTGCCCGAGATTCTGCACGCTGGTCTGCGCCACGGCTGCGAGCGGGGCGACCAGGTCGAGGCGGCCAAAAGCGCGGTCGAGGGAATCGGCCAGACGCTCGGCGTCGATGGCGCCCACCGCCGCGACCTTCACGGCCCCGCGTCCGATGAGGGCCCTGTGCATGGCCACGAGGTCGTCGCGGGTGATCGCGGCGATGCTCTCGGCGGTGCCCGAGGAGGGACGGGCATAGGGATGGCCCGGATAGGCCTCGGAGAAGAAGCGGCGCGAGGCCATCACGCCGGGATCGTTCTGCTGGTAGCGCAGGCCGGCGAGAGTCTGCGCCCGCACCCGCTCGATGGCGTCGGGGTCAAGCCGCGGCTTGGCCAAGGCCAGCGCCAGGAGGTCGATGGCCTCGTCGGAATGCTTGACCAGCATCTTGAGCGAGCCGCCGAGCGCATCGGCCCCGGCATGGAACGAGAGCTCGATGGCGCGCGCGGCGAGCCGCTCCTGGAACGCATCGGAGGAAAGGTCGCCCGCGCCTTCGTCGAGGAGGCGCGCCAGCATCTGCGCGACGCCGGCCTTGCCCTCAGGGTCCTGCGCCGCACCGCCTTCGAAGGTAAAGGCCAGCGCAATCAGGGGCACCACCGGCGATTCGACATGCCACGCCTCGATACCGGACGCAGTCGCGACCGGGACGGCCTGCGTCGGCGAGGCCGAGGAGCGGGTGGCGGTGTCGACCAGATTGGTGGTGGCCACGGTCATGGGAACCTCATTCGTTGGCGTCGGGCGCGGCGGCGCCGCTGCCTCGTCTCATCCGGGATGGTTTCAGGCGCCGAGGCTCTCCGCGTCGCGGGCCTTGGTCAGGTAACCGGTGACGGAGCGGGCCGGCACGAGGTACCGCTCGGCCACCGCCATGAGGCGCGCCTTGGTGACGCCCTCGATGTCGGACGGCCAACGGCGGACCTCTTCGATGCTCTCGCCGATGGCGAGCGCCGAACCGTAGATGCGGGCGAGAGAGGACTGGCTGTCGGAGGAATAGACCGTCTCGGCCACCAGCCGGGTCTTGGCCCGCTCGATCGCCTCGGGCTCCAGCGCCTCCGAGGGGGCACGCCGCAGGACGCGGTCGACCTCCTCCTCCAGCTTCTCCAGGCTGACGCCTTCGGCCGGGATCGCGTAGACCGAGAAGCGGGTGTCGTCGATGGCCGAGCCCATGTACCAAGCGCCGGCATTCACCGCGACGCCGAGGTCCATCACCAGCTTGCGGTAGAGGTAGGAGGTCGAGCCACCGCCCATCACCTCGGCGAGCAGCTCGAGGGCATGGCACTCGCCATCCCGCGCCGTGATGCAGGACGGGGTGAGGTAGAGCCGCTGGAGCGTCGGCTGTTCGACCTTCGGATCGGCCACGGCGAGGCGGCGCAGCGCTTTCGGCTCGGGCTCGCGGGCACGAACCCGCACCGGCCGCGTGCCCTGGGGGGTGACCCGGCCATAGGTGTCGTCGGCCATGCGGCGGACATCGTCGGGGGTGACGTCGCCGGCCACTACCAGGATGGCGTTCTCGGGCGTGTAGAAGCGCTTGTAATAATCGAGGGCGTGGGTGCGGTTCAGTTCCTCGATCTCGTGCATCCAGCCGATGATCGGCGTGCCGTAGGGGTGATGCACGAACAGCGACGCGGCCATCGCCTCGGAGAGCTGGGCCGACGGGTCGGTCTCGACCCGCATGCGGCGCTCCTCCAGCACCACGTCGCGCTCGGGCGCCACTACGGCATCCTCCAGCACGAGGCCGGTCATCCGGTCGGCCTCGAATTCCATCATCGTCTTGAGATGGTCGCGCGCCACGCGCTGGAAATAGGCGGTGTAATCGTAGGAGGTGAAGGCGTTCTCCTGGCCGCCGAGGCCCGAGACGGCCTGCGAGAAGGCGCCGATCGGGTGCTTCTCGGTACCCTTGAACATCAGGTGTTCGAGGAAGTGGGCGATGCCGGACTGGCCCAACGGATCATCGGCTGAGCCGTTGCGGTACCACACCATGTGGGTGACGACGGGCGCGCGGTGATCGGGAACGACGACGACATCGAGGCCATTGTCGAGCGCGAACGCGCTGACCTCGGGGCCACCCGCTTCGGAGCGCCCGAACGAGGCGCCCTCCGCCCGGCCCGCGCTCGAATGGCTGCGGACGGGACCGAAGAGGGGCGTGTCCTTCCTGAACAGGTGCATCGGTTTTCCTTCAGCGTTCGGCCCTGACAGACCGTCCGTCGTGAACAGGGATGCCCGCTACGTCGCCCCGCGAGGCGCTCGGGTCGGGCATATCCCGTACCGCCGTCCATCCGGCGGCAGTACGGGACACGGCTAGTTGCGGGAGCGCTGGTAGACGCCCGGATCGGATTCCTCGCGCTCACGCGAGGGATTGTTGATGGGATCGCTGGTGTTCTTGGCGACTTTCTTCGGCGCCTTGCGGTAGCCGGTGGGCGGATCGGTGAGGACGTCGCGATCGGGCTCGGCGATCGACGGCTCGGACTTCGCTTCCGACCTCAGGCCGAACGGGTTCGACCAGAACGAAGACCGGTCCTCGTTCTCGCCCTCGGGTCGGCCAGGCTCGGTGCGCACCTGCGCGTCGGCACGACGCCCGCCGCGCATCTCGTCCACCGAGAGGGTCATGTTGTTGTCGTTCATGCGTCCCTGCGTGCCACGGGCAATGGGCTTTCGCGCATCGGCCGCCGCCCGCTCGCGCTGGACGATCTCGGGATCCTTGGGCCATTGCGGCGAGGCGTCGGCGCTGCGCGGCGTCGGCAGCGCCTTGCCGTCGAGCTTCGGCGGCATCACCAGCGGCGCGCGCTCGCGATAGGTGATGGCCGGCTTTTCCGGCTCGATCAGCCCGATGTTGCTCATGGCGTCGCGCAGGAACACGCCCTGCTGCGCCTGTGCGGCTCCGGAGGCCAGAACACCGGCCATTGCCAATAGGAACCCGCGATGCCCGATCATGTCGCCCCCGATGTCCATTCGGTCGCCGGGCCCGGCTCGCGGACCCGGATGGTCGCCCTGACGCGGGCGATCCTGATCCGACCTCGCCGGCCTGATCCCGGTTTCGGGCGATCGTATGGCGCCTTGACCGCAGCGCACCACCCTGCCGCAGACAACGATCCTCGGTGTGGTTTACGGATCACATACCCACACTAGATGTCGCGCGCCGCCCGGGAGGTGGCTGGACGCAGACTGTCGAGGATCAGTCCGACCACACCCGCCACGATGGCGGCGTCGGCGACGTTGAACACGTACCAGGACCATGTGCCCCAGTGCAGGTGCACGAAATCGAACACCGCACCGTAGACCGCCCGGTCGATGGCGTTGCCGATGGCGCCGCCGGCGACGAGGCCGAGAGCCAGTCCGAGCAGGCGGGACTTCGTCCGGCGCATCCATACCGCGAGCCCGATGGCCGCTGCCACGGAGACGGCCACGAGAAGCCAGCGCCCGATCCCGCCCTCCTGCTGGAACAGGCCGTAGGAGACGCCCTTGTTCCAGACCACGAGGAGGTCGGCAAACGAGGCCAGCCGCCAGGGCTGCGTCAGCACGAGGTCCGTGCCGAAATAGAGCCAGAGTTTGGAGGCCTGATCGAGCACCAGCGTGGCGACAAGCCCAGCGAGACCCAGACGAAACGGGGTCACGACCATGCCGATCCCCTCGCCCCGCAGCGTGGGGAAGGAAAGATCCGCGTCATTCTCACGCGGCGCTCGCCGTGCCATGAGCCGCATCCCACTCGCGCAGGGCCTGGGCGTCGCGCGGCGTCACGTCGGGATAGGCCGTATCAGCGCCGACGTCAGGCGTGACGCGCCAGGAGCGGGCGCATTTGCGGCCTTCGGCCAGGGCCGGCACGACCGCCACGCCGCGCACATCGTCGAGTCGGAACGCCTCTGCCGGGCCTTCACCGGCCACGATGCGGATCGCCGAGGTGATGCACACTTCAGCAAAATCGACTCCGTCGAGGGCGGCGCGCAGATCGTCATCGGCGATGGACATGGTAGGGGCCGCCTCCAGGCTGGCGCCGATGCGCTTGGCCGCCCGCTCGATCTCCAGCGCACCGGTGACGACCCGGCGCACGCGGCGGATCTTCTGCCAGCGAGCGGCGAGCGCATCGTCACGCCAGGCTGCCGGGGTTTCCGGCAGGGTCTGGAGATGCACCGAGCCGGTCTCCGACGGGTACCGGTCGAGCCACGCCTCCTCGGCCGTGAAGGCGAGGACGGGCGCCAGCCAGATCGTGACCCGGCGGAACGTCTCGTCGATCACCTGCAACGCGGCGCGGCGCGTCTGCGACGAGATCGGGTCGCAATAGAGCGCGTCCTTGCGCACATCGAAATAGAAGGCCGAGAGATCGCCGGTCATGAAGCCGTTCAGCAACGCCACCACACGCTTGGTGTCGAACGTGGCATAGGCCTCGCGGATCTCATCATCGAGTTCGCACAGGCGATGGCGGATCAGGCGCTCCAACTCCGGCAAATCGGCGTGCGGGATCTCGGCCCCGGGCGCGAAATGCGCGAGCGACCCCAGCATCCATCGCACCGAGTTGCGCAGCTTGCGGTAGGTCTCGGCGAAGGTCTTGATGATCTCCGGGCCGATGCGCAGGTCGTCGGCATAGTCCGAGGCCGCCACCCACAGGCGCAGGATATCGGCGCCCGAATCCTTGATGACGTTCTGGGGCGCCACGACGTTGCCCTTCGACTTCGACATCTTCAGGCCCTTGGGGTCGAGCACGAACCCATGGGTGAGGACGATGTCGTAGGGCGCGCGTCCGCGTGTCCCGCTCGACTCGAGCAGCGAGGACTGGAACCAGCCGCGATGTTGGTCCGACCCTTCGAGATACATCACCGTATCGGTGCCGCCGTCGCGCTTGCGTCTGATCCCGGCAAGGCCGGGGAAGTGGTCGGGATCGTCGAGCACGAAGGCATGGGTCGAGCCGGAATCGAACCAGACGTCGAGGACGTCCGTGACCTTGTCGTAATCCGCCGGATCGTGGTCGGGTCGCAGGAAGCGGGCGCCATCGGAATCCGTGAACCAGGCATCCGCCCCTTCCGCCTCGAACGCGTCCGCGATGCGGGCATCGACCCGCGCGTCGCGAAGAACCTCGCTGGTGCCCTTCTTGACGAACACGGTGATCGGCACGCCCCAGGCGCGCTGGCGCGACACCACCCAGTCCGGGCGGTTGGCGACCATGCCGTTGATGCGGTTCTTTCCCTGGGGCGGCACCCATTGGGTGTCGTCGATCGCCTTCATCGCCACCGCGCGCAGGGTGCGGCCGTCGAGGGACGCGACGGGCGTGTCGAGCGCGATGAACCATTGCGGCGTGTTGCGGAAGATGACTGGCTTCTTCGAGCGCCAGGAATGAGGGTAGCTGTGCTTGAGGGTGCCGCGCGCCACCAGGGTGCCTGCCTCCGTGAGTGCGGCGATGACCGCCTTGTTGGCGTCGCCCTTCTCGCCCTTATGGTTAAGGACAAGTTTTCCCGTGAAACCGGGCGCTTCCTCGGTGAGCGCTCCGTCGGCATCCACGGTGTAGGGGATGCGGGTGTCGATGCCGCGCGCCTGGAGTGCCCGGCCGTTAGCCATCCAGACATCGAAATCCTCACGTCCATGGCTCGGCGCGGTGTGGACGAATCCGGTGCCGGCCTCGTCGGTGACGTGATCGCCCTCGAGCAAAGGCACCTGGAAGTCGTAGCCGGGCACATGGCCGGCGAGCGGGTGGGCAAGCGTCAGGCCGCCGAGTTCGGCGGGGGTAACGTCACGCAGGCGCTCGAAGCCTTCGACACGCGCAGCGGCAAAGACCGAGGCCGCGAGGGTGTCGGCCAGGATGTAGCTGTCGCCGACCTTGGCCCAGTTTTCCTCCGCCGCACTCGTGACGCGGAACAGCCCGTAGGCGACCCGCTTCGCGTAGGCCACGGCGCGGTTGCCCGGCATGGTCCAGGGGGTGGTGGTCCAGATCACCACGCGGGCCGACGCGAGATCGCCAACCGCACCGGCGGTCAGCCGGAACGCCGCGAAGATCGTATCGCTCACATGGTCCTCGTACTCGACCTCGGCCTCGGCCAAGGCGGTCTTCTCCACCACCGACCACATCACCGGCTTCGAGCCGCGATAGAGCTGACCGGTGGCCGCGAAGGTCATGAGCTCGCTGGCGATGGTGGCCTCGGCGGCGAAGGTCATGGTGGCGTAGGGATGGTCCCAGTCGCCGGTGACGCCGAGGCGCTTGAACTCTTCGCGTTGCACGTCGAGCCATTGGCCGGCGAAGGCCCGGCATTCCTGGCGGAATTCCAGAACCGGCACATCGTCCTTGTTGCGGCCCTTGGCGCGGTACTGCTCCTCGATCTTCCATTCGATGGGAAGACCGTGACAATCCCAGCCCGGCACGTAGTTGGCGTCGTAGCCGAGCGCGCCCTGCGAGCGGACGATGACATCCTTGAGGATCTTGTTCAGCGCCGTGCCAATGTGGATGTTGCCGTTGGCGTAGGGCGGTCCGTCATGCAGTACGAATTTCGGCCGGCCGGCGGCCTGGGTCCGGATCTGGCCGTAAAGGCCCGTGGCGGCCCAGCGCTCGAGCAGCAGAGGCTCGCGCACCGGCAGGCCGGCCCGCATCGGAAACTCGGTCTGCGGCAGGAACAGGGTCTTCGAGTAGTCGCGGGCCGGCGCGGTGGCGGGATCTGTCTGGTCGCTCATGGTCTTCTGTAAGGTCTTGGCGCGGATCGTGGGCGGATCGGTGGCGAACACCGGAGCCGGCGGAGGAGGCGATACATAGCCCTCCCGGCATCCGCGCAAGGACCGCCGCGGCGATCCTCAGACGGAGGCCGGGCTCATAATTCGAAAGCGGCAGGCGCCGCGCGGATCGCCATGAGCGCACATCCGGCGGCTTCTAGCAGCGGCGGATGGCGGAGACCAGCGAGCTTTGACCAGAAGCGGCAGCGCCTGGCGCTTTGGCAAAGTGAGCCAAGTCATCATCGGCCATGCCACCTTTTCGAAGCTCGGCCGTTGATGACCGCGCAGATCGTCGACCCCCGGGTCGGCGTCGTGCGAAAGCCTCGAAAAATTCCCGAGAGAGGATACACCGCCATGAGAAAAGCACTGCTCGCCGCCACCCTCGTCCTGTCGGCCTTCGCTCTGTCCGGAGCGGCCGAGGCACAGGGCCTTCCGGGCGGCGTCCGCCGGGGTGCAGCCGAGGGTGACCGGGTCGCTGGTCCGGTCGGTGGCATCGTGGGTGGCGCGGTCGGCGGAGCCGTCGGCACCGTCAACGGGGCGCTCGGCATCGATCCGGGCCGCCGCGCTTATCGGACCCGGATGAAGTCGCGCCGGCACACCCGCCACCACCATCACCGCTGAAGCCGGGCCCTTTCGCGGCGCTCCTGCGCCAGCAGGTAGAGCCCCGAGCCCACGACGATGGACGCACCGAGCAGCGTCCATCGGTTCGGCACGTCACCGAAGATCAGATAGCCCAGAAGGACCGACCACAGCAGCTGGGTGTAAATGAAAGGCGCCAGCACGTTGGCCGGTGCGCGGGCATGGGCCAGCACCAGGAGCCAGTGCCCCATCGTACCGAACAGCCCGACACCGACGAGGAGCGCCCAGACCACCCATACGGTGGGCGTGGTCCAGATCCAGGGCACCAGCGGGCTCATCAGCGCGAGACCGGCAAGGCCGGAATAGAACATCGTCGTGGCCGTCGAATCCGTCGCCGCCAGCTTGCGCGTGGTGAGGACGTAGAACGCATAGCACAGCATGTTACCGATGCTGAGGAGCACCGCCGGCTGAGCCGGGCCAATTCCGGGGCGGACGATCACCAGCACCCCGAGGAAGCCGATGGCTATAGCGGCGAGCCGCCATCGGGAGGACCATTCGCCCAGCAGCGGACCGGCCAGAAGTGCCACCATCAGCGGTGTCGCGAACTGGATCGACAGGGTCTCGGCCAGTTGCAGGTGCCGCAGGGCCAGGAAGTTCAGCGCCGTGGAGCCGAACAGCAGCAGCGAACGCAGGGTCTGAAGGCCGAGGCGATTCGTGCGTGCGACCCCCGGCGTGGTCAGCGGATTGACGAACAGCGAGACCAAGGCAACGCTCACCGCGTAGCGCATGAAGGTCGAGAGCAGCGGATCGACACCGAGACGCGCGAGACTTTTGGCCGAGGCGTCGAGGCAGGCGAAGAACGCCAGCGTGCCGCACATGAGCCCGATGCCGACACGCCGCCGGTTGGCAGCCTCCGTTTCCCCCACCGCGTTCATCCCGAATGACTGGAGACGCGTCCAAGGAGCGGCGCCCGAAGACGGCGGTTTACGGGAAAGCCGCGACGGGGGCACCCGCCCGGCGAGCGGGGCGGCTAAGCGGGCCGAGACCACAGTTCGGCCTCGACGCGCCACCCGACCGCGTGCCATCCGCCGCAATGCATCGGGTCATGACGCGAACATTGGAGCAGCGCGTACGTTTTTGCACCTAACTCGCTATTCGACACTAAAAAGTGCCCGTCTACAAAATGTTAGAGATCGTAGGCTACCGTCACTGCAGACGAAGGCTGCAACATACTTTCGATCGGAACCGATATGGCGAAATGGATTCCAGGCATCGCCACGTTTGGATTGCTGTGCCTGATGATTATCCCCGCTCCGGGCATCCTGGGCATCGTCATCGGCGGATGCTGCGTCCTCGCCATCGCGATCAGGGCGATGATGTGGTTGCTCGATGGCATGGCCACCCGGCTGCTCGGCCTGGCGGGACGCCTGCGCGGAGGCCGCAACGGCAAGAGCCGGCGTAACGTGCATGCCGGCTCCGGCATTGCCAGGAAATCCGCGGAGCGGGTGCGGCCTCCCGCCCCTGCCCAGGCCGCCCGGCGGCTCTGACGGAACGCAACGAGACGGCTCGCCCGACATGACATCGGTTCCGTAGGCACGGACGCGATACTCGTGCTTTGAGCGGCTGCGTTGTTTTCGACCGAACCGAGACCGGCCCCGTTCGAAACCAGTCTAGATCGAGCGCTCGATCCCGTCCTGCGGAATTGGAACGACCAGCGCGTCGGCGTCGTCCTCGTCGATCTCGGAATCGCCCTCGACCTCATGGCCGGTGGCGCCCGAGGCGTCGGCGAGGTTGCGAGCGGCCTTGCGCAAGAGCTTGCGCAGGCGGCGGCGCTCCTTGCCGTCGAACCCATCGAGGAGTTCGGCCTCGACCTCATCCCAGATCCGCTCGATGGCCTCGGCCTTGGCGAGCCCCGACTCGGTGAGGCGGACCCGCACGATGCGCCCGTCGCCGGCCTCGGCGCGGCGCTCGACGAAGCCCAGCGCGGCGAGCCGTGAAATCGTCTTCGATGCCGTGGGTGGCCGCACCCGGAGGGTCGCGGCCAGATCGCCCATGGTCATGGTGCCGGCCGCGGCCAGCGCCTGCACCACCTGCTCCTGCCCGGCGAACAGATCGTGGGCCGCCAGCCGGTCGCCGACGCGGGAGCGGTGCAGGCGCGCCGCCTGGACGAGCGCCCAGCCGACGCTCTTGGAGCCGGGCGGACGGATGCGCTTGTCGGCCTTGGTCATGGTCCCGTCGGTATCCCTGTCGGTCCTGATGTCCCGCGGCAGGATGCCGGGCACGGCCGCTGGTCTCTCGTCAGCCGCCTGCATCCTTCGTATCCCTTCGTTCGGGCGCACGCACGCTGCACCTGTGCCCCGGCGATCCGGGTGCACGCCACCGACAGGCCGGCAACTGACAGCCGCACATGAAGCTGCGATGACACCGCCGCCGCGAAACCGGGCGATCGCATCGTTTTACCGGCGGAACCGCTCGCCTGGACGGGCGAGACTCCCTCGACTACGTCTCCCCTGTCCGCCGATGACGGGCGAGCGAGCTTTGAGGCGTCCATGAAGGCAGTCATCCTCGCAGGCGGGCTCGGCACACGCCTCTCCGAGGAGACGGTGACGCGCCCCAAGCCGATGCTGGAAATCGGCGGGCGGCCGATCCTGTGGCACATCATGCAGATCTTCGCGGCGCACGGCGTCACCGAGTTCGTGATCTGCCTCGGCTACAAGGGCTACGTCATCAAAGAGTTCTTCCTGAACTATCGGCTGCACCTCTCCGACGTCACCATCGATGTCGGACGCGGCCATGTCGACTTCCACCGCAGCAACGCCGAGGATTGGCGCGTCTCGCTGATCGAGACCGGCGAAGGCACGATGACCGGCGGCCGCCTGAAGCGGGTCCGCGACTATCTCGGCGACGACGACTTCTTCATGACCTACGGTGACGGCGTCGCCGACGTCGACCTCACGGCCTTGGCCGCCTTCCACAAAGCTCAGGGCAAGCTCGCGACGCTCACCGCCGTGACGCCCCCGGGTCGCTTCGGCGCGCTGGAACTCGACGGGACGCGGGTGCGCAATTTCCGCGAGAAGCCGGCGGGCGATGGGGCGGCCATCAACGGCGGCTTCTTCGTCCTTTCGCCCCAGGTGCTCGACCGGGTGGCCGGTGATTCCACCGTGTGGGAGGCCGAGCCGCTGGAGAGCCTCGCCCGGGAGGGACAGCTCGCGGCCTATGTCCATTCCGGCTTCTGGCAGGCGATGGACACCCTACGCGACAAGAACCACCTCGAAGCGTTGTGGGCGGAGGGGCGTGCGCCGTGGAAGTGCTGGTAGGCGCGCCCGTTCCTGACATCGGCCGCGGGTCGGTGTAACGAGGCTGCGTCCGGAGACCCCAACGGCGTGCAACCCTTCCTCTCCTCGAGCACATCGACCAAGGCCCTCAACCCCGATCCCGCCTTCTGGGCCGGCCGGTCGGTGCTCGTCACCGGGCATACCGGCTTCAAGGGCGCCTGGCTGAGCCTGTGGCTGGAGCGGCTCGGGGCGCGGGTGAGCGGACTCGCGTTGGCGCCGGACACCTCCCCCGCCTTGTCCGATCTCGTCCTGGCCGGACAGATCGACGGACGGATCGGCGACATCCGCGACGCCGGCATCGTGCGGGCCTGCCTCGCCGAGACCCGGCCCGAGATCGTGATCCACATGGCGGCCCAGGCCCTGGTGCGCGCGTCCTACCGCGATCCGCTGGCCACCTACGCCACCAACGTGATGGGCACCGCGCATGTGCTCGACGCCGTGCGCGCCACGCCGTCCGTCCGCGCCGTCGTGGTGGTGACGAGCGACAAGGCCTACGAGAACCGCGAATGGCCCTATGGCTATCGCGAGACCGAGGCGCTCGGCGGCCACGATCCCTACAGCAGCTCCAAGGCCTGCGCCGAACTGGTGACGAGCGCCTACCGGGCGTCGTTTCTGGCGACACGCGACTGCCGGGTCGCCACCGCACGGGCCGGCAACGTCATCGGCGGCGGCGACTGGTCGGAGGACCGGCTGGTTCCCGATATCGTGCGGGCGTTTGCGCGGGGGGACTCCGTCGAGATTCGCGCGCCGCATGCGACCCGGCCCTGGCAGCACGTGCTCGAACCCTTGAGCGGTTACTTGCGCTTGGCCGAGGCTTTGTGCGGGACGGACGGCGCGGACTTCGCGCAAGCCTGGAATTTCGGGCCGACTGACGAGGATTGCCGCCCCGTCGCCCACATCGTCGCCACGCTCGCCGAGAGTTGGGGAGGGCAGGCCGCCTGGCACCTCTCACAGGAGACCCACCCGCACGAGGCGACCTTCCTGAAGGTCGACGCCTCCAAGGCCCGCAGCCGCCTGAGCTGGGACCGGCGCCTGCGCCTAGACGAAGCCCTGGCCTGGACCGCCGCGTGGCACCGCAGCCAGGTGGACGGCGCATCGGCCCTCGACCTGACGCTGGCGCAGATCGCCGCCTACGCAACGCGAGGACGCGAACACCCGTGACGATGCCAGCCTGCCGCGCCTGCGGCGCCCTCCTACGCCACAGCATCGCCGATCTCGGACTGTCGCCCCTGGCCAACGCCTACGTGCCGGCCTCCCGGGCCCGGATGGGCGAGATGTACCAGCCCCTCCACGCCCATGTCTGCGAGGCCTGCTTCCTGGTGCAGCTGGAGGCGTTCGAGACGCCGGAGGCGATCTTTTCGGACTATGCCTATTTCTCCGGCTTCTCGGCGGGCTGGCTTGCCCATGCGGAAGCCTATGTCGACGCCATGCAGGCACGCTTCCATCTCGACACCGGAAGCCGGGTGGTCGAAGTGGCGAGTAACGACGGCTACCTACTGCAATACGTGGTCGCGCGCGGGATACCGGCCCTCGGGGTCGAGCCGGCGGCCAATGTCGCCGCCGTGGCGCGCGCGCGCGGCGTGCCCACCGAGATCGCCTTCTTCGGCGAAGCGACGGCGCGGCGCCTGCGCGGGGACGGGCATGCGGCCGACCTGATGGTCGCCAATAACGTGCTCGCGCACGTGCCCGACCTGCACGATTTCATCGAAGGCTTCCGGGTTCTTCTGAAGCCGCAAGGGGTCGGCACCTTCGAGTTCCCGCACCTCCTGCGGATGATCGAGGAACGCCAGTTCGACACGATCTACCACGAGCATTTCTCGTATCTCTCGCTCGGGGTCGTCTCCGGCCTGCTCGAACGCCACGGCCTGCGGGTGTTCGACGTCGAGGAGCTGCCGACCCATGGCGGGTCCCTGCGGGTGTTCGTCTGTCACGCCGCGTCCGCTCACGACCGGAGCCCGGCCGTCGCGCGCGTGATGGCGGCCGAGCGAACGGGTGGCCTGTTCGATCTCTCGGGCTACGATGCCTTCGCCGATGCGGTGGTCGGCATCAAATGCGCGACCCTGAAGTTCTTGGTGGAGTGCCGGGCGAGTGCCAAGACCGTCTGTGCCTACGGGGCGGCGGCCAAGGGCAACACCTTCCTCAACTATTGCGGCATCGGGCGCGAATTCGTGACGGCGGTGGCCGATCGCTCGCCGCACAAGCAGGGCACCCTGCTCCCCGGCAGCCGCATCCCGGTGATATCGCCCGAGGCGCTTCTCGCGATGAGGCCGGATTACGTCCTGATCCTACCCTGGAACCTCAAGCACGAGATCATGGCGGAGATGGCCGAGATCCGGAGCTGGGGCGGCCGCTTCGTCACCGCGATCCCAAACCTGACGGTGACCTGACGCGATGGACTTCGCCGAACTCCCGCTCGCCGGCGCCTACCGGGTGACGCCCGAGCCCGTCACCGACGCGCGCGGATTCTTTGCCCGCACCGTGTGCGAGGACGACTTTTCCGCGCACGGGCTGATCGGACGCTTCGCGCAGTCGAGCGTCTCGTACAACACGCTCAGGGGTACGGTGCGGGGCCTGCACTATGCGGTCGAGCCCCATGCGGAGACCAAGCTCGTCCGCTGCACGATGGGGGCGATCCACGATGTGATCGTCGACCTGCGACCGGACTCGGCCACCTATCTGCAGGCATTCGGTACGGAGCTGACGGCAGAAAACCGCGCCGCCCTCTACATTCCGGCGGGCTTCGCCCACGGCTTCCAGACGCTCACCGACGCGACGGAGGTCCTGTACATGATCGACCGGGCCTACGTGCCGGGTGCGGCGCGGGGCCTGCGCTGGAACGATCCCGCGCTCCAATTCACGTGGCCGGAGCCCGTGACGGTGATCTCGGACCGCGACCTCGCCTTCCCGGACTGGACCTGATTCACGTGAAACGCGTCCTCGTCACCGGTGCCTCCGGCTTCGTCGGCCGCCATGCGGTGGAGGCGCTGCGGATGCGGGGTTTCGAGGTTCACGGCGTCGGCCGTGGCGGCGACCCGGCGCATCACCCCACCGACCTGCTGAACCCGGCAGAGCGGCGCGCCCTGATGGACGCGGTTCGGCCGAGCCATTGTCTCCACCTCGCCTGGGATGCAGAGCCCGGCCGCTACTGGACCTCGGAAGCAAATCTCGATTGGGTGGCGGCGAGTCTCGATCTCGCCCGGAGCTTCGTCGCCTGTGGCGGACGGCGCTTGGTGGTGGCGGGGACCTGCGCCGAGTACGAATGGGGCACACCCCGCTTGCATGAGACCGCGACCCCGTGCCGGCCGGCGACCCTCTACGGTGTCGCCAAGGACGGAACCCGCCGCATCGTCGAGGCCTATGCCCGGACGGTAGGCCTCTCAGTGGCCTGGGGACGGCTGTTCTTTCTCTACGGTCCGGGCGAGCGACCCGGCCGACTCGTCGCCGACGCGACCTGCGCGCTACTGGCCGGGACACCGTTCGCGACCTCGCCGGGACACCAGATCCGCGACTTTCTGCACGTGGCCGACGCCGCGGGCGCCCTCGCCGCCCTCCTCGACAGCCCTGTGGCGGGGGCGGTGAACATCGGATCGGGGAAAGCCGTGCCGGTGCGTACGTTGCTCGACGGCATCGCGCTGCTCACGGGCCGCCCCGATCTCATCGCCTACGGCGCGCGTCCGCTCGGGCTTGGCGAGCCGGCCGCGATCGAAGCGGACATTCACCGACTTTCGGACGAGGTCGGGTTCGCGCCCCGCTTCGATCTCGATGCGGGGCTCGCCGATACGGTGGCGTGGTGGCGGCAGCAAACTGACGGTTGACTGCAACTTTCCCGCATCAACAGTGCAGCAATCCCTGCAACTGATGCAGGATATCCTCTCCGGTGCAGGGCCGCGCAATGAAGCGGGCGCCGGGGGGCATACGCTCCGGGTCAGGGGCCGCACGGCCCGAGACGATGACGATGGGAAGCTGGGGCCGCGCCTGGGACACGGCGTTGGCGAGTTCGAAACCGTTGGTCCGGCCCGACAACTCGACGTCGGTGACGAGCCCGCAGATGTCGGGCCGCGATTGCAGGATACCGAGGGCCCGTTCGGCGGACGCGCATTGCACGGTCTCGTAGCCACCACCCTCGAGCACGTCGCCGAGGTCCATGATCGTCAGTGCCTCGTCCTCCACCAGGAGGATCACCGGCCGCGCGTCGCCTGAGCTCGTCGTCTCATCCACCACGATGCGTCCTCCAGACTGTTTCTCGGCAAGCAGGCCGGGGCGCACACCATTCGCGGGCGCCGAGCCCATGCTAACCCAACGAGGAACCGCCTCCCGAGTTGCAGGGCTCACGGGTGCGTCGTCTCGCGCACGATGGCAGCGACAGCGGTAAGAAGCCGGTCGAGGTCGGACGCCGCGATGGTGAGCGCAGGCGTCAGGTAGACGATGTCCCCGAAGGGCCGGACCCACATGCCGTGCTCGACGAAACGCCGCTTCAGATCGGCGAGATCGGGAGGCTGCGCGAACTGGACCACGCCGATCGCCCCGAGGGTTCGCACGTCGGCGATCCCGGGCACCGCCCGCAGGGGCTCCAGGCCGGCGGCGAGGCGGACGCCGATGGCGCGGGCCTGATCGAGGCGCGGTTCCGTGGCGAAGAGGTCGAGGCTCGCCTCCGCCGCGGCGCAGGCCAGCGGGTTCGCCATGAAGGTCGGGCCGTGCATCAGGGCGGCGGCGGGGTCGTCCGACAGGAACGCCTCGAAGACGCTGCGCGTCGCCACCGTGGCGGCCAGCGCCAGGGTGCCGCCGGTGAGCGCCTTCGACAGGCACAGGATGTCGGGCACGATGCCGGCCTGCTCGCAGGCGAACAGCGTCCCGGTGCGGCCGAACCCGGTGAAGATTTCGTCGGCGATGAGCGGCAGCCCGTGCCGGTGGGCGAGGCGCGCGATCGTCGCCAGCACCTCGGGAGGGTGCATCCGCATGCCTCCGGCGCCCTGGACCAGGGGCTCGACGATCACCGCCGCCAGGGTCTCGCGGTTGGCGGCCATGCAGGCATCGAGGGCCGCAGCCTGGCCGGCACCGAACGGCAGATCGCAGAACACCTGCGCCGGCAGATAGGCGCCGAAACGCCGATGCATCCCCTCCTCCGGGTCGCAGACCGACATCGCCCCCATCGTGTCGCCGTGATAGCCGCCGCGGAAGGCGAGGAACCGGCTGCGGCCGCTCACCCCGCGGTTGAGCCACATCTGCGCGGCCATCTTCAGCGCCACCTCGACCGCCACCGATCCGGAATCGGTGAAGAACACGTGGTCGAGGTCGCCCGGCAGCAGGGCGGCGAGGCGGCTCGCGAGACGTTCGGCCGGCGCGTGCGTCAGGCCGCCGAACATCACGTGCGGCATCGCCTCGAGCTGGGCGGCCACCGCCGCGCGAATGTGGGGATGGTTGTAGCCATGCGCCGCCGTCCACCACGAGGCGATGCCGTCGATCAGCTCGCGCCCGTCGGCGAGCACGATGCGCGAGCCGTGGGTGCGCACCGCCTCGAGGGGCGGCATCGCCGTCTTCATCTGGGTGTAGGGCCGCCAGAGGGCGTCGCGGCGTGGGTCGGTCATCCGAGCGGGATGCTCGGGCGGGCCCGGCGGGTCAAGCGCGACTTGACAAGCCGGGAGCCGCCGGCGCCTTCAGCGCCCATGTCCGACAGGTCAAGCCTCGACGCCTTCGCGCACGCCACCCTCGCCGAACTCGACGCCAAGGCCCTGCGCCGCCGCCTCGTGGCCACCACGCGCGGGGCCGAAGCCGCGGCGCATCGCGACACGCGCGCCCTCGTGTCGTTCTCCTGCAACGACTATCTCGGCCTCGCCAACGACCCGCGCGTGATCGCGGCGGCCCACGACGCCCTCGACCGCTACGGCGCCGGAGCCGGGGCCTCGCGGCTGGTGACCGGCAACCATCCGGTACTCGTGGCGCTGGAGGAACGGCTCGCCGCACACAAGGGCACCGAGGCGGCCCTCGTCTTCGGCAGCGGGTATCTCGCCAATCTCGGGATCGTGCCGGCGCTGGCCGGCGCGCAGGACCTGATCCTCGTCGATGCGCTCGGCCATTCCTGCCTGTTCTCGGGGGCACGGGTCTCGGGCGCGACGATGCTGCGGTTCCGCCACAACGACGTCGACCACCTGCGCGCGATCCTGTCCGCGCGCCGGGCCAAGCACGGGCGGGCGCTGATCCTCACCGAGCGGGTGTTCAGCATGGACGGCGACCGGGCGCCCCTGTCCGAAATCCTGGCGGTCGCGGCCGAGTTCGAGGCCTGGACCCTGGTGGACGACGCCCATGGCCTCGGCGTGGTCGAGGCCGGCGCGCGCGCGCCCTTGGAGATGGGCACCCTGTCGAAGACGCTCGGCTCGTATGGCGGCTATCTGTGCGCCTCGCAGGGCGTGATCGACCTGATGACCAACCGGGCGCGCAGCTTCGTCTACACCACCGGTCTGCCCCCGGCCTCGGCCGCGGCGGCGCTCAGAGCGCTGGAGATCGTGCAGGCCGAGCCGGAGCGGGCCGCCCGACCGTTGATGCTGGCGCGCCGCTTCACCGCCCGGCTCGGGCTGCCGGAGGCGCAGAGCCCGATCGTGCCGATCCTGATCGGCGAGGCGGACGCGGCGCTCGCCCTGTCGGCAACCCTGGAGGAGCGCGGCTTCCTCGTGGTGGCGATCCGACCGCCCACCGTCCCCGCCGGCACCGCCCGGCTGCGGGTGGCGTTCTCGGCGGCCCATTCAGAGGCGCAGGTGGAGGCGTTGGCGGAGGCGTTGGCGGCGCTGACCGCTTCCACCCTCCGAGGCTAAGCGCCGGCGGAGCGAGTGAGAGGGGCGCGACCTTTTCGGATACGGCGCTCCCCTCTCCCGACCCTCGCCGATGCGAGGGCCACCCTCTCCCGCAGAGGGGAGAGGGGTTGCTCACCTCAAGCCGCCGCGGTCGCCTCCCCGGCCGCCCGCTCGCGGGCCATCTTGGTGACGCTGACCTGGTCGACCTTGCCGGTGCCGAGCATCGGGATGGCGTCGAGCACCACGACCTCGGCCGGCATCGCGATCTCGGTGGCGCCCTTGCCCTTGGCGAAGGTCTGGTAGGCCGCCCGCGTGGCGTCCTTCCGCTCGGTGAACAGCACCAGCCGCTCGCCCTTGCGGGCATCCGGCACGGCGGCCACCGCGCTCGGGGCGTCGGGCCAGAGTTCGGCGGCCAGCGATTCGACGGCGGCCAGCGACACCATCTCGCCGGCGATCTTGGCGAAGCGCTTGGCCCGCCCCTTGATCGTGACGAAGCCCTCGGCATCGATGGCGACGATGTCGCCAGTGTCGTGCCAGCCATCCACCGGCGGCTCCAGCACGCCGGGCTTCTCGGCGCGCAGGTAGCCGAGCATGATGTTGGGCCCCTTCACCGACAGGCGTCCGCCCTCCTCGATGCCCGGGACCGCCTCCAGGCGGTGCTCCATGCCCGGCAGCAGGCGGCCGACCGTGCCGAAGCGGTTGAACATCGGCGTGTTGAGCGCGACCACCGGGCCGCATTCGGTGACGCCGTAGCCCTCCAGGATGCGCAGGCCGAATTTTTCGGCGTAGGTCCGGCGGGTCGATTCCTTCACCGGCTCGGCCCCGGCCACGATGTAGCGCAGGCTGCGCAGGTCGTAGGAATGGGCCATCTTCGCGTAGCCCGTGAGGAAGGTGTCGGTGCCGAACAGGACGGTGGCATTCGAGCCGTAGACCAACTCCGGCACGATCCGGTAATGCAGCGGCGACGGATAGAGGTAGACCGGCACGCCGGAGACCACCGGCAGCACCAGGCCCGCCGTCAGCCCGAACGCGTGGAACACCGGCAGCACGTTGAACACCTTGTCGGTCGGCCCGAAATCGATCCGGGCGGCGACCTGGGCGGTGTTGGCGAGCAGGCAGCGATGGGCGAGCACCACGCCCTTGGGCGTCCCCTCGGAGCCCGAGGTGAACAGGATCGCCGCCGGGTCGCTGCCCTTGCGCTTCACCAGGGGCCTGCGCGGCGCGAAAAATCCGCGGATCTTGTCCCCGGTGGTCACCGTGGCGCGCACGTCCTCCAGGTAGACCAGCTTGACGCTGCCCTTGATGGCCTCGATCAGGCCGCCGAGACGGCCCTTCTCGATGAAGGTGCGGGAGGTCAGGATCGTGTCGACCTCGGCCGCCCTGCAGGCCGACAGCACGTTGGCGGGGCCGGCGGAGAAGTTGATCATCGCCGGCACCCGCCCGGCGCTGGCGAGCGCGAAGAAGGTCACCGCCGCGCCGTTGGCGTTGGGCAGCATCACGCCGATCGGCTTGCCCTCGCCGGCCAGCGGCATGAGCTTGCGGCCGAGGATGTTGGCGCCCATCACCAGGCGCGCATAGCTGAGCTTGCCCGAGACCGGATCCTCGAGGGCATCGCGGCGCCAGCCATGGTCGGTCCCGGCCTGGATCAGGGCGCTCATCACGCTGCGATCGCTGTCGGAGGTTTCGAAGACCAGATCCGACATGATGTCGTAGAGGGCCGCGCCGGCCGCGCGGCGGCGGTTCTTGCCCTTGAGCGCCGGATCGATGGTGAGCCGGACCGGCGGCAGGATCGTCACGGTCACCTTCGGCCACCAGCGCCGGCGCACCTGCGCCCGCGACAACCGCGAAAACGCGGTCTTTTCCAGGCCCTCGATCTTCACCGGCACGACCATGGCGTTGGCCTTGTCGGCGATGAGGCCGGCGCCGTCATAGACCTTCATCAGGCTGCCGGTGACGGTGAGGCGCCCCTCGGGGAAGATGATCAGCGTCTCGCCGGCCTTGACCGCGTTGATCAGCGTGCGGGTGGCGAGGGGCCGGGTCGGATCGAGGGGCATCGCCTTCGTGAGCTTCAGGAACGGCCGCACCCACCAGCGCTGCGCGATGCCGCTGTCGATGGCGAAGACCGGCTCCTTGTCGAGGAGCGAGAGCGCCAGCGGCGCGTCGAGAAACGAGACGTGGTTGAGGGCGATGATGGCGTTGGGGCCGGCCTTGTCGACGTTGTCGAGGCCGCGCACTTCGAGGCGGTAGAACGCCCGGAAGATGATCGAGAGGAGGTCGCGGAACGGGCTCGTCGGCAGGATCTTCAGGATGACGATGCCGGCGACGAGGTTGAGCACGCTGATCAGCGTCAGGAGGGCGGCCATCGACCAGCCGGCTCCCTGCAGTGCGGCGAGGCCGAGGGCTCCCGTCACCATGAAGGCGGCGGTGAGGACGTTGACCGCACCGATGACGCGGGCGCGCTTGTCCTTGTCGGTCCAGGCCTGCACGGCGGCGAAGGACGGTACGATGTAGAGGCCGCCCGCGATGGCGAGGCCGGCGAGATCGAGGGTGACGCGCAGGCCCGAGCCGGTGGACAGGAAGGCCACCGCGCCGAGCGTTTGGCCGGAGACCGGCGGCAGGTGCGCCACGGTCCAGGCCAGATCGAGGCCGAAGGCGCCCATCAGCAGGGCGCCGATCGGGGTCGGCAGCAGCACGATGCGGCCGCTCGCCAGCCACGAGGCCAGCCCCGAGCCCACGGCGATGCCGATGGAGAACACCGCGAGCAGGGTCGTCACCACGGTCTCGGAGCCGTTGAGGCTTTCGCGCACCAGCACCGGCAGCAGCGCCAGCACCACGGCGCCCACCAGCCAGAACCAGCTCACGATGAGCGAGCCGCGCCACATCCGGGTGTCGCGCCACAGGTCGCGCAGCAGGCTGGCGGTGGAGCCGGCGATGTTCGGGTTGATGCGCAGGCCGGGGGCGGCTTCGCCGGTGGACGGGATCGCACGGGACGAGAGCCAGCACAGCACCGCGAACACCATGATCATCCCGCTGAAGGCGAGCGCATCGCCGCCCATGGCGGTGGCGAGCCCGGCCACGATGGTGCCGAGCAGGATGGCGAGGAAGGTCGCCGCCTCCACGAGGGCGTTGCCGGCGGTGAGTTCCTCGCGGCGGAGGTGATCGGGCAGGATGCCGTACTTGATCGGCCCGAACAGGGCGGCGATCGTTCCGAACAGGCCGAGCGCCGTGAACAGGACCGGCACCGAATGCAGCCAGAACCCGAGGGCGGCGGCGCCGGCTGCGAAGATCTCGGCGAATTTCAGCCGCTTGGCGATCAGCGCCTTGTCGTAGCGATCGGCCATCTCGCCGCCGAGGCCCGACAGGATGAAGAACGGGCCGATGAACACCGCGCCGGCGAGCGTCACCAGCATGCCGGAGCCCTCGGCCTCCCCGCCCCCGACCTTGAACAGGATCAGGAACACCAGGGCGTTCTTGAGAAAATTATCGTTGAAGGCCGAGAAGAACTGGCACCAGAACAGGGGCGCGAACCGGCGCGTGGTCATCAAGCTACGAAACATCGGGGTCTCCTCAGGCGGCACCATGACTGCCCGGCGTTCAACAAAGCGTCAAATTTCGCCGACATGCGGTGACCGGCCTCGCTCCGTTTCACCGTTTTGTACGACGTTCAAACTATGGCCATCCCGTCGCCCGGCGTTCAAGCTTGATTTTGCACGTCGTGCAATCTAACCCGCGAGGATGTGCCGGGCCGCACGCGGGGATCGGCCCGAACTCCGGGTTCCGGCGCTCGGACGGGACAGCGGTGCGAACAGAGACCTGACGAAGGGAGCGGCGCGGGGTGGCCAAGGCGGCAAAGCGCGGATCGGGTCCGCGCGGCGAACACAGCCGGGAGGAATTCGCGGCCCTGGTCACCAAGGCGGCCGAGGGGCTGGTGCGGATGGAGGGCCTGCGCGGCCTCGGGATGCGGCGCCTCGCCAGCGTCATCGGCTATGCGCCGAACTCGATCTACAATGCGGTGGGCGACCTCGACGCGGTGATCCTGCGGGTCAATGCCCGCACCCTGGAGCGCCTGCATGCGGCGCTGACCGCGGCCCTGGGTCCGGACCGCAGCCCGCGCGACAACGCGCTGGCGCTCGCCGACGCCTATCTCGCCTTCGTCGTCGCGGACCCGCAGGTGTGGAGCCTCGTGTTCGAGCATGCGCTCGCGCCGGATTCGGCGTTTCCCGACTGGTACGCCGAGGCCCTGTCGCAGGCCACCGACCTCGTCGACGGCGTGCTGGTGCCACTGATCCCGGACGCGATCGAGCGCCGCCAGGCGGTGGCGACCCTCTGGGCCGGCCTGCACGGTCTCGCCTCCCTCTCCACCTCGAACAAGCTCGCGGTGCTCACCCCCGAGCCGCCGCGCGCGCTGGCGCGGCTGCTGGTGGGGCGGTTTTTGGGGTGAGCGGGAGGCAGGCTCCATTGCCGCGCCTGCTTCTCGACACGCGGGTGCAGAGAGGGTTCGCCGGAGGGGATCAGGCCGTCGGCTGATCCACTTCGGTAAAGTCGAGATTCATCGGCTCGGGAAGAAACGAAGCCGGCACCGTCGGGGCAGCGTCCGGATCGGAGTCAGAGAGCGTGAAGCCGCCGGCCCATGCCTTGCCACTTCCGCGCAGATAGAAACCGAAATGCACGCTCTCGGCGGCATGCGGCACGTCGAGCACGATCCGTCTCTCTGTCCAGTCCTGCGACCCGGACAGGGGGCCATCGAGAACACGCTTCTCCATGTTGTCGAAGGCGAGCGTCTGATTCGCGAGCCCATCGACACGCAGCCACAAGGTGGCCGCTTCGACGACGGCTTCGGTTCGCAGATCGGCGCGCAGGCAAAGTCGCCGGCCCCTGTACGGTAGGGCCGCGACGCTCTGCATCAGCGTGGCAAAACCGGCTTTCCCGGCGGGGTAGGCAGGATCGTCCGGCGCATAGCGGCAGCGAACCAGGGCCGGGTGGCCCAAGCGATAGGGCGTCGTCGGGTCGATCCCGGCCTCATACAGATGTCGCTGTTCACCGGCGACGGACCAGCCTTTCGGTTGGGCCAGAGCCGCGGTTTGACGCGGCGCCGCGTCCTCACTCAACCGGGCTGCCAGTATGTTCCAGTTGTCGAGCCCGTATTGACGGGCCACGATGTCGAGGCATTCGCCATGCGACAGGGTCGTCTGTCGCCGGGCAAGCTCCTCGCGGAGTGCCCTGGCCATGATTTTAGCATCGCGATAGGTGCGCATGTCCTGTCCCTGCCAAAGGCGAACCGTCGGGATCAGTGCCTGCGTTGCTGACCGGTTCGCCCAAAAAAGGGAGTGGACCGTCTACACTCAAGATGCGTTCACCGGACCCGAAAAGGGCGCAGGCGGCAGGTTGCATCGACCGGATGCAAAGAGGAAGGAAAGCGCCAACTCCGTCAAGGGCACCCGCCTGTGCTGGTGGTGTTGAAAGCCCTAGAGAACCGCTTCCTGCGCCTGCTTGTAGGCCCGGCCGTGCTCGCAATAGCCCTCGACGATGCGGGTCATCATCGCGCGCTTGTCCGCGTCGAGGGGTCCGAGGGCCCGGGCGGGACGGCCGCCCCAGAGTGTCCCGCCTTCCAGCAATTGTCCCGGATCGGTGGTGGCGCCGGCCGCCAGCAGCACGTCGTCGGCGATCACGGTGCCGGGCGCCACGACGCAGCCGATGCCGATGAGGCTGCGCGCGCCGATGCGGCAATCGGCGAGCCGCACGTTGTGGCCGATGGTGGTGTCGCGCCCGATCACCACGCCCTCGGCCCGCGACCGGATCACGGTGTTGTCCTGGATGTTGGTGTCGGCGCCCACCACGATGGGACCGACCTCGGCGGTGAGGTGACACGAGAAGAACACGCTCGATCCCGCCCCCAGCGCGATCCGGCCGTGCAGCCGGGCTGTGCGGGCGACGAAGACGCTGTCGTCGACATCGGGCTCGTCGCCGGCGGCGGGCTGCGGCAGGTCGCCCGACGCCTCGCGCAGGCGTTCGGCCCGCTCCGCGATCTCCGGGCCGGTGATCGGACGCAAGGGCTTGGCCGGGCTGCCCGCATAGGCGAAGCCGGCGGCCAGATGCGCGCGCGGAAACACCGTGGCACCGGCTTCGATCAGCACGCCATCGTCGACGATGGCCCCGTCGAGGACCACCACGTCGTCCTCGATCACCACGTCCGAGCCCACGGTGCAGGCATGGACGACGGCGTTGCGGCCCACCGTCACCCGGTCTCCGACGCGGGTGGGATGGGTGTCGGTGGCGATGTGGACCGTGGAGCGGTGACCGAGCCAGAAGCGCTCGCCGATGGTGACGATCTGCCCGTCGGCGCGAATCACGCTGTCGTCGCCGAGCCACGCCTGAGCGCCGAGAGTGGCGGTGCCGATCACCGTGCTGGCGCGCCCGCACCAGACCGGGCGGGCCGAAAACACCGGCAGGACGCCGTCATGGGGCAGGATCAGATCTGGTGTCACGAGACGAAAGTCCACAAGGCAGGTTTTCTGGCCACCCGGTGGCATCGCCGGGCTTTGGCGGGCATATAGCGCGCGACGCCCGAAGGTAAGACGATCCCGGCGGGCGCTACGGCTTTTCGCAGCCTGGAATCGACGCGTCGACTTTGCAACGTCCCGGTCGCCGGCAACCACGACCACGGTCTGCTTGACCGGACCTGAGCCGGCGCCGGTTTCTCAGTACTGAAAGGTAGAGACGGCCCGTGACCGATGTCAGCATCCAGAGCGCGCCCTTCGACGTGGCGGACGCCATCGCGCGACTGACCCGCGACCTCCAGGGCCGGGCCGGCGCCATCGTGACCTTCACCGGCCTGTGCCGCGACGAGGGCGGCCGCCTCACCGGGCTCGAACTCGAGCATTATCCCGGCATGGCCGAGGAGGAGATCGGTCGCGTGGTGGCGACCGCGCGGGCACGCTGGCCGTTGCAGGGCGTGCGGGTGATCCACCGCCACGGCCTCGTGGCGCCGGGGGACGGGATCGTCCTCGTGGTGACGGCGTCGAGCCATCGGGTGGCGGCCTTCGAGGCGGCGAGCTTCCTGATGGACTACCTCAAGACCCAGGCCCCGTTCTGGAAGCGCGAGCATCTCGCCGACGGCACCATCGGCGGCTGGGTCGAGGCGACGCAGGGCGACGACGCGGCCGCCGCGCGGTGGATCTGACGCGCGAAATCGGCCGCGCATGTCGGCCGCATCCACGCTAAAGCCGGTGCCACGGCCCGCGCCCGGTGGCGCCGCCGCTGGGAGCTCACAAGACTGCATGCCGACCCCCTTCATGCCTTCCGAGTCCGCCGGGCCCCAACCCCGGACCTGGTCCCTCGCCGTCTCGGGAATCGCCGTCGTGGCGGTCGTCGCACTCATGGCCCTGGCCTGGATGGCGGCCTCGACGCTGCTTCTGATCTTCGCCGGCCTCCTCCTCGGCGTCTTCCTCGACGGGTTGACCCGACTGCTCGGCCAGGTGCTGCCGGGCAGCCGGGGTTTGCGGCTCAGCCTCGTCAGCCTCCTGCTCGCCGGCCTCAGCCTCTCCCTCATCGCCTTCGGAGGCGCGACGGTGGTCCAGCAGGGCCGCGACCTCGGACAGACCGTGACCTCCCAGGCCGGCTCGCTCCGCGACCGGCTGAAGGGTTACGGCATCGACATTCCGGCCTTCAATGCGCCTTCGCCGAAGGAGGAGGGCGCGCCCAAGCCCGAGGATGAAGCGGAGGCGGGCTCGCAGAAACCCGGCGGCTTTGCCGGTCTGGCCTCCGGCGCGATGAAGAGCCCCGGCTCGCTCCTGTCGGAGGCCGGCAGCGTCCTCGGTCCGGCGGCCTCGGTGGTGATCGGGCTATTCGGCGCGCTCGGCAACGTCCTCGTCATCGTCTTCCTCGGCCTCTCGGTGGCCGCCGATCCGGGCGCCTATCGCGACGGGGCCGTGCGGTTCGTGCCGCCCCGGCACCGGGAGCGGGCCACCGCCCTCCTCGACGGCATGGGCGAGACCCTGCGGCACTGGCTGTTCGGCCAGCTCATCACCATGACGGCGATCTTCGTCTGCACCTGGGCCGGGCTCGCCTTCCTGGGCATCGGCGGAGCGCTCATCCTCGGCCTGCAGGCGGGGCTGCTGGCCTTCATCCCGACGATCGGTCCGCTGATCGCCGGCGCCGTGATCATTCTCGCCGCCCTCGCCTCGGGCACCACGGCGCTGCTCGGGGCGATTGGCGTCTATCTGGTGGTCCAGTGCCTCGAGAGTTACGGCCTGACCCCGTTCATCCAGAAGCGGGCGCTCGACATCCCGCCGGCGACGATCTTCGCCGGCCAGCTCGTGCTCGGCGTGCTGTTCGGCCTGTGGGGCATCGCCCTCGCCCTGCCGCTGATGGCGGTGATCAAGGTCCTGCTGGCGCAACTCTATATCGAGGACACCCTGCACGAAGACGCCGTCGCCTGATCCCGTATCCGCGGGTACAAAGCCGGCAATCCGATTTGTTTTCTCATGGAAATAAATCGGATTGCGTCACTCGTCGGCGAGCGGGTGGAGGTCGCGGACCATGCTCTTGAGGCGTTCGTCGAGGACGTGGGTGTAGATCTGCGTCGTCGCGATGTCGGCATGTCCGAGGAGCTCCTGCACGATCCGCAGATCCGCCCCGTTCTGCAGGAGATGGCTGGCGAAGGCGTGGCGCAGCACGTGCGGGCTGACCCGGTCGGGGCGCAAACCGGCGGCGGCGGCGGCGAGCTTGAGATCGCGACCGAAGGCCTGTCGGGTCAGGTGCCCGCTCTCGCTGTCGGCAGGAAACAGCCACGGACCGTCGATCGACAGGGTGGCGAGGTGGTCGCGCATGGCCTCCCGCGCCACCTCGGTGAGCGGCACCAGCCGCTCGCGCCCACCCTTGCCCTTCACCACGAGGTAGCGCTCCTTGGTGGAGGCGGCACTGCGCGGCAGGGCGATGAGCTCGGAGACGCGCAGGCCCGTGGCGTAGAGCAACTCGATCAGGCAGAGCATGCGCTTGGCCCGCGGCGCGGCACCGGCCTTTGTCGTCACCTGGGCGCGCGCCACCGTGAGCAGCCGGTCCACCTCCGCCACCGAGAGCACCTTCGGCAGTGCCTGGGCACGGCGCGGCCCCGCCACGGGCGCACTCGGATCGTCGTCCGCGAACCCTTCCGCGTAGAGAAACCGGTGGAACCCCCGGATACAGGACAGGCGACGGGCCGCCGAGGCGGCCGAGAGCCCGCGCGTCTCGAGACCCGCCATGTAGGCGCGTAAGGGGGCGGCTTCGATCGTCACCGGGTCGAGCCCCTCGCCGGCCAGGACGCCGAGATAATCGTCGAGATCCCGCCGATAGGCGGCCAGGGTGTTGGCCGCAGCGCCCCGCTCGGCGGCGAGCATGTCGAGATAGTCCCGGATCAGGTGCCCGTTCGGCTTGTCCGGTGCCTGTGTCTCCGGTGCCTGTGTCACCGGCCGGGTGGAGGCTGCAGCTTCGAGGCCGGAATCGTCACGCTCATCTCACGCGGGGTCGGCACCACGAGCGTCGCCAGCGCGAACAGGCCCGCGAAGGCGAGGCCGCCGAGGATGGCGAGGGTAGCGATGAAGCGGAACAGGGTCGGCACTCGGTCGAACCTCGATCGTGCGGCGAAGGGGAATTGGGATGTATGCCCAAGGACAGGCCAGCCTGCCTCGTACGCCGTGCCCGAGGTTGCATCATGCACACGCCGCGAAGGCAATGACTTCGGAGCCACAGCGTGCGCCGCAATACCACGGCGGCTTCGCCCACACCGGAAAACGCGCTAAGACCACAGGACGATGCGAAGATATCCGTGATGACCGAGACCACGCCTCCGGGCGACAGGCTTCCGGGCGACGTGCCCCTCGGCGAGCCTGTCGGCGAGCCGACCGAAGTTCGCCTGCGCCGCGCGCTGGGCGACCGGTCCATCGTGCTCGTCGGTCTCATGGGGGCGGGCAAGAGCACGGTGGGCCGGCGGCTGGCCTCGCGCCTCGGGCTGATGTTCAAGGATGCCGACCTCGAGATCGAGACCGCGGCCAAGCTCACCATCCCGGACATCTTCGCCATCTACGGCGAGCCGAGCTTTCGGGATGTCGAGGAGCGGGTGATCGCCCGTGTCCTGCGCGAAGGTCCGCTGGTGCTCGCCACCGGCGGCGGCGCCTTCATGCGCCAGTCAACGCGGGAGGGCGTCGCGCAGGCCGGCGTCTCGGTCTGGCTCAAGGCCGAACTCGACGTGCTGATGCGGCGCGTGCGCAAGCGCGGTGGCCGCCCGCTCCTGCAGACCGAGGACCCGGAGGAGACGCTGCGCCAGCTGATGGAGGTGCGCCACCCGGTCTATGCCACCGCCGAGGTGGTGGTGTACTCGCGCGACGTCGCCCATGACCGCGTCGTGCAGGACGTGATGGAAGCCCTCGACGCCCATCTCAACGGGCCCAATCATCAAGGCATCGCCGCACAGTGACCGACCCTCTGACGGTGGACGTTCCCCTCGACCAGGGCCGCGCCTACGACATCCTGATCGGCCGCGGTCTCCTCGACGCGGCCGGGGCGCGGGTGGCGGCGCTCGGCGCCAAGGCCGCCGTGATCGTCACCGACGCCAACGTCGCCGCCCTCTATGCCGAGCGTCTGCAGAGCAGCCTGGAGGCGGCGGGCCTGCGCTCGGGCCTCGTGGTGGTGGCACCGGGCGAGGCCTCGAAATGCTACGCCACCTACGCGCAGGTCTGCGACGGCCTTCTCGCCCACAAAGTGGAGCGCAACGATCTCGTGGTGGCGCTCGGCGGCGGTGTCGTCGGCGATCTCGCGGGCTTCGCCGCCGCTACGCTCCGGCGCGGCGTCCGCTTCGTGCAGGCACCGACCTCCCTGCTCGCGCAGGTCGATTCCTCGGTGGGCGGCAAGACCGGCATCAATTCCCCGCTCGGCAAGAACCTGATCGGCGCCTTCCACCAGCCGCGCCTGGTGCTGGCCGACACCGCAACCCTCGACACCCTGTCGGAGCGCGAGATGCGCGCCGGCTACGCCGAAGTCGCCAAGTACGGCCTCATTGCGGATGCCGGCTTCTTCGACTGGTGCGAAGCCAACTGGGGCGGCATCTTCTCCGGCGGCCCGCAGCGCGAGGAGGCGGTGGCGATCTGCTGCCGCGCCAAGGCGGGCGTGGTGGTGCGCGACGAGCGCGAGGACGGCGAGCGCGCCCTGCTCAACCTCGGCCACACCTTCGGCCACGCTTTGGAGCGGCTGACGTTTTATGAATCCGACCGTCTCGTCCACGGCGAGGGCGTCGCGATCGGGTTGGCGCTGGCGTTCCGGTTCTCGGCCCGCCTCGGTCTGTGCCCGGGCCAGGATGCGGGGCGCGTCGCCAACCACCTCGCCCTCGCCGGCCTGCCGACGACGCTCCAGGCGGTTCCGGGGGGCTGCGGCGATGCCGACGCCCTGTTGGACGCCATGGCTCAGGACAAGAAGGTCCGCGACGGCGCGCTGACCTTCATCCTCGCCCGCGGCATCGGCCGAAGCTTCATCGCCCCCGGCATCGACGCGTCGGAGGTTCGCGCCTTCCTCACCGACGAATTGAGCGCCGGTTGAGCATGCGGCCCGCGCCCCGATCCGCCATCCCGCCCCATCTCGCCCAGGTCGGCGGGAGGTGCGCGTGAGCGACCGGCAGGATACGGACGGGCAAGACAACAACCGGCAAGATACCGACCAAGACGAGATCGCCCGTCTCCGGCACCGGGTCCGCGAACTGGAAACACAGGTCGAGCGGCTGAGCGACACGCCGTCGGGACGCAGCGAGCAGGAGTTGCGCCTCATCACCGATGCGCTGCCGGTCCTCGTGGCCTCTGTCGATCGGGACTACGTCTACCGCTTCAACAATCGCTATTACGAAAACTGGTTTGGGCGCCCCGTCGAGGGCATGGTCGGCGTCCATGTGCGCGACGTGCTCGGTGACGCCGTCTTCGCCGAGCGCCGCCCGTTGATGGACCGGGCGCTGGCCGGCGAGCACGTCGCCGTCGACGGCGTTCTGCCGGATGCCGCCGGCCGCAACCGGGCCTGCGCCATCGAATACATTCCGCGCCGGAGCGATTCGGGTGCGGTCGACGGCTTCTTCGTCCTCGTGGTCGACACCGACGAGCGCAATGCGGCCGATGCGCGACGCCTCGCCATCGCCGATCTCGGCGACCGCCTGCGCGACCTCGACGACACCGCGCAGATGGCCTTCGCCGCCGCCGAGATCCTGGGGCAGACCCTCGGGGTGAGCCGGGCCGGCTATGGCACCATCGACCCGGCCACCGAGACCATCACGATCGAGCGCGACTGGAACGCGCCGGGCATCGTGAGCCTGGCCGGAACCCTGCATTTTCGCGATTACGGCTCGTATATCGAGGATCTCAAGCGCGGCGAGACGGTCATCTGTGCCGATGCCGAAACCGATCCGCGCACCGCCGCGACGGCTGGCGCGCTCAAGGCGATCTCGGCCCACTCCTTCGTCAACATGCCGCTGACCGAGCATGGCGGCTTCGTCGCCCTGCTCTACCTCAACCATGCCACCGCACGGGCGTGGTCGCGGGAGGAACTCGCCTTCATCCGCAACGTCGCCGAGCGCGTGCGCGCCGCCACCGAGCGGGCGCGGGCCGAGGCCGCGCGCCGGGCGAGCGAGGCGCAGTTCCGCGCCTTCGCCGAGGCCATGCCCAACCATGTCTGGGCGGCCTCGGCCGGCGGCCACCTCGATTGGTTCAACGCGCAGGTCTACGCCTATAGCGGTGCCGAACCCGGCGACCTCGATGGCTCGGCGTGGGGCACCCTGATCCACCCGGACGACGTCGCCGGCGTGATCCGGACCTGGGGGCAGGCGCTGGCTTCGGGGGAGCGCTACGAGGCGGAGTTCCGCATCCGGCGCGCGGACGGGGCGTATCGCTGGTTCCTGGTCCGGGCCGAGCCGATCCGCGCCGCCGGCGGCGCCATCATCCGCTGGGTCGGCACCAACACCGACATCGACGACCGGCGGTCGGCGGCGGCCGAACTCTCCCGCCTCAATGCCGCGCTGGAGCGGCAGATCGAGAGCCGCACGCGCGAGCGCGACCGCATCTGGGAGACCACCACCGACCTGATGGGCACCGCCGGGCTCGACGGCTACCTGAAGGCGGTGAACCCGGCCTGGAGCCGGACGCTGGGCTGGTCGGAGGCCGAACTGCTCGCCGCGCCCTTCGTCACGCTGATCGACCCCGCCGACCATGCCGAGACCGCGGACGTGATCCGGCGCCTGGCCGCGGGCGAAACGGTGACGGGCTTCACCGACCGGATCGCGCGCAAGGACGGCGCGCAGCGGGTGGTGATGTGGACCGCCGCCCCGGAGGGCGAGATCTTCTACATCGTCGGCCGCGACGTCACCGAGCAGCACCACACCGAGGAGGCCCTGCGCCAGGCGCAGAAGATGGAGGCGGTGGGCCAGCTCACCGGCGGCCTCGCGCACGACTTCAACAACCTGCTCACCGGCATCTCCGGCAGCCTCGAATTGCTGCAGACCCGGATGAGCCAGGGGCGGATGACCGATCTCGATCGCTACATCAACGCGGCGCAGGGTGCCTCCCGGCGGGCCGCCGCCCTCACGCACCGACTGCTCGCCTTCTCGCGCCGGCAGACGCTGGCGCCGAAGCCCACCGGCATCAATGCCCTTGTCTCCGGCATGGAGGACCTGATCCGCCGCACCGTCGGCCCCGGCGTGACCATCGAGGTGGTGGGCGCCGCCGGCCTGTGGGCGGCGCTGGTCGACCCCAACCAGCTCGAGAACGCGTTGCTGAACCTCTGCATCAACGCCCGCGACGCCATGCCGAGGGGCGGGCGCATCACCATCGAGACCGCCAACAAATGGCTCGACGAACGGGGCGCCCGCGAGCGCGACCTCGTGCCGGGGCAGTATCTCTCGCTGTGCGTGACCGATACCGGCGAGGGCATGACCACGGAGGTGAAGGCGCGCGCCTTCGATCCGTTCTTCACCACGAAGCCGATCGGCGAAGGGACCGGGCTCGGCCTCTCGATGATCTACGGCTTTGCCCGGCAATCGGGAGGGCAGGTCCGGATCTATTCGGAAATCGGCCAGGGCACGACCATGTGCCTCTATCTGCCGCGCCATTACGGCCCGGCGGCGGACGAGGAGGCGATCGCCGATCTCGGCGCCGCGCCCCGCGCCGAGCAGGGCCAGACCGTCCTGATCGTCGACGACGAGCCCACCGTGCGCATGCTGGTCGCCGAGGTGCTGGAGGATCTCGGCTACACCGCCATCGAGGCGGCCGATGGCGCGGCCGGCCTCAAGGTCCTGCAATCGGACGTGCGCCTCGATCTCCTCGTCAGCGACGTCGGCCTGCCGGGCGGCATGAACGGGCGCCAGATGGCCGATGCCGGACGCTTGGTGCGGCCCGACCTGAAGGTGCTGTTCATCACCGGCTACGCGGAGAACGCCGTGCTCGGCAACGGCTATCTCGACCCCGGAATGCAGGTGCTGACCAAGCCGTTCGTGATGGAGGTGCTGGCCGCGCGCATCAAGGATCTCATCCGGGGAACCTGATCGCGCGCGCTTGAACCCGGCGGGAGCGGCTGTGTTAGGACAGGCGCCGATGCGGCCGGCCCCGACGCCGCCGCGCGCGACCTCTTCCGGCACCGGCTCTCATGGAATCCCACACCGATCTCTGGCTGGCGGCGAGCATCGTCGCGATCTCGCTGCTGCTTTCGGCCTTCTTCGCGGGCGCCGAGACCGCCTTCACCGCCGCCTCGCGGGCCCGGATGCTGAGCCTGGAGACCGCGGGCGACCCGCGGGCCCGCCTCGTCAACCGCATCCTGGCGATCCGCGAGCGCTTCATCGGCGCCATGCTGATCGGCTACAACATCGTCGCCATCGGTGCCTCGGCCTTCACCACGAGCGTGCTGACGACGATGTTCGGCAAGAGCGGCGTGCTCTACGCCACCGGGGTGATGTCGGTGCTGGTCATCGTCTTCGCCGAAGTGCTGCCCAAGACGCTGGCCATCAACAATCCCGACCGGGCGGCCCTGCTCATGGCCCGGCCGGTGGCCTTCGCCGTCGCCCTGCTCGGGCCGCTCGCCCTCGCCATCGAGCATCTGGTCCGCCTGATGCTGCGCCCCTTCGGCGTCAGCATCGGCGAGCACCAGTCGATCCTGTCCGCCACCGACGAGATTCGCGGACAGGTGGCCCTGCTCCATCGCGAGGGCGGCGTCGCCAAGGCCGAGCGCGACATGCTCGGGGGATTGCTCGACCTGCACGAACTCTCGGTCTCAGAGGTCATGGTGCACCGCACCAAGATGCGCACCATCAACGCCGATCTGCCCTCCGAGGAGATCGTCCGCGAGGTGCTGGCCTCGCCCTACACCCGGATGCCGCTGTGGCGCGGCTCCTCCGAAAACATCATCGGCGTGCTCCACGCCAAGGATCTGCTGCGCGCGCTCGATGCCGCCGGCGGAGACGCGTCGGGCCTCAAGGTCGAGGCGCTGGCGCTGGAGACGTGGTTCGTGCCCGACACCACCTCCCTGCGCGATCAGCTCAAGGCGTTCCTCACCAAGAAGACCCACTTCGCCCTGGTGGTCGACGAGTACGGCGAGGTGATGGGCCTCGTCACCCTGGAGGACATCCTCGAGGAGATCGTCGGCGACATCGCCGACGAGCACGACGTCACGGTCTCGGGGGTGCGGCCGCAGGGCGACGGCTCGGTGAACGCGGACGGCAGCGTGCCGATCCGCGACCTCAACCGGGCGATGGACTGGGATCTGCCCGACGACGAGGCCACCACCATCGCGGGTCTCGTCATTCACGAGGCCCGCGCCATCCCCGATACCGGTACCGCGTTCAACTTCCACGGCTTTCGGTTTCAGGTTCTCCGCAAGTCCAAGAACCGGATCACCAGCTTGCGGATCACGCCGCTCGGCCCGGCGACGGGCGTCAAGAAGCCGGAGGATTGATGCCGCCGCCCGATGGGCCTGAACCACCGCCTCGGCCGCGTCTGGTAACTTTCACCAAATCGTGACGTTTTTCGAGGCTTAAATACCGACTGAAGTCGCAAGTCCGCGCGCGAGTTCACCTTTGGATGGCACTGTCGGCGTTAAAACCCGCGAAGAACGGGCGCCTCGGCCAGAGGGATACGCCTGCGGCAAGCGCGGAAGCGATGAATGCGGCTCGATGCTCCGACACTGTTGCTGGTGACCGTGATCCTGACCTTCACGGTCGGGAGCCTGTTCCTGCTGTCGTGGAGCCAGGCGAGGGCCATGCGAGCGCTGGCGATCTGGGGTGTCGCCCATCTGGTGGGTGCCTCGGCCTCGGCCCTGCTCTCCCTCCGCGGCGTGATCCCGGACTGGGCCTCCATCGGGCTCGCCAACGCCTTGATCATCGGCGCCTACGGATTGATCTGGAGCGGGACGCGGGCGTTTGAAGGGCGCCCCGCCTGGCTCGCTCCGGTGGTCGGGAGCGTCGCCCTGTGGGGCGGGGCCTGCCTGATTCCGGACTTCTTCGCCTCGCTGCCCGCCCGTGTGATCCTGGCCTCGGCATTGGCCGGCCTGTTCTGCCTCGCGGCAGGAATCGAAGTCTGGCGGGGACGGGCCGAGCCGCTGCTTTCACGCTGGCCGGCGATGATCCTGCTGGGCGGCTACACGCTCGCCTACTGGGTGCGGATTCCGTTGGCGATGGTGGCACCGTCGCCGCCACCGGGCTACAACCCCCTGCAATCGCAGTGGCTCGCGATCCTGTGCTGCGCGGGCATGCTGTTCACGCTCTCCATCGCCTTCGTGTTCATGGCCCTCACCAAGGAACGGGCGGAGCGCCTCCAGCGACTGGCTGCCGATACCGATCCGCTCACCGGCATCGCCAGCCGGCGTGCCTTCGTCGCCGGCGCGCAGGCGATCCTCGCGCAGCGCGACCGGACCGCGACCCTGCTGCTGTTCGACCTCGACCATTTCAAGCGCATCAACGATGCCTACGGCCATGCGGTGGGAGACGGCGTCCTGGTCGGATTCTGTCACACGGCGCAGGCGCTCCTGCCGACAGGTGCGGTGTTCGGGCGGATGGGCGGCGAGGAATTCGCCTGCCTCGTACCGGATCTCGCGCACGAAGACGCCCTGGCCGCCGCAGAGCTGATCCGCAGGGCGGTGTCCGGTCTCCGGGTCCCGGCCTTTCCGCGCCTCGCGGTGAGCGTCAGCATCGGCGCGGCGACGAACCGGACCTGGGGCCGCGATCTCGACACCCTCCTGAGAACCGCCGACGCGGCCCTCTACCGCGCCAAGCGCAAGGGCCGCGACCGGGTCGAGCTGTCCGTGCCGACGCTGGACCAGGCGGCCTGACAGCCCCCCGGTCCAGCGCGCGGTCGGATCAGGGGGTTTTGGGCTCCGGCGTCGGAGCGGGCGCCGCGCTGGTGCGCTCGATCTTGGCGCTCTCGCGCAGCTTCAGGATCAGGTCCTGCTGCGACTTGCGGGTGAGGTACTGGTCGACCTGCTCCTTCATTTCGGCGAAGGCCGGCACCGGCTTCGTGCGCTTCTCCTCGAGCTTGATCACATGCCAGCCGAACTGGGTCTTGACCGGGTCGGAGACCTGGCCGGGGCTGAGCTTGAACGCGGCCTCGGCGAAGGGCGCGACCATGCGCTCCTTGGTGAACCAGCCGAGATCGCCGCCCTCGGTCTTCGAGCCCGGGTCCTTCGAGGCTTCGGCCGCCACCTTCGCGAAATCCTCGCCGCCCTTGATGCGCGCGGCGATCTTCTTGGCGTCGTCCTCGTTCTCCACGAGGATGTGGCGGGCATGGACCTCCTCTTCGGGCTTCATCGCCTTCACGGTCTGCTCGTAGAGGGCCTTGGCGGCCTCCGGCGTCACCGCCTTCTTGGCTTCGCGCTCCAGGTACTCGTCGAGGAGGAGCTTGTCCTTGAAGTAGGACAGCTTGCGCTGGAAGTCCGGCGAATCGCCGACCTTGGCGGCCTCCGCGGCCTGAGCGCCGACCTTGAGGTCGACCATGTAGTCGATCAGCAGGTTCTTCTTCTGGGCGTCGTCGACGCCCGGCAGCGACAGGGCCGGATCCTCGGCCGCGATGGCGAGATCGCCCGCCGTGACGGGGGCGCCGTTCACCTTCGCCATCACCGTGTCGGGCGCCACCGGGGCGGCCGGCGCTGCGGCGGGTGCCGTGGCCGGAGGCGTCTGCGCCAGGGCCTGCATCGGCAGGGCGATGGAGGCGAGCGGCAGCGCAAGAGCCAGGGCCACGGCGCTGGTGCGCCGGAGAAGGTGAGGCGTCGTCATCAAAGGGTGTTCCTCGAGAGTAGGGCGCCGCCCCCTCGCGGCTCTGGGCCGGCCGGGATCGGGGCGTCGCTTCAGGCTAGTTCGGTACGCTGCGGCGCAGGTGTGGATCACAGGTGGCGCGGGCAGGACGGGCGGGCAAGAGGGGGTCAACAAAGAGGGGGCAGCCAAGTGGGTAAGCCAAGTGGGGAACCCGATCCGTCCGGGCTCGGTGCCCGCTCCCGGCCCGGTCGCGACCGTGCGCCGCTCCCGATTCGGTCCGAGAGCGCAACGCCCGCACGCGCCAAACGGGCGGGCTTTCTGTCGTCCGGGGGACCGGCGCGCCGGGGACCGCCCGCGGGATCGGCGGGCCTGCTGTGCCGGGCGGCCCTTTCGGATGCGTCCTGCAATATTTACCTCTATAAGCCCGCCCAACACGCACTCTTCCGATATCTCGCTTCAGATATCTCGACCGCAGGTTCACGATGCTCGGCGCCCTCGCTAAGAAGATTTTCGGCTCGTCCAACGATCGTCGCGTCAAGGGCTACCGCCCGCGCGTGGCCGAGATCAATGCCCTGGAGCCGGAGATCGCGGTCCTGTCGGACGAGGCGCTGCGCGCCCGCACCGACATGCTCAAGGCCGAGATCGCCGCCGGCAAGAGCCTCGACGACATCCTCGTGCCGGCCTTCGCCACGGTGCGCGAGGCGGCCAAGCGCGTGCTGGGCCAGCGCCACTTCGATGTGCAGATGATCGGCGGCATGGTGCTGCACGAGAGCGGCATCGCCGAGATGCGCACCGGCGAGGGCAAGACCCTGGTGGCGACGCTGCCGGTCTACCTCAACGGCCTGTCGGGCAAGGGCGTCCACGTGGTCACCGTGAACGACTATCTCGCCGCCCGCGACGCCGAATGGATGGGCCGGGTCTACCGCTTCCTCGGTCTCAGCGTCGGCACCATCGTGCACGGCCTCGACGACGAGCAGCGCAAAGAGGCCTATGCCTGCGACATCACCTACGGCACCAACAACGAGTTCGGGTTCGACTACCTGCGCGACAACATGAAGTACGAGCTGTCGCAGCTCGCCCAGCGCGGACACAACTTCGCGATCGTCGACGAGGTCGATTCGATCCTCATCGACGAGGCGCGCACGCCGCTCATCATCTCCGGCCCGGTGGACGACCGCTCGGACCTGTATGTCTCGGTGGATGCGTTGATGCCGCATCTCGAGCCCGAGCATTACGATCTCGACGAGAAGCAGCGTGCGGTCTCGCTCACCGAGAGCGGCAACGAGTTCATCGAGGACCTGTTGCGCGGTGCCGACCTGCTCAAGGAGGGCGACCTCTACGACGCGCACAACGTCAGCCTCGTCCACCACGTGAACCAGGCCCTGCGTGCCCACACCCTGTTCACCCTCGACAAGGACTACATCGTCAAGAACGAGGAGGTGGTGATCATCGACGAGTTCACCGGCCGCATGATGCAGGGCCGGCGCTACTCGGAGGGGCTGCATCAGGCGCTGGAGGCCAAGGAGCGGGTGACGATCCAGCCCGAGAACCAGACGCTGGCCTCGATCACCTTCCAGAACTACTTCCGCCTCTACACCAACCTCGCGGGCATGACCGGAACCGCCTCGACGGAAGCCGACGAGTTCGCCGAGATCTACAAGCTTGAGGTCGTCGACATCCCGACCAACAAGGAAGTCGAGCGCGTCGACGAGGACGACGAGGTCTACCGGACGGTGGGCGAGAAGTATGACGGCATCATCGCCGAGATCGAGAAGGCGCATGCGCGCCATCAGCCGATCCTCGTCGGCACCGGCTCGATCGAGAAGTCGCAGCATCTGGCCGAGATGCTGACCAAGGCCGGCTTCACACCCCTCGACTATTCCGACCTCAACGCGCTCACCGACGTCTATGCGGCCGCCCGCGAAGGCCGGGTGACGAAGCGCTTTGCCGTGCTCAACGCCCGCTTCCACGAGCAGGAGGCCTACATCGTCGCCGAGGCCGGTGTGCCGGGCGCCATCACCATCGCCACCAACATGGCCGGCCGCGGCACCGACATCAAACTCGGCGGCAACGTCGAGATGCGGGTCGAGAAGGAGCTCTCGGGGATTCCCGAGGGGCCGGAGCGGGAGGCGAAGGTCGCGGCGATCAAGGCCGAGATCGAGGAGAACCGGGCCAAGGTGCTGGCGTCGGGCGAGCCCGCCGACCCGGAGGCGGGCCGCAAGAAGGCTCTCCCCGGCGGGCTCTACATCATCGGCACCGAGCGCCACGAATCGCGCCGCATCGACAACCAGCTGCGCGGCCGCTCGGGTCGCCAGGGCGATCCCGGCCGCTCGAAGTTCTACCTCTCGCTGCAGGACGACCTGATGCGGATCTTCGGATCCGACCGCATGGACGGAATGCTGACGCGGCTCGGCCTCGAGCAGGGCGAGGCGATCATCCACCCCTGGATCAACAAGGCCATCGAGAAGGCGCAGCAGAAGGTCGAGGCGCGCAACTTCGACATGCGCAAGAACGTGCTCAAGTACGACAACGTCATGAACGACCAGCGCAAGGTCGTGTTCGAGCAGCGCCGCGACTTCATGGGCCAGGACAGCGTGCGCGACACCGTGGACGAGATGCGCCACGGCGTCGTCGACGACCTCGTCTCGGTCCACGTGCCGGAGAACGCCTATGCCGAGCAATGGGACGTCGAGGGCCTGCGCGAGCGCGTGACCACGGTGCTCAACCTCGATGTGCCGGTGGAGGATTGGGCCAAGGAGGAGGGCATCGCCGACGAGGAGATGCGCGATCGCCTGCGGCAGGCGGCGGACGACGCCTATGCGACCCGGACCGAGAAGAACACGCCCGAGGTGATGACCTATGTCGAGAAGCAGGTGCTCCTGCAGACCCTCGACCACCTCTGGCGCGAGCACCTCGTCACCCTCGACCACCTGCGTCAGGTGGTGGGCTGGCGCGGCGTCGCCCAGCGCGACCCGCTCAACGAGTACAAGTCCGAAGCCTTCGACCTGTTCAACGGCCTCGTCGGCTCACTGCGCGAGCAGGTGACGCAGCAGCTCTCGCGCATCGAGATCATGTACGAGGACCAGACCCCCGAGGGCGGGACGAACCCGTTCGCTCAAACCCCGCTGCCGCAGATGTTCGCCCAGCACCTCGATCCCGTCACGGGCGAGAACGAGATGGACTATTCCGGTACGGGCAGCGACGGCGGTGCGGGGCCGGCCTACGGCTACACCGCGCAGGCCCTGTCGACGGATGCGGCCGTGCCGGAGCGCGACCCTACCGATGCCACCACCTGGGGCCGGGTCGGACGCAACGAGCCGTGCCCGTGCGGCTCGGGCAAGAAGTACAAGCATTGCCACGGCACGCTCTCGGCCTGAGCCGGTGGCGGGCATCGTCTACGGCCTCGAGCCGGACCTCGACGCGGCGGAGTTCCGCCGCGTCCTGATCGAATCGGGCCTCGCCCCGCGCAGGCCCGCCGACGACCTCGCCCGGCTCGCGACGATGATCGCCCGCGCCGATCTCGTCGTCACCGCCCGGCACGACGGCGCGCTGATGGGCGTCGCCCGCACGCTCACCGACTTTGCGTTCTGCGCCTACCTGTCGGATCTCGCGGTCTGCCGCTCGGCGCAGGGCCTCGGGATCGGCCAGGGCCTGATCGAGGCGACCCGTGCGGCGGTGGGGCCGCAGGCTTCCGTGCTGCTCACGGCGGCCCCGGACGCGATCACCTTCTACGACCATATCGGGATGCCGCGGGTGCCGGACGCGTTCCGGTACGATCGCGAGACCTGACGCCCCGAATCGGGCGTTTCGCGACGATCCGGCCGGCTTGCCCGAAAAGAACCCAGATTCATCCCCAAGCTTGACCACCAAACAGGCGCGGAGCGAGACGGCATGGGGATTCCCCGATCGGCGAAGACAGGGCTGCCCTTGGTCCTGGTGCTGACGACGACGGGCCTTGGCGCCTGCAACGCCCCCGGGTCGACGGGGTCCCTCGGCGGAACCGCGCCGCGTCCCCTGGCCATGGCGGTGACGGATCAGGAGCGCGATTGCCTCGGCCGGGCCATGTACTTCGAATCGAACCGCACCGATGCGGAGGGTCTGCTCGCGGTCGGCACCGTGGTGATGAACCGCCTGGAGGCGGCGGCCTTCCCCAATGGCGGCATCTGCGCCGTGGTCGGCCAGCCGCGCCAGTTCGCCACCGGCGTGCTGACGAAGCCGATGGCGGAGAAAGACCTGAAGAAGGTCGCCGAAGTGACCGACGCGGTGCTCGATGGGCAGCGCCATCCCAAGGTCGGGCGGGCGATGTACTTCCACACCGCCGGGCGCACCTACCCCTACAACAACATGCATTACGTGGCGGTCGCCGGCGGCAACGCCTTCTACGAGAAGCGCAAGCCCGGCGCCCCCGCCCCTGCGGCGCTCCCGCCCACCGCCATGGCGCTGGTGGCGCCCGCCGCACCGACGCCGCTGGCCATCGCACCCGCCGAGGCTCCCGTCACGGACCCGGTTGTGGTTGCGATCCCGGTGGCCGTGGCCGAACCGGTCATGATGCCGGCCGCGATCGCGCCTGCGGCACCGCCCGCGGCGATGCCGGCTCAGGCAAGCACCGTCCAGGCAAGCACCGTCCAGGCAAGCGTTTCCCAAGCGCGTATCCCGCAAGCGAACGTCCCCCAGGCGAGCGCACCCGGGGCCAGTCTGGTGAGCGGATTGCCGATTCCGACCTACTCGGCGCACTAGAACAATGCGGCCCGAGCCAGATGCCGGCTCGAATCAGGGCGAGGTCCGGTCCTAGACCGTGACCTGCGTGCCGACCTCGACCACGCGCCCTGTCGGGATCTGGAAGAAGTCGGTGGCGTCGTTGGCGTTCTTGGCCAGCGTGATGAAGATCCGGTCCTGCCACAGCGGCATGCCGGAATGCGCCGCAGGGCGGATCGACCGGCGCGACAGGAAGAACGACGTCGCCATGATGTCGAACTTGAAGCCCTGCTTGCGCAGCAGCGTCAGGTTCCGGGGAATGTTGGGCGTCTCCATGTAGCCGAACTTCATCACGACCTTGTGGAAGTGCGGCCCGATGGGCTCGATCCGGATGCGGTCGGCGGCACTGGCGCGGGGCGTGTCGACGGTCTCCACCGTCAGGATGACGTTCTTCTCGTGCAGCACCTTGTTGTGCTTGAGATTGTGCAACAGGGCGGCCGGCGCGATGTAGGGATCGCTCGTCAGGAACACCGCCGTGCCGCGCACGTGGTGGGGCGGGCTCTTCTCCAGCATGCTCACGAGTTCGGTGAGCGGCACGTCGGTCTTGCGGGTCTTGTTGATGAGGATGCCGACGCCGCGGACCCAGGTCCACATCACGATGATGAGCGCGCCGGCGAACAGCAGGGGCACGTAGCCGCCCTCGAACACCTTGAGCAGGTTCGAGAGCAGGAACAGGAACTCGATGGCGACGAAGGGCAGGATCACCAATCCGGCCGCCAGCGGCGACCACTTCCAGGTCTTCCACAGCACCAGGAAGGCCAGGCTGGCGGTGATCAGCATCGTGCCGGTGACGGCGATGCCGTAGGCCGAGGCCAGGGCCGCGGACGAGCGGAACAGGATCGCCAGGATCACGACGCCGACCATCAGCAGGGCGTTGATCTGCGGCAGGTAGATCTGTCCCGAATGCGATTCCGAGGTGTGGCGGATCTCCAGGCGCGGCAGCAGGCCGAGTTGGATCGCCTGGCGCGACAGCGAGAACGCGCCGGTGATGACGGCCTGGCTCGCGGTGACGGTGGCGGCGGTGGCCAGCAGCACCATCGGCAGCAGGCCCCATTCCGGCACCAGCTGGAAGAACGGATCGGTGGTGTCGGGCTTGGCCAGCACCAGGGCGGCCTGTCCGAAATAGTTGAGCACGAGGCAGGGTGCCACGAGGTAGAGCCAGGCGATCTGGATCGGGCGGCGGCCGAAATGCCCGAGATCGGCGAACAGCGCCTCTGCCCCGGTCACCGCCAGGAACACCGCGCCCAGGGCGACCAGGGCGCCGGTGCCGTGACCGAGCAGGTAGTGCAGCGCGTAATACGGGTTGACCGCCCACAGCACGTCGGGCCGGACGAAGATGTGCGGGATCGCCGCGAGCGCCATGGCGGCGAACCACACGGCCATGATCGGCCCGAAGAAGGTGGCGACCTTCCCCGTGCCCCGGTTCTGGATCAGGAACAGCGGCACGATGATCGCGATGGTGATCGGCAGGACGTAGGCGTCCAGGGCCGGCGTCACGAGCTTCAGACCCTCCACCGCCGAGAGCACCGAGATCGCCGGGGTGATGATGGCATCGCCGTAGAACAGCGAGGCGCCGAGCAGGCCGAGCATGAACACCACGCGCGATCCGCCGAGCGCCGTGCGGGCCAGCGCCATCAGCGAGAGGATGCCGCCCTCGCCGTTGTTGTCCATCCGCATCAGGATGACGACGTATTTGACGGTGACGATGAGCAGCAGCGCCCACAGGATCAGCGAGGCGACACCCAGCACCTCCTCGCGCAGCAGGATGCCGTCGGCACGCGCCGAGACCAGGGCTTCCCGAAAGGCGTAGAGCGGGCTCGTGCCGATATCGCCGTAGACGACGCCCATGGAGCCGATGATCAGGGTCCACAGGGTCTGCGGCGCATGTCCGTGCGCGACGTCGACCGCTTCGGCAACGGCCGGCTTTGCGGGGATCGCCGCCTCGACCGGCGAAGGAGCCTCCCCGCCGTCTGGCTTGGCGGTGGGCACGCTCGGAGTGGCGGATTGCGTCATTCGGGCCGATCGGGACTTGTGCAAGCCCGGCGGGCGGCGGCGCGGTCGAACCGCGCGCGCAGACAGGCCGGGGCCGGCCCCGACGCGATGCCGGGCGGCTAGGGATCGTTCGCGTTCACGCTATCATGCGACCGCAGGTGCGAGAACGGCAAGCGTGCGCCGCCGCACACGCGGTCACAGGGTTTCGCGGGATGGCGGTGCGGCTTATTCGGCCGCGTCTTGGGTGCCCTGACCGCCCTGGCCGCCGCCCTGGCCGAAGCGGCGCTCGATATAGTCGATGACGACCGTCTCGAAATCCTTGGCCAGCGTCGCGCCGCGCAGGGTCATCGCCTTCTTGCCGTCGATGAAGACCGGTGCGGTGGGGGTCTCGCCGGTGCCGGGCAGCGAGATGCCGATATCGGCATGCTTCGATTCGCCGGGGCCGTTGACGATGCAGCCCATCACCGCGACGTTCAGGCCCTCGACGCCGGGATAGTTCTTCTTCCACTCGGGCATCGACGCGACGATCCAGTTCTGGATGTCGCGGGCGAGTTCCTGGAAGGTCGTCGACGTCGTGCGCCCGCAGCCCGGACAGGCGGCGACCAGCGGCACGAACGTCCGGAACCCCATGGTCTGCAGGAGTTCCTGGCTCGCCTTGACCTCGACGGTGCGGTCACCGCCCGGCTCCGGAGTGAGCGAGTAGCGGATGGTGTCGCCGATGCCTTCCTGCAGCAGCACGCCGATGGCGGCCGAGGCCGCGACCAGACCCTTCGAGCCCATGCCGGCCTCGGTGAGCCCGAGATGGATCGCGAAGTCGGAGCGGCGCGCCACCTCGCGGTAGACGGCGATGAGATCCTGCACCGCCGAGACTTTTGCCGAGAGGATGATCCGGTCCTTGGGCAGCCCGAGTTCCACCGCACGCTCGGCCGAGGACAGGGCCGACTGCACCATGGCCTCGCGCATCACCGCGCGGGCATCGATAGGCTTGGCCGAGCGGGCGTTCTCGTCCATCAGATGGGTGAGGAGCGCCTCGTCGAGGGAGCCCCAGTTGGCACCGATGCGGATGGTCTTGCCGTAGCGGATCGCCTGCTCGACGATGGTCGAGAACTGGGTGTCCTTCTTCTCCTTGAAGCCGACATTGCCCGGATTGATCCGATACTTGGCCAGCGCTTCGGCGCAGGCCGGATGATCGGACAGGAGCTTGTGGCCGATATAGTGGAAGTCGCCCACCAGCGGCACATGCACGCCGATACGGTCGAGCCGCTCGCGAATCTTCGGCACCGCCGCGGCCGCCTCGTCGCGGTCCACCGTGATGCGCACGAGTTCGGAACCGGCGCGCGACAGCTGGGCGACCTGCGCCACCGTCCCGTCGATGTCGGCGGTGTCGGTGTTGGTCATCGACTGGACGACGATCGGTGCGCCGCCGCCCACCGTCACGGCGCCCTCTCCGGAACCCACCGTGACGCCGACCGTGCGGTGCCGGGGCGAGGGACCGGCGATCTCGGGGCCGGTGCCGGCGATCGGATTGGCGGGGGTCGCGTCCATGGTGTCCATCGTTGATTTCGTGCGCTCCGAAAAACGGACCGTCGGCATCTCTTACGCGCTGAAGCGTTTAGCTGAGATGACGCCGGGCGCTCGTCAAGTTCCGCGTCGCGTCGCGGCTCGTCCGTCGCAGCCTATCCCATGTCGCATCCCGCGCGGGATGTCGAGTTTTGCGCGTCCGTCCGGGTAGCAGGGCTGCGCCGGGGACAGGGAACCCCCTCGCCGTCGCCCCTGTTGGTCCGCCGTCCAGTGTTTATATTGCACTGCAACATGAACAACCCGGAGACGACGATGCTCGATTCGCAGCAACCCGGATCGGTCGATTCGGCGCCAGAGGTCCATGTGGAGGCGCTGCTTCCCATGGAGCCGTCGGCGACCACCCGGGTCATGGCCGGCCCGAAGGCGGAGAAGACCGTATCGCTTGCGTTGCAGGGTGGCGGTGCGCACGGCGCCTTCACCTGGGGCGTGCTCGACGCCCTGATCGAGGACGGCCGCCTCGGTTTCGAGGCGATTACTGGCGCGAGTGCGGGGGCGATGAACGCCGTCGTCATGGTCGACGGATGGCTCGAAGGCGGGCCGGACGGTGCCCGCGCGGCCCTGGAGCGGTTCTGGCGCGAGGTCAGCCTCGACGGCGATTTCTGGCCGGCTCAGCGCAGCGTCTTCAACGGCGTGTTCGGATTCTGGAAGGACAATCCCGTCCTCGAATTCTGGGGCCGCATGGTCAAGTCGAGCCCCTACGTCGCCAATCCGCTGAACTACAATCCGCTTCGCAAGGCATTGGCCGCGCAGGTGAATTTCGAGCGCCTGCGGGCGGCCGAGACGGCGGCGATCTACGTGTCGGCCACCAATGTCTGGACCGGCAAGCTCGCCCTGTTCGAGCGCGAGACCCTCCACGTCGACCACCTCATGGCCTCCGCCTGCCTGCCGACGGTGTTCCAGGCGGTGGAGATCGACGGGGTGCCGTACTGGGACGGCGGCTATCTCGGCAACCCGCCGCTCTATCCCCTGCACCGGGGTGCGCGGACCCGCGACATCCTGCTCGTCCAGATCAATCCGGTGGAGCGGCGCGAGACCCCGCGCTCACCCCAGGAAATCCAGGACAGGCTCAACGAAATCACCTTCAACGCCAACCTGATGCGCGAATTGCGGGCGATCGATTTCCTCGACAATCTCATCGCCGAGGGGGTGCTCGGCCAGGGCGATTACAAGCCGCTCTACGTCCACCGCATCGACGGCACCGGGGCGCTCGACGAATATCAGGCCTCCTCGCGCCTCGATGCGCGTTGGCGGGTGTTCCAGCGCCTGCGCGACAAGGGTCGCGGTGCGGCGCAGGCCTGGCTCGCCGAGCATTACGACGGCATCGGCCGCACCTGCACCCTCGACCTGCAGGCGACCTATCAGTAACCACCGCCCCCGGGGGATTCCGGGGGCCGCCGCCACATGACCTATCGTCGAGGCGGGCGGATTAAAGGACGCGGCCTGTACGTTGACCCAGCATGACGACTGAATCGAACAGAGCCGGTCCCGCCGCCATCGTCGATCTCCTCGTGCCGCTGCGGCGCTACGCACGGGCGCTGACCCGCGACACCTTGCGGGCGGACGATCTCGTCCACGACACCCTGGTCCGTGCCCTCGAATCGGGCCAGGTGTCGCGGCCGAATACCAATCTGCGGACCTGGATGATGACGGTCCTGCACAACGTCTTCATCGACGACCAGCGTCGCAAGCGGGTGGAATCCCGCCACGCCGAAGCCCTGGTTCAGATGGGCGAAGAGGTCGCGCCGCCGGCCCAGGAAGCACAGATCCGGCTCGCACAGATTCGCCGCGCCTTCCTCACCCTGCCGGAGGAGCAGCGCGCGGCCCTCCACCTCGTGACGCTCGAGGGCATGGCCTATGCCGAGGCCGCCAGCGTCCTCGGCATTCCCATCGGCACGCTGATGTCGCGGCTCGGCCGGGGCCGGGCGGCATTGCGGGCATTCGAAGAGGGCGAGGCCGGCGACACCAGCCGGGAATCGCCGGGCGAGCGCCCACGTCTGCGCCTCGTGCCGCCGCAGAGGCATCGCGAATCGAACGACGATTCGGAAGATGCCCCCGACCTGCGCAGAGCCGCGCGAATCTGACAGACTATCGCCGAGGAGCTGCCGCACCATCGGCGTGCGTTCCCGACCGCATGGTCGGGGACCGATGCCGAACCGGCGGGTGGCCGAGACAAGAATGGAACCGACAGCGATGATCGACCCGATCACCGATAGCGACCTCACCGCCTTCGTCGACGGCCAGCTCGATGTGATGCGGCGCCTCGACGTCGAAGCGCATCTCGCCCGGCATCCCGAGGCCGCCGCCAACGTGATGGCCGATCTCCACGACCGCGACGCCCTGCGCGAGGCCTTCACCCCGCATCCCGGTCCCGGCCCGGAGCGCAACCGGGCCGCCGCACGCCGCCTCGACCGGTCCATCGCCTGGCGCCGGGTCGGCGACCGCCTGCGCCGCGCCGCGGTGATCGCCCTCCTGGTCGGCGCCGGCTGGCTCGCACATTCCGATCCCGGCTCGCTCGGCGTCCCCGATACCTTCGCGTCTCCGGTGGACCCGGCCTTGATCAGCGACGCGCGCAACGCCCGCGAAGCCGCCCAGATCCGGGCCCGTCTCGCGTCGCAGCAGACGGTGCCGAGCTCCTATGACCGCGCGGGAATCGCCGCCGCCACCGGCATCGCCCTGCCCGACCTGCCCGGCGATTGGACGGTGCGCGACGTACAGATCGTTCCGGCTCGCCATGGGGCCGGGGTCGAGGTCGTGATCGATGCCGGCGCCCTCGGCGAGGTGTCCCTGTTCGCCACCCGCCGCAGCGAGGCCGCCCTCGACGCCGGGCTGGTGACGAGCCCGGGTGACGGCGAGACCGCCTACTGGAATGTCGACCGCTCGGCCTTTGCCCTGAGCGGCGGCCACGACCATGCCGGCCTCCAGGACGCCGCCCGCCGTCTCGCCACGCCGGACGCCGCCAAGCTCTGATCCCAAGCTCTGCCCCCCCGCGCCGCGAACAATTTCGGGGGCGGTAACCCTCCTCGAGGCCTCCGCTTAGGATCGGGCAAAGATCGGGAACACGCCGATCCCGGCACGCAGACGCTTTGATGCATCTGCGCTGCCCCCCAGCGCCCTATCCGAGCATGGAGGCGACGGTGTCGGCGGCGATGAGGGCGCGTGCCTGGGCGGCATCGACGTGCATGCGGGCGATCAGGGCATCGGCCCCGTCGAAGCGTTCCTCGCCGCGGATGTAGGCGAGGAACTCGACCTGGATGGCCTGCCCGTAGAGGTCGCCCGAGAAGTCGAAGAGGTTGACCTCGAGCAGCGGCGCGCCGTCGTCGAAGGTCGGCCGGCGGCCATAGCTCGCGACCCCGTCACGCAGGCTGCCGTCGGGCAGCCGCACCCGTACCGCATAGATGCCGTGGGCCAGGGAACACGCTTCCAGGGCGACGTTGGCGGTGGGGTATCCGAGCGTGCGTCCGCGCTTTTCGCCGTGGCGCACCACTCCCGAGACGAACCAGCGATAGCCCAGGAGCGCATTGGCCCGGGCCATGTCGCCTGCGCCCAGGGCCGCCCGGATCGCGCTCGACGACACCGCCTCGGTCGCGCCGTCGAGGGCGACGGGCGGGATGATGCGGCAGGTCAGGCCGGCGGCGGCACACAGCCGGGCGAGCACCGCCGGCGTCCCTTCGCGGCCGCGGCCGAAATGGAAGTCGTGGCCGATGACGACCCCCGACAGGCCGAGATCGCGCTTGAGCAGCCGCGTGACGAAATCCTCGGCCCCGGTCCCGGCGAGCGCGGCATCGAATCGGCGGACGATGAGGCCGTCGAGACCGAGGCGGGCGAAGACGGTCTCCTTGGCCGCGGCATCGGTCAGGCGGAACATCGGCTGGTCGGGGGCGAAATACGCGCGCGGATGCGGTTCGAAGGTGAGGGCCACGGCCGGACGGCCGGAGGCGGCCGCCGTTTCGCGCACGGCGGCGATGAGCGCCCTGTGGCCAAAATGCACCCCATCGAAATTTCCGATGGCCGCGACCGCACCGGCGATCGCCGGCGGCACCGGCTCGTCCTCGCGGCAGATGGTGAAGGGGCGTGGCTGCGCGGGCGGCGCGGCGGACTCGTCGCCAGGCGACATCGTATCCCAAAGGTTCGGCGGCAGGGGCAATTGGACGAAGTGCGGCGGAACCTGTCGAAATCCGCCGAGGGGGTCAAGCGAGCAGGCGGGCGCATCGCACCGGGATGAAGACATCGTCGGGCAGTTAACCGCTTCGCAATTCGATGCTGCGTAATTTCCATCGGAAGGAGCGCCGACCCTTGGCGCTCCGGCACATTCTGTGAAGGGGCGCGGCTCTGCCGCATCGTCCCTCGATCTGACGGAGCACAACGAGCCATGGCCCTCGACCTCGGCATGCCGATCCTCGTCGTCGACGACTATCAGACGATGGTCCGCATCATCCGCAACCTTCTCAAGCAGCTCGGGTTCGAGGAGGTCGACGACGCCTCCGACGGCACCGCCGCCCTGGCGCGCTTGAAGAACCGCAAATACGGCCTCGTGATCTCCGATTGGAACATGGAGCCGATGACCGGTTACGAGCTGCTGCGCCACGTCCGTGCCGACGAGGCCCTGCGCACCACGCCGTTCATCATGGTCACCGCCGAGTCGAAGACCGAGAACGTCATCGCCGCCAAGAAGGCCGGCGTGAACAACTACATCGTCAAGCCGTTCAACGCCGCGACGTTGAAGAGCAAGATCGAGGCGGTCTGCGGCGCCTGAGGCGCCATTGGCCACCGCATTCGAACGAAGAGACGGCACATCGGAGGGGGTAGGATTCGATGGCACTCGCAGCCAAGGCGCGGAAGACCACCGCTGCGCCGGACAAACCTTCGCTGATCCGTGAGCTCGTCGAGATCGCGGACTACATCGCCCACCTGCGCACCGAAATCGCGGCCCTGCGGGCCAACGAACTGACGCGCGATCGCCTGCCCATGGCGCACGAGGAACTGGGCAGCGTCGTGGAAGCCACGGCGGGCGCCACGAACTCGATCATGAACGCGGCCGAGGAGATCCTCGGCCTGCCCGACGACAAGAACTATCGCGCCGTCGTCGAGGCGCGGATGAACGACATCTTCGAAGCCTGCACCTTCCAGGACATCACCGGCCAGCGTATCGGCAAGGTGGTGGAGGCCCTGCGCCAGCTCGAGACCCGGTTGACGCGCTTCGCCGCCGCCGTGAAGGCCAAGGACGAAGGCGGCATCGATCCGGCAGAGGTCGAGCGCCGGGTGCGCAACGAATTGCTCATCCTCAACGGTCCGCAGCTCAAGGGACCGGCGACAGCCCAGGACGCCATCGACGCCATGTTCGATTGACGCCATGTTCGATTGACGCCGGGGCGCTCGCACCATTCAGACAGTCCCTACCAGACCAGCCGCTCGATGATCGCGTCCGGTCGCACCGACTGGCGGCCGAGCCAGTGCGCGATGTCGCCCAACGTCTCGTGCTCGGCCAGGACGCCGAGTTCCTCGGCATGGATGCCGCGCGCCACCAGCAGGTTGGGAATCCCGTAGCCTGCGGCTCCGGCGATATCGGTGCGCAGCGCATCGCCCACCGCGAGCACGCGGGCCGGCTCGGGCGATGCGAGACCATCGAGATGCCCCGCCATCGCCAGGGCGGCCTCATAGACCGGCCGGTACGGCTTGCCCGCATAGACCACGCTGCCACCGATGGCCGCATAGGCTTCGGCGATGAGTCCGGCGCAGGGAATCAGCTTTTTGTTGCGCTCGACCACGAGATCGGGATTGGCGCAGATCATCGGCACGTCGCGGGAGCGGAATGCCGCCAGCGTCTCGCGATAATCCTCGGCCGTCTCGGTGTTGTCGTCGAACAACCCGGTGCAGACGATTCGCGTCGCCTCGGCCGCGGATACCCGCTGCACGTCGAGACCTTCGAAGATCGTGGCATCGCGTTCGGGTCCGAGATGGTGGATGCGCTCCCCCGGCCGCTCGGCCAGGAGGCTGCGGGTGAGATCGCCCGAGGTCAGGATCGCATCGTAGGCCGCGCGCGGCACGCCGTAGCCGTCGAGGATCGCCTGCACCCCCGCCCAGGGGCGCGGCGCGTTGGAGACCAGGACGACCCGGCGCGGGCGGCCGGAGCCTTCGCGCGCCTTGAACCGGATCAGCGCCTCGCCGGCGCCGACATGAGCCCGCGTTCCGTCATGCAGCACGCCCCACACGTCGCACAGAATCACGTCGTAGCGGTCCGCGATGGCACCGAGCCCCGGGATAATCGGCACGGTGCCCGGGACGGACGGGTGTTCGGTCATGCGGAGGGCCTGTGTGGCAGAGGGCACGGGCGCACCCACGGATGAGCAGGTACGCCCCAGGGCCGCCCGGTTAGGCGGAGAGCCGTGCGAAATCAACGCCGCGGCCGGCGCCCCCCCGCCTTTGGCGCGCGCAAAAGGGCATGCATTCTGCAACGCGCCGATCGGCAAGCGGACGATCCGGACAGAGCCGTCGGATGCGGCCCTTGGCCGGGTGGAGGAGACGTGCATGACGTTCGCAACAGGTTCGCGCCGGATGGTGCTGGGTCCGCTCTTCGCCGTGGCTGCCATGATGGCGCTGCCCGCCCGTGAGGCGGCCGCTGAGGAAACCGGGCGCCTGACGACGCACGTTCTCGACACGGCGAACGGCAAGCCGGCCGGCGGCATGACGATCGATTTCTACAAGATGGAGGGGGACACCTACCGTCTCGTCTCCTCGATGCAGACCAACAAGGACGGCCGTACCGAAAAGCCGCTTCTGGTGGGCGATGCCGTCACCGTCGGCCGCTACCAGATCGTCTTCCATGTGGCGGCGTATTTCTCCGGCCTCGGCACCAAGCTCTCCGAGCCGCCATTCCTCGACACGGTGCCGGTGCAATTCTCGATCTTCGATGCCAAGGCGCATTATCACGTGCCTCTGCTCACGACCCCGTGGAGCTACTCGACCTATCGGGGGAGCTGAGGCGTCGATGGGTCCGGCCCTGCTCGTCTCCGGCGCGCTCTGGCTTGCGGCCGCCACCCTGGCACCGCTCCCCGGCACCGGGCCGGCACTCGTTCGCGTCGGTGCGGAGACCGGGATTCTCGCCCTCGACACGGTCAACCGGATGGACCGCGAGGCCTTCGTGGCGGCCTTCGGCGGTATCTTCGAGAATTCGCCCTGGGTGGCCGAGCGGGCCTTCGCCGCCAGGCCGTATGCGAGCCGCGACGCGTTGCACGCCGCGATGATGGCGGTGGTCGTATCGGCCACCGATTCAGAGAAGCGGGCGTTCCTCAACGCGCATCCCGAGCTCGCCGGTCAGGCGGCGCGGTCGCAACGGATGACCACGCATTCGGTCTCCGAGCAGGGCAGTGCCGGTCTCGATCGCATGAGCGACGCGGAATTCGACCGCTTCGACCGGCTCAATGCGGCGTACCGGGCGCGGTTCGGGTTCCCATTCATCATCGCCGTGCGCGGGCGCAGCCGCGCGGCCATCGTCGCGGACTTCGAGCGGCGGCTCGACAATGCCCCCGCGGCGGAGATGGCGGCGGCGCTGGCCGAGATCGGAGCCATCACCCGCATGCGCCTGGAGCGTAAGCTCGGGCCGTTCGAGTAGATCACCCCGCCCGGCGCAGGAAATCCCGGAACGGACGGCGCTGCGGCGGCGGCTCGGGATCGTCGCCCGCAGGTGCGGGCGGGGGCTCCGGCGGCGACGGGGACGCGGCCAGCACCTCGGCCCGGACGACCCGGGCCGGAGCGAAGACCGACCCTTGCGCCATCGGCACGTCGAGGTCGATCAGGTCGGGCACGTCGCTCTCGCGCTCGACCCCGTCGGCGACGAGGCGGATGCCCGCCCGCCCCAGGGCGGCCACGAGGTCTTCCAACGCGATGTCCGGCATCGCCTGGCCCGCGCCGGGGCGCAGCAGCAGGTCGGCCGGAACCTTGACCTGGGAGATGCCGCGGTCGGCCAGCGCCAGGGGGTCGAGGCGCAGGTCCACGGGGCGGTCGAGGACGAAGCCGATGCGGCCCCGCAGGTCGCCGAGCGTCTTGGCCTGCTCGGCATCGAGGCTGCGCCAGCTCGTCTGGGGCAGCGCCACCACGAGGCGTCCGGACAGGTCCGGCTCGCCGGCGATCAGGTGCCCGAGCGAACGCAGGAAGCCGGGCTCGAACAACGAGCGTGGCGACAGGCCATAGGCCACCGCCGCCTGACTGCCGCGCCCGGCGAGATGCCGCGCGATGGTGGCGACCCGCTGGAGCATGCGCCGGTCGAGGTCGGTGGTGCGGCCGTGGCGCTCGAGCAGGGGAAGGAACACGTCCGGCGCCAGGGTCTCGCCGGCCACGCGCAGGCGCGCCAGCGCCTCGTAGGACACGACCCGGCGCTGCGGCAGTGAGACGATGGGCTGGAGATGGACCTCGAGACCGGTGCCGTCGAACGCCGCGAGCAGGGCGGCCTCACGCTCCAGGTCGCGCTCCGGCGCCGCCGCCGCAAAGGCGAGCGACCGGGGCGTCCAGGGGGCGGTGGACCCGGATGGCTCGCGTTTTGGCGCCGCGATCTCGGCGACGAGCGGAGGGGGCGGTACGGCGGCCCGGACGGGAGGGGGAATCTCGGGGGCGACGAAGCGCGGCGCAGCCTTCAGGCCGGCGATCTCGTCGTCCTGCGCGGCGACGACGGCGGCCAGTTCGCGCACGATGCCGCTGAGGAGGCCGATCTCGGCGGTGACCTCCTCGACGCCGGCCACGAGGTCGGCGGTCTCGCGATCATCGGCGATGGGCGGCGGGGCGCCGGCCTCGGCGGCGCGGACCTGCTGGTCCGCGATGATGCGGGTGACGGATTCGAGGCGCAGCAGGCGCTGAGACAGCACGTCGAATTCGCCGGACAGCTTCTCGCAGCGCGCCGCCAGACGAGTCGCGCGCCTATGGGCGAGCAGCGCCGCCGACCCACCCGCAGCGGCCAGGGCGAAGGCGCCGGCGAGCGGGGCGTAGAGGGACAGGGGCGCCACGATGGCGAGCCCGAGAAGACCCAAGGCCCACAGGCCGCCACGCCGGCCGACGATCCGGGCCATCGGTATGCTCTTATCCTCTGAGACGATGGGCGCACGTCCGCGGTCGGGCCGCGGGGGGGTTGCGAATCGCACCCAGGTTCGTTTGTCGCCGAGACGCCAAGCGCTCACAAGACGCCCAGGAGAAGCACCGGCCGATTTTTCCGAACTGTGACTTGACGTTCGCGGCGTCGGGTCACGTGCCGCTTGCGCTCGGTACATGCCTCCGCGGCACCGGAAACACAGCCCCTCAATCGCGAAAACTTGCATCGCGTGCGGGACGGGCCGACATCAATGGCACCCCATCGAATGCCGGAGCGCGAAGTGTCATGGACGCGATGCAGTCGGACCTCCTGATCCAGGTCGAGGGCATGACCTGCGACGGCTGCACGCAGGCGGTTCGCCGGGTGATCCTGCGCCTCGACCCGGAGGCGAGAATCGCGGTGGACCTCGATCACGGCTGCGTCGCGGTCACGACGCGCGAGCACAGCCTCACCATCGCGGAGGCGCTGACCCAGGCAGGTTACCCCGCCACCGCGATGAGCGGCTGAGCGGCGACCGCACAGCGCTTGATCCCAAACGAAATTTTGTCCGCGCGTTGAAAATTTCCGACGCGCTTTTCCTTGCCCCATCGATCAAACTGGTGTGATCGGACTACCGTGGCCGCATGAGGCGGTCCGCACGGCTCAAGGCCGGCGGCCCGTCTCAGGACGCGGGATCGGCACGGCTCGAGCCGGCCGACGAGAAACGCCAACGCGACGGGTCGTCGCGAAAAAAAATCGGGAGAGACGAGGCATGCCTTCAGACATCGAGATCGCCCGCGCGGCGACGTTGAAGCCGATCACCGAGGTCGCCGCCAGGATCGGCATCCCGGACGAGGCCCTGCACCATTACGGACGGCACATCGCCAAGATCGACCACGGCTTCATCAAGGGTCTCGAAGGCAAGCCCGAGGGCAAGCTCGTCCTCGTCACCGCCATCAGCCCGACCCCCGCCGGCGAGGGCAAGACCACCACGACGGTGGGCCTGGGCGACGCGCTCAACCGCATCGGCAAGAAGACCGTGATGTGCCTGCGCGAGCCCTCGCTCGGCCCCTGCTTCGGCATGAAGGGGGGTGCGGCCGGCGGCGGCAAGGCGCAGGTGGTGCCGATGGAGCAGATCAACCTGCACTTCACCGGCGACTTCCATGCCATCACCTCGGCGCACTCCCTCGCCGCCGCGCTGATCGACAACCACGTCTACTGGGCCAACGAGCTCAACATCGACGTGCGCCGCATCGCCTGGCGCCGGGTGGTCGACATGAACGACCGCTCGCTGCGCGCCATCACCTCGAGCCTCGGCGGCGTCGCCAACGGGTTCCCGCGTGAGGACGGGTTCGACATCACCGTCGCGTCGGAAGTCATGGCGGTGTTCTGCCTCGCCAAGGATCTCGACGATCTGGAAGCGCGGCTCGGCCGCATCGTCATCGCCGAGACCCGCGACCGCAAGCCGGTGACGCTGGCCGACGTGAAGGCCACGGGCGCCATGACCGTGCTGCTCAAGGACGCGCTCCAGCCCAACCTCGTGCAGACGCTGGAAGGCAACCCGGCGCTGATCCATGGCGGCCCGTTCGCCAACATCGCCCATGGCTGCAACTCGGTGATCGCCACCCGCGCCGGCCTCAAGCTCGGTGACTACGTGGTGACGGAAGCGGGCTTCGGCGCCGATCTCGGCGCGGAGAAGTTCATCGACATCAAGTGCCGGCAGGCCGGGCTGAAGCCCTCGGCGGTGGTCATCGTCGCCACCGTGCGCGCGCTCAAGATGCATGGCGGCGTCTCCAAGAAGGAGCTCGGCTCCGAGAACCTCGAGGCCCTGGAGAAGGGCTTCGCCAATCTCGCCCGCCACGTCGCCAACGTGCGCAGCTTCGGCTTGCCGGTGGTGATCGGCGTCAACCACTTCTATGCCGACACCGATGCGGAGCACACCAAGCTCAAGGAGCTGTGCCGGGACAAGCTCCAGGTCGAGGCGATCACCTGCAAGCATTGGGCGGATGGCGGTGCCGGCGCCGAGGAACTGGCCCAGGCCGTCGTCAAGCTGGCCGAGGGCGAGCAGAAGCCGTTGACCTTCGCCTACGAGACCGAGACCAAGCTCATCGACAAGGTCCGCACCATCGCGACGAAGCTCTACGGCGCCGCCGACATCTCCATCGATTCCAAGGCCGCCACCAAGCTCGCGCAGTTCGAGAAGGACGGCTACGGCCAGCTTCCCGTCTGCATGGCCAAGACCCAGTACTCGTTCTCCACCGATCCGAACCTGATGGGCGCGCCCACCGGCCACACCATCGCGGTGCGCGACGTCCGTCTCTCGGCGGGTGCCGGCTTCGTCGTGGTGATCTGCGGTGAGATCATGACCATGCCGGGCCTGCCCAAGGTGCCGGCCTCGGAGGGCATCCACCTCGACGCCAACGGCCAGATCGAGGGACTGTTCTAGGACCTGTCGCGCATCTCCCTTCCCCCCCAAGGGGGGAGGGTCTTGCGGACGACGTGATCCCGCGGCGTGCCTGTGCTAGCGGGACGGTCATGACGTCGCTTCTCCCCCAGTCCCGCCCGTGATCCCCTGGGTCGCCCTCGACACCGCAGCGATCCCCGGAGATGCCGGGGTTTTGCGCCTGTTGCAGCGGGGCACGGAATTCTCGATCCGGATCGGCCACAACGAGCTGATGAACAGCCGGTTGAGCGGATCGGAGGAGGCTCTGGCCACCCTCACCTGCGCGCGGATCGGCAACCGCCCGGGCGCCCGGCTGCTGATCGGCGGCTTCGGCATGGGATTCACCCTGCGCGCCGCCCTCGATGCGCTACAGGCCGATGCCCGCCTCGTGGTGGCCGAACTGGTGCCCGCCGTGCTGGCCTGGGGACGTGGCCCGCTGGCGCATATCGCCCGCGATACCCTCGCCGATTCGCGGGTGGAGACGCACGAGGGGGATGTGGTCGCGGTCATCCGCGGCGCACCGCTCGCCTACGATGCGATCCTGCTCGACGTGGATAACGGCCCCGAGGGCCTGACGCGGCTGGCCAACGACCGGCTCTACGATGCGTCGGGTCTGGCGGCCGCCCGTGCGGCCCTGCGTCCGGGCGGCATATTGGCGGTGTGGTCGGCCCATCCCGATCCGGCCTTCACCCAGCGCGTGGCCCGAGCCGGCTTCGCGGTGGAGGAGGTCAAGGTGCGGGCGGGGCGCTCGCGCGGCGCCCGCCACACGATCTGGCTCGCGACGCGGCCCGAACGGCGCTGACGCCGCGACCCGAACCACCGGGATGTCTCACTCCGGCAGAGGCGTCAGGCCGAGGCGCGCCGCCGTTCGCGCTGGCGGCTGAGGCGGGTGGCGCCGTAGATCTCGGCCATGTGCTGGCGGGCCGCCTTGATCGGTGGCGCGTTGCGCTCGGCGCAGGCCGCCGCGATGACGCGCAGGGTGTCGGCGACGGAGCGCTCCAGGCCGATCTCGGCCCGTCGTCCGTCGATGGCGCGGAATGCCCGCGCGGGAATGTCGGTCCTGTTCATGGAAGGCCCCTCGTGGCCGCCCTCTGACGGGGCGATCGAGACCAGCATCGGGGGTCGGCTTGGCCGTAACAAGGCAGCTTGGCCGTAAGTCGCGAAGAGAAGCGCCCGGGCCGCGACAGCATCGGATTGCCGAAATCCGTCGCTCCACTGGCCGGGCGGCGCGTCAATCGCGGCTGCTGCCCTCGTTGAACTTGTCCTTGCAGATATATCCGACGAAGCATTTCGGATTGTCGCGGGTGACTTCGAAGGAGGGCTTGGGCGCCTCCGGCAGCGGGCAGAATCCACCGTCGCGCACGAAGCGGGAATAGGTCCCCGGCCCGGTATCGAGCACGATTGCCCCGGCGCGGGTGACGAGGTCGGCGGCCTCGGCGCAGGTCATGGCCGGGGTGGCGGGACGCGCCTGCGCCTGGGCGCTCACCGGAGCGACGAGGGGGCAGGCGAGCGTCAAGGCTAGGTGGGTGAGGCGGACTCTCATGACGTGACGGGCCTCGGCGAGGGCGGAAGCCGCGATGCGACCAACGGCTCCGAGATAGGCCGATGCTTAAGGCACAGCAACGCCGCGCTCATGCGGCCGACAGCGCCAGGGTGAAATCGAAGGCCTCGGCGACCCCCTCCTGCCACAGCGAGACCGGGGTCGGACGAGCGAGGTGCAGGGCACCATCGGCCTCGTCGCCCTGGATCCGAAGTGACGCGCCCACCTTCCGGGCCAGACCCTGCATCGGCCGGTTCCAGCTCAGGCACCGGACGTGGAGATCGCGGACGCCGCGGTGGCGGGCCGCCCCGGCGATGCGGCGGAACAGGGCCTGCCCGAGGCCGTTGCGGCGATAGCCGCGCTCCACCGCGAAGGCGGCCTCCGCCTCCGGTCCGAGCATCCGTCCGGGGGAGCGGGCGCCTGCGGGGCGCAATTCGCCGAGCCCCCGGAGCGTGCCGGCGACGAAGCCGCCGAACATCAGCCCATCCGCCCGCATGGCGTTGCGGGCATAGGTGCGCGCGGCTGTGTCGCTGAGCGTGCCCATGAAGCGCTCGGCACGGGTCTCGGGGTCGAGGCGCAGGATGTAGTCTTGCACTTGAGCGTCGTCGCTCGGCCACAATCGGCGAACGAGGGGCAGGATAGTGTCGGGCACGGCAATCTCCGGGTCTCTGGTGCTGTCGCGCACACAGGAAAGTCCGGACGCCTCCTCCCTGGAGGTCGGGCAGATGTGGCATCGCCAAACCGATTGTGCAATGCAACATTCGATGACACCCGTCAGGCCTGCGCCGACGGGCGGGGTTGATCCCGCACCGGCGGCGCGGCAGACCCGGAACGGCTCCGGCAGGGTCCGGCAAGGTCTCTGGAACGGGGTTGTCGCGCGGCCGGTCTCACAAGCCCGTCCGTGGTCTCACGTCGCCCGTCTCCAAGGTTGTCATCGCCGTGCGCTCGCCCTCGCCTTCCGACTTCCAGCCGTCCGAGACTGCGCGCGCGGGCGCCGTCGCACCCGGCCCGGTCTTCGACCGCTACGAGGCCCTGGTCGGCTCCGGTGCCATCGAGCGCGACCCGGCGCAGATCCACCTGGTGCGGGCGCTCGACCGGCTGGTGCAGGATCTCGACCGCCGCCGCCGCGCCCGGAAGGGCAGCGCGCTCGGCTGGCTGTTCGGCAAGCGCGATGATGCGGCCGCGCCGCTGAAGGGCCTCTACATCTGGGGCTCGGTAGGGCGCGGCAAGACCATGCTGATGGACCTGTTCCACGAGGCCGCGCCCGGCCCCAAGCGCCGGGTCCATTTCCACGGCTTCCTCGCCGATGCGCACGAGCGCATCCACGCCCACCGGCAGGCGCTGAAGGCGGGCACCGCAAAGGGCGACGACCCGATTCCGGTGGTCGCCGACGCGCTCGCCGACGAGGCGACGCTGCTGTGTTTCGACGAGTTCACCGTCACCGACATCGCCGACGCGATGATCCTCGGGCGCCTGTTCGCCGCCCTGTTCAAGCGCGGCGTCATCGTGGTGGCGACCTCGAACGTCGAGCCCGACAGGCTCTACGAGGGCGGCCTGAACCGCGCCCTGTTCCTGCCTTTCGTCGCCGAGTTGCAGAGTCGCGTCGACGTGCTGCGCCTCGATTCGCGCACCGATTTCCGGCTGGAAAAGCTCGGCGGCGCCTCGGTCTACCATGTGCCGGCGGATGAGACGGCGGCCGAGGCCCTGGCGCGGGCCTTCAAGGGGCTCACCGGCAAGGCCAAGGGCAGGCCCGCCACGGTCCGGGTGCATGGCCGCGACGTGGCCGTGCCGGAAGAACTGGCCGGGGTCGCGCGCTTCACTTTCGCAGACCTCTGCGCGCAGCCGCTGGGGGCGTCCGACTACATGGCCGTGGCGAGGGCCTTCCACACGGTGATCCTGTCCGACATCCCGGTGATGGGCGCTGACAACCGCAACGAAGCCAAGCGCTTCATCACCCTGATCGACACCCTCTACGACGCCCACGTGAAGCTGGTCGCCTCGGCCGCGGCCGAACCGCAGGACCTCTACACCGCGACGGAGGGGCGCGAGGCCTTCGAGTTCGACCGCACCGTGTCCCGCCTCATCGAAATGCGCTCGTCGGACTATCTCGGACTTCCGCACGGAGCGGGTGATTCCGGTGCGTCGGGCGCGAGCACCGGTCTCGTCGAGACCTGAGCCGCAAGGCCCGGCAATGCGCGACCGGCGACACCGTCGGGGCGTACCAACCCACGGAATCGCCACCGAGATCACGCCCTTTCGCCAAGCCGTGCGCAACGGCACATCGAGCCCCCGGCCAAGGTCTGACCGACGCGGTCCCGGACGTGATCCTGGTTGCACCGCGGGACCCCGTCCGCTTAGTTGTATTTATTCCGAAGTACGGAGCATGCAGAGGGGCGGGGCAGAGCTTTCGTGCATCGCAACGGTTACCGGACGATGCGAACCGGACCCGCCGCGAAGTGAAGACCCGATCGATGCGGAACCGCGACGCGTTCGCCCGTTCCCAAAAACCCGACATGAGACTGAAGCCGGCCCTTCTCCGATGACGGATCGGCATATCGCCGGTCCCGACCGGCCCATGGCCCGATCCATGACAGGATACACCGATGATCAAACTCACCGTGAACGGAGCTGAACGCAGCTTCGACGGCGATCCCGACATGCCGCTGCTGTGGTACCTGCGCGACGAGGTCGGCCTCACCGGCACCAAGTTCGGGTGTGGGCAGGCCCTGTGCGGCGCCTGCACGATCCATGTGGGCGGCACCGCGATGCGCGGATGCGTCACCCCGGTCTCGGCGGCCGAGGGTCAGGCCGTGGTGACCATCGAGGGCCTGTCCCCCGACGGCAATCATCCGGTCCAGGTCGCGTGGCGCGATCTCAACGTCGCCCAATGCGGCTACTGCCAGTGCGGGCAGATGATGCAGGCGGCCTCCCTGCTCACCGATACGCCGAAGCCCACCGACGCACAGATCGACGAGGCCATGAGCGGCAATCTCTGCCGCTGCGGCACCTACCCGCGCATCCGCGCCGCGATCCATCAGGCCGCCGGCCAGGCTCCTGTCGCCAATACGGGAGAGCGCCTGTGATTCACGAAGCCAAGCTGATGGCCGAGCAGGCCACCCCGAACCGCGAGACCCCCCTTCTCGACACGGTGCCCGGCGCCCTGGCCAATGTCAGCCGCCGCGCCATGCTCGGCGGCATGGGCGCCCTCGTGCTCGCCCTGTCCTGGCGTGATCCGGCCAGTGCCGCGGAGAAGGACGAAGGCCCCAAGAAATACGGCGCCGACGCCATGCCGCATGGCTGGCAGGACGACCCGAAGGTGTTCGTCGCCATCGCTCCCGACGGCACCGTCACGGTGACCTGCCACCGCGCCGAGATGGGCCAGGGGGTTCGCACCTCCATCGCCTTCGTGGTCGCCGACGAGTTGGAGGCGAACTGGGACAAGGTGACAATCGCCCAGGCCTGGGGCGACGAGGCCCGCTTCGGCAACCAGGACACCGACGGTTCGCGCTCGCTGCGGCACTTCTTCCAGCACCTGCGCCACGCGGGTGCCGCCGCCCGGCTGATGCTGGTCCAGGCCGCCGCCAAGCAGTGGAACGTCCCGGTCTCCGAAGTTCGGGCCGAGAACCACGTCGTCACCCACGCCAAGTCGAAGCGCAGCCTGGGCTACGGCGAGATCGCGGCCGCCGCCGCCGAACTGCCGGTGCCGGCCCGCGAGAGCGTGGCGCTGAAGGAGTCGAAGGACTTCAAATACATCGGCAAGGGCAAGATCGGCCTGATCGACAACCGCGACATCACCACCGGCAAGGCGATGTACGGCATCGACACCCGTCTCGACGGGATGCTCTACGCGCTGGTCGCCCGCCCCGCCGTCTATGGCGGCAAGGTGGTGAGCTACGACGACACCGAGGCCCTGAAGGTCCCGGGCGTGGTGAAAATCTTCAAGATCGACGCGCCCGAGATTCCGTCCGAGTTCCAACCGCTCGGCGGCGTCGCCGTCATCGCGAAAAACACCTGGGCGGCGATGAAGGGCCGTGAAGCGCTCAAAATCACGTGGGACGACGGTCCGAACGCCGGCTACGATTCCGTCGCCTTCCGGGGCGAGCTGGAGAAGGCCGCGCGCGCACCCGGCAAGGTGGTGCGCAATCAGGGCGACGTCGACGGCGCCATGGCGAAAGCCAAGACCCGCGTCGAGGCCGAGTATTTCGTGCCGCATCTCGTCCAGGCCCCGATGGAGCCCCCGGCCGCCACCGTGCGGATCAAGGACGGTTTCTGCGAAGCGTGGGCCTGTACCCAGGCGCCCCAGGCGACGCATGATCGCCTCGCCAAGAAGCTCGGCCTCGCCACCGACAAGGTGCGGGTGAACATGACGCTGCTCGGGGGTGGTTTCGGCCGCAAATCGAAGCCCGATTACGTGCTCGAAGCCGCTCTGTGCAGCCAGGCCGTCGGCGGTGCCCCGGTCAAGCTGACTTGGACCCGCGAGGACGACCTCCACCACGGCTATTACCACACCATCTCGGTGGAGCGGATCGAGGCCGGCCTCGACGCCAAGGGCATGCCGGTGGCGTGGCTGCATCGGTCGGCGGCTCCCACCATCGGCTCGATCTTCGCGCCGGACCCCAAGCACGAACTTCCGTTCGAGCTCGGCATGGGCCTGACCAACACGCCGTTCGCGGTGCCCAACATCCGCCTGGAGAACCCGGCCGCGGATGCGCATGTGCGCATCGGCTGGTTCCGCTCGGTCTCGAACATCCCGCACGCCTTCGCGATCCAGTCCTTCGTGGCGGAACTCGCGCATGCGGCGGGGCGCGACCCGAAGGATTACCTCCTCGATCTCATCGGCCCCGATCGCAAGATCGACCCGACGAGCATCGGCGACGTGTGGAACTACGGCGAGGACCCGGCCCGCTATCCCATCGAGACGGGGCGCCTGCGCGGCGTCATCGAGGCGGCAGCCAAGGGCATCGGCTGGGGTCGCACGATGGCCAAGGGCACCGGACTCGGCATCGCGGGGCATTACAGCTTCGTCACCCACACGGCGGTGGCCGCCGAGGTCGAGGTGGGGGCCAAGGGCGAGGTCAAGGTCAAGCGCATCGACATCGCCATCGATTGCGGGCCGCAGGTGAACCCGGAACGCATCCGCTCGCAGATGGAGGGCGCTGTCGTCATGGGCATGGGTCTCGCCCTCTCGGCCGAGATCACGTTCAAGGACGGACGCGCGCAACAAAATAACTTCGACGGCTACGAGATCACCCGCATCGACGCGGCGCCGAAGGAGATCCACGTCCATCTGCTGCCGAACCCGAACTTCTCGGGGCCGCTCGGCGGCGTCGGCGAACCCGGCGTTCCCCCGGTGGCGCCCGCCATCGCCAACGCGGTGTTCGCCGCCACCGGCCGGCGTATCCGTCAGCTGCCGATCCGCGACCAGTTGAGCGTCTGATTCCAGCGGCGCGTCCGTCCCCTCGACGGGATGGACGCGTCTCCTGAACGACAACAGGGGAGCCGCTCCGTGCGGCTCCCCTGTTGTCGTTTGCGGCAACCGATTGCGCTTTTCTCGGAGCCAGCGCCGCCATCGGCGGGTTGAGAGGACGAGCGCCGCGTCGCGGGCGCTTCCTCCAGACGAACGACATTCAGGAACAGCATCGATGACGCGACATGCGTGGCTCGCCGCCGGACTTCTCGCCGCTTTCACCGTCCCTGCGCTGGCCTCCCCATGCGCGGACCGGCTCACGAAGGTCGAGAGTCTGGCGAAGGACAAATCCAAGAACGCCATCTCGGCCTCCACCGGCGGTCAGGCCGGGGCCGGCGCGCGCGGCGGCCAGGGTGTGACCGGAAACAGCGGCGCCGGATCGGCAGAGGCGGCCGCACCTTCCGAGAAATCGGCGGAAGCCGGCAAGGGCGGCGACCTCGCGATCCAGGCCAAGGTCGCCCTCGACGAGGCCCGCACCGCCGACGGCAAGGGCGACGAGACGGCCTGCATGGAGGCGCTCGGTCGGGCCCAGAAGCTCCTCGCCACCGCGCCCTGAACGGCGAAGGGGGCACCCTGTCGGATGCCCCCTTCGTTCATCGCACCAATGGCAGCGCCGCGAGAATGCGACGCCCTGCAATCTTACATGCGGTGCATCATCCGCTTCTTCATCATACGGCGGTGCATCATCCGCTTCTTCATCATGCGGCGCTCCATCATCCGGTCGTGCGTGGACATCATCCGCACCTGGGTGACGGGGGCAGCCCCGGCCTGGATCGCGGCAGGCCCGGCGGGCAGCGCCGAGGCCGAGCCGAGGCCGAGGGTCAGGCCGCCGAGCAGGGTGGCGGCCGCGAGGGCAAGCGTCGTCTTCGTCATGATTTCCGGTCTCCCGTCTCTCCGCTCAGGCATCGCCCTGCGAACGCCGAATCCTGACGATCCGAACCCTGGAGATGCACGTGAGCCGGCACGCATCCCATCGCAGGTGATGACGCGAGCCTGCAACGGCGGCATCGCCGAAGGCGCGAACACGCATCATCCGTCCCCCGCCGATGGAGCGCGGGGATGGGTCGGTTACGGACCGGTCGAGCGGAAAGTTTCAGGCGTCCCAGCCAATGGGGCGCCCCGCGATACGTCAGGCGGCCGCGTCGAGAGCGTGCCGGTTGCCGTTGATGCCGGCGCACAAATCGTCGATCTCCGCAAGATCGAGGGCCTCGCCCGACTCGCTCGCGATGGCATCGATCAAATGATCCTGCCGCGGATTAAAAGGATGGCCCTGTAAACGGTAAAATTGATAATAGCGCAAAGCTGCCAATACAGTGTTACGCTCCCGATCTGTCATTGTAATATTTTGCATATCGTCAGATCTCCCGCGGTCCGATGAAAATTTTCGGAAAACAACCGCTCTGCGACGCATTGAGCTTGGCGTTTGTAACCTCGGTTGGGCGGCTTCGTCCATCGCCGGAAACCCTTCGCTAACCATCCCGGGAAGCCCACGGACGGCGTCCGTGAGTCCAAGTCTTTGGCCGCATGGCATTTCCGCTGTGGCGGACCACCGGGACTTTTTTTTCGACACGGATCGCGGTCGATTGCCTTGACAGCCCTGCGATTTCTGGAAACGCGACCGAGCAGTGAAAAATGTTCTTAACCGTACTGCGGCATTGTTCCGAATGGACCGGCACGCCCATCCTGGGTGCGGCGCGGTCGGCGAGGCCGGAGTAACCGCTCATGCCCAAGATCCAGACGGAACGCGCCTGCGCGGGCGGAGCGGACCGGATCGGATCGGACCGGTGCCGCCACCGCTGAGTGCGAACATCCGTCGCCATCTCGGCTCGAGCCTGCGGAACTTCTATGCCGACACCCTGGTCGAACCGGTGGATGCACGGATCGAAGCGCTCATCGCGCAACTCGATAAACCGAAATCCTGACGGACCCCCGGGCCTTCGCCGCGCTTCCGCATCGCCGGACCCCGCTCTCGGTGGTTTTTGTCTGCTCGCGTTCATCATGACAGCGGTATTCTGGCTTTGGTTCGGGATTCGTCATGCGAAACGCATCGGAATCGCCTAAGAACCGCCAAGCTCAAACCATCAAGCGAAGCCATGACCGTTCTCGCCCTCGTCGTCGCCGGCAACATCCTCCTGGCGGCCGCCTTCTCGCTCGTCGCCGTGGTGGCCGACTGAGCCTGTCCGGATTCCCGCCGATCTGATTCGCCAGCAGGCGGTTCGCGATGACCGGCCAGGGGCTCTCCGGAGCCCGGCCGGGTGCGATGGCGCCATCGGCCCACGGAACCCCGTTTTCGTCGCACGGTTGAAGCGCGCAGTCTCCGGATTGCGGAGCATCGCCTCCCGGCTCTCCTCCTGCCATGGACGCGTCCGGGGCGGGGCCGCGCATGACCTCGCCGGACACGCGCCAGGTTCGAAGGCGAGGCGGCACGTCGATCCGTCCTTCCCAGGAGTATCGCCCGCGGCAGGATCGAAAAACGTTCTCTCTAACGAACGCGCCCACTATAAAACGATTTGCTCATCTGAGATCGGATCGGGGAATTTTGTTTCTATTTCCCGAAAATACCTCGGCTGAGACGTGTCGATCCTGAGAATTCGAACCAGCTTACGCTCTGACGGGTGTCGACCGAGACTTGACATCGTTCTGTAAAAAGAACGACATCGCCACGGGGATTGGCTCTCGCCGGCGGCGGCTCGGCCGCCTCCACGCGATGCACCGTTTCGGAGATGTAGGGTGAGCGACGACACTTTCAGCCAGACCGGGACTTCCCCCAAGGCCGGGTTCGCCCGCCGGACGCCCGGCTCCGCGCGCCCGAAATCCGTCGCCGCCCTGTGCCTGATCGGGTGCCTCGCCGCGATGCCGATGGCCACGACGGCCTTGGCCCAGACCGAATTGCTCAACGTCTCGTACGATCCGACGCGCGAACTCTACAAGGACATCAACGCCGCCTTCGTCGCGGATTGGAAGGCGAAGACCGGTGAGACGGTGGTGGTCCGCGCCGCGCATGGCGGCTCGGGCTCGCAGGCCCGCACGGTGATCGACGGCATCCCCGCCGACGTGGTGACCTTGGGCATCCCCTCCGACATCGACGCCATCGCCCGGCTGTCGAAGAAGATCGCGCCCGACTGGCGCACCAAGCTCCCCAACCAGGGCCTGCCCTACACCTCCACGGTGGTGTTCCTGGTGCGCAAGGGCAACCCGAAGGGCGTCAAGGACTGGGGCGACCTCGTCAAACCCGACATCAAGGTCATCACCCCGAACCCGAAGACCTCGGCCGGCGGACGCTGGAACTTCCTCGCCGCCTGGGGCTACGCCTACGAGAAGGAGGGCAAGGATGCCGACAAGGCCAACGCCTTCGTCGGACAGGTCTACAAGAACGTGCCGGTCCTCGACACCGGCGCGCGCGGCTCCACCGTGACCTTCGCGCAAAGGGGCCTCGGCGACGTGCTGCCGACCTGGGAGAACGAGGCCTACCTGGTGTTCGACGAGTTCGGCCGCGACAAGTTCGACGTGGTGGTGCCCCCGACCTCGATCTACGCCGAGCCGCCGGTGGCCCTGGTCGACGCCAACGTCGACAAGAAGGGAACCCGCAAGCAGGCCGAGGCTTATCTCCAGTTCCTCTACTCGGACGCGGCGCAGGCGATCTTCGCCAAGCATCATTACCGGCCGCTCAAGCGCGAGGCCGCCCGTCCCGAGGACCTCGCCCAATTGCCGGATCTGAAGCTGTTCAAGATCGAGGACCTCCAGGGCAACTGGGACGACATCCAGAAGAAGAATTTCGACAATGGCGGTCTGTTCGATCAGTTGAGCAAGGCCGGGCGCTGAGGCGCTTCCGTCTCTCCCCCGCCGGGGGGAGATGCCCGATCCGAGCATCGTGCCCGTCAGGACACCACCATGGCCCAATCCCTTCGCCCGCGGCGGCGTTTCCGCCAGCCGAGCGTGATTCCCGGTTTCGGACTCACCCTCGGCTACACCCTCACCTGCCTCGGGGTGATCGTGCTGCTGCCGCTGGCCGCCCTGGTGACGCGGGCCTCGGGCCTCGGCCTGTCGGGCATCTGGGATGTCGCCACCGATCCGCGGGTGGCCTCGGCCCTGCGCGTCAGCTTCGGCGTCTCGCTTCTGGCGGCGCTGACCGCCTCGGTGTTCGGGTTCCTGATCGCCTGGGTGCTGACCCGCTACACGTTTCCCGGCCGCAAGATCGTCGACGCGGTGGTCGACCTGCCCTTCGCTCTGCCGACCGCCGTCGCCGGCATCGCCCTCGCCTCGCTCTACGCGCCCAACGGGCTCGTCGGCGCCCAGCTCGCCAAGTTCGGAATCGAGGCCGCCTACACGCCGGTGGGCATCTACATCGCCATGGTGTTCATCGGATTGCCGTTCGCGGTGCGGACCGTGCAGCCGCTCATCGTCGAGATCGACCGGGAGATCGAAGAGGCCTCCGCGACCCTGGGGGCCACCCGCCTCCACACCCTGGTCCGGGTGGTGCTGCCGCCGCTGATCCCGGCGGTGCTCACCGGCTTCGCGCTCGCCTTCGCCCGCGGCGTCGGGGAATACGGCTCGATCATCTTCATCGCCGGCAACCTGCCCTACGTCTCCGAGATCGCGCCGCTGCTCATCGTGATCAAGCTGTCGGAGTTCGACTATGGCGGCGCTTGTGCCATCGCCACGATCATGCTGGGCATCTCGTTCGTGACCCTGCTCGCCATCAACCTGATCCAGGCCTGGAGCCGTCGGAGATTCGGCTATGTCTAAGGCGATCCCACACGGCGACATCGGCCGGCCGGCCAGCGTCGTCACCGAGGGCAGCCGCGTCCGCTGGCTGCTGATCGGAACCGCGATCGCCTTCCTGGCGCTGTTCCTGGTGCTGCCCCTGGTCACGGTGTTCGTGCAGGCCTTCGCCAAGGGCTGGGAAGCCTATCTGGCGGCCTTCACCGAACAGGATGCCCACGCGGCGATCCGGCTGACCCTGATCGTCGCGGCCATCGCGGTGCCGTTCAACGTCGTCTTCGGCATCATGGCGTCCTGGGCCATCGCCAAGTTCGAATTCGCCGGCAAGAACCTGCTGGTGACCCTGATCGACCTGCCATTCTCGGTCTCGCCGGTGGTCTCGGGGCTGATCTACGTGCTGGTCTTCGGCGCGCAGGGGCTGATCGGGCCCTGGCTCATCGAGCACGACATCCAGATCATCTTCGCGGTGCCCGGCATCGTGCTCGCCACGATCTTCGTCACCTTCCCGTTCGTCGCCCGGCAGTTGATCCCGCTGATGCAGGAGCAGGGCACCGCCGAGGAGGAAGCCGCGTTGACCCTCGGAGCGTCCGGTTGGCACGCGTTCCGGACGGTGACGCTGCCCAACATCCGCTGGGGGCTCCTGTACAGCGTGCTCCTCTGCAACGCCCGCGCGATGGGTGAATTCGGCGCGGTCTCGGTGGTCTCGGGCCACATCCGCGGCCTCACCAACACGCTGCCGCTCCACGTGGAGATTCTCTACAATGAGTACAACTTCGTTGCCTCTTTCGCCGTCGCCTCCCTCCTTGCCGGCCTCGCTCTTGTCACCCTCGCCGTCAAATCCGGCCTCGAATGGCGCTACAGCGCCGACATCGCGGCGGGCGCACGGGGGCATTGAGCCCGTGACCGGCTCCACGGCGATCCGCGTCGAGAACCTGTCGAAGACCTTCGACACGGCGGCGGTCCTGCACGACTTCACCCTCGACGTGCGGGCGGGCGAATTGCTGGCCCTGCTCGGCCCCTCGGGCTCGGGCAAGACCACCCTGCTGCGCATCATCGCCGGGCTCGACTTCCCCGATGCCGGCCGCATCGTGTTCGGCGCAGAGGACGCCACGAAGCTCCCGGTGCAGCAGCGCGCCGTGGGCTTCGTGTTCCAGCACTATGCCCTGTTCAAGCACATGAGCGTCGCCGACAACATCGCCTACGGGCTCAACGCGCGGAAACGCTCCGAGCGTCCGGCCAAGGCCGAGATCACGCGCCGCGTCGGCGATCTCCTCGACCTGATCAAGCTCTCCGGGTTCGCAGACCGCTATCCGAGCCAGCTCTCCGGCGGCCAGCGCCAACGCATCGCCCTCGCCCGGGCGCTCGCCGTCGAGCCGCGGGTGCTGCTGCTGGACGAGCCCTTCGGCGCCCTCGACGCCCAGGTGCGCAAGGACCTGCGCCGCTGGCTGCGCGAGATCCACGACCGCACCGGCCAGACCACGATCTTCGTCACCCACGACCAGGATGAGGCGCTCGAACTCTCCGACCGCGTCGCCGTGCTCGACAAGGGCCGCCTCGAACAGGTCGGCACCCCCGACGAGGTCCAGGAGGCGCCGGTCTCCGCCACCGTCCTGAAGTTCCTCGGCGACACCATCGAGGTCGAGGCGATCGCGCAAGCGGGCGAGGTCCGGGTCGACGGACAGCTCACCCCGGTAGTGGCCCCCGCCGGTCTCGTCGGCCCGGTGAAGCTCTATGCGAGGCCTTGGCAGCTCCAATTCGCGGAGGCCGATCGGGCCCATCTCCACGGCACCGTCCGCTCGTCCTACCGGACCCAGGGGCGCCAGCGCATCGAGGTCGACCGGCCCGGGGGCAAGACCGTCGTGGTCGAGGCCTCGGACACCGCCCGTCTCGCAGCCGGCCTCCCGGTCGGCCTGCGGATCGTCGGAGGCCACGTCTTTCCAAACTGAAAAGGCTTTCCGAACTGAAACGGTTTGCCGCGGATCGGCCCCGCGGGACCGTCGCCCCGTCCGAGGGGCGCGGTCAGCCGGCGGCGGACACCAGTCGCGACTGGAGGAAGCCGCCGATCTTCTTCAAGTAGAATTCCAGGCTGCGCGCCCGCCCCTCGGCCTCTTCCGCGCGGGACTGGGCCTCTTGCGCCCGGGTCTGGGCATGCCGTGCCGCCAGTTCCGCTTCCCGGCGGGCGAGACTGATCTCGCGGATCTTGAGAGTGGCGTCCGCGAGCTCACGCTGAGCGTCCCGGGCCTGCAACTCCCAGGTCGCCCTGTCCGCTCGGGCCTGCCGAAGCTCGGCCTGCATCTGCGTTCGCTCGCGATGGGTGAGTTGGATCAGGTCGAGGGCCTGGGCCGAGATCAGGTCCGCGCGCACGCGCAGGTCCTGCATCGATTCCACCGCCCGCTCGACGAGCCGAAGGGTGCGCGCGCCATCGCACTCTTCGGCCGCGTCCGCCGCGTCGGGCTTGTACACCGTCAGGACTTGCGTCTCGCGCACCGCCGGAAGCTGGATGAGATCGACCCTGTCGAATCGGGCACGCGCGGACATCGACGATCGAGGCGAGAGATCCGACACAGGACAGGCTCCGGCGAAACGAAAACGCCCTGGAGCGTTCTTGGGCGAGGTGAACCGGTCTCACCGCGACATCGACCCAGCCGCTTGCGAACGGAGAGCCGATCCGGTGTTCACGGCAGAACGGCGCTAGGGAACCGAGGTTTCGGCCCGCGGTGCCTTGCGGGTGAAGCCGTCCACCACTGCATCGTGCAACCGGCCCAGCCACTCTTCGGCGTCGCTGGCGCGCTTTTCGGCGAGATCGGCCCGGTTCTCGGCGGCCGCCACCTGCGCCTCGAGGAAGCGTGCACGCTCCACCGCCTGGACCACGGTGCGCCTGAGTTCCTCCTCCAGTTCGCTCTGGCGCTCCTCGCTGATGCGGATCGCGGCCGTGGCTTCGTGGATGAGATCGAGGGCCGACGACCAGTCGCGACGGCCCGCCGGGACGACCTCGCCCGTCGTGGGAAATTCGCGGGGGGCTTCCAGCGCGACCAAGGGCTCGCCGCTCGCGCGGCCGGCCTCGGGGCGCCCACGCAGGAGCCAGGCGGCGGCAGCGGAGGTCTCTCTCTCACGCACGGCGTTCTCGGTCATCGTCGGCATTCCTCAGAGTCTGCGTCCGTGTTCCGTCTCGGCGACGGTTCGGGCCTGTCGACCCGGCAGCGTTGTGCGTGCGGGCCGTCAGTTCGATTTGTCCGTCACCGCGAACGGCCTGACGTTGCTCGGCTCCGGCTGGGGGGCCGTCGCGGGCTCAGCGCGGTTGGCCGCTTCGTCACCCGCAAAAGAGCGGGCCGCACGCTTGAGCGCGTCGTGCTGCTTCTGGAGGGCGACGCGGCTCTCGCGCGCGATGTCGAGGGCGCCTTGCGCCATCTTGCGCTCGGAACGCTCGTGCTGGAGCTCCTCGATCAGGCGGTGGTTGACCACCTCGAAATCCGAGCGCTCGACCTCCTGGCGATGCACCAGGTGTTCGATCCGGTCGGACAGGCTCGCGACCCGCCCCGTGGCCTGCTCCAGCGCCGCATCCTTGGCGGCCATGGCCTTGGTGAACATCTCGCAGCGATGGTCCAGCTCGGAGCGCGCGCGCTGCATTTCGAGGAACCGCTCGGTCTGGCGGGCGAGGTCGGATTGGACGCTCTCCAGCCGGCGCTCCAGCGTCACGCGCTCGATGGACGATTCCTTGAGGCCGCGTTCGGCCGCCCGGCCGACCTCGTCGCGCTCCCGAAGCTGGTTGCGGAGCTGCTGGAGCATCTGGTCGGTGGTGGCGAGACGGCTCGTCGTCGCCTCCACCCGCATGGCGAGGCTCGCCCGCTCGGCCCGGTGGGTGGCGACCTCCGCCTCGTACTGGGCCTCGGCCTTCTGGCCGGCGGACGCCTCGTTCGCCAGTTGCTGTTCGAGGGTCCGGATGGTGGCGCGCCCGGCCTCCGCCTGCGTCTCGAACTCCTGGCTCCGGGCCGCGAGGTCGGCGAGCCGGGCCGCCTGGTCCTCGCTCACCACCTGAAGGCGCTGATTGTCCTGCTCCAACACGCTGCGGCTCTCGCGCAGGTCCTGAAGCTCGCTCTCCGCACGGGCCAGGGCCTGATCGAGGGACTTGGCCTCGATGCGCAGGGCCTTGCTTTCGCCCTGGAGCGCACGGGTCTGCTCCGTCTCGGAGAACAGGCGCCGCTCCAGGTTCTCGGCCGACAGGCTCTTGTCGCGCAGCGTGAGGCGCAGATCCTCGGCCGCCGCGTCCCGCTCCTGCAGGCTGGTCTCCAGGTGATTGAGCTGGATCGTGGCGGCGGAGAAGTCGTTCGTCACCGTCGCGAGGCGCCCCGTCATCTCGGCGATGTCGCGCCGCATGGTGGCCGCTCCGGCTTGCTCGAGGGCCAGCAGCGTCTCGACCTCGGAGATGCGGATCTTGGCCTTGGGCAGCTCGTCCGTGATCGCGATGATGGGTTCGAGGATGGCGGAGAAATCGCTCTGGAGCGACTTCAGCTCCTCGAGGCGGTCCGACATCTCGGACACGCGGAACCGTACGATCTCGTTGCGCTGGCCGATGGAATCCAGGGAAAAATCCCGCGTTTCGTTGATCGGGGTCAAATCTTCCGCGTCAGCAAACTTGTTATTGGTCGGAGGTATCTGATCTTTTAAAATAGTACGACCGTTATCAGTATCAGAACGCGCTCCAGCATCCTTCAACTCTCCGGTAGAAAATTTCTTGAAGGATAGCCATGCCATTACTGTGAGCCCACTGCCGCCCCCAACGCGACCTCTCGTCCTAACATGAGAAGTGAAACTCAACTCCATTGTCAACGCTGGGTTACGCTGGATTTTAATAATTTCTTTAAGCGTGCCTGATAAGTCGCCGGCGAATCGCGCCCGGCCCCGGCAGTTCCGACGGGCCACCGCGGGCCGCATTCCATGTGCATGCCATCTGCATGCCGGGCTGCCGCTGTTGCGTCCCCGGCCCCGATCGGGTGTGACTGCCGCCGTCGAATCGGGGGAGTCAGCATGTCGGGTGGTCACGGGTCGAGCGGGAATTCCAACAAGCGGGTCGCGCTGCTGATCTCGGTTCTGGCGCTGTTCCTCGCCCTCGCCGAGACCCTGGCCAAGGGTGCGCAGACCGACGCGCTCGGGGCCAATGTCGAATCCTCGAACCAATGGGCCTATTATCAGGCCCGCACCATCCGCGGCACGATCATCAAGACCGCAGACGAGACCCTGGCGCTGATCCCTCCCGATGCCGTGAGCGCGGAGGCGATCAAGGCCAAGCGGGCGGAATGGGCCAAGACCATGGCCCGCTGGGAATCCGATCCCGCCTCGGGCGATGGCCGCAAGGAACTGCAGGAGAAGGCGCGCCACAGCCAGGAGGTGCGGGATCTCGCCCTGCACCGCTACCACCACTACGAGTTCGGCTCGGCCGCCTTCCAGATCGGCATCGTGCTCGCCTCGGCCGAGGTCATCACCGGCATCGCCGCCCTGGTCTTCGCCGGTGGGTTCCTCGGCCTCGCCGGAATCGCCATGCTGGGCTTCGGGCTGTACGCCCCGCACGTTCTGCCGTTCTTTCACTAATCCGACCCGGGCGGGGCCCGCGTCCTGCCGACGACCGACCGTACCCAGCCGAAGGGGGACCGCGCACCATGGCACAGGATTCCGACAACGAAGGGCGCCTGACCCGATTGTCGACCTTCGTGTTCCTGCACACCGAACACGCGGTCTATGCCGCCCTCGGGCTCCTTCTCGCCACGACGGCGATCCTGGCGCTCATCGACGCCACGGGGCTGCTCATCGGGGCGATCCGAGAGCTCGGCGGTTCGGCCAAGCTCCTCGAGATCGTAGACCGGCTGCTGTTCCTGCTGATGCTGGTGGAGATCCTGCACACGGTCCGGGTCTCGATGCGGTCGGGCAAACTCACCTGCGAGCCGTTCCTCATCGTCGGGCTCATCGCCTCGATCCGGCGGGTGCTGGTGATCACCCTGCAATCCTCGGAGGTGATGCACGGTGTGCTCACCCCCGAGCGCGAGATCCTGTTTCGGGCCTCGATGATCGAGCTCGGCGTGCTGGCCGGGCTGATCCTCACCATGGTGATCTCGATCTTCCTGCTGCACCGCGCCCGCGACGACCAGGGGGTCGCCGGTCAGGAATAGGGGCGTCGCTCGGCATCGCGCCGGTCCGCGCGGCCGGACTGCGCTCAGACCGACTTGACCTGGGTGACGACGAGGTCCTCCGCCGGAAACTCGATCATCCTGCGTCGATGCTCCGGCGTGTTCCGCCATCCGAGGGTCTGATCGAAAGGCTCGCCGTGAACGTACGTTTTCATGTACGTCCCAGAGCCGTCGCGCACGCAATAGACCTCATCGATCGTCTTGATGGCTTCGTAGAGACCACCGATCTGCGGGTGAAGATAATGAAGCGTCTCGATGCGATTTGACAGGCGACAGGCGACGTAAGCAAAAGTTCCATGTCCGAGGACAAGGTGCTGTGCATCGAGCAGAGCCAGAAAATCTTCTTTCAACGATCCATTTTGAACCCGGTAGGGGATGCTCCTACCTTTCAGGTAGTTCTCTATGGCATTGACGCAGGGGTTCCCCCGATCTTCGAAGACGAGGCGAACGCACGTGGCCTTCTTATGCAGGATGAGATTTTCGATACACAGCTTGTAATAGGCGAGCGGCGGCTGCCGATAGCCGTAGGCGACGGGCTGGTCGCCCTCGAAGATATCGCCGGAGCGAAAGTGCACGGTAATTTCATTCGGCCGTTTCTCGTCCAGGCAATTTTCCGTCGACAGGAAATGCGGTCTGATGAACTCCTGCGCCAAGGCGGTGAGTTCCACCTCGTCTTCGGTCCGGAACGACAGGAAGCGCTCGAGGACCGGAGAAAAGTCATCGGAATCGAAATACGAGCCCGCCAGGAAAGTCCCCCTGAGGCGCATGTCGTCATGCGCCATCAAGGTGATGCCGCGCACCGTCACGGGCTGCTTGAGTTCGAACAACTCATGCCGCCCCAGTTGCACCACCTCCATGTTCGTTCTCAGGGCCAGTTGTATGGCGTGCAGATACTGGTGGAACAGATTTCCCAGCCTGCCGGAATACGTGACCCTGAGGCCTACCATCCTGAGATCGGAATCTTGACCGATATTATACTCTTCCAGATTGTATCCGCCAATACTTCGATTATGCGTAAGAAGATTGTAATTCAGACCGTATGTCTGGCAATATTTGCAAAACGTATGGTTTTTTCGAAGAACGTGGACTTGCACCTTTGAGAGATGCAAACACTCTTCCTCTTTCAGAGAAAGACGAATATACCGCGCAAGAATTTTGCTTTGTAGTACTTTCTCAAATGGACGACTCCGATCTCGTGAGTCAAAGTAGGTAAAGCCCGAATGGACGACCGTCCATTGATCCTTCTGTTCGGCAACTTCGATGCACAACGTGCGCGAGCGATCAAAAAAACCACTCTTGCGATTGAAGATCGTTATTCGCTCGATCGGATAAGCGTATCCGAGATCGACCTCCCACCAAGGGTTGGCTTCCACCTCCGTGTGGAACGCAAAATCGCAGTCCATGGCGGATATGACAGCGTCATTGTCGCGTCGGTCCTTCGACCAAACGGCATAGGAGCTTTGCCGACATGCACAGCCTTCAGCGACATTGATCGTCTGGTGATCGTCATTCATCTAAGATCGTCTCCAGCGTATTCGTCTTGCCGATTTTCCCTGGCACGTCGTGCTCCCAACCTATCGTCGCTACGCTCGCTATTCGGATTTTACTTCACACAATATTCTGTGGTCGCTTGACTTGTCATATAAATAAATCGCCTCTAAATTTATTAGGCATTTTATAATACTGATACGACAGACTACAAAAATATTACTGGCGGGCTTTATCAGCGATATAGTGTCATCGATCTCCTAGCAAAAAGACAAATGCGAGCCAAGAGTGCCACCCGGGCATGGTCCGAACGATCGGCCTCATCGAGGCCGGGACTGTGCTCGCGCAGGTTCGGCGCCGGGTCCCTGGAGTCGGCCTCGGCCCATCTCGGCGCCGGTCAGGCCGGCCTGTCCCAGGTCTCGGTGAGCGCCTTGCCGTTCTGGATCAGGCGGGCGCGCAGGATCGTGTCTCCGGCCGGCAACGGCATGGGCGGGCGCCATTCCACATAGAGGCGCCAGCCGCCGGTCTGGGGCACGAACTCCACCACCGGGTCGACCATCGTGCCGGCACTGGCGGACACGTCGGCGATGAGCGTCGCGTTCCGGTCGGTGGGCAGGCTCGGCCCTTCGAAATCGACGACGTAGAGGCGTCGTTCGGGACGCGGCGGCATGGTCGGGCGCAGGCGCTCGGCCGAGCCGACGCGGGTGGAGACCACCCGGGCGAACGCGCCCGGCATCACCGGGACCGGCTCGGCCCCTACCGTGGTCAGCGTGTAGCGCAGAGCCAGTTCCGCCCCGGCCGCGACCGGCGTGGCCGGTACGAAGGCCGCCACGATGTTGTCCATGTATTCTTCGCGCGACGGAATCTCGAAGAGCTGGACCGCACCCACGCCGAAACCCGCCTCCGGCGTGACCCATAAGCCGGGCCGGGCTTCATGCCGAGCCTGCACGTCGAGATAGGCGGCAAAGTTTCGTTCGCGCTGCAGCAGCCCGAATCCCTCCAGCGGATCGACGCCGAAGGCCGAGACCTGCGGCTGCGCCCGTCCGTTGACGAGGGGGCGCCATAGCTTGTCACCGCGGGTGGCGATGCTCAGCCCATCGGAATCGTGGACCTGGGGCCGGACATCGTCGAACGGCTCGGCCTGTCGCGCGCCCGGCCCGTTCTGCCCGTGCAGGAACATGCTGGTCAGCGGTGCGAGCCCGAGCCGCGCAATCGCCTGGCGCGAACACAGAGTGGCCTCCACCGCCATGACCGACGGATCGCCCGGCGTGATCGCGAAGCGATACGCGCCGGTGAGGCTCGGCGAATCGAGCAGTGCCAGCACGGTCAGGGTCCGCGCGTCGGCATGGGGCTCACAGATCCAGAACGCCGTGAAGTCCGGAAACTCCTCGGCGCCCGGGCCACCGGTGCGGATCGCGGCGCCACGCGCCGACAGGCCGTATTCCTGGCCGTTGCCCCGCAAGCGGAAATAGGACGCGCCGAGGAAGACCAGGAATTCTTCCTGGATAGCCGGCTTCGTATCATCGAATCCGTAGTGCACCCGGAAGCCGGCAAAGCCGAGATCCGGGGCGAAGGTCTGTCCCTGCAGCGTCGGCCCGAGGTCGAACAGGTCCGAGCCGTAGGCGATCCGGCGCGGGGGGCCTTCCGGGGGTTGGAGGTAGAGGTCGACGCGCTTGCGCTGAAGGAAGCCGCGATGGAACAGCTGCGCCGAGAAATGCTCCCCGAGGCGGGGGCTCGCCTGTGGACGGAAGGTGATCGCCCGGTAGGCGTCGTAGCTGAGGGCGGCGAGCGGCGCCGGCAGATCGTCGTCATGCGGACGATACGGGCTTGCCGCCAGTGCCTTCGCCTGCGCGACCACGCCGGCAAAGGTCATCGCCGCACCGGAAACGGTGTCCGCAGCCATCGTTCGGGCGGTATTCAGGTCGACGAGACTAGGCATCAGCATGCCCGCAGTCGCGCCCATCGTGGCTTGCAGGGCCGTCCGCCGCGAGATGGGGCCGGTTCCTCCGGATCCATCGAGACCGTCGCCGTCGCTCATCGGTTGCCTTTTCGCAATCGGGCCTCGGTGTCCCGCTACGCTCGAGTGTCACACGCCCCATGTCACAACGGTTGTTGCACGACGCCCCGGCGGTCGAAATCCCTTCCGGCGCGGGTCCGTCCGAAATGCGATCGAGCCCGGAGCGATCCCTGCTCGGCCGCCGGCTGATGCTGGCGCTGCCGCCCTTGGCCATCGCCGCCGCCATCGCCGCCCTGGCGGTGATGGCCTATGGCCGGCCGACCGGGCCCCTGGGCTGGAGCGTCCTCGTCCTGTTCGGCCTGGTGATGGCCTGGCAAGCGTTCGTGGCCTGGCAATACGTCTACGGCCTACTCGCCGTCCGGTTCGGTGACCGGGCGAAATCCGCTCTCGAAATCCGCTCGGCGCGCGTACCGGCCACGGCCTCCGGCCTCAGTCGGACGGCCGCAGTGGTGGCGATCCACGCCGAGGATGCGGTGGCGGTCTTTTCCGCTCTGCGCGTCATGGCCCGCTCGCTCCAGCGCGGCGGCGGCGACGGCTCGGACATCGACCTCTTCGTCCTCTCCGACACCCGTAACGGCGCCATCGCGGCGATGGAGGAGCACGAATTCGCCCGCATCGAAGCCTGGGCCCGGCAGAACGGCCCCGGCTTGCCGCGTCTGCGCTACCGCCGGCGCCAGGACAATGCCGGGCGCAAGGCCGGCAACATCGCCGAGTTCTGCAAGACCTACGGCACCGCGTACGACTTCATGATCGTGCTCGACGCCGACAGCCTGATGACCGGCTCCGCCATGCGCCGCCTGGCCCGGCTGATGGAGGAAAGCCCCAAGGTCGGCCTGATCCAGACCGTCAGCTACGCCACCGGCCGCGACACCCTGTTCGCCCGCATCCAGCAATTCGCCGTGCGCCTCTACGCGCCGCTGTCGATCCGGTGCCTGGAGACGTGGCAGGGGCCGGACGGAAGCTACTGGGGCCACAACGCCATCCTGCGGGTGGCGGCCTTCGCCGACAATGCGGAGCTTCCCGTGCTGCCCGGCAAGGCGCCGCTCGGCGGCGAGATCCTGTGCCACGACATCGTCGAAGGCGCCTTGCTGCGCCGCGCTGGCTGGGAGGTCTGCCTTCTGCCGGAGATGGGCGGCACCTGGGAGGAGATGCCGACGAACCTCGTCGACCTGCTCGGGCGCGAACGGCGCTGGTGCCAGGGCAACATGCAGCACCTGCGGGTGGTGCCGATGCCCGGCCTGAAGGCCGCCAGCCGCTGGCATCTGGCGGTCGGCATCCTGTCCTACATGGCCTGCCCGCTCTGGGTGGCATTCCTGGCGCTGGCCACGATCCAGGCTGCCGGCACCGGCGATCTCGGGCTGCTCGCCTATGGGCTCACGGGTTCGGGCGCCGCCGCCCATGCGCTGGCCGCTCTCGTCGTCACGGTGCTGGCGCTGCCGAAACTCCTCAGCCTCGGCCATGTCCTCGCCTCGTCGGAGCGCCGCGCGGCCTTCGGCGGAACCGGAGCGCTCCTGAAGAGCGCCGCCCTCGAACAGGTGGTCTGGGTGCTGCTGTGGCCGGTGATGACGCTGTTCGCGGCCGGTGCCGTCGCCACCACCTTCGTCGGACGGGTGGTGCGTTGGGATTCGCAGGTGCGCGACGACCGCAAGGTGTCGTGGCGCGAGGCTTGCCGGCTTCAGGTCGATACCCTCGTGGCGGGCGCGCTGCTCGCCGGCCTCCTCGCCTATGCGGGCGACCCCTGGCTCGCTGTGTGGATGGCGCCGGTGGCCCTCGGGCTGCTGTCGAGCCCCGCCCAGAGCGTGATCACCAGCCGCAGCGATCTCGGCCGGGCCGCCCAGGCGCGCGGCCTGTTCCTCACCTCGGACGACACCGACCGCGCCCTGGAACTCGTCGACCTCGCCCAGAGCCGGGGCGGCGGCACCTCCGATGCCGCCCGGGCGCGGTCACGGCCCCCGGGCGCACCCGTCGCCTGGATCGCCGACGAGGCCTCGGCGTCCTGAGGCACGCAACGTCTGCGTCTCGTGGCTACGGCTTGTTCAGCACATCGATTGGGTTGGTGCGCTGGGCCGGGCTCGGCTCCTTGGTGACGCTGCTCGGGGTCTGTGGGCTCGTGCGATCCCCCGATTGCCGCGGCAGGCCGGTGCCGCTTGCGAGTTCCAGGCAGGTCACCATCTCCACGTAGGACGGGAAGCCTCCGGCCTCGAACTGCTTCTCGCACTGGCTCTTGGCGGCCGGAGTGAATTCGCCCCAGCGGCGCTTGACCTCGTCATGCGCGGCGCGCTCCGAACGCAGACAGCCGTCCTGGCTCGCGGTGTCGCTGACGCTGGCCGAGGCCGCCGATTGGCAGGTCCTGGCGATGTCGAGGTCCGGCGGACCCTCGGCGCCCAGAGCGGGGGCGACCAGCATCATGAGGGCGAAGGCCCCGGCGAGGAGGGGCGTGCGATCGGTCATGACGGGTCTTTCCAGGTCCAGGGCGTGCCAAGTCTAAGGCGTGCCAAATCGAGAGGCTCGTGCCGACAACGCGAACAACGGCGCTTTGCCCCGTTCGTCGTGCGAAAATCATGCGGTGGCGTCGCGCAGGGCCCTATCGAGATCGCGAAACAGGTCGTCCACGTCCTCGATACCGACGGAGAGCCGCAGCAGATCGGGCGGGCAGGGCGAGTTGGCGCCCTCCACCGAGGCGCGGTGTTCGATAAGGCTCTCGACACCGCCGAGCGAGGTCGCCCGCTTCCACAGCCTGACCCGCGCCGCCGTGGCGATGGCGGCGGCCTCGCCCGCCGCCACCCGAATCGACAGCATGAAGCCGAAGCCGCCGGTCATCTGGCGCGCGGCCACCGCATGGCCGGGACAGTCGGGCAGGCCCGGATACAGCACCGAACCCACGTGAGGATGCGCCTGGAAGCGGCGTGCGAGATCGGCGGCCGCTGCCGATTGGGCCGCCGCGCGCAGGTGCAGGGTCCGCAGCGAGCGCATCAGCAGGTAGGCTTCGAACGGCCCGAGGATCGCGCCCCCGCCTGCGCGCAGGGAGACGATCCGTTCCCAGAACCCGTCCTGTACGGCGCCGGCCAGCACTCCGGCGACCACATCGGAATGGCCGTTGAGGATCTTGGTGGCCGAATGCATCACGATGTCGGCCCCGAGGGTCAGGGGCCGGGTGTGAACCGGGGACGCGGCGGTGGAATCCACCGCCAGCCGCGCACCGGCCGCATGCGCGATCTCGGCGGCGGCGGCGATGTCGGTGATGGTCCAGAGCGGGTTGCCGGGGGTCTCGATCCAGACGAGCCTGGTGACGCCCGGCCGCATCGCGGCGCGCAAGGCGGGCAGATCGTCCATGGCGACGAAATCGAGGGCGACGCCGCGGCGCGGCATCTCGGTCTGCAGCCAGCGGCGCAGGGCCCAATACATGACATGGGGCGCCACCACGTGGTCGCCGGGCTCCAGCGCCGAAAAGACGGCGGTGGCCGCCGCCATGCCGGAGCCGAACAGCAGGGCGCCGGCCCCCGCCGCCTCCAGCATCGCGATCACCGATTCGGCCTCGCGCACGGTGGCGTTGTCCGGCCGGGCGTAGGAATAGCCCGAGGCATAGCCGTTGTCGGGATCGCGCAGGAACGTCGTCGAGACGTGGAGCGGGGCGACCACCGCCTTCGTCACCGGATCGATCCGCCCCATCGCCTGTGCCGCGAGGCTTCTGGGCTGGAACGCGTCGGGGGTCTCGTCTGTCATACGGATTACACGTCCTCGTGAGGTCGGCGTTCTGCGGACCGAGCCTTAAGGTAAGGATCGCAATGTCTCCGAAGAGCATTCGCTTTCCAAAGAGCATTCGCTTTCCGAAAAGCGCCCGCGCCCGCCCACGATTTCAACAGACCGAGGATTTCGACAGACCCATGACATTCGCCACCCCTGTCCCCGAGAAGACCGTCCTGCCGGTCCCGGGCCGTCTCGCGGCCGCGATCCTGCCGGTAGCGCTCACGGCCTTCCTCGCCTCGCTGGCGACCGGGGCGAATATCGGCGGGTGGTACGCGGGCCTGACCAAGCCGGCCTTCAACCCGCCGAACTGGGCCTTTCCGGTGGCCTGGACGCTCCTCTACGCGATGATCGCGCTCTCGGCCTGGCGGCTGCTCGGCGCGCTCCCCCGCTCCGGGCCGAGCCGGCAGGGCTGGTGGCTCGCCCTGGCCGCCTTCGCGGTGCAGCTCGCGCTCAACGCGGCCTGGACGCCGACCTTCTTTGCGGCCCACGCGATGGGCCCCGCCGTGATCGTCTCGGCGGCGATGTTCGTGATGATCCTGTGGACGATCCGCCTGTCCTGGCGCTTCGACCGCGCGGCAGCGTGGCTGCTGGTGCCCTACGCCGCCTGGGTCGGTTTCGCGACCGTTCTGACGGCCGCGATCTGGCGCCTGAACTGAGGGGCTATTCGGCGGCCTCGACGAACACGGTGCCGGCGCGCGGCAGGTCGAGGGTGTCCCAGGTCTCGGCCAGCGCTGCGGTCAGCTTGGCGATCTTGGCGTCGTCGTGGAACGGCGACGGGGTGATGCGCAGGCGCTCGGTGCCGCGCGGCACGGTGGGGTAGTTGATCGGCTGGATGTAGATGCCGTGATGCTCGAGCAGGTGGTCGGCCGCCGCCTTGCACAGCTCGGCATCGCCCACCATCACCGGCACGATATGGGTCTCGGTGTGGAGTACCGGCAGGCCGGCGGCCTCCAGCGCCACCTTGGTGCGCGCGGCCTGGCGCTGATGCGCCTCGCGCTCCACCGCCGAGCGCTTGAGGTAGCGGACCGAGGCGCGGGCGGCCGCGGCGATGGCCGGGGGCAGCGCAGTGGTGAAGATGAATCCCGGGGCGTGGCTGCGGACCGCGTCGCACAGGACGCTGGTGCCGGTGATGTAGCCGCCGACGCAGCCGAAGCCCTTGGCCAGCGTGCCCTCGATCACGTCGACCCGGTGCATCACCCCGTCGCGCTCGCTGATGCCGCCGCCGCGCGGGCCGTAGAGGCCGACCGCATGGACCTCGTCGAGATAGGTCATGGCGCCGTAGCGATCGGCGAGATCGCAGATCGCGCCGATGTCGGAAACGTCCCCATCCATGGAATAGACGCTCTCGAAGGCGATCAGCTTCGGGCGATCGCCCGCCGCGATCAGCAGCTCCTCGAGGTGGGCGAGGTCGTTGTGGCGAAAGATGCGCTTCTCGCAGCCCGAATGACGCACGCCCTCGATCATCGAGTTGTGGTTGAAGGCATCCGACAGGATGAGACAGTTCGGGATCAGCTTGGCGATGGTCGAGATGCCGGCCTGGTTCGAGACGTAGCCCGAGGTGAAGACGAGGCCCGCCTCCTTGCCGTGCAGGTCGGCGAGTTCGCGCTCCAGATCGACCAGGGGCGAGTTGTTGCCGGCGATGTTGCGAGTGCCGCCCGCGCCGACACCGCAGCGCATCGCGGTCTGGGTCATGGCGTTCACGACGTCGGGGTGCTGGCCCATGCCGAGGTAATCGTTCGAACACCACACGGTGATCTCGGAGGTGCCGCCGTCGGGCTTGCGCCAATGCGCGATCGGGAAGCGGCCAGCGATGCGCTCGATATCGGCGAAGACGCGGTAGCGGCGCTCGCCATGCAGGCGGTCGAGGGCGGTGCGGAAATGGGATTCGTAGGCCGCACGACCGAGCCCCGGCTTGTGGGGGGCGGCATCGGTCTCGGCAATCTTGATCGTCGCGGGCATCCGGTTCACGGGCATCCGTCCTTCACGCTTGGGCTGACTGGCCGGCGGTGGGATCGCGGCCTTTGGCGGGATCGTTTCCATGCAGACCCTCTCTTGAGGACGGGGGCCTTGATGCAATCGGTCTCGTTGGTCGGGTTGCGGCACGCGCCTCGGCAAAGGGCTTCGGCACCGAGACCCGCGTATTTGCGCTGGTTCCTCCAGCGCGAATGAACGATACAGGCGAACTTGGAATTGGTTCAAGTCGACAACCGCATTCCTGCTCTGCGCCCTCTCGGACGGTGCCGCACAGCCGGCAATTGGCCCTGGCGACGATGGGTCGCGTACGCATGACTGACGGAACGAAGGCCAAAGATCCCCGTGCCGAGCGCCTCAAGGCGGCGCTGCGGGACAACCTGAGGCGGCGCAAGGCCCAGATCCGCGAGCGCGCCGGCGAAGGCCCCGCCAAGGGCGTCCCGTCCAACGATCCGCACTCTCAGGATCAGGAGCGCCGGGACGACGGCAAGAGCCCCGGGACGGACGGCAAGAGCCCCGGGACGGACGGCAAGAGCCCCGGGACGGAATGACGGGCGGTCCGGTGTGAGCCGGCTATCGCGATCCTCTTTCGGACAAAACTGCCGTATAGGCGGACCGCAAGTGCGCTGCGGGCGCGCCACGCGCCTCCGCGACTTTCCGTAAACGACATCGGCGCTGCGTCCTCGGGCGGTGCGGCACCAGGGCAAGGTTAAGACGATGGACCGCATCAACATCATCGGCGGCAGGCCGCTCCATGGCGTCATCCCGATCTCGGGCGCCAAGAACGCCGCCCTGCCCCTGATGATCGCCAGCCTGATGACCGGCGAGACCCTCGAGCTCGGCAACGTGCCGCGGCTCGCCGACATCAACGCGCTGCTGCGCATCCTCGGCAACCACGGCGTCGACCACATGGTGGTGGGCAAGCGCCCCGGCCAGACCACCGAGACCGGCCAGACCATCCGGCTCACCGCCTCGAACGTCATCGACACCACGGCGCCCTACGAACTCGTCTCGATCATGCGGGCGAGCTTCTGGGTGATCGCGCCGCTGCTGGCGCGCTTCGGCGAGGCCCGCGTCTCGATGCCGGGCGGCTGCGCCATCGGCACGCGCCCGGTCGACCTGCTGCTGATGGCCCTCGAGAAGCTCGGCGCCACCATCGAGATCGACGGCGGCTACGTGGTCGCCCGCGCCAAGAACGGCCTGCGCGGCGGCGAGATCCACTTCCCCAAGGTCACCGTGGGCGGTACCCACGTGGCCCTGATGGCGGCGGCCCTCGCCAATGGCTCGACCCTGATCGAGAACGCCGCCCGCGAGCCGGAGGTGGTGGATCTGGCTGCCTGCCTCACCAAGATGGGCGCGCGGATCGAGGGAGCCGGCACCCCGCGCATCGTCGTCGAGGGCGTCTCGCGCCTGCACGGCGCCCGTCACGACGTCCTGCCCGACCGGATCGAGACCGGCACCTACGCCATGGCGGTGGCGATGACCGGCGGCGACGTGACCCTGGAGAACACCCGCGCCGACCTGCTGCATTCGGCCCTCGACATCCTGTCGACCACGGGCGCCGAAATCACGGTGGGCACCGATACGATCCGCATCCGCCGCAACGGCGGCGGCATCGCCGCGGTCGATGTCACCACCGACCCGTTCCCGGGCTTTCCCACCGACCTGCAGGCGCAGTTCATGGCGCTGATGACCCTGGCCAAGGGCCAGTCGCACATCCGCGAGACGATCTTCGAGAACCGCTTCATGCATGTGCAGGAACTGGCCCGCCTCGGCGCCAAGATCCGGCTCGAAGGCGATCTGGCGGTGGTCGAAGGCGTCGAGCGGCTCAAGGGCGCACCGGTGATGGCCACCGATCTGCGCGCCTCGGTCTCCCTCGTCATCGCCGGCTTGGCGGCAGAGGGCGAGACCAGCATCAACCGGGTCTACCATCTCGACCGCGGCTTCGAGGCGCTCGAGGCGAAATTGGCGCGATGCGGCGCCGAGATCACCCGCGTCCGCTCGTGAGACCACGCGCGCCGGCCCGACAGGCCGGCGCGCAGATTGTCAGCCGCCGACGGCGCCGCGCTTGAAGCCGAAGCCGGGAATCTCGCAGCCGCACGGCGCATTGTAGGGCGCGGGCCGGGTGACGCAGTTGCCGCGCGCGGTGACGCAGATGCTGCCGCCGCGTCCGCCCCGCGGGCGCCGATCGTAGCGATCCTCGTCGTAGCGGCGCCGCTCGTAGCGGTCCTCGTCGTAGCCACGCTCGCGCCGCGGCCGATCGTAGTCGCCGCCGCCGTAATACTGAGCCTTGGCCTCGAAGGCGCCGAGGCCGGTGCCGATCGTCGCGGCCGCCGCGATCGCCAGGATGATGCGCTTCACCGTTCTATCCTCTTTCCCAAACATCGTGCCGACCACCAGACATCGTGCCGACCACCATGACTGCGTCGGGTATGAACACGGGCATAAGGTGCGCCCGATGAACGCCGCCTGAGGCCGGTCCGACACACCACGCGACTGCCGCAACTCCTTGCCGGAACCGGTCCGGGGCTTCAACGCGCAAGAGAACCGAAACTCGACCTGAACCGTGCGGCAGATCGGCGGATCGTGACGGTGCCGATCACGGTGCGGCGGTTGCCGTGGACCAACGGCCTCGCTACCTAACGCACGCACCCGTTTTCCAAACCCCGGTGCAAGCCAGACCGGCGTCCCGAACAAGAGCGCGACACCCCCATCATGGAGCTTCTCAAGCTCGCCGCCCTCGATGCCGAAGACCTCGCTATCGTCTCGGCCCATCTCCAGGACGCGATCCTGAAGGCCGACGATCTGGCCTACCTCGCCGACAGCCATCGCTTCGTGCTGGTGGCGCGGCGGTTCGACTGGTCGGCGGAGGCGGGAGCCCCCCCGCGGCGGCGTCTGACCGGGGTGCATTTCGAGCGGGTGCTCGGGGTCCGCACCCGCGGGATCGTGCCGGGCGTCGCTTCGGACACGCCCCTGAACCTCCTCGCCGTCACCTTCGCGCCCACCGAGGCGCCGTCCGGCACCGCCACCCTGGTCTTTGCCGGCAATGCGGCGATCCAGCTCGACCTCGAATGCATCGAGGTGCGGCTGAAGGACCTCGGGCCGGTCTGGGAGGTGGAGGGCCGCCCGGATCACGACGCCGTGGCGGCCGGCCGTGCCGCCGTCGAGGGACGTTCCTGATGGTCAACCTGGACAGCCGCGACGCCGATTTCGCCCAAAGCTTCGCGCATCTGCTCACGGTGAAACGCGAAATCTCGGAGGATGTCGACGAGACCGTGCGGGCGATCATCGCGGGGGTGATCGCAGGCGGCGACGCCGCCCTCGTCGACTACACCCGCCGGTTCGACCGGGTCGATGCCGGTTTCACGGTGGATTCCCTGCGGGTGAGTGCGGCCGAGATCGCGGCCGCCATCGCCGATTGCCCGGCCGAAGCGCTGGAGGCTCTGCGCTTCGCCGCCGCCCGGATCGAGACCTTTCATGCGGCCCAGGTGCCGGGCGACCACAGCGCCACCGACGCGCTCGGGGTCACCAGCGGGTGGCGCTGGACCGGCCTCGAATCGGTAGGCCTCTACGTGCCCGGCGGAACCGCGAGCTACCCGTCCTCGGTGCTGATGAACGCGATCCCGGCCCGCGTGGCCGGCGTGCCGCGCGTCGTCATGGTGGTGCCGATGCCGGAGGGTAAGATGAACCCGCTGGTGCTCGCCGCCGCCGATCTCGCCGGCGTCCACGAGATCTACCGCGTCGGCGGCGCACAGGCGGTGGCGGCCCTCGCCTACGGAACCGACACCATCGCCCCCGTGGCCAAGATCGTCGGGCCGGGCAATGCCTGGGTGGCGGCGGCCAAGCGCCGGGTGTTCGGACAGGTCGGCATCGACATGATCGCCGGCCCGTCCGAGGTGCTGATCCTGGCCGATTCCCACGCCAATCCGGATTGGGTCGCCGCCGACCTGCTGGCCCAGGCCGAGCACGACGTGGCGGCGCAAGCGATCCTGATCACCGATTCGGCCGAACTCGCCGCGGCGGTGGAGGCGGCCGTGGAGCGCGCACTGACCACCCTGCCCCGTGAAAAAATCGCCCGGGCGAGCTGGCGCGACTACGGTGCGATCATCGTGGTGCGGAATTTCGACGAGGCGGTGCCGCTGGTCGACCGGCTCGCCCCCGAGCATCTCGAGATCGAGACGGCGGATGCCGAGGCGCTGGCCGCCAAGGTCCGCAATGCCGGGGCGATCTTCCTCGGCTCGCATACGCCCGAGGCCATCGGCGACTATGTCGGCGGCCCCAACCACGTCCTGCCGACGGCGCGCTCGGCGCGGTTCTCGTCCGGCCTCGGCGTGCTCGATTTCATGAAACGGACCACGATCCTGCGCTGCGATCCGGCGGCGCTGCGGGCGCTGGGCCCTGCGGCCATCGTGCTCGGACGGTCGGAGGGCCTCGAAGGTCACGCCCGCTCCGTGGCGATTCGCCTGAATCTGTGAGGGCATGATGGCGGCTGTGGAGAAGGGCCCGAACCGGCTCGCGGCGGTGACGCTGGACGAGGATTCGATCGGCCGGGGCAATCCGGACCAGGAGCACGAGCGCGCCATCGCGATCTTCGACATCCTGGAGGACAACAGCTTCTCGATCCCCGGACGCGAGGGGCCGTTCACGCTCACGCTCGGGCTCGTGGAGAACAAGCTCTCCTTCGCGATCGCCCGCGAGGGTGGCGATCCGGTGATGACCCACCTCCTGTCGCTGACCCCGTTCCGCCGGGTGATCCGCGATTACGAGATGATCTGCGAGAGCTACTACAACGCCATCAAGACGGCCTCGCCCACCCAGATCGAGGCCATCGACATGGGCCGGCGCGGGCTGCACAACGAGGCTTCGGAAACCTTGCGCCAGCGTCTGGAAGGCAAGGTCGACCTCGACCACGACACCGCCCGCCGCCTGTTCACGCTGGTCTTCGCCCTGCACTGGAAGGCCTGACCGGCGTTCCCAACGAGCCCGAGGGCAGACCCGGATGGCGGACGAGGCCGGCCCGACGAAGAAGAAGCGTGTTCAGTCGGCCCTGTTCATGTGCAACTTCAACGCCGTACGCTCGCTGGCGGCCGAGGCGATCGCACGCCATTATTTCGGAAAATCGATCTACGTGCAGTCGGCCGGCGTTCGCCTCGGCGAACCCGCCGATCCGTTCATGGTGGCGGCCCTCGACGAGATCGGCATCGACGCCTCGCGCCACAAGCCGCGGACCCTCGCGCAGCTCGAGGAATGGGAGGGGCTGAATTTCGACCTCATCATCACCCTGGCGCCCGAAGCCCACCACGCCGCGCTCGAACTGACGCGCTCCAACGCGGTGGAGGTCGAGTATTGGCCGACCCCCGACCCGACCGTGAATCAAGACGGCACCCGCGAGCAGCGCCTCGACGGCTACCGCGACGTCCGCGACGGATTGATCTTCCGGATCAAGACGCGGCTGAAGGGGTGATCCGCCGGATTCCGGTCACCGGGCCGTAGCTCTTTTCCAGGATCCGGGCGACCGCCGCCTCCAGGGGTTCCACCGCCACCGCCATGTGGAAGCCGTTGGCGTGGATGAGCCGCGTGGCATCGAGCATCAGGCCGACATGCCCGCGCCAGAACACCAGGTCGCCGCGGACGAGGGGGACGCGGTTCGGTGGCACCGCGTCCCCCAGCCCCCGCTCCTGCTGGTCGGCGTCGCGCGGTGCGGAAATCCCCGCAACCGCGAGGCAGAGCTGCACCAGACCCGAGCAATCGAGGCCGAGGCTCGTGCGTCCGCCCCAGAGATACGGGGTGCCGACGAGGCGTTCGGCAGTGCCGGCGAAATCGGGCGCCACGACGTCGAGCCCGGCGCAATGGCCGGCAAAGACCCACTCGCCGGTGGGGAGGCGCAGATATTCCCCCGTCTCCGAGACCACGGCGATGCGGGCGCCGAGGGTCAGATACCCGGTGGCGGGCTGCTTCAAGTCGGGGCCCGGATAGAGAAAGGTGCGCAGAGCCGTGACGCGGTGACTGGGCGCCGGGTCGGCCGGGCCGAGAGCCGCTTCTTCCAAGTACCCGACATAGCCGTCATGGCCGAGCCGGACATAGGCGAAGCCTTCCTCGGCGTCGTAGAGGGTCACCGCGTCGCCCATCACCGCCTCGGTGTCGAGGCCGGCATCGAAGCGCGGCGACCGGCGCAACGGCGCCGACGGCACTACGACCCGGCGCGCCTCGCCGACGACGTAGCGGTCGGCTGCGACCCGGCCACGCAACCGGATGTCGGCGAGATCGGGACGCGCCGGAATCAGGCGTGGATCGGTGATGTCGAGCAGATCTGCGAGCATGGCCGGACTATCCGCTCTCCGCCCCCGGGCCGCAATTGCGTGGTATTCTGACGCATCACCGATCGGGGTCGCCCTGCGGCCTGCCGATTGCTTCGAGTCCACCCGCTGCGATCGGCCAAGACCTGCTCCCGCGCACTGCGCGCGACGCAACCGACGCCCGCAATTGATGCACTGCACAAAGCACAACGGCGGAGTATGGTGGTGGGATGCCCAGCGCGAGCCCTGTCGTGAAGAAGATTCCGAAATCCTTCCAGGATCTCCCGCCGATCCGGGTGCGCCGGGAGCCGCCGACGATCTCGGAGGCGGTGGCCGCCGCCCAGGATCTCGCCGACGAAATCGAGCATCAGGTGGAGATCGCGGCCGGTCTGATCGGCCTGCCGGCCGACGAGGTCCGGCCGCACGTGCTGGCCGCCGCCAAGGCCAAGCCGGACCGCACGCCGGAGCACATCTTGAGTGCGGGCAGCCCGAACCGGGCGCCCCGCACGGTGATCGTCGAGCGCCGCACCCGCCCACCCGTCATCGTGGAACGCCGCGGCCGTCCGCCGATCGGACGATAGGAACCGCGACCGCCCCGAATCACGGAGCGGTCGAAGCGCCGGCGTTCTCTACCAGTCCAGCGTCTTGCCGGTGTAGTCGACATAGACACACCCGGTCTGGCCGAGATGGCCTTCGAGCACGTCGGTCATGCCGGTGACGCTGGTGGGCACGTCGATATCGGCGTCGGCCCCGCCCATCTCGGTGCGGACCCAGCCCGGATGCATCAGCACCACGCCGAAGCCCGCCTCGCGGTGGCGAATCTCGAAGCTGCGGGCGAGGGTGTTGAGGGCTGCCTTGCTCGCCCGGTAGTTCTCCCAGCCGCCCGCCTCGTTGAGGCCGACGCTGCCGAGGATCGAGCTCATGAAGGCGACGAGCCCGTTCTGAGAGAGCCGGTCGAGGAACGCTTCGGCAAAGCGCACCGGGCTGATCGCATTGGTGAGATAGACCTGGGCGGCGACGTCGCGGGGCACCGCATGGAGCGGCTCGTGGGCCTGCGTCGCGACGCCGGCCACCACGAAGATCAGGTCGAAGCTCTGCCCGGACAGGCGCTGATGCAGGGCGGCCACCGCGGCATCGTCGTCGATGTCGGCGGTCGCGACGGTGAGCGCCGGCGACGCCAGGGCCGCGAGGCCCTGCGACGGCGAGCGCTCTGTGGCGGTGACCCGCCAGCCGCGCTTCAGGAAGGTCTCGACGAGGCCGAGCCCGAGGCCGCGCGAAGCCCCGACAATGAGCGTGTTCTTCTGGTCTGCCATGGTGTTGAATCCTCACGGACGGGATCGGGGACGGCCGGAGGCCGATGCCCGATCCCTGTGCGTCGGAAGGTCGGGCGGTGGGTGCCATGCGGCAATGCGGCGAGCTGCGCCCGGCGTGCGCGGGCGCACGGAGATCACGTCGACAGACTTGAAGCCGGCGGCCGGTGCGATCAGTCGGCGGTCTGCACCGACCACGTGGCGTGGACGACGCTCGGCGCGCGCGCCAGGGCTGACACCACCGCGTCGAGTTCCGCCGATTCCACCGCCGTGGCCACCAGGGTCGCCACCACCTCGACGGTGTCCTCGCCGCGTTCCACCACCTCGATTCCGCCGACCGGGTAGTTCGCCGCCTCCAGCCGCTCCACCAGGAGGTCGCGGGCCGGACCGGCCTCGTCGGCCTGCACCGTCACCTGGACCTCGTAGGTCGCCTCGGTCTGACTCTCGTCGATGGGCGCCCGGTTGATGGCGTTGACCAGGGGCCGCAGCAGGGTGTTGCCGGCCAGCACCGCGGCGGTGACGAAGGCCGCCTCCAGCGGGAAGTCGGCGCCCGCGAAGGCGCCGACGGCGGCGGAGCACCACAGGGTCGCGGCGGTGTTGAGGCCGCGCACGTTCATGCCCTTCTTCATGATCACGCCGGCCCCGAGGAAGCCGACGCCCGAGATCACGTAGGCCACGGTACTCACCGCCCCGCGCGACCCTTCCAGCCGCATGCCGAGATCGACGAAGGCCGAGGCGCCCACCGCCACCAGGACGTTGGTGCGCAGGCCGGCGGTGCGCTGGCGATACTGTCGCTCCGCCCCGATCAGGGTGCCGAGCCCGAAGGCGACGATCAGGCTGATCGCGGAATTGACGAATTCGGGAAGGGGCGTGAACGCGCTCATGAGCGCTTCAATCGCGGTCCCGCGTGACGGAACCGTGACAGCCCCGCTATCCGGCGAGGAAGCCGCGCAGGGCGTCCAGCGTCCCTTGCGGGTTCTCCTCCGCCAGGAAGTGGCCGGAGATCAGGTCCGCCGCCACGGCCCCGGGGGCGAAGGTGCGCTGCCAGGCGGCGAGCGGGGTTTCGGCGCTGCGGTCGAGATAGCCGTCGCCGGCCAGGATCAGCGTCGGGCAGGCGAGGATGCGTCCGTGCGCGAGATCGGCCAGATCCGCCTCGCGGTCGCGGGTCGCCCCGGCCCGGTAATCCTCGCAGGCGGCATGGATGCGCTCGGGCACGGCCCAGCTCTGACGGTAGAGATGGAGGGCGCCGGGGGCGAAGGCGGCCAGCGACGCATCATTGCTCCAGTCGCGCAGGAGCCCTTCGTGATAGCCGGTGGGATTGCGCCCGATCACGGTCTCGGGTTCCGGAGCCGGCCGGGCGAGGAAATCCCAGTGCGAGTGTTTGCCCGAGGCCTCGATCCGCTCCCACTGGACGAGGGTGGGAAGGATGTCGAGGAGGGCGAGCCGCGCGATCCGGCCCGGTTCGTCGAGGGCCAGACGATAGCCGACCCTGCCCCCGCGATCGTGCCCGACGAGACTGAAATGCACGTGGCCGAGATGCTCCATCACCGCCACGACGTCCTGCCCAAGGGTGCGCTTGGCGTAGGTCTCGTGGCGGGGATCGCTCGCCGGCGCCGCCGACCAGCCATAGCCCTTGAGGTCGAGGCAGACCACGCGGTGGGTGCGGGCGAGCGCCGGGGCGATCCGATGCCAGCAGGCATGGGTCTGCGGGAAACCGTGGAGCAGGAGGAGCGGCGGCGCCCCCTCGGGGCCGCCGGCACGGACGAAGAAGCGGCCGGCCGGCACGTCGATCCAGTGGGCGCTGAAACCGGGAAAGAGGTCCGTGGTCACGAGGCTGACTCCGCATCAGGCCGAGGTCGAGTCCCGCGCGGCCCCGTTTGGCGAAGGTCAACGCGCGAGCGAGGGCAAATTGCCCGACCGCCTTCGATGGTGCGCAATCGGGATTGACGGGTGCCCCGGGCAGCGGGCACACCGGAACGGATGTGGGTCCCTTAAGAGCCCGCCCCGGAAGGACACGCGCATGTTGCAGGACATCGTCGCTGCCGAAGGTCCGGCCTGGATGGGCCGGTCGGCCGCCGACCTTTGCCCCTCCTCAGGAGCCCTGTGCGCATGAGTGGAGCGACCCTGGCCGCACGTCCCGTCACGACGAGCGTTCCGCCATCCGACGAAGCCCTGCGCGCGCGTATCTTCGCCTTGCGCGACGGCCTGCTGCACGGCCTCATCGGTGCCGATGCGCTGGTGGAGCGCCTGCTGATCGGCCTGCTCACCGGCGGCCACCTGCTGATCGAGGGCGCGCCCGGCCTCGCCAAGACCCGTGCGGTCAAGCGCCTGTCGGACGGGCTCGACGGGAGCTTCGCCCGCATCCAGTGCACCCCCGACCTGATGCCGGCCGATCTCACCGGCACCACGGTGTGGCGCCAGGATGCCGGCGACTTCGAATTCCTGCCCGGCCCGCTGTTCCACTCCCTCGTCCTCGTCGACGAGGTGAACCGCGCGCCGCCCAAGGTGCAGTCGGCGCTGCTCGAGGCGATGGCCGAGAGCCAGATCACCGTCTCGGGCCACACCCACGCCCTGCCCGACCCCTTCATGGTGGTGGCGACGCAGAACCCCATCGAGCATGCGGGCACCTTCCCGCTGCCGGAAGCGCAGCTCGACCGCTTCCTGCTCCACGTGGTGGTGGAGATGCCCGACGAGGCCGCCGAGCGCCGCATCCTCGATCTCGTCGAGGGCGAACTGAACCACCATGCCGAGGCGATGGCGGTGCAGCTCAGCGTCGACGAGGTCCGCGCCGCCCGCGCCGCCGCGCTGTCGGTCTACGTCTCGCCGGCCCTCAAGGACTATCTCGTGCGCCTGGTGGCCGGCACCCGCACCGACGCGGCAGCCTCCGATCTGCGCGCGTCCATCGAGCACCCGGCCTCGCCGCGCGGCACCCTGGCGCTAATGCTCGCCGGCAAGGCGCGGGCCTATCTCCGGGGCCGCGACCATGTGATCCCCGAGGATATCGCCGATCTCGCCGCCGACGCGCTCGCCCACCGCATCGGCCTCACCTGGCGGGCCGCCGCCGAGGGGCAGACGGCGCGCGGCATCGTCTCCGGTCTCGTCCAGCGGGTCCGGGCGCTCTGAGCCCCACCATGGCGTCGTCCTCCGTTCCAGCGACCGATCCGACGCTGTTGCCCGGCATCCACCTCTCCGGGGAGGTGCTGATGGGCCTGCGCCACCTCGCCCGGCGCGGCACCGCACCGGGCACCCGCACCCTCGCCGGCCTGCCGGGCGGCATCGTCACCCGCCGGCGCGGGCGCGGCTCGGAACCCGACGACGTGCGGCTGTGGTCGGAGGGCGACGACCGCCGCCACATCGACCGCAACGCCACCGCCCGCACCGGCATCCTGCACGTCCGCACCCATCACGACGAGCGCGACCGCGCCGTGGTGCTGCTGGTGGATTTCCGACCCTCGATGCTGTTCGGCACGCGCCGCGCCCTGCGCTCGGTGGCGGCGGCCGAGGCGCTGGTCCTGCTCGGATGGCGCATCGTCGGGGATGGCGGCCGGATCGGTCTCGTGGCGGCGGGCCTCGGTGAGCCCGTGGTCTTGCGCCCCGCCGGTGGCGAGCGCGCGATGACGGCGGTGACCGGCGCCCTCGCCATGGCCCATGCCCGCGCCCTCGACGCCGCGGACACGCAGGATCCGCCGCTCTCCTCCGCGCTCACCCTGGCCCAGAGCCTGCTGCCCTCCGGCGGTCACTTGGTGATCGGCTCGGCCCTCGACGCCCCGGGGCCGGATTTCGAGCCCCTCCTCACCGCCCTGGCCGAACGCCTGTCGATCCGCCTCGTCCTGGTGAGCGATGCCTTCGAGCGCACCCGTCCGCCGGGCTTCTATCCCTTCGCCACCGCCGATGGCCGGCGTGGCACCGTACAGGCGGCCCGCACCGATACGGTTTCTGCCGCGAGTGCAGACGCCCGCCTCGTCGATTACGCCCGCCGCGGCATCGCCGGCCTGCGCCTGGACGTGGAGGCGAGCCCGGAAGCCTATGCGCCCCTGATGGAGCGGCTCGATGCGGTGCTGTAGCGTAACCGCCCTGTCCCTCGTCCCGCCGCGGAGCGGGTTTCGCTGCGCTACCGGGGACGTCACCGCGTGATCGCCGCCGATGCCCCGGCCAGCCTCGACCAGCTTCGCGGCCTGCATCTGCCCGCCCATGCCGCCGGTGCCGCGCAGGGCGAGGTGGTGCTCGCCATCGCGCTGGGGTTCGCCGCCGCCCTGTTGATCGGATTGTTCCGAATCCTGCGCAACCGGCAGAAGAACACGGTGCGTCGGGCGGCCTTACGCGAACTCGCCGCCACGCGCGCGCTGCCGCCCGATCGGCGCCTCGTCGCCCAGGCCCAATTGCTGCGCCGGCTCGCCCGTACGGTGCGGGGTGATGCGGCGGCCTCGGCGCAGGGGTCGGACTGGGCCGGCATCCTCGACGGGCTGTTCGCTACGGATTTCTTCACCCGCGGCGCCGGCCAGGTCCTGGCGAGCGGCCTCTACCGCCGCGAGACGCCTAAATCCGAGACTTCCAAACCCGAGACTTCCAAACCCGAGCTGATCGATGCCGAACTGACCCGCCTGTTCGCGCGGATCGGGGCCTGACGCCATGCCGAACTGGCTCACCGCCTTCGCCTCGACCTTCGACATCGCCAGCCCCTATGCGCTGCTTCTCCTGCCGCTCCCGCTGCTGGCCGCCCGGCTGCTGCCGCCGGAGCGGGTCGGATCGAGCGGAGCCCTTCGGGTGCCGACCTCCCTCGTCGCCCAGGCCACACGTGGTGACGGAATCGCGGCGCGCGGCCGGAGCCGGGGCTTCCTGGTCTGGACCCTGTGGATCGCCCTGGTGGTGGCGCTCAGCGGACCGCGCCTCGTGCTCTCGGCCCTGGCGCTCCCGGCCTCGGGCCGCGAGATCATGCTGGTCATGGACCTGTCGGGCAGCATGGAGCGGCGCGATTTCGCCATCGACGGACAGACCGTCTCGCGGCTGGCGGCCGTCAAGCGCGTCGGCGGCGAGTTCATCCGCCGCCGGGCCGGGGACCGCATCGGCCTCGTGATCTTCGCCAACGAATCCTACGTGGCGGCGAGTCCGAGCTTCGACACCGGCACGGTCGCCCGCGCCCTCGACGAGGCGACCATTGGGCTGGTCGGCCGTTCCACCGGCATCGGTGACGGCCTCGGCCTCGCCCTGCGGCGCCTGACGGCGACGCCGTCCGGAGAGGCAGCGGCCAAGGCCGACGTCAAGACCGACGTCAAGACCGCCAAGGTGGTGATCCTGATGACCGACGGCGCCAACAATGCCGGCCAGACCACTCCGCGCGACGTGGCGGCCCTCGCCAAGGAACTCGGCGTCACCGTCCACACCATCGCGCTCGGCCCCCGCGACGAGACCAATGCCGAGGGCGAGCAGGACGTGGTGGATACCGAGGCCCTGCGCGACATCGCGCAGATCACCGGCGGCCGGATGTTCCGGGTGAAGACCACCGACGATCTCATCGCCACCACCGCCGCCATCGACGCGATCGAGGGCGGCCGGGCCAAGGCACCTCCGGTGCCCCTGCGCAAGGACCTGTGGCCGTGGCCGGCCGCCCTTGCGTTCCTGTGCGGAGCCGGGCTGCTTGCCGCGAGGCGGGCCCGGTGAGCGCGCTCGATGCCTTCGCGCTGCTGCGTCCGTGGTGGCTTGCGGCGATTCCCCTCGTCGTGCTGCTGGCGCTCCGGGCCGCGTGGCGCTCGGCGCCCCTCGGCGACTGGGCGCGGGCGGTCGATCCGGGCCTGATGGCGCTCCTGGCCAAGCGCGGCGCGGTGCTGGGTGGGCGCCGGCAGGCGAACCTCGCCGCGGCGCTGGCGGCGGGATTCATCGCCGTGGCGCTCACCGGACCGGCGATCGAGCGGCCGGACGCGGTAACGTTCCGCAACCTCGACGCCACCGTGATCGTGCTCGATCTGTCTCGCTCCATCGCGGAGGGCGGCCGGCTCAAGGATGTGCGCCAGATCGCCGACGGGGTGGCGCAGGCGGCCGGCACCCGCAGCGTCGCCGTGGTGGTCTATGCCGGCGATGCCTATCTCGCCGCTCCGCCCACCACCGACCGGGATGCGCTCAGCCTCACCCTGTTCGCCCTCGACGGCGACACCGTGCCCGATCGCGGCAGCCATCCCGAGCGCGGTCTCGCCATGGCGCGCCGCACCCTCGACGAGGCCGGAATCATCGCCGCCGACGTGGTGCTGATCACCGACGGAGACGGGATCGGCGATGCCGCGACCCGCGAGGCCAGCGCCATCGCGGCCAAGGGCTGGCACCTGAGCGGCCTCTTCGTGCCCGCCGGCCCCGGCCTGCCGGCCGGTTCGCCGAAACCCGACCGCACCGCCCTCGAACGCCTCGTGAACGTGGGCGGCGGCCGGCTCGCCGACCTCGATGCTCCCGGGCCGGTACTGGACTCGGTGGGGGCGAGCACGACCCAGCATCTCACCGCGGGCGGCTACACCGTGCTGGCCTTCGCCGATCTCGGCCGTTGGCTGATCCTGCTGGCGCTGGTCCCCGCCCTCGTGCTGTTCCGCAGGAGCGCCTGATGACTATGCCTCTGCCTGCCTTCCCCCTCGGCTGGACCGTCTGGGCCCGGGCCGCCGGCCTCGCCGCCGCGACGGTTGGGCTCCTCGCCCTCGCGTCGGTGTCGCAGCCGCGCACCAGCCTGGGACGCACCCTGATGGGCCTCGGCCTGCCCGGTGCGGCGGCCGCCATCCTCGACGATCCCGCCTGGCGCGGACCGGCGCTCTACCAGGCCGGGCGCTACGACGAAGCCGCCGCGCTGTTTCGCGACGGCGGACGGCGCAACGCCTACAATCTCGGCAACGCGCTCGCCCAGGCCGGCGACTATCAGGCCGCCCTCGACGCCTACGACGCGGCCCTGCTCTACAATCCGCGCGATGCCGACGCCCAGGCCAACCGCTCGCTGATGGCCCGCCTCGTCGACGAGGGCGCCGGCGATCCGGGCAAGGGCGGCGGAGTCGCCAATGCCACCGCGACGGTGGGCGCGCGCTACAACAAAACCTCGAACCAGGACCCCAACGACGACACCCAGGCGACCTCCAGCGGCGAGGGACTCGCCGGCAACAAGGAGGGCGGAACCAGTTCCTCGACGCCGGGCAACAGCAAGGTGGCGCGGCGCGGCAGGGCCGAACAGCTGGCGGTGGATTCGGGCTCCGGCGAGGCACGCGGCTCGGCCAGCGATGCGGCCGGGCGCGGGCGCACCGGTGCGGGCTCGGCCATGGTCGCCGCGGCCCCCGAGAAGGAGGTACGCCGGGTGACCAAGAGCTTCGAGGCCCACGAGATCCGGCCCGACACGCTCTGGCTCCAGACCCTGCCCGACGATCCGGGCCGCTACCTCAAGCTGCGGCTGAAGGCGGAACAGGCCGTGCGGATCGAGGCCGGGACCGCGGTGCCGGCGGGGAGCAACCCATGGTGAGGACACAGCGACGCTTGCGGCGGCCGCATCGCATTTGTCGGGGAGGGTTCCTGCACCTCCTGGCGCTCTGCCTGAGCGTATCGATGCTGCTCGTGAGCGGGCGAGCCAACGCCGAAATCGCCCCCGGCGACCTCACCCTGACGGTGACGCCAGAGCGCAACGGCAATGCAACGCCGTTCTCCCGCGAGATGGTGCTGCTGCGCATCCGCGGCGTCTATCGCCAGCCGATCCTCCTGGAGGAGGTGATCCAGCCCTCGCTCGCCAATTTCAGCTGGACCCAGCTCGGGCGCGACGCCTGGTCGAAGACCCGCCTGCCCGACGGGCAGGTGGCGATCGCGTTCGACCGGGTCATCGCGATCTTTCCCCACCATCCGGGCGATTTCACCATCGAGCCGTTCATCCACCGGCTCACCGTCAACGAGGGCGGCCAGCGCGTGGTGGTGGACGTGGCCTCGCCGCCGGTGTCCCTGCCGGTGGCGCCCTGGACCAAGCCCACCGGCGGCCCCGACGCCAAGGAGCCGTGGTGGCTGCCGGCCAAGGACGTGACCATCACCGATTCGTGGAGTCCCGACCCGGAAACGGTGAAGCTCGGCGAGACCACCCGGCGCATCGTCACCATCGAGGCGCAGGGTCTCGTCGCCGAGGGGCTGCCGCCCCGGCCGATCCTGCGCACCCGCGGTATCCTCACCTTCGCCGGCCCGGTCACCCGCGAGACCGTCGTCACGCCCACCGGCCCGGTGGCGCGGGCGACCTACCAGTGGGACGTGCGCCCGGCCGTCACCGAGGTCATCCCCCTCGACGCGATCGTCATCCCGTGGTTCGACACGGTGTCGCGCACCCTGCGCGAGGCCGAGATTCCCGCCCGCCAGATCGGCGGCGGCCTGCCCGACCGGGAGGAGGACGCCAAGCCGATCGCGCCGGCCTCGACTCTGGTGGTGGTCGCTGCGGCCCTCGGCGCCTTCGGGCTCGGCCTCGCGCTGATCGGCTTCGGAGGGAACGGCCGCGCCCAGCGCCTGCGCCTTCCCGCCAAGAGCCGCCGCGCCCTGGCCCGTGCCGCTGCCGCGGGGGATGCCGCCGCGTTCCGGACCCAGCTCGGATCGGCGCTGCAGGCCGCCCCGGATCTCGGCCCGGCCTGGCGCACGGATCCGCGGATCGCGACCGGACTCGATGCCCTCGACCGCTCGCTCTACGGACGGGTCGACTCCCCACCCCCCGACCTTCCCGCCCTGGCGCGCCTGCTGGCGCGGCCGATGGCGCGCTCCGCGACGGCCGGTCCAGCGACACCGCGCCTGTCCGCTCTCGACGGCCGGACGAACGCCACGAACTGAGTCCAGGATCCCGCGCTTCGGCCGGGCCGACCGGCACAGGATTCGACAGGCGATGCGGATATTCTCCAACCGGCGAGCCATCCTGGCGTTCGGCGCTCTGCCCCTGCTCGCCGCCTTCGGGGCTGCGGCGCAAGACCGTCGCGAGGCCGCGCGCCGGCGGGTCGCCGCCATCGAGCACGAACTCGGCGGCCGCATCGGCGTGGCGGTTCTGGACGGTTCCGGTCCCGTGCTGCTGCACGGCGCCGACGACCCGTTTCCGCTGTGCAGCACCTTCAAGCTGCTGGCCACCGCCGCGATCCTGAAGCGGGTGGATGACGGTACCCTGCGGCTCGACCAGGAGATCGCCTACGATGCGGCCGATCTCACCGCCTATGCGCCCATCACCGCCGCGGCCCTGCGGGACGGTGGCGCTGGACGGATGTCGCTCGAATCGCTCTGCGCGGCGGCGATGGTCTGGAGCGACAACACCGCCGCCAACCTGATGCTCCGGACCCTGGGGGGAGCCGACAGCGGACCGGCGGCCCTCACCGCCTATCTGCGCGGGCTCGGCGATCCGACGACCCGTCTCGACCGCACCGAGCCGACCCTGAACACCGCGATCCCCGGCGACCCGCGCGACACCACCACGCCCGCGGCCATGGCGAAGACCACGCGCATCCTCCTCACCGGCGCGGCGCTGAGAGCCGACAGCCGCAACCGACTCGAATCCTGGATGGTCGCGGCCCGGACCGGCACCAAGCGTCTGCGCGCCGGCCTTCCGCCCGATTGGATAGTCGGCGACAAGACCGGCAGCGGCGACAACGGGACCGCCAACGTCGTCGCCATCCTGCGTCCCCCCGCCCGGCCGCCGCTCGTCGCGGCGATCTACATGACCGGCTCGACCCAGCCGCCCGAGACCCGCGACGCCGCCCATGCGGAGATCGGCCGGATCCTCGCCGCGGCACTGTGACGGCCTTCGGTAACCTTTGGTTCACCATAGACTGCCAAGCCTGGACAGAGCCGAGGCTGGGATCCTTGCGGAGTGGACCGATGAACCCTGGGCCGAGTCGGGCGTGGCGCAGCCGCGCCGCACGGGACGCGTGCCTCGCCGTGGCCCTGAACGCGTCGTTCGCCTTCGGTGGCGGACCCCTGGCAGCCGCCGACTTCGTCGAGGGATCGCGCGGCTACGGCAGGGCAGACAGTTCGAATCTCTCCGACGGACCGTCGCTTCCGCGTTACTTTCCGCGCGAGGGCGACGACACCGCCCCGCCCCGTCCGGCGCAACCGGTGCGACGCGTTGTCGGCTGCGTGCCGCGTCGCGTACCGATCCCCACCGATGCGCCGGGCGATCCGAGCTATGTCGGCTCGGCCTACGGCCTGGGCAAACCGAGCTATTACGGGTTCACGCCGCCGCTCGGGGTCGACGATCCCTATGGCCGGCCGCTGCTGCCCTATTGTCCCTGACGCAGGCCGACCCGGGACGCACCGGATTCTACTTTTTGCCGTCATTGCTCTAGGTCTGCGGCCCGCTCGATCCGTTCCGGAGCCCGCCCGTGTCGTCATTCCCGTCCGTCCCCGTCTTCGACGCGGTCGCGCCTCTGCAGGCGCAGGTGGCGGCATGGCGTGCCGGCCAGGAAAGACTCGTGCTGGTGCCGACCATGGGGGCGCTGCATGCCGGCCACCTCGCCCTGATGGCGCGGGCCCGCACCATCGGTACGCGGGTGGTGGCGAGCATCTTCGTCAATCCGACCCAGTTCGGCCCCAACGAGGATTTCTCGCGGTACCCGCGCAACACCGAGGCCGACCTCGCGCTGCTAGCGCAAGCCGGCGTCGATGCCGCCTATCTGCCCGAGGCCAGCGCGATGTATCCGGCCGGGTTCTCGACCCGGATCGAGGTGGCGGAGGTGAGCGAGGGCCTGTGCGGCGCCGTCCGACCGGGACACTTCTCGGGGGTCGCCACCGTGGTGACGAAACTGCTCAACCAGGTTCAGCCGGACGTCGCGCTGTTCGGCGAAAAGGATTTCCAGCAGCTCCAGGTGATCCGTCGCGCAGTGCGCGACCTCGACATCCCGGTCTCGATCGAGGGCGTGCCGACCTTGCGCGAGCCGGACGGCCTCGCCCTGTCCTCGCGTAACCGCTATCTCGGGCCACAGGAGCGGGCGCAGGCGCCGCGGCTCCACGCCGTGCTGGCCCGCATCGCCGAAGGGCTGGTCGCCGGCAAGCCGGCGGACCCGCTGGTGGCGCAGGGCCGCGCCGCTCTGGAGGCTGCCGGGTTCGGACCGGTGCAGTATCTCGAGGTGCGCGACGCCGACAGCCTCGCCCCGGTGCCGGATGTCTCCGGCGGCCCGGTGCGGGTGCTGGCGGCGGCCTATCTCGGCACGACGCGCCTCATCGACAACGTCGCGGCCGGATAAGACTTACCGGGTATCAGGCGAGCGGGTGCTCCATGAAGAAATCCACCATGGCACGCGAGGCGTCCGGTCCGCGCGGATCGGTGTAGCTGCCCGAGGAACTGCCCCCCGACCAGGCGTGGCCGAGGCCGCGGACCATCCAGCTCTCCACGGTGACGCGGCCGGTCGCGTCGGCGTAGCGGGTTCGGATGTAGGGAAGGCCGCCCGGGCTCGCCCCCTCGTCCGCCATGGGCTTGAGCCCGTGGATACCGGCCTGCACCAAAGCCTGCTCGCCGTTGCTCGGATGGACGGTGCCGTCGCTTTCGCCATGGAAGACGATGGTCGGCATGCGGATGTCGCCGGCATCACAATCGGCCGCCGCCACCGGCCCGAGACGCATGACCGTGAGGGCCGTGGAGACGTCGCGGGCGCAGCCCGCCGCCAGACCGGAATGGATGCCCACCGCCGCGTAGAGATCCGGATAGACCCGGGCGATGTTGGCCGCCGCCGCCGCTCCGGCCGAGAGCCCGGCGATGTAGACCCGGTGCGGATCGATGCCGTGCTCTACCATCACCTTGCGGGTCAATCCGGCGATGATGCCGGCTTCGCCCGAGTCACGGCCCTGGTCGCCCGGCTGGAACCAGTTCCAGCAGCGCTGGCCATTGGCCCGGCCGCTCTGGCCCGGATAGACGACGAAGAACCCTTGTGCCTCGGCCAAGGCGTTCATGGCGGTGCCGGCGGCAAAATCGTCGGGGGATTGCGAGCAGCCATGCAGCATCACCACGAGGGGCCGGTCCGGGCCGGCCTCGCTCGGAATGAACAGCTTGTAGTCGCGCGCGCCCTGGTCGTTGGCGAAGGCACCGTCGACGAAGGCGCCGCCACCCTCGGTGGCGACCGGCCGACCCGACGGGCGGGCAAAGCCGGTTCCCCGGAAGGCCTTCGTGCCAAGTCCTGTTCCGGCAAGTCCTGTTCCGGCAAGTCCCGCTCCGCCGAGTCCTGTTCCGGCAAATCCGGAGCCAGGAAGTCCGTTGCCGGCGCCGAGTCCGCCGCCCTTCAGGCCTTCGAGAACCGGGGCGAGGCCCTGGGTGACGGTCTCCACTATCTTGCGCAGACGCTCCGGCAGCACGGCAGCGAGGCCGGACTCGCTGGAACGCGGCGCGGTGTGCTCGCGCGGGGCGGACTGGGCGGTGGACGACGGGTCGTCGATCCGCTCGGCCACGAGATCGATGGTCTGGGGCGTCGTGCCGGAACTGTGCTGTGCCGGGGCGCCGCTCAGGCCCCGCTGCAGCACGACCGTTGCTTCATGCAGGCGGCCCGCGACGGTGAGGCGGGTCGCCTCCGCCATGTCGGCGAGGCGGTCCTGCATCCGGTTGTGTTGATCGCTCATGGGTTCGGTCGCTTTCAAGCTCGACGGGGGCGAGCGGTCCGAGGTCTGGGATGGGATGCGCAGCGACGCTCAGCGCAGGCGGTCGGCAAGGGCGGCCTTGACCGCCGGGCTCGCCTGAAGGCTGCCCAGCACCTCGATGGAGGAGATCGTCGCGCGGGCGAGTTCGGGTGTGACGTCGGAGGCGATGCTGGCCAGTCCGAGAACGCGGATGTCGAGGGACTCGCCGCGCGCCTGCGCGGTTTCGAGTTCGGCACGGTCGTAGCGGCGCAGACCGAGTTCGACCCCCTTCCGGGCGACGGACTGGCGGGTCACGTCGGCATGGCGCGCGATCTGGTTGCGCACCGCCGTCCGGATGAAATCGCTCCGGTTGGCGTAGACGCTCTCGGAGACCAGGAGATCGATATGGCCGAGGTCGACGTAGCCGAGATTGATCGTGATCTTCTCGCTGTCGCAGACCCGGGCCGGAGCCTTCTGTTTCTCGACGAGCTGCAACATCACACCCTCCCGCGACCATCCACGTGGATGGTATATGGGCGGCTCATGCTGCGTTGCAATATCGAAACGCGTGCATCGCAATAACGTGAGAAGCGGGCGTTTTGCGGGGAAGGCGTCAACCGGCGGAGCCGTCCTCTCCGAGATAATCCCGCCAGACCGCGTTGGGTCCCAGCGTCGCCAGGAAGGCGGCATGCCGGGCGGATTCGTCCGGCGTCAGGCGATGGCGCAGGGTGCGCGGACCGGCCGGGACACGCTCGGCCGCGAGGTCCGCCAGCGACGCAGGCACGCCGATCTCGGCGGCGGCGAGGCCGAGGCTGGTCTGCTTGCCGCCGAGCAGCTCGACATAGACTTCCGCCAGGATCTGCGCGTCGAGGAGCGCTCCGTGCTTGGTCCGCCGGCTGGTGTCGACGCCGTAACGCGCGCAGAGCGCGTCGAGGCTGTTGGCCGCACCGGTATGCTTGCGCCGGGCCATGTGCAGCGTGTCGACCACGTCGGCGAGGTCGATGGGAGGCGGGGCCGCCGCACCGAGACGGGCGAATTCCATATTGAGGAAGCCGACATCGAAGGGTGCGTTGTGGATCACCAGCGGGGAATCGCCACAGAACGCGAGAAACTCCGCGACGATGTCGGAGAACAGCGGCTTGTCGGCCAGCATGGCATCGGAGATCCCGTGCACCCCGAAGGCGCCCTGGGAGACGGGCCGGGTCGGATTGACGAGCTTGTGGAAGGACTTGCCGGTCTGGACGTGGTTGATCAGCTCGACGCAGCCGATCTCGATCAGACGGTCGCCGTTCTTGGCGTCGGTGCCGGTGGTCTCGGTGTCGAGAACGATCTCGCGCAGCAGCATCGGCGGTCTCCCGTGGGGGTGTCGGCGGGTCCCCAGCATCGCCGGGGATGTGTCGGGTTCAAGGCCGCAGACGGGCGACGAGCGCGGCGACCTCGGCCTGTGCGTGGGCGAAGCCGAGGCTGGTGTCGAGGACGAAGGTGGCGCGGGCGCGCTTGTCGGCATCGGGCATCTGCTTGGCCAGGATCGCCGCGAAGGCCGCCGCATCCAGGCCGGGCCGGGCGAGCACCCGGGCGCGCTGAACCTCCGCCGGCGCCGTGACGACGAGGACGGCATCGCAGGCCCGCTCGCCACCGGTCTCGAACAGGAGCGGAATGTCGAGGACGACGAGGGGGGCCTGTGCATGGGTCGCGAGGAAATCGCGGGCCGCCGCCTGCGCCAGGGGATGGACGATGGCCTCCAGGGCGGCGAGGCGTTCGGGATGTCCCAGCACCAGATCGCGCAGACGCGGCCGGTCCACCGCCCCGTCGGGGCCGAGACTGCCGGGAAACTCGTCGCCGATCGCCGTGGCGGCAGCACCTCCGGGCCCATAGAGCGCGTGGACGGCGGCATCTGCATCATGAACGGGGACGCCGCAGTCGCGAAACAGCGCGGCGGTGGCGGATTTGCCCATGCCGATCGAGCCGGTGAGACCGAGGACGAACGGCTTGTCTCGTGGGCGCGCGGTCATTGCGGACCGAGATCGGCGACGATGCGTGCCCGCAGGGCCGGGGTCACCGCGGGCTCCACCCCGAACCAGCGCGCGAAACCGGGGGCGGCCTGATGCAGCAGCATCCCGAGACCGTCGACACCGACGAGACCGCGCGCCCGCGCGCTGGCGAGAAGCGGCGTCTCCAGCGGCGCGTAGACGATGTCGGCCACCACGGCCTCCGGCGGCAGGATGCCGAGATCGATGGCGAGCGGCGGGTGGCCGACCATGCCGAGCGCGGTGGTGTTGACGAGGAGGCCGGCCTGGCTCAGCGCCACGGGCAGGTCCGACCAGTCGAGGGCCGCGATGCGGGCCGGATCGAGGGCGACCAGGGCTTCGGCCCGGTCGCGGGTGCGATTGGCGACAAAGATGCGGGAGAGCCCGCGCTCGATCAGTCCGACGACGATGGCGCGGGCCGCCCCGCCGGCACCGAGGACGAGGGCGGTGCCCCGGCCGCGTTCGGGCCAATCGGCGCCGAGGCTCTGGTCGAGATGCGCGATGAAGCCCGGCGCGTCGGTGTTGTCACCGCACAAGCGGCCCTCCGCATCGAAGAACACGGTGTTCACCGCCCCGATTTTCTGGGCGCGCGGGGTCAGGACCTCGACGAGCCGGAACGCCGCCTCCTTGTGCGGGATCGTGACGTTGCCGCCAGCGAACCCGTTCCGGCGCAGGCTCCGCAGGAAGTCCGGAAACGCCTCCGGGGCCACGTCGCGGCGGGTATAGGAGCCGTCGATACCGTATTCGGCGAGCCAGTGGCCGTGGATCAGGGGCGAGCGCGAATGCGCGATCGGGTGCCCGACGACGAAGGCCTGTGTCGCAGCGGCCCGGCTCACACCACGCACTCCTGCGCCAGGGTGCAGGCGGGGCCGTCGGCCTCCTCGATCTGCAGGGTCGCGTGCGCGATCCCGAAGGTCTTGCGCAGATCCTGCGCGAGGGCGAGCAGGAAGGCGTTGCCGGGGTGGCCGCCCGGCATGACGAGATGGGCTGTGAGCGCGATCTCGGTGGTGCTCATCGGCCAGATGTGGAGATCGTGCAGGGTGGCGACACCGGGCCGGGCGCCGAGGAACGTCCGCACCGCCATGGGATCGATCCCCGGCGGCACCGCCGACAGGGCCATGGTCACGCTGTCGCGCAGCAGGCCCCAGGTCGCCCAGACGATGAGGCCGGCGATGACGAGGCTGACCACGGGGTCGATCCAGCCGGCGCCGGTGAGCACGATGGCGAGGCCGGCCAACACCACCCCGAGGGAGACGGCGGCGTCGGCCATCATGTGCAGGTAGGCGCCGCGAATGTTGATGTCGCTGCCCTTGCCGGAGGCGAACAGCCAGGCGGTGATGCCGTTGATGACGATCCCGATGCCCGCCACCACCATCACGGTGACGCCGGCCACCGGCTCGGGGTTTGCGAGCCGGGTGATCGCTTCCCAGGCGATGGCGCCGGTGGCGACCAGCAGGAACACCGCGTTGAACAGGGCCGCGAGGATCGACGAGCCGCGCAGGCCGTAGGTGAAGCGCGCGCTCGGGGCGCGCTTCACCAGCACCGATGCGGTCCAGGCGACGAGGAGACCGAGGACGTCCGAGAGGTTGTGGCCGGCATCGGCCACCAGCGCCATCGATTGCGAAGCGAAGCCGTAGCCGGCCTCGATGATCACGAACCCGGTGTTGAGCACGATGCCGATGGCGAAGGCCCTGCCGAACGAGGCCGGGGCGTGGACATGGCCCCCGCCGAGGCCATGAGCGTGCCCGTGATCGTGACTGTGTCCATGATCATGGTCGTCGTGAGCGTGATGGTCGTGTCCGGCCATGCGGGTCTCCGTGATGCCCGATTCCTTTGGAGGCGAACCCGTTCCAGAACCGTCGGTCTTTGGTGTCGCGCCAACCTCTACCGGGAACCCGAATTCCCGTCTCGGGCCGCGCTCTAGAACGCGAGCAGCTGCCGGACCCGCAATCGGGCGAGCAGCGGGATCAGCGGGAGACCCAGGATGGTGCTGTGGTCGCCCGAAATCTGCGTGAAGAGATGGATGCCGAGGCCCTCGAGCCGATAGGCGCCGACGCTGCCGAGCACGTCGGCGCCCGCCAGAGCGACATAGGCCGCGATCGCCGCGTCATCGAGGGGTCGCAGGGTGAGATGCGCGGTCTCGACGAAGGTCTCGGGCACGCCGTCCGCGCCGATCAGCGCGACGGCGGAATGAAGGCGGTGGGTGCGTCCGGCGAGTTGCGCGAGATGGTGGCGCGCCGCTTCCGCATTCGCCGGTTTGTGAAACACCGTGCCGTCGCAATCGAGCACCTGATCGGCGCCGACGACGATCCGACCGGGTGCCCGGCCCGCCACCGCCTCGGCCTTGGCCCGCGCGAGGGCCAGGGCGAGCTCGGTTGGCGCGAGCCCACCGCACTCGGCCTCGAGCGCGCGCTCGTCCACATCGGGACTCTGGGTGTCCACCGGCAGGCCGGCGCTTTCCAGGAGTGCGCGTCGGGTCGGACTGGTGGAGGCGAGGAGCAGCGGCCGGGAGCCGAGCCAGAGAGCGGAGGGATCCATCGTTCCAGTGTCACGGATCGCAGCGGAACGACAAGGCGCGCTGGGCGGAGATCCCCTCCCCTACCGTCTCATGCTGCGGAAGCGGCAGGTGCGGCCGGTGTCGCGGTAGCCGGCCGGGCAACGGCGGACGCAGGCGCCGGCGGCGAATTTGAGAGGCGGCCGGCAAGCCTGTTTCACCTGATTGTCGCCGTACATGTAGGATTGCGCCGCTCCGGCGGAGGCGGTCGATGGCATGGCCATCGGCAGCGCCAGAGTGGCGAGAATCAGAGTCGCGCAGGCCAATCGCGGGGTCATGAGTGCTCCGGTCGAGGGATCAACCGTCAACCCGCTCCACCGGCTTTGGTTCGGACTCGGCACGCGTAAAGACCGCTACGTCAGGTGGCGATGAACTTGAGCCGGTGCTCGCGATGCAGGTCGAGGATGGCGGCCGCCGTCTCCTCGATGGAGCGGCGGGTGACGTCGATGGTCGGCCACCGGTGCTTGGTGCACAGACGCCGGCACGCGGCGATCTCGTCGGCCACCGCCGATCGATCGACATAGAGCGAGGAATCGTCGGCCTTGAGGCTCAGCAGCCGGTTCTGTCGGATCTGGACGATGCGTTCGGGGCTCGCCAGCAACCCGACGATCAGGGGCTTTCGCGCGGCTTCGAGGGCCGGCGGCACCGGCATGCCCGGCACCAGGGGGAAATTCGCCGATTTCAGGCCGCGATTGGCGAGGTAGATCGCTGTCGGCGTCTTCGAGGTGCGGCTGACGCCGACCAGGATCACGTCGGCTTCGTTGATGTCGAGGGGCAGGTTGCCGTCGTCATGCGCCAGCGTGAAGTTCATCGCGTCGATGCGCTTGAAATACTCGGCGTTGAGCATGTGCTGCGCGCCGGGCCGGGCGGTGGAATCGGCGCCGAGATAGGATTGCAGCAATGCGTGAACCGGCTGCAGCACCGACAGGCAGGGTGAGCCCGTCTCGCGGCAGGCCGCCTCCAGCCGCTCGGTGAGATCGTGGCCAACCAGGGTATAGAGCACGAGGCCCGGAGCCGCCTCGATCTCGGAGATCACCCGCTCCAGCTGCGGCCCCGAGCGCACCAGCGGATAGACGTGCTCGATCGCCGAGACGCCCTCGTACTGGGCGGCGGCCGCTCGCCCGACATTGATCAGCGTCTCACCGGTGGAATCCGAGACGAGATGGAGGTGGAAGTAGCTGCGGCTCATCGAAGGGCGGTCTCCTTCGGGCGAGGAGACAAGGACCACGCGGGTCTTGTCCACCGCGGCACGGTCAGGGGAGTCGATGAATGTGGATAAGCCGGCTCGCCATAGCGGTCCAGCGGCAGACCCCGCCGAGTTGTCGACTCTTGCGTCAACAGTCGATCGAACCGGCGTCGTTGAAACGCGGTTTTGGGAGAATCAGGGACCGAAGCGCGCATACCTCATGACCGGCAGCCGCAAGGCACTGTCGGTCATCGCCTATCCCAGACATTGGACCCAATCCGTTAAAGCCCTCTTAACGCCGTGGCGACGGGGACGCCCTGTGGACAGCTTCGCGCTCCCATCATCCAGCCCTCTAAAAGAAAAAACAGAGTCCTAGATTCTCTCTTTCCTTTTAGAAGGCCGGCATGGGGATCGAAGCGGAGCGAGTGAACGACCAACAGGGCAAGACGGGTTTTCGGGGTGAGACATCCGTCCCATCGGTGCTACACACCGACAAACACAAAGCGGCTTCGGGAGATCGGATGAGCCAGGGTGATGCAGCGGACCGGGTGGTCATGCGGGTGCTCGCGGGACAGGCGCAGAAGCGCCCCCCAGCCTGGATGATGCGCCAGGCCGGACGCTACCTGCCCGAGTACCGGGAAGTCCGGGCGAAGGCCGGCTCCTTCCTCGACCTCTGCTACAATCCCGACTTCGCCACCGAGGTGACACTGCAGCCGATCCGCCGCTTCGGTTTCGAGGCGTCGATTCTGTTCTCCGACATCCTCGTGATCCCGGACGCCCTCGGCCAGAACGTGCGCTTCGTCGAAGGCGAGGGCCCGCGCCTCGATCCCCTCGCCGGTCGGCCCGAATTCGCGCGCCTGCGGGAAGCCGGTGATCCGGCGATCTTTTCGCATCTGGCGCCGGTCTTCGAGACGGTACGGCGCTTGCGGGCCGAACTGCCGAACGAGACCACGCTGCTCGGATTCTGCGGCGCGCCCTGGACAGTGGCGAGCTACATGATCGGCGGACGCGGCACCCCCGATCTCGCACCGTCGCGCGCCCTGGCGCGGCACGACACAGCCCTGGTCACGGAGCTGATCGATCGGCTGGTCACGGTGCAGACCGAGTACCTCGTGCGGCAGCTCGAAGCCGGTGCCGATGCGGTGCAGATCTTCGAATCCCATGCCGGCTCGCTGCCCGATGCTTGGGGCGCTGACGAAAACGTCCCCCCGGAGGAAGCCGGGCGCGATGCCCTCACCCGCTGGTCGCTCGACCCCATCGCGCGGATGATCGCGGGAGTGCGGGCCCGCGTCCCGAATGCGAAGATCATCGTGTTCGCCCGCGGCTCCGGTCTCGACGGCCATGCCCGCGTGGTGCCGGAGACCGGGGCCGATGCGGTGGGCGTCGACTGGTCGGTGGATCTCGCAGCCCTGCGTGCCACGGTGCCGGCCACCACCGTGACCCAGGGCAACGTCCATCCCGATACGCTGATCGCAGGCGGCGCGGCCCTCGACGCGGCGGTGGACGGCGTGCTGGCGGCCACCGAGGGCCTGCCGCATATCTTCAACCTCGGGCACGGCATCACGCCGCAGACGCCCATCGCCCATGTCGAACGGATGCTGGCGCGGCTGCGCGGTTGATGGACCTCTACCTCTGGGTCAAGGCGCTCCACATCATCGCGGTCATCTCGTGGATGGCCGGGATGCTCTATCTGCCGCGCCTGTTCGTCTACCACGCCTCCCTCCTGCCCGGCCCCGAGACCCGGGCGCAGTCCGAGACCTTCAAGGTGATGGAGCGTCGGCTCCTCAAGGCGATCATGAACCCGGCGCTGATCGCCACCTGGATCTTCGGCCTGATCCTGGCCTGGCAGAGCGGCTACTACGCCGCCGGCTGGCTCCAGGCGAAGTTTCTGCTCGTGCTCGCCATGACGGGGATCCACGGCTGGCTCGGCCGCATGGTCAAGGATTTCGCCGCCGATCGGAATACCCGCGGACACAAGTTCTACCGGGTGCTCAACGAAGGCCCGACGCTCCTGATGGTCGTCGTCGTGATCCTCGTGGTGGTGAAGCCGGGGACGTAACCCGATCCTGTGATCCGTGGATCACGCGACGGATCCGGCTGGCGGAACCGATGCGCGCATGGCGCGTGATATCGGCTTAGATCCCTGCCGAATCGCCTCTCAGGAAGTCCCCATGCCGCCGATCCGCACCGCATTCCTGGCCGTGGTGTTTGCCAGCGGCCTTGCCGGCACGGCCGAGGCGGCGAGCTTCCCGTGCGACAAGGCCGAGGCGGCCGACGAGAAGGCGATTTGCAGCCATCTGGCGCTCAACGATCTCGACGTGGAGATGGCGACACGCTTCGAGATCCTGCGCGGGATGCTGCCCATGGGCGGCAACGCCAAGCTGCGCGACGACCAGGAAGCCTGGCTCAAGGAACGCCGGACCTGCGCGGCCGATGTCGTCTGTCTCAAGCAGGCTTATGAGGGCCGCCTGACGACCCTGCGGGCTGTCTTCTCGGAATTCGCCAAGCAGGGGCCGCTGTAGCCGGTCCTCAGGGCAACCGCGCCAAAAGCCGATCCATCAGCGGGTTGTCGGGCGTGAAAGCGTAGTCGATGCGCCGCACGCTGACGGAGCCGGCCCCGGCCTTCACCAGGGCATCGGCGAGATCGAACACCGCATCGACGGGGCAATGCAGCACCATCTCCCCGCCACGGCCCTCCGGGGCGCCGTAGGGCAATGCCGCATCGTGCAAAGCGGAGATGCCCGCCAGATCGATGTCGCCGTCATCGGGCATCGCCGCCCGGATCTCGCGGGTGGTGCGGGCGCGCTCCTCGGCCTGGATGCGACCCAGCACGGCCCGCAGGGCATTGCGTTGGCTCGTCCCCCAGGGCGCGTTGAGCGAGGCGACGAGGTTGGCCTCCGAGCGCAGGATGATCCCGTCGTCGAGGATTTTCAGGGCGTTGGCGGCCAGGGTCGCCCCCGTGGTGGTGATGTCGACGATGATCTCGGCCGAGCCCGCCGCCGGCGCGCCCTCGGTGGCGCCCAGGCTCTCGACGATCCGGTAATCGGCGACCCCGTGCTCGGCGAAGAACCGGCGGGTGAGGTTGATGTATTTCGTGGCGATGCGCAGGCGCTTGCCGTGCCGCACCCGCATCTCGGCGGCGACCTCGTCGAGGTCGCTCATGGCCCGGACGTCGATCCAGGCCTGGGGCACCGCCACCACCACGGTGGCCTGACCGAACCCGAGCGGCGTCAGCAATTCCACCTGACCACGGGCGTCGGGCAGCGACTCGCGGATCAGGTCCTCGCCGGTGATGCCGAGATGGGCGACGCCGCTCGCGAGCTGAGCCGCGATCTCGGAGGCCGAGAGATAGCGCACCTCGACCCCGGGCACGCCGACGAGCTTTCCGCGATAGTCGCGGGCGCCGGTGTTCTGCGCGAGCTTGAGCCCGGCGCGGGCGAAGAAGGCGGCGGCGTTCTCCTGCAGACGGCCCTTGGAGGGGACCGCGAGGACGAGGGATTCCGACTCAGCCACGGGACGTTTCCTCGGACGATTTGGCAGGGTCGGCCGGCACGACCCGCGACAGCCAGACGGCGCAGCCCACCGCCGGCACCGGAACGGGGCTGCCGAGATGCTGCAGCAGGCCGTCGTAGCGGCCGCCGCCCACCAGGGGCGAACCGCCTTGCAGCGCCGTCACCTCGAAGATGAAGCCGGTGTAGTAATCGAGGTTGCGGGCAAAGCCCCCGGAGAAGCCGAAGCGTTCCACCGCGAGTCCGCGGGCGGCCATGAAGCCGGTGCGCTCCTCGAACAGAGCCAGGGCCTCGTCGAGCGGCGGGTGATCGAGCCCGGCCGCGCGGATCAGGTCGCGTATGGCGGCGGCGGCGGCGTCGGGTTCGCCCGCGATGGCGCGGTAGCGCTCGACGATGGCGCGGTTCTGCGCGTTGAGGCCGGCGCCGCCACTCGCCTGAGCGGCGGCCTTCGACAGGAAGCGCTCGGCGATCTCACCGGCGCTGCGGCCGCCGACGCGGGAAATTCCGGCGATGGACAACACGTCTTCCACGAAGGCGCGCACGCCCTTGGGGTCCTGCCCTTGGATCGCCGCGAGCAGGCCCGCATGCGGATCCTCGGTGGTGGCGCCGTTGGTGACCTCGTCCAGCGAACGCCCGGCGGCGATGGCCCGCAGGGTCCGGCGCTTGGCGGCCGCCGGCACCGCGAGCGCATCGAGGAGGGCGTCGATCACGCCCATGTCGCCGAGTCGTACCGCGACGTCGCCGCGGCCGAGGCTGGCGAGTCCGTCGAGCGCGAGGCCCAGCACCTCGGCATCCGCGGCCGGGGTATCGGTGCGGCCGATCGATTCGATGCCGGCCTGCAGGAATTCGTCGGGCTCGTCACGGCCGAGGCGGAAGACCGGTCCGAGATAGCTGTAATCGGCGGCAGACCCGGCGCCGCGCGCGAGGTGATGACGGCAGACCGGAATGGTGAATTCCGGCCGCAGGCACAGTTCGGTGCCGCCCGCATCCTGTGTCACGAAGATGCGCCGGCGGATGTCCTCGCCCGACAGCTCGAGGAACGGCTCCACCGGCTGCAGGACGGGCGGCATGACGCTGCCGTAGCCGGCGCCCTGGAAATGGGCGAGCAGACGCGCGGCCCCCTGCGATTGTGCCCCGGCGATCGCGCCACCTGCCTCAGGTATCGTCATGGTCCGCTTAAAGCCCCGTGCGCGGGTCTAGTAGCAACCGGACCTGCGCTTGGCGACCGGCTTGTTCTTCAGGACCGGCTTCTCGGGGACCGGCGGGTTCGACGACTACACCCAGCCCTGCAATTCGCGCCGGACCACGGTCTCGATCACCTTGATCCCGAGTTCGCCGTCGTTGAGACACGGAATGTAGGCGAAATGCTCGCCACCATTGTCCTCGAAATAGTGGCGATTCTCACCGTCGAGTTCTTCCAGCGTCTCGAGGCAATCGGCGGAGAAGCCGGGCGCCACGATCGCCATGCGCTTGACGCCGCTTTTGGCCAGATTCTGCACGGTCTCGTCGGTGTAGGGGCGCAGCCACTCCTCGTTGCCGAAGCGCGATTGGAAGGTGGTGCGCATCTTGTCCGTCGAGAAGCCAAGGGCCTCGCGGATCAGACGGCCGGTCTTCACGCACTGGCAATGGTACGGGTCGCCCTTGAGGAGGTAGCTCTTCGGCACCCCGTGGAACGAGGTCAGGATCACCTCGGGCTCGAAGTCGAGCTTGGCCAGCCCCGCGCGGATCGAGGTCGCCACCGCATCGATATAGACCGGGTCGTCGTGATAGGGCGCCGAGACCCGCAGGGTCGGCTGCCAGCGCATCTGCATCAGCGCCTTGAACGCCTGGTCGCAGGCCGTGGCCGAGGTCGCCGCCGCGTATTGCGGATAGAGCGGCACCAGCAGGATCCTGTCGCAGCCCTGGTCGAGCAGCGCCTGGATGCGCCCCGCCATCTCCGGCTTGCCGTAGCGCATGGCCCAGTCGACCACCACCGCATCGCCCATCGCCGCCTGCAGGCCCTCGGCCTGACCGCGGGTGATGGTCTTGAGCGGCCCCTCGTTGCGCTCGTTGTTCCACACGCTGGCGTAGTCGCGGCCCTTCGGCCCCGGGCGTTTGGTCAGGATGATGAGGTTGAGCAGCGGCCACCAGATCAGCCGGGGCACCTCGATGACCCGGCGGTCGGAGAGAAACTCCTTGAGGTAGCGGCGCATCGGCCAGTAGCTCGTGCCCTCCGGCGTGCCGAGATTGGTCAGGAGCACACCGACGCGGCCCCAGCGCACGGGCGGATGCTCGGCGGGCAGCGGAGGATCGATCGGTTTGGTCTGGAGCGGCATGCTGTCCTGCAGGGACGTCGGTGCGACGCGTTCGGTCATCGGGTGTCCGTCTGTTCGGGCGCTTGCCCGTCGGGCGGTGAGGTTGTCTGGATCGGCATATCTATCTAGAGCAGGCAACCTGCCAGCGATGGTCCGATGGATAAGGGCGCGACATGCCGTCTCCCCGGTACTTCTTCAACCACTTCATGCCGTTCACCGGCTATCCCTATACGGGTGCCCCGACCGCCTGCAATCTCTGCGGATCGGCCGAGACGGTGACGGTTGCGGAAACCGACCGCCGGTTGAAGACGCTGAAATCCATCGCCTGCGCCCAGTGCGGCCTGATCCGCACCGACCCGATGCCGACCCCGGCCGAACTGGCGGATTACTACGCCACCGCCTACCGCGCCGATTACCAGCTCGCCTTCGCGGGCGGCCCGCCGCGCCACCACCTCAACCGTTCCGCCCGCGAGGCGGCTTTCCGGGCGACACTGTTGGCGCCCAAGCTGAAGCCGGGCGCACGCGTGCTCGATTTCGGCTCGGGCTCGGGCGAATTCCTCGCGGCGGCGCGGGGCCTCGGCTGCGAGGCCATCGGCGTCGAGCCCGGGCGCGACTACGCCACCTACGCCCGCACCCAGCACGGCGTCGAGGTGCTCGACGATGCCGATGACGGGCGTTTTCCCGCCGACCATTTCGATGTCATCACCACCCACCACGTCATGGAGCACCTGCGCGATCCGGCCGACGTGATGGAGCGTCTGTCGCGCTGGCTGAAGCCCGATGGGGTGCTGTACGCGGCGGTGCCCAACATGGCCGCCACCGGCAAGCCGCCGCACGAGCGCTTCCACTTCGCCCATGTCCACGGCTTCGTGCGCGAGACCTTCGACCTCACGGCCCGCCGCGCCGGCCTCGTGCCCCACCCCGATTACTGGCGCGAGGACACCACGGTGGTCTACGCCAAGACCAATGCGCCGATCGGTGCACTCGCCTCGCCGGGTCTCGCCGCGCGCCTCGCGGTGGACCTCAAGCCGATGCCGGCGGGTGCTTATCTGGCGTCGGGCGCCTGGCTCTGGCCGATGGTCCGCCGCAACGCCAAGGCCGTGCGCGACACGTTCGCGGCGCGCTGAGACTGCGAATCGTCGCGACGCCGTCCCGTCGGCCGGGTTTGCGCGCCGCAAAAACCGCATGCCCCATGCAACGATGTTGCATCGCCTTCACGCGGGCGCTCTATGGCTCCGGTGAGAGACCGCCGCCGTAGAGACCTCGCCGCATGCCGCGCCCCAATCGCCGCCAGACCCTGGGCCTCGGGCTCGGCGCCGGGCTCAGTGCCGGATGGCCCGTCACAAACGCTGCCGCCACCGAGACCGTGGCGCCCGAGCCGACCTTCACCCTGCTCCTGGTCAACGACGTCTACCGGATGTCGGAGGTGGACGGTCGCGGTGGCTTTGCCCGGCTGAATGCCATCGTGAAGGCGGAGCGGGCGCGCGGCGTGCCGCTGCTTTATGCGCATGCGGGCGACACGCTCTCGCCCTCGCTGATGTCGGGCTTCGATCGCGGCGCGCACATCATCGAACTTCTCAACATCGCGCCCCCGGACGTGTTCGTCCCGGGCAACCACGAATTCGATTTCGGTCCGACGATCTTCGCCCAGCGCATGGGCGAGGCGAACTTTCCGATGTTCGCGGCCAACCTGAGGGAGGCCGATGGTCGGCCGCTGCGGGGCCTGCGCGACCAGACCACGCTGACGCTCGGTGGCATCCGCGTCGGCGTGGTCGGCATCGCCCTCGCGAGCACGCCGGAAAAGTCCCAATCCGGCGACCTGCGCTTTTCGGCCGAGATCGAGACATTGACCCGGGAGGCGCTGGCTCTCCGCGCCGAGGGCGCGGACCTCGTGGTCGGAATCTGCCACACCGATCGCGCCACCGACGACGCCATCGTCGCGGCGCGCTGCGTCGACATCCTCCTGTCCGGGCACGACCACGATCTCGTCCTGCGCTACGACGGACAGACTGTGATGGTGGAATCGAGCTTCGACGCCCATTACGTCACCGCCATCGACGTCACCGCGACGGTGACCGGTTCGGGCAAGGCGCGCCGCGTCGATTGGCGCCCGAGCTTTCGCGTCCACGATTCCGCTGCCGTCACCCCGGACCCCGAAACCCTCGCGGTGGTGCACCGGATGGAAGCCGCCCTGTCGCACGAGCTCGACGTGCCGGTGGGCGTGACCCGCGAGCCCCTCGACAGCCGGATCGCCTCCGTGCGTGTCCGAGAGGCCAGTTTCGGCAATCTCGTCGCCGACGCCTTGCGGGCGGCCACCCAGGCCGATCTCGCGATCACCAATGGCGGGGGCATCCGCGGCAATCAGCTTTATCCGGCCGGCACGGTGCTGACGCGACGCGACATCCTCACCGAACTTCCCTTCGGCAATACCACCGTGCTGGTGGCGCTCGCCGGGGCGCAGATCCGGGCTCTCCTGGAAGGCGCGTTCGCCGATCTGGGGCATCCGGCCGGCCGCTTCCCGCAGGTTTCGGGCCTCGTCGTCACCGTGGATCCCGCCGCCCCCGTCGGCGCCAGGATCGTGTCCCTGACCATCGACGGCGCGGCGCTCGAGGCGGACAAATCCTACACCGTCGCCTCGAACAACTTCCTCTATGCGGGCGGCAACGGCTACGGCATCCTCGCCCAAGGGCGTACCCTCATCGGTGCGACGGATGGCAAGCTCGTCGCCAACGAGGTGATGGCCTACATCCGCGCCAATGCCCCGGTCGCCGTCGCGTCCGAGGGCCGCATCCTGGTCCGCTGATGACACCTGTTTCCGACGCGCTTTGCGACTTCATCGGGTCCGGTTCGCCCTGGGCCGCCCTGCCGTTCTTCACCGACGGCACGGCGCGCGCGGTGGCGGCCAGGGTCGATGCCCGCATCGCCGAAGGGGCCACCGTCCTGCCCGCCCCCGGCGCCGTCTTCCGGGCCCTCACCCTCACCCCGCTGCCCGCGGTGAAGGCGGTGATCCTCGGGCAGGACCCCTACCCGAAGCCGGGTGATGCCAACGGCCTCGCCTTCTCCTATGTCGGCCCCCGCCGCCTGCCGGCGTCCCTGAAAGTCATTCTTTCGGAACTGGCCGAACCCGGTTCCATCCCGCCCAGACCGGCCAGCGGTGACCTGACCGCATGGGCGCGCCAGGGCGTGCTCCTGCTCAACGCCGCCCTGACCGTCGAGGCCGGCACGTCCGGCGCGCATCTCCGCTACGGCTGGTCCGCCCTCACCGACCAGGCTGTGGCGGCGGTCTCGCGCAATCCGCAACCCACCGTGTTCCTGCTCTGGGGTGCCCAGGCGCGGGCGCGGGCCGCCCTCGTCGACACCAGCCGCCATTGCGTCATCGAGACCGGCCATCCCTCGCCCCTCAACCGGCAGCGTGATTTTGCCGGCTCACGACCCTTCCACCGGGCCAATGCCTGGCTCGTCGAGCAGGGTCGCGCACCGATCGACTGGACGCTCGCATAAGCCGCACGCGGAGTCCCTTGGTGGCGGAGAGGGATCGGCCTATCTCGGTCGTGGTTTTTAAGCGGGCCCTAAGAGTCTGCACCATCGAGGAAACGCCGCCCATGTTCTTACGCCATGTTCTCTCACCTCATGTTCTCGCACGTCCGATGCTCGCGCTCGGTCTCGCCATTGCCCTGCCCGTGGCCGCCCAGGCCCAGATCCGCAACGCGCCCGCTCCGCGCGCCCTCGAATTCGCCGCCTACATCTTCTCGGCCGCCAATGTCTGCGGCTACCGCATCGGCGTCGAGCAGTTCGAGGCGCTCCTGGAGAAGCAGAACGTGAAGGCCGCCGACGTCAGCCCGCGTGGGCCTTTCGGCGGCAAGGTCCAGACCATTTTCGCGTTGATGTCGAACCAGATGCAGCTCAACCGTGAACAGGCCTGCCTCGCGGTGGCCGGCGAGTACGGCCCTGAGGGCAATGTCGCCAAGAACGTCCTGCTGCCGGCCGCCCCCGCCGGAGCGCCCGACGCCGCACCGGCCGAGCCCGCCAAGCCGGCTCAGTAGCCGACCCCGTTCCAGGGCTTTCGGATCACGCTAGCGGATTCAAGGCGTCGTTGCGTTCGGGCAACGGCGCCAGCATCGTCAGGCGAAAACCGTCGGGCGCGTAGGTCATCGCCACCTCCGCCCGAACCTGTGCCGTCAGCACGCGCTGCAGCAGGCGCGAACCGAATCCCTGGCGCGTCGGCGGATGGACCACCGGACCACGACTCTCGACCCAGGCGAAGCGCAGGGTGCCGGCCGGGCCGCCTGGTTCGAGGCTCCAGGTGATCGCCACCCGGCCCTCCGGGGTGGACAGGGCCCCGTACTTGGCCGCGTTGGTGGTGAGCTCGTGGATCGCCATGCCGATGGGCACCGCGATCTCCGAGGACATGTCCACGGGGGGACCCTCGAGCTGGATGCGGGCGTCGGTGTCCTCCTCCAGGGCACCGTCCGCGTAGGGCTTCAGTTCGTTGGCGAGCAGGGTGCGCAGGGAGGCGGTCTGCCAGGTATCCTCGGTGAGCACCGAATGGGTGTGGGCGAGGGACATGATCCGCCCGACGAAAGCCTCGTAGAAGCTCTCGATGCTCGAGGCGGTGCGCGCGGTGGAGCCGACGATCGCCTGGACCGTGGCGAGCGTGTTCTTGACCCGGTGGTGCAACTCCCGGATCAGCAGGGTCTGGCGCTCCTCGGCGACCCGGCGCTCGGTCACGTCGGCGACCACCCCGATGAGCCGGCGCGGCAGCCGGTTGGTGGCGTCGCGCTCGAACCGGCCGGCCAGATCGATGGTGCGCCAGGCGCCGTCGCTCTTGCGGCGGATGCGCCCGGTGGCCTGGAGGGTGGTGTCCTCCTTGAGGGCGGTGAGGATGGCCGACCGGAAGCCCGCGCGGTCGTCAGGATGCACCACGTTCTCGAGGAACTCGCGCTTGCCGACGGCGCCGTCGCTCGCTTCGCGCCCGAAGATCGCGAACATCCGTTCGTTCTCCCAGATCGCGTGATCGTCGAGCATGTGCCACTCGAAGATGCCGAGCGCGGCGAGCGAGGTGGCGATGCGCAGCCGCTGCTCACCGTCGCGCAGAGCGTTGCGGGCCTGGACGCGGGTGGTGACGTCCTGGATCACGCCGACGACCCCGGTCGGTCGCCCGGCGCTTGCGGCGATCACCTGACCGCGCACGCCGATGCTGATCTCGACCCCGTCGACGGCGCGGCGCAGGCGACATTCCAGAGAGAGGGGCCGGCCATCGAGGACGGTGGCCCGGACCTGAGCCCGGATCCGTACCGCCTCGGCGGGGTCCAGCAGCTTCTTCAACGAGGCCCAGGTGACGGCGGCGCCGAGCGGATAACCGAGGATATGGGCGGTGCGGCGCGACAGCGTGACGAGGCCCTTGGCGAAGTCGAGTCGCCATTCGCCGAGGCCCGCTGCGGTGAGCGCGGCGCGGTTCTCCTCCGCGCGCACCAACTCGTCCGCGTCGACGGCGTCGACGACCAGGGTCTGGAGCGCCTTGCCGCGCGTCCCGTCAGAGACCCGGACCCGAACGTCGATGCGGCTGCCATCGGCCCGCTGCCAGCGGCGGATGCCGGCGGGGACGGAGTTCGCCCCTTCCCCGACCACGGACAGCGAGCGGCCCGCAAGCGACCCGGCTGCATGCCCGAGGAGAGCGCAGAGAAACGGGTTGGCGTCGCGAATCAGATCGGTGGCGACCTCGATGACGACGAGACCGATCTCCGCATCGTGGAACAGGATGCGGTGGAGGTCGCCGCCGGCCGGGTCCATCGTGCCGGCGATCGATGGCTGATCTAACCCGTCGTCCACTCCGCAACCTCGCTCAACGGCGCCGATCCCGGCGCCAGAGGATTTCCGAGCTCCCGCCGGGGCCGGATACAGTCGTACGTTATCAGACGACCGAACCTTGAGTGGAGCAAGGGCGGTACTGGATAGTTCGTTGTGACGACAGGCCGTCCTCTTGACGTCGAAAGTCTCGGCAAGAATCCGATCGTTCGCCTCAAGGGGCGGTGACCCGCCGGAACTCAAGATAGGTCGGGGGACGTCCCGCGACGAGAGCCTTGGCCTCGTAGCGGGTGCCCGGCCAGTCGGACCAGGGATCGGTCCAGGCCGCGGCGGTGTCGGCGGTCCAGGCGAGCGCGGGACAGCGCGCGGCGCGAACCAGGGTCCAGCCGGCGTAATCGTCGATGTCGCTGGCGAAACGGAACACCCCGCCGGGCTTCAGCACGCGGGCGATTTCGCCGAGCGACGCCTCCGAAACGAACCGGCGCTTGCGCTGCCGCCGCTTCGGCCAGGGATCGGGATAGAGCAGATAGACCCGCGCCAGGGAGGCATCCGGCAGCGCGGCGAGCAGTGCCGTGGCGTCCTCGTCCCAGACCCGGACGTTGCGCAGATCCGCCTCGTCCACCGCGCGCAGGAGCTTGACGACGCCATTGACGAAGGGCTCGGCCCCGATGATGCCGATCCGCGGATTGGCCGAGGCCTGGGCCGCGAGGTGTTCGCCGCCGCCGAACCCGATCTCAAGCCAGACCTCGTCCACCGGCGCAGGGAACAGGCCCGGCGGATCGAGCCGCGCGCCCTCGGGCGGCAACGCGACACGCAGAGCCGGCAACAGATCAGCCAGCCGTTGCTCCTGGACCGCGCGCAGGCGCTTGCCCTTGCGCCGGCCGAAGAAGGCGCGGTCCGCGCCCTCCACGATCGTCCCGTCTGCGAGAGTCCCGTCTGCGAGAGTCCCGTCTGGAAGCGTCCCGCCTGGAAGAGGCGGGACCGTGTCCCGCCCCGTCGTCATCGGGTCAGGCCAGGGCCGACTTGAGGCTGTCGGCGAGATCGATGCGCTCCCACGAGAAGCCGCCATCGGCCTCGGGGGGCCGACCGAAATGGCCATAGGCCGAGGTGCGCGCATAGATCGGCTTGTTGAGGCCGAGCTTCGTCCGGATACCGCGCGGCGACAGGTCGATGGCGTCCATCAGGATCGATTCGAGCTTGGCCTCGTCCACGGTGCCGGTGCCGTGCAGGTCGACATAGATCGACAGGGGCTTGGCGACGCCGATGGCGTAGGCGAGCTGGATCGTGGCGCGGCGGGCGAGACCGGCGGCGACGACGTTCTTGGCGAGGTAGCGCGCCGCATAGGCGGCCGAACGGTCGACCTTCGTCGGATCCTTGCCCGAGAAGGCGCCGCCGCCATGGGGGGCCGCACCGCCGTAGGTGTCGACGATGATCTTGCGGCCGGTCAGGCCGGCATCGCCGTCGGGACCGCCGATGACGAACTTGCCCGTGGGGTTCACGTGCCAGACCGTCTCCTCGGAGATCCAGTTCTCCGGCAGAGCCGCGAGGATGTAGGGCTCGACGATGGCGCGCACGTCGGCCGAATCGAGGGTCTCGTCGATGTGCTGGGTGGAGAGCACGATCTGGGTCACGCCGACCGGACGGCCGTTCTCGTAGCGGACGGTGACCTGGCTCTTGGCGTCGGGGCCGAGCTTGGCTGCGTCGCCCTGCTTGGCCTTGCGGGCCTCGGCGAGATCCTTGAGGATCCTGTGTGCGTAGAAGATCGGCGCCGGCATCAGCTCGGGGGTCTCGTCGGCGGCGTAGCCGAACATGATGCCCTGATCGCCCGCGCCCTCGTCCTTATTGCCGGACGAATCCACGCCCTGCGCGATGTCCACGGACTGCGCGTGCAGGTGGATCGCGACGTCGTTGTTCTTCCAATGGAAGCCCGACTGCTCGTAGCCGATGTCTCTGACCGCCTCGCGGGTCAGTTCGGTCAGGTGTTCGAAGGTGACGGAATCCGGTCCGCGCACTTCGCCGGCGATGACGATGCGGTTGGTGGTGGCGAGGGTCTCAACGCCGAGGCGCGCCTCCGGCATGACCGCAAGATACGCGTCGACGACGGTATCGGAGATACGGTCGCAGACCTTGTCCGGATGACCTTCCGAGACCGACTCGCTCGTGAACAGGTAGTTGGAACGTGGCACTGGCGGCCCCCCGGTTTCGGGCACGCCAGTGGAATGTGGCGCTAGACCCGGTCTGCTGAAGCCCGAGTGTTGGCAGCCGTGCCGGATACGGTCAAGACGGAAAAGCGGATAAATTCGTCAAAGAGAACGGATCGGATGATAAATCATCCACCGAGTTTTCGATCCAAGGCATGGATCGCTGCGGCGAGGTCGCGTCGGTGGTTCTCAGGGAAATGCTCGGCCACGTGCCGGGCGACCACGTCGACGAGTCCGTCCCAAGCGGTGCCTGCGACATAGGGCTGCTGCCCGGCATCGGTGAAGCCGTGCGGCTGGACGTCGTCGGTTCGCGCCATGCCGTCGAAGAAGTATTCCACCGGCACGCCGGTCATGCGGCTGAAGGTCTCGAGGTGGATCGCGCTGATCCGATTGGTGCCCTTTTCGTATTTCTGGAGCTGAGCCGCCGACATGCCGAAGCTCTGGGCGACGCGCTTCTGGGTCAGAGACGCTTTCTTACGAAGCTCCGCAATGCGCTGTCCCACATGCACGTCGCGCGCGTCGGTCTTCTGGCCTGCCATCGCGTTCCCATACCTTCCGCCTGCGCCCTTCGCCTGTGCGCCGGGCGTGCGCCCGCCAGAGGCTTGGGCAGAATGGGTAAAGACCGGGTTAACGAGGCGGGCGTGACTCGCCGTGTCGGCCGCTCAATGCACCGTCTCGTCGGAATCCGGGGCGAGGGTCACGGCTTCGGCGAAGGGAAATTCCAGCACCACCTCGCCCTCCGCATCGGTCACGACCAGGACCGCCCCGAGCAGGCGGGACGCCGTCTCGGCCTGCATCGCCGCCTGGGCGGTGTCACGGGCGACATCCCAGGCGTGGTCGGCATCGCGCAGCTCGGTGCCGGTGGGATCGGTGATGGTGTCGGCGCCGATCCGCGTGTGAAAGAAGTAGCGCGGCATGGCATGCAAAGCCTGTTGCGGGGCAAAATCCGACTGCCGGACCTGTCCGACATCGCGATGCGTCCGGCGTCGAACAAACAGTGGCGTCCCCGGCAGGGCTCGAACCTGCGACCCCAGGTTTCATCCCACTTCGGCTTCCGCCGCCGTACCCCGTCAGAGGTCCGTTCGTGGTCTGGACTATCCCTCCACCATGGGCTCCGTGGAGCCGTTAGGTGCCGCCCGTCTAGTCTCTACACCTTCCCGCACGACCCGGAGGGGCGATGCGGGCTTGGCTCGGGATTGGCAGGCCCGCACGAGGCGACCCTTGAGCTTTCCCCGAATTTGAGCGGATCCGCCGCGCGGTTTCCCCTCGCGACGCCCAATTGATCTAGGAAACCTGTGCTCTGTCCAGCTGAGCTACGGAGACTCACCGCGGGTTCCCTAGCATCATCGTGGGAGGCCGCCAACCGCGCTGTGACGATCTTGCCGCAGCCCGGCATGAAGCGCGTCGCGACCGGGCGCTTTCCTTGTCTGAGGCCCCGTCGCCGCGCCACACTGCGTTCTGCCTGATGGCGGGCGGGAGGCGGTTCGTGGACCACGCGCATCGGCAAGTGGCAGAACATCGGCGAGCGGCAGCACGGCGCGCCTGCGTCGGGCCGCTGCGCGTCTTCGCGTGCGCCGGATTCGTTTGCACTGTCGTGCTGGCGTTGGTCTCGGCCGGTTCTCCGACGCTGGCCGCATCCCCCGCCGCGCCACCGGAGTGCAGGACGTCGCTCGCCCGGGACGACGTCCTGGCCGGGGTGGGCGCGCGGGGCGAACTCGTTCTCGCGTCGGGCTCCCGCGCCGTGCTCGACGGCTTGCACTTGCCCGAGGCGCCGGACGCCGCGGCCGGCGCCGGCGCGTGGTTGGAGGGCCATCGCGGACGCACCCTCACCCTCGTCGCCCGCGGCGAAACCGACCGTTGGGGCCGCGCGCATGTGGATGCGACCACCGATCACTCCCTCGATCTTGCCGGTGGGCTCGTCGAGGCCGGCCTCGCCGCCGTCGCTGCCGGCGAGCGCGATGCCCTGTGCCGCCCGGCGCTGCTCGCCGTCGAAGCCGGCGCGCGCGGGGCTGGGCGAGGCGTCTGGAGCGCAACATTGCCGGAGGCCCGCGACGGGGCGGCCCTGCGCGCGCAGATCGGCCGGTTCGTCGTCGCGCACGGGCGCGTCCTCAACGTCGGCGAGCGCCCACGCCGGACCTATCTCAACTTCGCCCGGCGCGGCGAAGATGGGCTCACCGTAACCGTGTCGAAACGCACTTGGCGCCAGTTGCAGGAACGTGGTTTGAGTGCGACCGCGCTCAAGGGCCGGCGGGTCCGCGTGCGCGGTGTGGTTGAATCCTGGCGCGGACCTACCCTCGACATCGCGAGCGCGGACATGATCGAACTTCTGGACGAGGAGCGGGCGCCGCGGCGCTGAACGGCATGAACGGGGGCCCGACACCAGAATCCTGCCCGACCACCCGGCGCCCAACGCGCCGGGCCTTGGCGCGCGCGCTGCCGCTGCTGGCGCCTCTCGTGGCGCTCTCGCTCTCGGGCTGCATCGCCGACCAGACCGGCGGCGTGGTCCAGCCGGCGGTGCTGCGGGTGCCGCCGGAAGCGCCCCGCACCACGGGGCGCGAGCGCACGGCCTCGGATGCCGACCACGCCAAGCTCGTTGCCTCGTTCGGCGGCGAGTACAAGGCGCCCGCAACCCTCAAGCTCCTCACCGAGGTGACGGATCGGCTGGTGTCGGCCACGGAGCGGCCGGAGGAGACCTACGCGGTCACCCTGCTCGATTCTCCGGTGATCAACGCCTTCGCCCTTCCGAACGGCCGGCTTTACGTCACCCGCGGCTTGCTGGCGCTGGCCAGCGACACTTCCGAGATCGCCGCGGTGCTCGCCCACGAGATCGCCCACGTCACCCTGCGGCACGCCACGGCGCGGACCGAGCTGGCCCTGCGCTCGCAGCTGGTGAGCAAGGTGGTCGCCGACGTGCTCAACGACCCGGTCACCGGTGCGCAACTGCAGAGCCAGTCGAAATTCGCCCTCGCCCGATTCTCGCGCGAGCAGGAACTCGAGGCCGACGGCATCGGCGTGCGCACCCTGGCGCGGGCCGGCTACGACCCCTTCGGCGCCGGGCGTTTCCTGCATGCCCTCAACCGCACCACCGCGATGAAGACCGGCACCGGCATGGCGGGCGAGCCCGACATGCTGGCGACTCATCCGGGGACCACCGAGCGCATCACCCTGGTGACCCGCGCCGCGCGGCTGATCGGCGCGCCCGGCCTCGGGGTCGATGAACGGGCCCGGTACCTGGCTGCCATCGACGGGATCGCCTACGGCGACAATCCCGGTGACGGGATCGTGCGCGGGCGCCGCTTTCTGCATCCGGGCCTCGGCATCGCCTTCGAGGTGCCGGACGGTTTCACCATCGAGAACACCCGCAACGCGGTATTGGGGACCACCAACGAGGGCAGCCGCCGGCTGCTGTTCGACCAGGTCGAGAGCCATGACGGCCAGGGCCTCGAAGAGGTCCTCAAGGCGACCTGGAGCGACACCATCGAGGCCGGCTCCATCGAGAACCGCATGATCGGCGGCAACCCGGCGGTTACTGCCCTGTCACGGGGCAAGGACTGGACTTTCCGCCTGGCCGCGATCCGGGTCGGCGAAACCACGTTCCGAATGATCATGGCCGCCAAGGGCGCCACCGACCCCGACGTGCCGTTCCGCCGCTGGACCGAGAGCCTCTCGACGGTGAACCCAGCCGAGACCAAGGCCTTGCGGCCGTTACGGATCCAGGTGGTGACAGCGACCCCGGCCGACACTCTCGACGCGCTGGCGCGGCGCATGCTGACCCCGGACCGGGCGCTGGATCGCTTCTTGGTGCTCAACGGCCTCGAACGCGGCGCGACCCTGCGGGCCGGCCAGGGCTACAAGCTCGTGGTCGAATAGCTCGAAGAGCGGGCTCTCGAAGCCCATCGCTTGAGTCATACGCTGTGCTGGGCCGGGTCAAACGCGGAAGAGCGCTGGGCCTGCGCCAACTTCAATTCTGGTGATTTCGAATGGGCTGCCCGGAGGAGATGCCGGCTGTGGTGGCGGTTTGACGTGGCGGTTTGAGTTTGGCATGCGTTCGGCGACGCCCGTGGCGGCCGCGAGGGGGCTGTGGCCCGATCCTCCCGATCTCGTGGGCCCGACGTCGCTCGATTTTGAAACGCGCAACCGGACCGGGTGAGGCATTCCCGCGTGCGTATATCCAGTTGTGCGCCGTCCAGAGACATAAACTCATGCAACGATGCGCCGGAGCTCTCCATGTCCTATAAACATAATTTTCAGATAACTGATGCTATATACTTATAAATTAGTAAAATTATCTAAATACAGAGCGGAGATTTTTCGTGAAGAATAAAATCTTTGATAAAGCTTCCGATCTGATAAAAAGTATTTATCCCAAAAGAAAATCAGGCGACAAGCGTCTCAACAAGATTCGCGGGTTTATCGATGCGGAATGGTACAGAAATACATACTCCGATATAGATTTTGATCTGATCGAACCGGCAGCGCATTATCTGACCGTCGGAGCGCAACAGGGCCGCTGGCCACATGCACTCTTCGATACGGATTGGTACATTCAGCAAACACCCGAACTCCAAAACAGCACCCTGAATCCGCTTCTCTATTTCCTTGAAAATAGCGATCAAAGTACAAGTGCTCATCCACTCTTTGACGGGAAGTGGTATCTGGAGAAATATCCCGACGTCAGGGTGAGTGGCCAGAAAGCACTGAAACATTACATTCGGCATGGGGCGAAAGAGCGTCGTAGCCCCCACCCGCTCTTCGATGTCGAATCGTATTACTTGCATAATACGGACCAGTATTTCGATAATCCCTTGATGCATTATTTATCGGGACAGGGCACCCATCCACATCCTCTCTTCGATGAGGTCTACTATCGCCAGCAGATTGGCACTCTGGATTTTTACAATACCCCTTTGTTGATGCACTTCGTCGTGCGCGGTGCGGCGGCGGGATACAATCCGAATCCGTTCTTCGATTGCGCCTGGTATATCAGTAATCACGAAAATCTGCAGGAAACCGGTGAGAACCCGCTTGTCCATTTTCTCCGTGCCGGCGTGCAGGAAGGCCGCGATCCGCATCCGCTGTTCGACCTGGATTGGTATCTCTTCGCAAACCCCGATGTCGCGCGCAGGGGCGTCAATCCGCTGCAGCATTTCCTGGCTTCCGGACAGGGGGAGGGTCGGCGGTGCCGTCCGGCAGATGCGACAGATGAAAACTGCGCCGTCCTAGACATTCCCTATGAAATTCGGCGAAGCCCGACCAACCTCAAGAACCGCGACGTCTGCGTCTTTGTTACGTATTCCCGCGATGGGGTGATCGCTCCTCATACGCAGATCTATGTCGAGGCGCTGCAGGCCAACGATGTGGATGTCGTTCTCACGATCGTTACGGATGGTCTCGACAGAGAACTGCCGTCTTTTACAGAGACGGTCGCCGGCCTCGTCGTGCGGATCAATCACGGTTGGGATTTTGCTGCCTGGGCGACCGTTCTATCCGCTATTCCGGAGGTATGGCTTGCCAGATCTCTCATCCTGACGAACGATAGCATCTTCGGCCCCACCGATGCGGATCGCTTCCGAATCCTGATGGACCGGGTGCGCAGCAGTAGCGCCGACGTCATCGCACTCACGGACAGTCATCAGGTGCAACCACACCTGATGAGCTATTTCAGTGTTCTCAAAAACGAAGCATTAAAATCTAAAGTAATTCGTAGTTTTTGGAATAATATACGCAGTATTCGCAATAAACAAACAGTGATAAATCAGTATGAAATAACTTCCCTTTCATTGGTTAACGAGGCTGAACTCAAACACGAGGTCTTTTTTCCGACCAAAAAGCGCTTCGATCGTGCACGGAACCCGACCCTCGAGAACTGGCGCGAACTGCTGGAGAGTGGCTTTCCTTTCCTTAAGGTGCAGCTCCTGAGGGATCGCTTGACCCAATCCGATACGTCGGGTTGGCAGACCCTGATTGCTGGAAATGCGACGTTGCGGACGGCCATCGCCACATACCTCGAAACATCGCGCGGCCAGAGCAAGATTCTCGTCGACAATCGGCCGGTGCCCGGCCCCCGCAAGCGGTTCAAGCGCAGCAAAGGCCTGACGACGTTTTATGGCGCTGTGCAGAGCACGCGACCGACAAAGCGGACCGATCTATGCCTGGAAGTGCCTTTCCGCGCACCCGTCGATTCGGCCGCGTTGCCGGCCAAGGTCGCGGCGCTGGTCCACATTTTCTATCCGGACATGTGTACCGAGATTCGCGTAGCGCTCGCCAACATTCCCACGCAGGCCGACCTGTTCATCTCGACTGATACGGCCGCCAAGAAAGTCGCGATCGAGCAAAGTTTCCTCGGCTTCGCCGGCGATGTCACCGTCACGGTGTTTCCAAATATCGGCCGCGATGTCGCGCCGATGATCGTGGGGTATTCATCCGTCTTCGAGAACTATGACATCTTCCTCCACATTCATTCGAAACAGTCTCCGCACGCTACGCGCTTGGCGGAGTGGCGGCCGTTTCTCATCGATAACCTCCTCGGATCGCCCGAGATCGTCTCCTCTATCCTTGCATTGCTGACGCAGACCGAGGTCGGCATCGTCTTCTCCGATCATTTCGAACCGGTTCGCAGCCTGCTCAACTGGGGCGGGAACTATGATCGCGCGCGGCACCTTCTCGGCCGGGCCGGCATCGACATCAGTAAGGATCTCGTGCTCGACTTTCCGTCGAGTTCCTTTTTCTGGGGCCGGTGCGATGCGATGCGCCCCCTGCTTGATCTTGGACTGGACTGGAAGGACTTCGACCCTGAAGCCGGGCAGGTGGACGGGACTCTCGCCCACGCCATCGAGCGCTCGATCCTGTATCTGGCCGAGTCGCGAGGCTACTCATGGGCGAAGGTCGGGCGGTCGGGTCACGTCTTGGCCAGCCGGCTCGTCCCGGCCTGGAATGCAAAGGACGTCTCGCGGATCCACCAGCGTCTGCTCGGCAATCGCCTGCCGCCACTCGCCGACCGCAGTCTGACATCCGAACTCATTTCAATCAGCACCAAGCCGGATCGGCAGACGACGCGTCCGCGGTTCAACCTGATTATCCCGACGCTCGCGCCAGAGCATATCTTTGGCGGTATCACGACGGCCGTTCGGATCTTCGAGGAAATTTCCGTATCGCTCGGGTCGGATTACGATCTCAGGATCATCTGTCAGTCCCTGCCGCTCGACCTCCATGCGATGATCGGGTTTCCGGAATACAGGCTGGTGCCGATCGGGACGAAGGACGATTATCCAAAAGTGATCGTCGATGTAACCGATCAGGAAAGTGGCGAGCTCAGTATTCGGGAAGGAGATATATTCTTTGCGACCGCTTGGTGGACGGCTGTCGTGGCGTTCGATTTTCAAAAAAAGCAGAAAACCTATTTTGGCCAGGAAAAGCGTGTAATTTACCTCATTCAAGATCACGAACCAGACTTCTATGGCTGGTCGGCGCAGTATGGTCTCGCCCAGCAGACATACAGCCATGGCGCGAATATGATCGCTCTCATCAATTCGGAGGAGCTGTCGTCGTTCATGACCGGCATGTATCAGATCCACGATGCGTACGTGGTCCGCTTCAAACTCAATCCGAAGATCGGCAAGAGTCTGAAGCCGATGCCGCGCGAGCGGATCATCTGCATCTACGGACGGCCTGGTACGCCGCGCAATGCCTTCCCGCTCCTCTGTGCCGGCATCAACCGCTGGCAGCAGAATGATCCCGAGCGTGCCCGCATCTGGCACATCGTGGCGGCGGGAGAAACTTTCTCTTTGGACCTCGCGGGCTCGATCGCGAACCTGTCCGTTGCCGGCAAGCTGACCCTCGATGCCTACGGCGAGCTTCTTTCCAAGGCCTCTGTCGGCATCTCGCTGATGCTGTCCCCGCATCCGAGCTATCCGCCGCTCGAAATGGCCTCGGCCGGACTCCAGACCATTACCAACGGGTTCGCCTCAAAAGATCTTTCGCTGAGAAGTCCGAATGTAATCAGCATTCAGCACGTCACTGCCGATGCGCTCGCAACTGCCCTGGAAGAAGCGGTAGCGCGCGCCGAGGAAGGCATCGGCCAAGTTGTCGGCGGATCTCCGATTGCGGAGTTGCCGTGCCCTATCCCCGATTTTGACGCCGCCACGCTGGCACAGCGAATCCGTGGCATGACTGCGGTCTGATATCGCCACGCTTTCGAACTGGGGTGATGAGGGTAATCACCTTCGTTCGGATGTGGCAGCGGGTAGGGGCCATCGTGAAGATTTCTGGTCGGTGCCGACAAGCCGGTGACGGTGATGCTCCGGGATGGACGGTGGTTTCAGTCAGGGCGTCCGACGCCGTGGAACGCACAAGACCAGCCCCGGCAGCCATCCGGTTGTGGGCAATATCATCGCCCGCAACACATTGATCCGTAACGGGTAAACACCGACCTGTGACCTCGTAGCCATTACCCCGCGGGGCAAAATCCGCCATCCTGGGCGAATCCTTCCGGCGTCCGCCACGACCACCATCGTGGGACGAGACCGGATTCGCGTTGAGACGGCCCATGTTCGATACCCTCGCGAGCTTCCTCGACCGGACGAGTCTTTCGCCCCACGGCATCTGCTTGCTCTGGCGGCCGGAATTGATCTGGACCCATGTGGTCTCGGACTTCGTGATCGCGCTCGCCTACTTCACCATCCCGGCGGCACTGGGCGTCTTCGTCACCCGGCGCCGCGACGTGGTGTTCGGGTGGATGTTCTGGGCGTTCGCACTCTTCATCTTCGCCTGCGGCACCACGCACCTCTTCTCGATCTGGACCCTGTGGGTGCCGGATTATGCGGCCGAGGCCGTGGTGAAAGCGCTCACCGCCCTCGCTTCTCTGGTGACCGCGGTTTTGCTCTGGGTGCTCCTGCCGAAAGCGCTCGCCCTGCCCTCTCCCGAGCAGCTGCGGCAGGCCAATGCCGAACTCGTCGCCCGGGTGGGCGAGCGCGATGCGGCGCTCGCCGCCCTGCGCGAGGTGATCGCCGAGCGCGACAAGGCCGAAGACATGCTGCGCCAGACCCAGAAGATGGAGGCGATCGGCGCGCTGACCGGCGGCGTGGCCCACGATTTCAACAACCTCCTCGGCATCGTCATCGGCAATCTCGATCGGATCGAGCGTACCTTGCCGGATGTGAGCCCGGCACGGCGTTCGGTGCGCAACGCGCTCGCCGGAGCCGAGCGTGCCGCCGCCCTCGTCCAGAAGATGCTCGCCTTCGCCAGGCGCCAGCCGCTGCAGCCGATTCGCCTCGACGCCAACCGGCTGATCGGCGATCTCGGGGAGCTCCTGCACGGGGCCCTGAATGCGCCCGTACCCCCGGTACTGGACCTCGCGCCCGATCTCTGGCCGGTCCGGGTCGATGCCAACCAGCTCGAAAGCGTGCTGCTCAACCTCGCGGTCAACGCCCGGGACGCCATGCCGGGCGGCGGCCGGACCACGATCCGCACGGACAATCTGCCGGCAGCACAAGCCGCCGCGATTCCCGCCCTGTCGGCGATCGACCACGTCGTGGTCAGCGTCGCCGATACCGGCTGCGGCATGGATGCGGAGACGATGGCGCGCGCCTTCGAGCCGTTCTTCACCACCAAGGGCGTGGGCCAGGGCACCGGTCTCGGCTTGAGCCAGGTCTTCGGCTTCGCCAAGCAGTCCGGTGGCCATGCCGAACTCGACAGCCGCCTCGGTCACGGGACCATCGTGCGCCTGTACCTGCCGCGTGATGTGGCGGAACCGGCCCCGGTCGTCGCGACCCCCATTCCCGAGTTGCTCGGCTTGGCCGCCCCGCGCTTCGCCTGATCGGAGATCCCCACCCCGATGAACGCCACGTCCGCTTCGCATATCCTCGTGGTCGAGGACGAGCCGCTGCTGCTGGAAGTCGTCTCCGCCGATCTCGAGGATGCGGGCTTTTCGGTCACGCAGGCCGCCACCGCCGAGATCGCCTTCGCGTTGCTGCTCGGCGGGGCCGCCATCGACCTCCTGTTCACCGATATCCGCCTGCCCGGTGCCATGGATGGCTGGCAGCTCGCCGAAGCCGCCCGGGCGTTACGCCCCGGTCTGCCGATCATCTATGCCACCGGCTTCTCGCAGACCGCGCCCCGTCTCGCCGAGGGCGCCATCTTCTTCACCAAGCCCTATCGGGCCGCAGCGATCATCAAGGCCATCCGCAGCCTGGGCGCCGGCCACGCCGCATGAGGCGAGGGCCGTCCCCAGCATGAACCGTCGGGAATTCACCGCTGCCGCCCTGGCTGCCGGGGCACTCGGCCACTCCGCAGCACCGGTTCGGGCCGCCTCTGCCGATGGGGCGGAACCTGTGCGGATCGCGATGCTGCTCTATCCCGGCATGACCGCCCTCGACGTGGTCGGGCCGCAGGTGCTGCTCGCCGGTATCGCCGGCGACAGCCTCCATCTCGTGGGCGCCGCTGCCGGCCCGGTCACGAGCGACACCGGCCTTCAGATCGTCGCGACCAAAACCTTCGAGACCTGCCCGCACGCGCTCGACGTGCTGTTCGTGCCGGGTGGCGACGGCACGCCCGACCAGATGCGCGACGACGCCACCCTCGCCTTCCTGCGCGACCGGGCCTCCTCCGCCGCCTGGGTCACCAGCGTGTGCACCGGTTCGCTGATCCTCGGCGCCGCCGGCCTGCTCGACGGCTACCGCGCCACCTCGCATTGGTGCGTGCGCGAGACCGTGCTGCCGCTGCTCGGCGCGATCCCGGTGAACGAACGGGTGGTGTTCGACCGCAACCGTGTCACCGCCGCCGGTGTCTCGGCCGGGCTCGATTTCGCCCTGGCGCTCGCAGCCCGCCTGCGGGGGGAGGACGATGCCAGGACGAGCCAGCTCGTGGCGGAATACGCGCCCCAGCCCCCCTTTGCTGCCGGCACGCCGGAGACGGCCGGTCCGGAGATCACCGCCAAGGCGTGCCGAATCCTCGAAGGGCTCGCCACCGGCGCCCTCGCTGCGGCGCAGGCGCGACGGGGCTGAGGCGGGCTCCGGCCGTATGGCTGGTGCGGAACGGGATTTGCGATACCCTTCAACGCAGAGGCGTGGGACGGACGTCCCACGCGCCGACAGTGAGATGATGCATGGCCGGTGGTTTGGCGGACGACCTGATCCGGACGAAGTCGCTGGAGCGGCTCAATTCCGACGCGGAGGGCGGTGAGAACAAGCTCGAACGCACGCTCGGGCCCTGGAGCCTGATCGCGCTCGGCATCGGCGCGGTGATCGGCGCGGGCCTGTTCTCGCTCACCGGCATCGCGGCGGCCGAGCATGCCGGCCCCGCCGTGGTCATCTCGTTCGCCATCGCCTCCATCGCCTGTGCCTTTGCGGGCATGTGCTACAGCGAACTCGCCGGGATGATCCCGGTGGCGGGCTCGGCCTATACCTACGCCTACGCCACCATGGGCGAGTTCGTGGCCTGGATCATCGGCTGGGATCTGGTGCTCGAATACGCGGTGGGGGCGGCCACGGTCTCGGTGAGCTGGTCGAGCTACGTCACCCGGTTCCTGCGCGACAGCCTGGGGCTCAACCTGCCGGCGAGCCTCGTCCATTCCCCGTTCGAGACCTACAAACTCGCCGACGGAACCATGGCGCACGGCCTCGTCAACCTGCCGGCGATCCTCATCATCGTGGCGGCCTCCGCGCTCCTGATGATCGGCATCCGCGAATCGGCCCGCGTCAATGCGGTGATCGTCCTGGTCAAGCTTGCGGTGGTCGCCGTCGTGGTCGGGGTGGGCCTGTTCTACATCAAGGCGCAGAACTACGTGCCGTTCATCCCCGAGAACACCGGCACCTTCGGCGAATACGGCTGGAGTGGGATCATGCGCGGGGCCGGCGTGGTGTTCTTCGCCTATGTGGGCTTCGATGCCGTATCGACGGCGGCCCAGGAAGCGAAGAATCCCCAGCGCAACATGATGATCGGCATTCTGGGCTCGCTCGCCATCTGCACGGTGATCTACATCGCGTTCGCCGGCGTTCTCACCGGCCTGGTGCATTACGACCAGATGAAGGGCGACGCGGCGCCGGTGAATACCGCCATCGCGCAGACGCCGTTCCCGTGGCTGCGCAGCCTCGTGACGCTCGGCGTCATCGCGGGCTTCTCCACCGTGATCCTGGTGCTGCTGCTCGGCCAGAGCCGGGTGTTCTATTCCATGAGCCAGGACCGGCTGCTGCCCGGCTTCTTCTCGAAGATCCATCCGACCTGGAAGACGCCCTACCGCTCGAACCTGTTCTTCATGGTGTTCACCAGCGCGCTCGGCGGCTTCCTGCCGATCAGCCAGCTCGGCCACATGACCAGCATCGGGACGTTGCTGGCGTTCATGCTGGTCTGCACTGGCGTGATCATCCTGCGCCGGACCCAGCCGGACGCGCGGCGCGACTACCGCACCCCGCTGGTGCCCCTGGTGCCGATCCTCGGCATCCTGAGCTGCTTTGCCATGATGGTGTCGCTGGACGGCGAGACCTGGTTGCGCCTGGTGGTCTGGCTCGTCATCGGCCTGGTGATCTACTTCACCTGGAGCCGCCGCCACAGCCGGATCGGCCGCGAGGAAGCGGGACAGCGGGTGGGGTGAGGCGCCGCCGTCAGGTGCGCCAGATCCGGTGCCGGACGGCGGCGTTTCGTGCATCGTCCTCCGCGGCCGGGATACCGACCAGGACCCGGGCGGGGGTGGTGTAGACGAGGTGGACCGCGCCCGACGACACCCCGCCGCACCCGATACAGACCGCATAGGTCCAGCGCTGCCACAGATCGGTGTTGCGCTTGTCGACCGCTCGCTGCCGAAGCCGCGCCTTGTCGATGAAGCCCTTCAATTCCAAGGCCTTGGCGTCGCTCGTCGGGTCCAGCTTCTGTGCGGGCGCCGGTCTTGGCCGGGCAGGCTGCTGTGCCGAAACGGGACCGCCGATGAGCAGCAAAGTTCCCATACCGTAGACCCATGCACGCATGTGAAGCTCCTGAGATTTCAGAGCGCATTCCCCAGTTGCGATGGCCTACGAAGACGCAGTTCGAAAAGTTTCACGCCGGTTCGACAAATCGAAAATTTTCTGCTCGGCCCCGGAGCGATCCTGAATGCTACCGGTCACTTGGACTGATCACTGAAGAATTTCGATCCAGAGTCGTTTTCGGCCGACAGACCGAATGATTGCTGACATTTCAAATCGTCGGATCGGTTCGCACAGCAGAGTCGGGGCGATGGACAGGATCGTTCTACGACCGTGCGCGTGTCGTCCTGCGATCTGCAGTGCAGCCTGTCCAGGATGGCTGCGGAGAACCGATCAGGCCGTCAGCGCGAGCGCCGGTGCAGCGATCCGGGCCGGGGCGCCGACGGCGACGGTCTGGCGCTCGCGCGCGATGAAGGCCGTGGGCATGATCGCCTGCATCTCGGCCTCGACCTTGCGCAGCATCGCATCGGTATGGGCCGGGTGGAGATGGATGATCGCCATCGCCTTGACCCCTGCGGCCTGGGCCAGCTCGGCGCCCTTCTGCCAGGTCGAATGGCCCCAGCCACGGCAGACCGGGTACTCGCAGTCGGTGAACATGCCGTCATAGACCATCAGGTCTGCGCCGCGCACGAAGTCCAGCAGGGCCGGATCCGGCCACGGATCGGAATGCTCGATGTCGCTGATCACGCACAGGCGCCGGCCGGCATGGTCGAAGCGGTAGCCCACCGAGCCCTGCGGATGATTGAGCAGGATCGTGTCGACCTTCGATCCGTCGGCGAAGGTCAGGGTCTCGCCGGCCTTGAAGCCGTGATGCGCGAGCCGGCACGGCAGGATGTCGAGGGTGACGGGAAACAGCGGCGGCGAGAACAGACGGTCGAGGGTTTGGGTCGCGCAGGCACCGTCGAGGTTGCCGCACCAGGTGTTGATGGTGCGCTCCGGGTCGAGCACCACTGGTTTGAAGAACGGCAGCCCGGCGGTGTGGTCGAGATGGAGATGACTGAACAGGAGATCGATCTCCTTGGGCAGCGCACTGGAGACTTCGTCGCGATAATGCCGGCCGCAGGCGTTGAGCCCCGACCCCGCATCGAGCAGGAACAGGCGGGTCCCACAGCGAATCTCCATGCACGGCGTCGAGCCGCCGAACTCGACGTAATCCGGGCCGCTGACCGGGGTCGAGCCGCGGACACCCCAGAAGCGCAGGGAAAGGCCATCGTCCGCGTGCGAACCATTCGACACTGTCATCGCTCGATTACCAATTGCCCGATCCGCGAGGGTCGGGAACCCCTTCGTCGCGCCGCAGCGCTTCTCTCGTCTCAAGGACGCCAATCTCCGCAAGGATGTCGATCCTCGCAAGTCGGCGGGTGGCATGGTGCCGGAATCGAAGTGGAGCAAGCCTTGAGGTAGTAAGCCGGGTCTGCACCCGATGTGCGACGACGCACATGGCTTGGGGTCCGCTGACATGGTCGAGCCCCGCCGTGGCCGCGGCGCCACGGGGCGGAATGCGTCATCGCTGCGCGACGATCTCGACTGCGGGCGGAACCGCCGGGGGGGACACAATCCCCGACAGGCTGGCCCGTATCAGGCGCGGCAGCGTGTCGGCATAGGCGGTGAGAAGCGGTGCGAACCGCGCCGGCGCGGTCTCGTAGGCGGGCACGAATCCCGGCATCCGCGTGAGCCCGAACGCCGAATCGGGGGCGATCCAGCGCGACCACACCGCCTGCGCCACCTGAACCGGCGCCGGACGGTGGCGGGCGGCGATCACCACCACCTCCTGCCCGGCATAGGCCAGGGCCTCGGGCCGGCTGACATCGCCGAGTGGGACGCCCTTGGCGGCGAGGGCGGCCCAGAACGCGTGCTGGCCACCGTCGGAATAGGTGGTGCGCACGGCCGCGCTCCCATCATCGACGAGGCTGGCGATTCGCGCCTCCTCCTCGGCCCGGCGGGTGCGCACCAGTGCCTCGCGGGCGGGGTCCTTCGCCGGGGCGAAGGCGTAGCGCCCGTCCGCCACGGTGACGACGGGCTCCTCGCCCAGCGCCTCGAACCGGTCGGAGCCGGCCTTCAGCTGACGCCAGAAGTCGATATTGGGATCGGTGCGGTGGCGGGCCATGTTGAGCGCCGTCATCCGGAACGGATAGGACTGGAATTGGAACGCCGTCTGCCCGCCGCCGAAGGCGTCGCGGGCGATGGCGTAGATTTCACCCACCACCGCATCGGTCATGGCAAAGCAGCCCATGGACGAGCACACGCCGTGCACCATCACCGCCGAGCCGGTGGAGCCGTGGGCTCGGTCGTAGGCGTTGGGATAGCCGACGTCGAAGGAGAGATAGTAGCTCGAATTCGGGTTCATCTGGCGCTGGGGCACCGTGTAGAACCCCTCCGGGGTCTGGCGGTCGCCGGTCTTGCGCTTGGGGCCGAGCTGGCCCGACCAGCGGCAGATCGGGAAGGTCTTCACGTGGACGAAGCGGCCGCTGGCCGCCCGCTTCCAGACCTCGATCTCGCTTTCCTTCTTGTAGGCCCGGAACAGCACCGGCGCCTGGGCCGTGGTGCCGCGCGCCTGCATCAGCGCCAGGGTGGCGGCCGGGATCGGCGCGAAGGCCTTGCCGGTCTCGGCCGAAGCCTGAGCCGCGAGCAGGACGCCGCAGACGAGCAGGCCGTAGCGCGTGAACGGCGCGCCTCTATCGGCTCGCACAGTTCGCTTGACGGGCAAGTCTCGCTGGACGGGCAAGGTTCGCTTGATGGGAAAGACCATGCGCGGCCCGAGGATGAGCGACCCGTCCGGCAACGCCGCCGACGCCGTGCAGGATGCACGCGCCCTTGCGTATCGCATCCCAATGGGGCCGCAATAGGGGGCGCGGGAAAACCCGAGGGATTTGGCTCCGCGCGTTTTTCTCCCGGTCGCGCCCACTCGCCCCCGCAAAGCCGGAGGGTGCCGGGCGGCTCACGCCGCCACGACGGTATTGCGTTCCACCCGCAGAACCGCATCGAAGGGGGCGTCGTCGCTGAGCGCCGCGGCGTCGGGCAGGCAGACGATGAGACCGCGCCCGGCGAAGGAGCCGCGCAGGGCGGTCAGGCGGGGCTGGATTTCCTCTGCCTTACGGTCTTCCAGCGCGATGGCGATCACCGCGATGTCGGGCCGGCGCACCAGGCAGCGGGCGAGATCGATGGCGATGCGCTCGCGCGAGCCGATGGCGTTCTCGCCGAGACTGGCGCCGCCGCCGCCAAGGCCCGGCTCGACCCGGCTGTCGAGTCCGAGCCGGTAGACCGTCGGTTCCAGCCCCTCGTCGGCGAGCACCCGGCGCACCAGCGCCCGCACCCGCGCCTCGGCGCCGGCTTCCTCGCCGTTGATGCGGCCGAACAGGATGTTTTCCTCCAGGCTCGCCGCGGCGGTGAGCGTGCCCGGATCGTAGAACTCGACATGGGCGCGCAAGGAGGCCGGCATCAGCTTGGCGAAGGATTGGCGCGCCGCCACCAGACGCTCCTCGAAGGCCGGGTCGACGAGGCCGAAGCGATGCTTCGTCTCGCTGTAGCGCAGGGCCAGACCGATCAGGCGCTTGCGGTCGCGCTGGCCCGGGCCGCCGCGGCGCCAGCCCTTGGCTTCCGGCTGGCGCCCGACCAGATCCTCGAAGAAGCCGCGCTCGGAGGCCGGGAACAGCGAGAACGCATCGAAGAGCGGATGGTCGTCGGGCAGATCGGCGAAGATCTCGACGAGGCTGCGGGCGACCTGCAGGCCGATTTCGGTCAACGACCGGGTGAGGTCCTCGGCCTCCAGCACGGCGCGCAGGTACGGATGGGCGGCGATGCGCTCGGGGGCGAAGGCCGGGCCCACCGCCTCGCCGAACAGGATGTTCTCGCCCACCGTGGCCTGGTGGTTGTAGCGGGCCGGATCGAACGGCTCGACGAGGCGGCCGACCTTGTCGGCGGCCAGGGCCGCACGCACCGCCCGGCGGGCCGCCACCACCGCGCGGGCCACGTCGGGCTCGGCCACCGGATCGACGGTGCCTTCGAGCCCGCGCGCATACACGAAGGCATCGAGGCCGATCATCGACAGGGTGGCGACGAGATCCTCGGCCGACGGCTCGGAGCCGGCGCCGTACAGGATGTTCTGGCGCAAGGTGCCCTCGATGAGGATCGCCTCGGCGCCGGCGAGCGCGATGCGGCGGGCGCGTTCCTCGGCGGAGAAGCCGCGAAGCTCGATGCCCGCATAGGTGACCGCGCCGGCGGTGGGCTCGAGCTGGCCCGCCAGGACCGCCGCGAGCGCCCGCGCGCCGCTGCCGCGCTCGCCCAGGATGGCGACATGGCCGGGCATCGGCAGGATCACGTCCACGGCGGCGAGGCGCTCGCCGGTGGCCGGGTCATAGGCGCCGACCTCGCGCGCCACGAGGTCGCCGCCCTCGGGGAAGACGGCGTTGTGGGCGGGACGGGGCGGGCTGCGGCCTTCGAGCAGCGGCAGGGCCAGGGCGACGGTGCGGAAATGCGGACCGACGTCGGCGTAGACACGCCCGAGACGCAGCGCCACGGCCAGCGCCACCACGGCCAGCGCGAAGCCGCCGCCGGCGGCCAGCAAGGCGCCCGGCGCCACTGCCGGCGAGACGCCGTCGCGCCCGCGCCAGAGGGCGACGGCTACGACGATGGCCGGCAGCAGGATCCCGAGCGCCATCGAGGGCGCACGGGCATAGGCGAGGGCCGATTCGGAGGATTCCAGCGCGTCGCGGGCGGCCTTGCCCTTGGCGGCCAGCCGCGCGCGCTCGAACGCCGCCGCCCCGTGGGCGCGCACCGCCGGCATCCGGCGGATGAGGTCGGCCAGCGCCCGTTCGGCGGTGGCGCTCACCCGCGTGCGCAGGGCGGACCGGTGTCGCGCCCGCCGCAGGATCAGGGCGCGGGCGAGGCCGGCGGCGAGGAGCCCCACCGCCACTGTCGGCACGAGGCGCGGCGCCGCGAGGCCGGCCAGGACCAGGGCGAGCAGGATGGCGCCCAGGGCCATTGCCGGAACGAGCAGGCCGAGGCCGAACAAGGTGTCGAGGCGGCCGAGCATCTCGCCCAGCGCCTGGGCCAGGGCCCGCGCCTCGTCGCGCGCGCTCGGGGGCGCTTTGAGGATCGCCTCGGTGATGCGGGCGTTGAGGCGGGCGACGGTGCGGGTCTGGGCGATGAAGCACAGCCGCGCCACCGCCCAGCCGAGTCCGGCCGAGGCGACGGCCGCCACCGCAAGGCCGAGGAAGGCAGCGCGGACGAGGTCGGCTGCGGCGAGCGGCCAGCCGGCGAGCAGCACCAATGGACCCTCGGTGGCGGGACGCCATGGCAGGGTGGCGGCGATGCGGAGGAAAGCGCCGCCGCCTGCGGAATCCTGCACCAGCACTCCGACGAGGTCGCGCAGGCACACCAGCGCCAGGAGCGCGAGCGGCCCACCGAGCCCGAGCGTCAGCCCGATGGCGGCCGCGTGTGCGCGCGGGGCGGACCGCCAGGTGAAGACGATCGGATCGCGGTCCATCGGCATCTCTGTCCGCACGCCCCGCATGGCCGGGGCTCGACAGGCGGCTTAGAGGATCGGGACGGACGGTGGAAGCGTGGCGGCGCACGCCGGGCGACCGGGGCATCGCCCCGTGTGACCGTCCGATCCGAGCCGATCGGCGGGGAACCGCAGGGACTGCGGTGGTCTTTCACCCTGGCTGGGTCCGTCTCATGCGGAAGCGCGTCGGCGCCGACGGCGTTCTCACGGACGTCGCAACGGGCTCTATCTTATTGCTTTCGCATGAGATTATCGAAGAAAACCCGATTCCACTTCTGCGCCTCATGCGCTAGACCTCGAAGCGCGCGTGATCCGCGATCTCCCGGCCGTCCCGGCCGCCCCTCAGCGAAGCACCCCCGAAACCCCCATGTGCGAACTGCTCGGCATGAGCGCGAACGTGCCCACCGATATCCGGTTCTCCTTCGCGGCCCTGGCGCGACGCGGCGGCGAGACCGGGCCGCACGCGGACGGCTGGGGCATCAGCTTCTACGAGGGGCGGGGTGCACGTGCCTTCCACGAGCCGGAGCCGAGCGCGCAATCCGAACTCGCCAGGCTGCTGCGCCGGACCCCGATCAAGAGCCGCATTGTCATCGCGCATGTGCGCAAAGCCAATCGCGGCCGGGTCAACCTCGAGAACACCCACCCGTTCAGCCGGGAATTGTGGGGCCGGCGCTGGACCTTCGCGCATAACGGCCAGCTCAAGGGCGTGAAGAAGTGGCCGCTCACTTGGTTCAAGCCGGTGGGCTCCACCGACAGCGAATATGCGTTCTGCTGGATGCTCGATCAGCTGCAGGCGCGCTGGCCGGACCTGCCGAGCCCGTCGCGGCTCGACCGGGCGGTGGCGGACCTCTGCGCCGAACTCAACGGGCTCGGCGTGTTCAACATGCTGCTCTCGGACAGTCGCACCCTCTACGCCCATTGCGGCAAGCGCCTGTGCTACCTCACCCGCTGCGCGCCCTTCGGCACCGCCACCCTGGTGGACGAGGATTGGCGCGTGGATTTCGCGCAGGAGACCGGGACCAACGACGTGGTCACGGTGATCGCCACCAAGGCGCTGACCCGCGACGAATGCTGGACCGATGTCGAGCGCGGCCACGTCCTGTCCCTGCGCGACGGCGCGGTGCGCATCCTCAAGCCCGGCGGCACGGTCCCGGTGCGGGTGCCGCTCCCGTGTGGCTGTTGATGGGATGTGGCTGTTGATGCGACACGGGACGCAACCCTGACGGTTAACCGCCGGGATGCGTGTCCTGATGGGATGCGCTACAACGCCCCGACACGACAGGTCTCGCGCGGGCTTCGACCCTGCGCTGCCTCTCTCCCGCGATCGATCAGAATACGACGAGCCATGACACGCGACGCGACCGAGACTGCCCCCGAGACCGACACCACGGCGGATGGCCGCCCCAACCTGTCGTCCAACATCCGGACGCATCTGGGTGAGCATCTGCGGACGGTCTACGACCGGCTGCCTACCGACGAGCAGCCGGGCCGGTTCGCCGAACTCATCGAGAAGCTCGAAGCAGCCCTGCGCGCGCGGGGCGAGGCGGTGGAGCCGGAATTCCGCAACGGCCTGCTCGCCGCCGTGCCGAGCCTGCGCGCCTTCGCCCTGTCGCTCACCAGCAACCCGGCCCGCTCGGACGACCTGGTCCAGGACACCCTGCTCAAGGGCTGGCAGCATCGCGCCCGCTTCCAGCCGGGCACCAACCTGAATGCGTGGCTGTTCACGATCCTGCGCAACATCTTCTACTCGGACCACCGCAAGCGCGTGCGCGAGGTCGAGGACCAGGACGGGTCCTATGCCGCGCGCCTGGCCACGGCCCCGCACCAGGGCGACCGCCTCGACGTGGAAGACCTCCAGACCGCGCTGGCCAAGCTGCCGCCGGATCAGCGCGAGGCGCTGGTGCTGGTCGGCGCCGAGGGCGTCTCCTACGAGGAGGCCGCGGCGATCATGGGCTGCAAGGTCGGCACCGTGAAGAGCCGCGTCAGCCGGGCCCGCGGCCGCCTCGCCGAGCTCCTGGGCTACGACGAGGAAGACCTGAGCTCGGACCGCCTGATCCAGTCGGCAATGCCCAAGGACGCGTGAGTCCGGTTTCGTCGCCAGCGGCGACGTCCGGCGTGGGTTCTCGGTCCTGATCGGCAGGGGGCAATCGCAAGCCTCTGAAAAGCCGAGTGATTGCGGTAGCGTAACCGCATCGCGACACGTCAGTGATCATCCGGCCCTGGTTTTTTTGGCATCCCTTTCGGCGGGTCGCACGTTGATGCCCTGAACCCGGCAGCGCCTCACGGCGTCGCGGGAAACCCGTTCAGGAGACCCGAACCATGACCATGAAGACCCTTCTGGCCGCCACGGCCATCGCCCTTAGCCTGCCCCTCGCCGCCCAGGCCCAGGGCCTCGTCCGCGGCGCCGAGCGCGGCGCTCAGGACGGTCGCGATGCTGCCGGTCCGCTCGGCGCCATCGTCGGTGGTGCGGTCGGTGCGGCCACCGGCACCGTGGGCGGCATCCTCGGCATCGACGACCGTCCCCGCTTTCGCCAGTACGTCGACCGCGAGCGGCACTCGTCCTATGCGTATGACGGCGACGTCCGCGTCGGCACCGTCCTGCCTGGGTCGGGCGTGAGCTACTACGACGTCCCGTCCGAGTACAACGCCCGCGGCTCGCGCTACACCATCGTCAACGACCGCACGGTGCTGGTCGATCGCAGCGGCCGGATTCTCGAAGTCATCGAGTAGTCGAAATCGTGGTGTTTCCGCACCTGATATGACAAAGCCCCTCGGCGAAGCCTTCGCCGGGGGGCTTTTTATTTGACCCGTTTGCGCAGCGATCGATGTACGATCGAGAAATTCATCGATGGTATCGGCACGCCGTGCGGTAGGTTCGGCAACGCAAGCCCGATTCGGCCGTTGGACATGCTGCTTCAGGAGCATCCACCAGGAGAATCCACGATGAGTCCAGACGAGACCTCCACCGACGCGGCGCTGCCCGAGCCGGTGCGCGACCATCTCGGCCAGCAATTGCGCTCGATCTTCAGCACCGGCGAAGCCGTGCCGCAATATCTCGGTGATCCGGTGGTGCCGGAGATGTTCGAGCCGCAGATCAAGCGCCTCGAGGTCCGCCTGAAGACCCACGAAGAGGGCACGGATGCGGTGGAGCACGCCCTCGAGGGATTGCTCGGCGATCTCGTCCCGCCCAAGGCGTGATCCGACTCCGCCGAGCGGATTCCGATCAGACCGTCGGGCGGGTCGCGAGAAGATCGCGGATTTCACCGAGGATCTTCACGTCGGCCGGCACTTCCGCCACGGCCTCGGGCTTGGCCTCTTCCTGCTTCTGAAGCTTGTTCATCGAGCGGATGACCAGGAACAGCACGAAGGCGACGATCATGAAGTTGAGCGCCACGGTGATGAACTGGCCGTAGCCGATCACCGCGCCCTGCTTCTTGGCGTCGGCGTAGGCCGCCCCCTTCTGTACCGATGACGAGAGCGAGAGATAGTAGTTCGAAAAGTCGAGGCCACCGGTGACGGCGCCGATCATCGGCATGAAGACGTCCTGGACCGCCGACGTCACGATCGCCCCGAAGGCCGCGCCGATGATGACGCCGACCGCGAGGTCGACGACATTGCCGCGCAGCGCGAACTTCTTGAATTCTTCCAACATCTATGGCTCCGCCCGGTCCGATCTTCCGAATCGCTGGGTTCAACGTAGGGAATGCCGCAGCGCGGCGACAGGCCGGCGGCTCAGCTGTCCACGGCGCGATCGTGCTCCGTGCCCTCGGCGTCGTCGTCGTCGTCCGGGATGGCGGTCGGCGCGGCACGCTCCTCGGCCTTGGCCCGGCGCCGGTACTGCGCCGCACCGATGGGCAGGGTCACCAGATAGCCGACGCTCGTGGCCACCATCGCCTCGAACGGGAAGCTGATGAGCAGGCCGAAGGCCGCCACCACGACGAGGAAGATCGGCAGCACCGCCTCGCGGGGCACCCGCTTGCCCACGGTCTTGCCGGAGAAGGTCGGCACCGTGGACACCACCAGGAGCGCGATGCACAGCATGTAGCCGAGCACCACCGGGGCGGCCCAGCGCTCGACCGGCAGGCCGAGGAAATGGAGATAGAGCGGCAGCAGCACCGTGAGCGCACCGGCCGGGGCCGGCATGCCGACGAAGAAATCCTTCTTCCAGGCCGGGCGATTGGGATCGTCGAGCATCGCGTTGAAGCGGGCAAGACGCAGGGCCATGGCGATGGCGAAGATCAGCGCCACGATCCAGCCCACCGCACGCAGCTCCTTGAGGGCGAAGCCGTAGAGGATCAGGGCCGGGGCGCAGCCGAAATTCACGAAGTCGGCGAGCGAATCGAGTTCGGCGCCGAAGCGCGACGTGCCCTTCAGCATCCGCGCCACCCGGCCGTCGATGCCATCGAGGAAGGCGGCGGCCACGATGGCGATCACGGCCGGCTCGAACTTGCCCTCGAAGGCGAGCCGGATCGCGGTCAACCCGAGGCAGAGCGCCATCAGGGTGATCATGTTCGGCGCGATCATCCGCAGCGGCACCGGCTTGAACCGGCGCGGCCGGGGCTCGTTGGCGTCGGGCGCGAACGGCGGGAACAGATCGTCCATGCGGCCAGCCTCCTCAGATGCGCCGGAAGCTGCGCTCGGGACCACCGCCGAGATCGGCCAGTACCGTCTCGCCGGCCACTGCCTTCTGGCCGAGCCCCACCAGCACGCGGGTGCCGACGGGCAGGTAGACGTCGACGCGCGAGCCGAAGCGGATAAGGCCGAAGCGCTCGCCGACGTTCAGGGTATCGTTGGCCTGGACCCAGCCGACGATGCGGCGCGCCACCAGGCCGGCGATCTGCACTACGCCGATCCGGACGGGGGCGCCCCGGTGGGTGGTCTCCATCACGAGGCCGTTGCGCTCGTTGTCGTCGCTGGCCTTGTCGAGCTCGGCGTTGAGGAACAGGCCCGGCGTGTAGTGGATCTGGCCGATCCGGCCCGTCACCGGTACCCGGTTCACGTGGCAATCGAACACGTTCATGAACACCGAGATGCGCAGCATCAATTCCTGCGGCAGGTCGAGTTCGGGCGGCGGCAGAACGGTGGAGATCAGGTTCACGCGGCCATCGGCCGGGGACACCACGAGGCCGTCGCCTACTGGCGTCACGCGCTCGGGATCCCGGAAGAAGTAGCACACCCACAGGGTGAGGATCAGGAAGATCCAGCCGAAGAACTGGGCGAAGTAGCCGGCGATCACCGTCAGCACGATGCCGATGAGGATGAAGGGATAACCCTCCTTGTGGATCGGCACGAGCGTTCGGCGGATCGTCTCGAAGAGATCGGACATGGGTCTCCAGACTGCTTGTCGTCGGAAGGCGCCACCGGGGCGCCTTCGGGCAGGCGCCCCTCTTAAGGCACGCCGCGCCCCGCGTCATACGGTTTTGGTGCGCAGGCATGCGGGTTTTCGCCCGTCGACACGGCCACGGGACCGCGCCGACGGACAGATTCGGCTCAGGCGGCCGAGATGTCGACCTGGATGTTGCCGCGGGTGGCGTGGGAGTACGGGCACACCACGTCGGCGCGCTTCACCAGGTCTTCGGCCACCGCATGGTCGAGGCCCGGCAGGGTCGCCTTGAGGGTGACCACGAGACCGAAGCCGGTGCCGTCGTCGCGCTGGCCGATGCCGACAGTGGACTCGACCTTGGCGTCGTCGGCGATCGTCACCTTGTCCTTTGCGGCGACGAACTTGATCGCGCCGAGGAAGCAGGCGGCGTAGCCTGCGGCGAAGAGCTGCTCGGGATTGGTACCGGAGCCACCGCCGCCGCCGAGTTCCTTGGGCGTCGACAGCGTCACGTCGACGACCTTGTCGTTGGTGGAGGCGTGGCCTTCACGGCCGCCGGTGGCCTGAGCGTGGGCGGTGTAGAGAGCTTTCATGACGTCGTCTCCGAGCAAAGGGGTGACAGGGGATTCGCCTGCCGGTCGATTGCGCACAATGCAGTTCCATTTCGCATGAAACTCGATTGCGCACAATCATGTTTCCTCGTTGCGCGCCTCGATCGTGCGCAATATGAGTCAACTCTAAGATAGGAATGTGCGGCCGGTGGTTCACCCTATCCGGCCGCAGATCGAAGTGAAGAGTGGAGCCAAGGCATGTCGGGCCGGCAGCAGAACCGGTCCGGAGACGACGTCCGGACCTCACAGGATATCGAGCGGACCGTCGCGATCGCGTCCGGCGACGTTCAGCGACAGAGCGCGCAGAGCCTCGATGCGCAGCTGTGCTTCGCGGTCTACGCCGCCGCGCACGCTTTCGGGCGTACCTATCGCACGCTCCTGGCCGGCCACGACCTGACCTACCCGCAATATCTCGTCCTGCTGGTGCTGTGGGAACATGACGGCAGCACCGTCAAGGAGATCGGCAACCGGTTGTTCCTCGATTCCGGGACGCTGACGCCGCTCCTGAAGCGGCTCGAGGCGTCGGGCCATGTCCGGCGCGCCCGCGACCGGGCGGATGAGCGCCAGGTGAGCATCCTCCTCACGCCGAAAGGCCGGACTCTGCAGGGCCGGATGGAATGCGTGCCGGGCGACGCCGGCGGCCTGACCGGCCTCGATCTCGACGGCCGGCGGGCTCTGCTCGATATCCTGGTGAACTTGCGCGGCGCGCTGCATGCGGGCCCGGAGGAGGCCATTCGGAACACTGCCAAGGCCGATCCCAGCGCGAAGACCACCAAGAAAAAAGCCGCCCCCGCCAGAGCGGGAACGGCATCCTGAACGGACCGGCCCGTCGAAGACGCGCCGGCCGGATCGGCCTGAGGCTTTAGCCTCTGAGATTCAGGACTTGGTCTTGAGGTAGGCGATGACGTCTTCGACCTTCTTGGGATCCTTGAGGCCGGGGAAGATCATCTTGGTGCCGGGCACCTTCTTCTTCGGGTCGGTCAGCCATTCCGTGAGGTTGGCCTCGTCCCAGGTGATGCCGGAGGCCTTCATGGCCGCGGAGAAGGCGTAGCCATCGGCACCCTCGCCGGCCTTCGAGCCGACGACGCCCTTCAGGGTCGGGCCGACGCCGTTCTTCTCGAAGTTGTGGCAGGACTTGCACGGCGCGAAAGCCTTTTCGCCGGCGGCGGCATCGCCCTCAGCCTGTGCGGAGATCGGGAGCAGCATCGCAAGCGCGGCGCCGAGGATGAGATGACGCATCGTGTGTTTCCTCCGTGGAGCGGCTTTAACCGCCTGGGCTTATGGCAGAGCTTACAGGTTTAGAACAGGTCGAGACAAGAACGTGCGAACGTTCGTGACGCGGGCTGCGGCGAAAGGAAGCTTTTCGCATGACGTCTGGTTCCGCCCCGGGGCGACCGCGACGAACCGGATGCGCCGGCCCCCGGTTTGCCCTAGAATCCTTTTCCAAGATGCTGCCCACCCCTCGGCCGTCCGTCCGCCACCTTTCCTTTAGGCGACTGTAGCTGAGCGGTTGCTGAAGCGGCGATACGTCCGGAGGAATGTCCCCATGTCGATCGCCTTTCCCGTGCCCGATGCCGGCATCGTCGCCCGCCGCGATGCGATCATCGCCGGCCTGGCCCCGCTCGTGGCGGCGGAAGCCCTGGTGACCACCGAGGACGAGCGTCGCGCCTTCGAGACCGATGGTTTGACCGCCTATCGTAAGATGCCGCTGGCGGTGGTGCTGCCCTCGACCACGGCCGAGGTCTCGGCGGTGATGGCCTATTGTCATGCCAATGGCGTGCGCGTGGTGCCGCGCGGGGCCGGCACGTCGCTGGCCGGCGGAGCCATCGCGCAGGAGGATGCGGTGATTCTCGGCGTCGCCAAGATGAACCGCGTTCTCGCCGTCGATTTCGCGAACCGGACGGCGCGGGTCGAGTCCGGCATCACCAACCTCGCCATCTCGGGCGCGGTCAGCCACGAGGGCTTCTTCTACGCGCCCGACCCGTCGAGCCAGCTCGCCTGCACCATCGCCGGCAACATCGCGATGAATTCCGGCGGGGCGCATTGCCTCAAATACGGGGTGACCACCAACAACCTCATGGGCGTGACCCTGGTGATGAACGACGGCACCGTGGTGGAGATCGGCGGCGAGCACCTCGATTCCGGGGGCTACGACCTGCTCGGACTGATCTGCGGTTCGGAAGGCCAGCTCGGCATCGTCACCGAGGCCACCGTGCGCATCCTGCGCGCCGCGGAAGGGGCGCGTCCCGCCCTGGTCGGGTTCTCCTCGGTGGAGGATGCCGGCGCCTGCACCGCCGCGATCATCGCCGCCGGCATCATCCCGGTGGCGATCGAGTACATGGACCGCGAGGCGATCCTGATCACCGAGGATTTCGCGCAAGCCGGCTATCCGCGCGACGCCGAGGCGATGCTGATCATCGAGGTCGAGGGCTCGGACGCCGAGTGCGCGGCGATGCTGGGCCGCATCGAGGCCATCGCCAGCGACTTCCGGCCGACCAGCATCCGGGTCTCGAAATCGGAAGCCGAATCCGCCGCGATCTGGAAAGGCCGCAAATCCGCCTTCGGTGCCACCGGCCGGATCTCCGACTACATCTGCATGGACGGCACTATCCCCACCGGTCAGCTCGCGCTGGTGCTGGAGCGCATCGGCGCGATCTGTGCCGAAAAAGGCCTGCGCGTCGCCAACGTGTTCCATGCCGGCGACGGCAATCTGCACCCGCTGATCCTGTTCGACATCAACACCCCCGGTGAGATGGAGAAGGCGGAGGCGGCCGGCGACGAAATCCTCAAGCTCTGCGTCGAGGTCGGCGGCTGTCTCACCGGCGAGCACGGCGTCGGCATCGAGAAGCGCGAATTGATGCGCTTCCAGTACAAGCAGGACGACCTCGATCAGCAGATGCGGGTGAGGAACGTCTTCGATCCCGGCTGGCTGATGAACCCGGCCAAGGTCTTCCCGCTGGAGGGCCGCGTGGCCGCGTGAGGCGGGGTTGTCTCGGCGATCGGGCCGGGGTCCGCCATCGCGCATGGCAAAACCCTCGCGCACGGCGGTCCGGCCAACCGATCCGCAAGACGGGCGCTGTTCGATGGCCTCGGAACCGGGTCTCGGGTCAGTGGGATGGCGACGGTGCCAGGAGGCCCGCGAGCGCACCCACGGCCGCCGAGCCGAGGGCGATCAAGCCCTCCGGCGCCGGCTTTTCACCGGCATAACCCAACAGGATCAAGCCGATGGCGACGATGATGAGCACGCCGCCGAGAAATCCGACCACCATCCGATAGACCCACTTGTCCCCGGTCAGGGGAAGCGCCTCCTTGGCCGCTGCGGCGGCACTCCGCAAAACCTCTCCAGGGTCCTGCTTGAGCTTGGCGACGGTATCCGCGTCGCCCAGGACCGCGTTCACCAGAAAATCCGCCGATCTCGCTTCAGCCATCCTCGCCTCCTCCGGCGTCCCCTCGAAAGCAGCCGCTCACGGAATGTCCGGCGCCGATTGCCGCAAGCGGGTCAGCGTAGCGTCGTCGACGATTCCGGTGATCTTCAGTGCGTTGCGCCGCTGAAACTCCATCACCGAGGCCCGCGTCGCGGTACCGAAGATGCCGTCAGCCGCAATCTCACCCGAGATCGCCAAGGCGAGCCGACGCTGTACCTCGACCACCTCTGGGCCGCGATCGCCGAACTCCACGACGCTGTCCTGCACGATTGGTGTCCTGGAGATCAGCCGGCCGGCCTTTTGCCATTCGCGGATCAATTGATCCGACGCTTCGAAGTGCATGGCATCTTCAGTCGGAAAGGCGGCGCCCCAATAGAAGCCGTGCTTGTTGAAGATCGGATAGATCGCGAGCAATCCGCGCTGCGCCCGGCCATCGCCGCGTTTGTCGAGTACGCCGTCGATCGTGAGATCGATGGCGGTTCCCCAGGAGTGGTTGCTGATGGCGCTCGCGCTGCCGCGCACGTAGCGGCAGCACAACATGCCCATGTTACCCAATAAGTCGTGGATGTCGGGATGCTCGTCTTTCACCTCCAGAAAGATAGCGCGGAGCGTGTCGACGGCCGGCTTCAGTCCTTTTGCCTTGAATGGCCCGACATCCTCACGAACCACAAGCTTGATGAGATCGGGATTGGTCGGGTCTAGGCAGTCGCTCGTGTAATGCGCCCTTGGGCTGCCGAGGACTTCGAGCATCGTCGCATTTCTGGCGCCGCGGAGCTTACCGTTCAGCTCTCGACGCGCTGCGTCCAGGGGAATGGTTTCGGTCCATTTTGACATGGAATCACTTCCGAGACTCGTTGCGTATCACTGCCGCAACCCATTCTCGGATTATCACCATAGGTTATATAATATCGCAATAATTAACTTGAGATTGTCTTTAATCTATCCAGAGAGAATTTGGGCGGTCTGATCAATCGCGGGCGTCGTCGTGTCCTCGGCGCCGACGCGATCAGTCGGATGAGACGTCCGCTGCTGGAGTATCGCCGCGCTGGGCGATCCAGAGCACATGACGGCTGCCTTCCGGCTTGCGCGCCGAAAAGCGAATCTCCTCGACGGAGAAGCCGCACCGGCGCAACCGTGCCTTGAACCTGCGATCGGGCCCGCCCGACCAGACGGCGAGGATGCCGCCCGGCCGAAGGGCGTAATGCGCCCGCCGGAGTCCCCACGCGTCGTAGAGGCGGTCGTTCTGCCGCCGCATCATGCCCGCGGGCCCATTGTCGACGTCGAGGAGGATCGCGTCGTACTTGGCCGGGCCCGACTGGATGAGGCGGTTCACATCCGCTTCGACGAGGTCGACCCGCGGGTCGTCGAGGCTCCCACCGAAGAGATGCGTGAGCGGCCCGCGCGCCCAGGCGATCACGGCCGGCATCAGTTCGGCGACCACCACCTCGGCGTGGAGACCGAGCGCGTCGAGGGCGGCGCGGAGGGTGAAGCCCATCCCGAGACCACCGATGAGAAGTCTCGGAGCGGCGTGATCGCGAAGCCGCGCGCAGGGCATTGTGGCCAGGGCCTGCTCCGAGTCGCGGTCCCGGTTGGTCATCAACTCCGCCGTCCCGACCCTGATCGAGAAGGTATCCCCCTGACTCAGGAGCTGCATCGGCGCTGCGCCGCCCGGGATCTCCGCGCTGTCGATGAGGGTCCAGGGCATGACCGGGCCATCCCCAGCCGCGAAGGGGGGCTTAGGCTTGCGCACCGAACGCCTCGCAGCGGAAGGCGCCATAATCGGTGCGGGCCAGCCGTTCGGCCAGGGCCGGCAGGAACAGCATCGCCTCCTCGGCAAGTGTCCAGGGCGGGTTGATGATGAGAAGGCCGTTGCCGTTGAGCCGCGTCGGGTCGGGTTCGGAGACCAGCAGGTCGAGGCGCAAGGCCGGGCGCGACAGCGTGCGGTGGAGCTCCGCCACCACGCGGTCGACATTCGCCACGTCCTTGATCGGGTACCACGCCAGGTAGGTCCCGGTGGGCCATTTGGCGACCGCCTTGATCAGCGCCGCGCCGAGGCGGTCGATCTCGCCGAGTTCCTCGTAGGGCGGGTCGATGAGCACGACGCCGCGGCGCTCGGGCGGCGGGATCAGCGCGGGTAACGCGACCCAGCCGTCGCGATGCATGACCTTGGTGCGCGAATCCTGATTGTAGCGCTCGCGCAGGATTTCGGCGTCGGCGGGGTGCAGCTCGACGAAGACACCCTTGTCGGTGGAGCGCAGGAATTCGCGGATGATGGCCGGCGAGCCAGGATAGGTGTCGGCCCCGTGGCGGGCCTGCGTGGCGGCCACCGCCGCGCGATAGGGGGCGAGCAGCGTCTCGACGGCCTCCGGGAACAGCGTGTCGAGCCGGCCCCATCCGTCCGCCGCCTCGCCGGTGCGCCCGGCTTCATCCCCGGTCAGGTCGTAGAAACCGAGACCCGCATGGGTGTCGATGGCCCGGAACGGCGTGGCCTTGGCCTGCAGGTGCGTGAGCACCCGCGTCAGCACGAGGTGCTTGAGGACGTCGGCGAAATTGCCGGCGTGGAAGGCGTGGCGGTAGTTCATGCGGCGGCAATCAGCGCGCGGCGTCGATGGCGATCTCGCCCGCGCGGCAATTCTGGCGCGCCACCTCCGGACAGGGGGTGAAGCCGCGCAGATCCTTGGAGAAGCAGATTCGCACCTCCTGCAACTGCCCGCGCACGCAATTGATCGACATCATGTCCGGGCGCAGGCCCCGGTTGGCGGCCACGAATTGCCGGGCGATCTCGATGGGCGCGGCGCGGGTGGCGCCGGTGAGGCCTTTGTAGGCGTCGGGAATCGTCACCGCCTCGCGGGCGGCCCGCGCCGCGCGGAAATACGACATCGGGTCGAGGCCCGAGCAGGTGCCGTGCTTGCGCCATTCGTAACGGGCGAGGCCCTCGCTCGGATAGACTTCGCCGGCCGCCTCGATGGCCTGTCGCGTGGGAGACCGCTCCACCGCCGAGCAGTTCGACGGATATCCGCGGGTGTATTGCGGCCACAGCCCGTGGACGACGAAGCCGAGGCCGCGTCCGGGACGGCACTGGCCGTTGGCCTCGCGGCGGGCTCCGTCGCTCTCGCAATAGGTCGGCGACCACGACAGGGCGAGCACGTAGAAATCGAATTCACCCGGCGCACCGCGCTGGTCGTAGCCCTGTGCGGCCGCGCCGCCGGCGGCACCGACGAGCAGGGCTCCGGCCAGAACGGCCTTGGCGACGAAGCTCACGGACGGGCTTCGCGGCAGGCCGTGGCGTAGGCGTAGGAGCGGTTGCGGTCGAGGCCGTGGACACAGAACTCGATGCCCCAATCGGCCCCGATGATGCCGAGCCCGTCGCGCACGGAGTAGTCGACCTTGCGGCGCAGGCCGTCCGAGGTGGTGGCGACGGCGCTGCAATAGCGGCGCGGGTAGTAATCGAGCCCCCAGGGGCGCCAGGCCGTGCGCTCGATCTGCTCGTAGCGCACGATGGTCAGCGCCGAATTCCAGAACTTCGCCTCCTTCTCGGCGAAGTGCGAGGACAGCCGCTCGAGCACCTCCGGGGCCTGGCAGCCCGGAATATCGGCGTCGAAGTTGAACTCGCGCTCCTCGGCCGGCGTGACCTCCTCGCGGCCCGAGCGGGCGAGCGCGGGCTGGAGGGCGGCGGCCAGAACGAGGGCGGCCGAGAAAGTGGCGGAGAGGAGATTCGGGCGCATGCCGGCAATCTTATGCTGGAGTCCGTCGGTTGCGCGGAACGATGGCCGCTGGCCCCGCGGAGTCAAGCGCGCGGGCCGCATCCCCGTCGGTTTGATGGCCTCTGCGCTGTGCGGGGCACAGTGGTAATCCGCTCAGTAGATCGGTCCGGACAGGTCGGGCGCGGACAGCGACAGGGGCTCGGCGCCATAGCCCGGCGTGAAATCCTCCTGCGGCAAGGCGGTGGCGACGCGGGGCGCCGGCGGACGCGACGCCATGGGGCGAGGCGCGGCCGCCGCGTAGGCCGAAGCAGCCTGTGCGGGGGCCGGGGCGCGCGCAAGCTGAGAGGGCGCACTGCGGCTGGGGACCTGGCGCGAGGACATCGGGGTGACGCCGTAGGGATCGTCCTCCTCCACGTCCACCGGCGCCTGCGGCGGAGCGGGCAGGTGTTCGGGGGGACGTGGCCGCGAAATCGTGCGCGCGGCGGCGTCGGCACCGAGCTGGGGCGTGAACTTGATCAGCGGCTGACAGATACGGCGCAGGCCGCGCGGATCGTGCCGGGCGAGATCGACGTGGATGTGGTCGTAGTGGAACACGTTGGAGCCCGGTGCCAGCACCGTCGAGAACCGCTGGCACGCCCCCAGGAAGACTTCGCGCAGGAAGCCCTGCTCGGCTTCGGTGCCGCGCCAGCCGCCCTTCACGGTGATGACGTAGCCGTCGGCGAGCTTGAACGACATGATGTCGACGGCATTGCCGAAGGAATGCTCGGAGAGCTTGGCGCCGGCCTGGTTGTTGCGCCCGCGGCAGGCATAGGTGCCGGCGTTGATCTCGGCCACGGGCTGGCCGAAATACAGCGCGGCGGCCGGCTGGATCGTGTCGGCGAGCCAAGCCTCGGCCTCGGCGAGCGCCGGGCAGGCCAGGGTCATGCGCTGCTTGAGCAGCACGCTGCCCTTGCCGAGCCGTGTGATGCGGTAGGGCTGCAGCATGCCGCACACGCCCGGCCCGGAAATCTCCTTGACCGGCGTGACGAACTCGGTCGCCTCGACAAGGCCCTTGGCGTTGCAGGCCTGTTCGGTCTGGTCACGCCAGGGATCGCGCTGCTCAAACTTGGTGAGCGCACAACCGGTGAGCCCGGCGCCGACGAGGGCAAGGGCGGAGAACGCGAGAACGCTACGCAACATGACGACGACAATGCGGGGCGTTGCGTAAACGCTTGGTCAACGCTGTCGCGACGTCGCCACTTCCTGTGGAGACGTGTTGACAGATCGCGCCCGCCATCTGACTCCACGGACCATGCTGTCACTCGTCGATCTGCGCACCCGCATCGCCTCCGGCGCCCTCACACCATCGGACGCCGTCCGCCTGGCGCAGGACGCGATCGCCGCCCGCGAGCCGGAGATCGGTGCCTTCGTCTGCCGCCACGATACTCCGGTGGTGCCGGATCACGGCCCGCTCGCCGGAATCGCAGTCGGGGTGAAGGACGTCATCGACACCGCCGACCTGCCGACCCAGATGGGCTCGGACATCTATGCCGGCTGGCGCCCGCGCGGGGATGCGGCCATCGTTTCGCGGCTGCGGGCGCTCGGCGCCGTGCCGTTGGGCAAGACCACCACCTCGCCGCTCGCCGGCCCGGACCCGACCGGGACCGTGAACCCGCACGACCCCAACCATACCCCCGGCGGCTCCTCGGCGGGCTCCGCGGCGGCGGTCGCGGCCGGGATGGTGCCGCTGGCGCTCGGCACCCAGACCGCGGGCTCGGTGATCCGCCCGGCGGCGTTCTGCGGTGTGGCCGCGATCAAGCCTTCGTTCCGGCTGCTGCCGACGGTGGGGATGAAGACCTATTCCTGGGCGCTCGACACGCTCGGCCTGTTCGGCGCGGGAATCCGCGACATCGCCCACGCCCTGGCGCTGCTCGCCGACCGGCCGAGCATCGATCTCCAGTCCGACGCGCCGGCCGCCCCCCGCATCGGCATCTGCCTGCAGGACTTCGCCGGCGCAGCCGACCCGGACGCGCTGTCGGCGCTTCAGCGCGCGGGTCTGGCCGCCGAGGCGGCGGGGGCGATCGTCACCGATCTCGTCTTGCCGCACGCCGTGGCGGCGGCCTGGGGCTGCCAGCCGGTGATCCAGGAATTCGAGGCGCGGCAATCCTTCGCCTGGGACTACGCCAACCACCCCGACGCCCTCCCCCCTGCCCTGAAGGCGCGCCTCGACGCGGCGCAGGACTTCCGGGCGTGCGACTACGACGACGCCCGCCGGACCGCGCACCGGGGCCGCCGTGCCCTCAAGGACGTGTTCTCGGAGGTCGACGCGATCCTCACCCTGTCCGCCCCCGGCCGCGCCCCGGCCGGCCTGTCCTCCACCGGCGACCCGCGCTTCAACCGGCTGTGGACCCTGATGGGCGTGCCCTGCGTCAACCTGCCGGTACCAGGCGACGGCCTGCCCCTCGGTGTACAGATCATCGCCCGCTTCGGCGACGACGGGCGCGCCCTCGCCGTGGCGCGGATGATCGAGCAGGGCTTGGCGGGGTAGAACGGCTAATCCCGGCGCGGACGGTGGGCTTCGAGGATCGCACGCCACCGCTCCTCAGAAGAAAGTCTTCTGCTATCGAACTCCTATGACCGGCCTCGTGACGCACCGCCGAGTGCGCTCGGTCTCCCACCGCTTGAGCCGGCTCGCCGCTCGCGCTATCGCCGCCACTCCCTCATGATCGGCCGCCCCGATGCGTTCCTGGAAACAGGCTGTGGCCCGGGCCTTCGACGGGGCCGAGGGCTACGATCGCGCCGCGGTGATCCAGGCGGTGGCGGCCGAGCGGCTGGCCGTGCGCATCGCCGCCGCGCCTTTGCCCCCGGCGCCCCGCATCCTGGAGATCGGGTGCGGCACCGGTCTGCTGACGACGGCTTTGCGCCGGCGGCTCACGCCGTCCTGCCTGATCGCCTCCGACATCGCCCCCGGCATGGTCCGGCGCTGCGCGAGGCGGATGGGCGCCGAGGTGCAGGGGCTGGTGATGGATGGCGAGCGCCCGTGCCTCGCCCAGGGCTTCGACCTGATCGCGTCGAGTTTGGCGGCGCAATGGTTCGAGGATCTCGACGGGACCTTGGCGCGGCTTGCCGGATTGCTCGCCCCCGGCGGCTTGCTTGCCGTGGCGACCCTGGCCTCGGGGACGTTCCACGAGTGGCGCCGGGCGCATGCGGCCCTCGGCCTGGAGGCGGCGACGCCGACCTACCCGGCCCTGTCGGCGCTGCAGGCCCTCGCGATCGCGGAGTGCACGGTGGCGGCGTCGAGCGAGCCGGTGGTGGAGAGCCATGACGACGGCGGCGCCTTCCTCACGGCGCTCCGGGCTATCGGCGCGGGGACGCCGGGTTCCGCCGCACCACTGTCGTCGGGGGGCCTGCGGCGGGTGCTGCGCCGGTTCGAGGCCGACGGCGCGCAGGTGACCTACGAGGTGGCGACGCTGCTCATCCGGCGCAGGTGACAGACCTGTCGGGTCTCTACCGGCGACGCCTGGCCGATCCTCAGCGCGGTGCGCCGTCTCCGGGCTCGCCCCGGCTCAGCAAAAACACCCCTTGGGCGCCCATTACGTTCCACACCCACCACGGCATCGCGAATCGCATCGGCCGGCCCCGCGCGTTGAGTGCCGTGGCCTTCTCGATCTCGGCGCCCACCGTCCGGCACAGGCCGACGAAGTCGCGGATGGTGCAATGGTGGATGTTCTGGGTCTCGTACCAGGCCTCCGGCATCAGCTCCGTCACCGGCATCCGCCCGCGGAACGCGAGTTCGGCGCGCACCCGCCAATGCCCGAAATTCGGGAACGAGATCACCACCTGCCGGCCGATGCGCAGGAGATGTTCGAGTACGATGCGCGGATTGCGCGTCGCCTGGATGGTCTGGGACAAAACCACGACGTCGAAGGCGTCGTCGGGATAGTTCTCGAGATCGGTGTCGGCATCGCCCTGGATCACCGGCAGGCCGCGGGCGAGGCAGGCGTTGACGCCCTCACGCGAGAGCTCGATGCCGCGCCCGTCGATGCCGCGCCGGTCGCGCAGCAACGCCAGGAGGGTGCCGTCGCCGCAGCCGATATCCAGCACTCGCGCGCCCGGCGCCACGAGGCCGAGCACCACGAGATGATCGATGCGCGCGCCGCCGGCCTCGCCGCGCGGCAGCAGGGCGGCGACGTCCCAGGGCGCCGGAGACAGGTCGCGCAGAGCCCTCACAGGCCGCGTGCCCTGGCGGCGGCGTCGATGAAGCCCTGTGCGGCGTTGAACATCACCGGCTCGTCGAGGAGGAAGGCGTCGTGGCCCTTGTCGCTCTCGACCTCGACGAAGGCCACTGCCGCCGAAGCGGCGTTCAGCGCATGCACGATGGCGCGCGAATCGGCCGTCGGGAACAGCCAGTCGGAGGTGAAGGACATCACGCAGAAGCGGGTCCGGGTGCCCTTGAAGGCGTTGGCGAGCACCCCGCCCTGGTCGGCGGCGAGATCGAAATAATCCATCGCCCGGGTCAAATACAGGTAGGCGTTGGCGTCGAAGCGCTCGACGAAGCTCAGCCCCTGGTGGCGCAGATAGCTCTCGATCTGGAAGTCGGCGTTGAACGAGAAGGTCGGGGCCGAACCGCCCTGGAAGCGGCGCCCGAACTTGCGGTGCAAGGCCGGCTCCGACAGGTAGGTGATGTGCGCGCCCATGCGGGCGACGCCGAGGCCCTTGGCCGGCCGCGTGCCGGCCTCCAGATAGCGCCCTTCCGCCCAGGCCGGATCGGCCATGATCGCCTGCCGGCCGACCTCGTGGAAGGCGATGTTCTGCGCCGAATGCCGCGCGCCGGTGGCGATGGGCATCGCGGCGAACACCCGTTCGGGGTAGCTCGCCGCCCATTGCAGCACCTGCATGCCGCCCATCGAACCGCCGATGCATAGGAACAGGTCCGCGATGCCGAGCCGGTCGAGCAGCATCGCCTGAGCGCGGACCATGTCGCGGATGGTGACGAGGGGAAAGTCGAGCCCGTAGGCACCCCCCGTGGCGGGATCGATGGAGGCCGGCCCGGTGGAGCCCATGCACGAGCCGATGACGTTCGAGCAGACGACGAAGTAGCGGTCGGTATCCACCGGCTTGCCCGGCCCGACCAGGGTCTCCCACCAGCCGCGCTTGCCGGTCACCGGGTGTGTGTGGGCGAAATGCTGGTCGCCGGTGAGGGCATGGCAGATCAGCACGGCATTGGAGCGCGCCGCATTGAGGGTGCCGGCCGTCTGGTAGGCGATCTGGAACGGCGCGAAGGCCACGCCCGCATCCATCGCCAGCGGCTCGTCGGCCCCGAAAAGCGCCACCTGGCCCTTCGGTTCGAGCCCCCGGCGCACGTCCGCTGCCGGCGCCTCGGTGCGGTCGGTGTCGGCGGCGCCGGGCGCCGTGGTCAGATCGAGCGACGTGGTCATGAGGCGTTCGTCGGGGGTTTTCGCCGGTTCGCCGTCGCGGGTCCGGCGGGTTCTGACGATGCAGAGGTCTCGGAAGATGGAACGGGGCGCCCCGGAAGCCGGTGGCGCCCGCGGAACTGTGAGGACCGGAGGTAGTGTGTGGGCCCGCCAGCGTCAACGAAAGCCGATGGCGCGGCGCGAGCCGGTGTTGCGGACTGGTCCTTCTCGGCGAGCGGTCGTAGACACGGCGTGACCTCCGCCAGAACATTCGCAAAAGACCCCGCATGCGCTTCACCACGCGACCCGCGCCGCCGCTCGACAATCTCGGCGATCTGCGTGCCGAGATCGACCGGATCGACGCCGAGATGCATGCCCTGCTGATCCAGCGCGGCACGATCATCGACCGGCTCATCGCCGTGAAGGGCACCTCGGCCAGCGGTTCGGCATTCCGGCCGGGGCGCGAGGCATCGATGATGCGGCGGGTGGCCGAGCGCCATCGCGGCCTGCTGCCCCTCGATACCGTGGAGGGCATCTGGCGCGTCATCATCGCGACCTTCACCTGGGTACAGGCGCCGTTCTCGGTCCATGCCGACGTCTCGGCCGGGGACGCGCCGATGCGCGATTCCGCCCGCTTCCACTTTGGCTTCACCGTGCCCTACCGGCCGCATCCCACCTGCGCCTCGGTGATCGAGGCGGTGGCGGCCTCGCGCGGCGATCTCGGCATCTTCCGCCTCGGCGAAGGCGCCCCCTCGGCCGAGGCGCCGTGGTGGGAGGGCCTCGTCGGCGAGGGCCGCCCGAAGGTGATCGCCCGTCTGCCCTTCATCGAGCGCCCGGCTCACCCGGCCGGAACCCCGGTCTTCGTGGTCGCCAAGCCCCTCGACGATCCGGCTGCCGCCCAGCGCGACTGGGTGCTGCACGCCACCCGGGTCGCGGCCTGGGGCGCCGACGCCACGCGCTCCCTGCAGGATCTCTACGGCGAGGTGGTCGCCACCAGCGCCGACGGCTGTCGCCTGTTGCTGGCCGTGCCGGGGGGCGTCGGCGCCAAGCAGTTGCGCGAGACCCTCGAGCGCGCGGGCGCGGCGCCCATCGCCCTCGACGAGATCGGCAGCCACGCCGCGCGTTTCCGGGTGTGAGCGCCCTTCACCGGCCCGTATCCCCCACGGCCGACCCGCTTGGGCCGCCGGCCAGGCCTTCCCCGTCATGTCGCGCGACGCCAGCGCGGAATTGGGCTCAACCGTGACAGATCCTTCCGACGATGCCGTCTCGCTGCCGGGGCTCGGCTGGTCCGATTTCTTCGCGGATCAGTGCCGCAGCGACGAGGCCGATTTTGCGCGGGCGCGGATCGCCACGGTGCACCGCGCCCGCATGAGCGCGATGGCATCCACCGGGCCGATCCGGCTGATGCTGCCGGTCCACACCAACACCGGCGATTTCGCGGTGGGCGATTGGGTGCTGGTCGAGCCTACGACACTGACCCTGCACCGGCGCCTGGAACGCCGGACCGTGCTGGCGCGGCGCACCGAGGGCTCCAAGATCCCGCAACTGGCCGCCGCCAATGTCGATACGCTGTTCATCGTCACCTCGTGCAACGCCGATTTCAACCCGGCCCGGCTCGAGCGCTACCTCGCCCTCGCCAACCAGGCCGGCACCGAACCGGTGATCCTGCTGACCAAGGCCGACACCGCCGACGATGTCGACGCCTATCGCGCGCAGGCGGAGAGCCTTCAGCGCGGGCTTGCCGTGGTGATCGTCAATCCCCGTTCCGGCGAGGCCGTCGCTGCGCTCGAACCCTGGTGCGCGGCCGGGCGGACGGTGGCGCTGGTGGGCTCCTCCGGCGTCGGCAAGTCGACCCTGGTCAACACCCTGGCGGGCGACGCGCAGGACGCGCCCCAGGCCACCGGCGGCATCCGCGAGCACGACGCCAAGGGGCGCCACACCACGACGTCACGCTCGCTCCACGCCATCGCCGGGGGCGGCTGGGTAATCGACACGCCGGGGATGCGCAATCTCCATGTCAGCGATGCCGCCGAGGGGATCGAGACGCTGTTTGCCGAGATCACCGAACTGAGTCCGCTGTGCCGCTTCCGCGACTGCACCCATGCGCACGAGCCCGGCTGCGCCGTGCAGGGGGCGGTGGCGGACGGGACCCTCGACCCCGAGCGCCTCGCCCGCTGGCGCAAGCTCTTCGTCGAGAATCGCGAAAACACCCCGGTGGCGACCGGACCGCGCGGCAACAAGAAGCGTTGAGCCGGCCCCGGCTGTGACGGCGCTGCCGCCCCTCGACCGCGACCGGTTCGCCAAGTGCCGGATGCTGATGGCCCGGGGGGCGACGCCGGGGGAGCGTGCGGCTGGTGAGGCCGCCGCCACGCGCGTCGCTGCCGCCGCCGGCCTGACACTGAGGCAGGCGCAGGCACTCGTCGACGGCCGGCCCGCGCCCGGAGCGGCCCCGCGCCCTCCGCCAACGCACGCGTGGGCCGAGCCGAAGCCGAAGCCGCCGCCCGTCTCCGTGGAGGAATTGCGGGCCCAGAAGCTTGCCGCGGAAGCCCGCCAGCGCAAGATGGCCGAACGCGAGGAGCGGCGGCTGCGGGCTGTCTATGCCGAGCAGGCCCGGCACAGCGCCCGCGAGCGCGCGGCGCAGGCGGACCGCGACCGGGAATGGGCCGAGGCGCGGGCGCGACGCGGGACCTGATCGCTGGGTCTTGCGCGCGATGATGTCGGCAACGGATCGGGAGACTTCGTCTTGGGCAGCCGCTACGGGCTGGAAATCCGCGCAGCGCAGGCGGCCGATGCCGCCGGGCTGGCGCAACTGCTGGCCGAGGCCGGGCGGCCGCAGCCGGCCGAACGACTCGCGGACAGCCTCGATGCCCTGCGCGCCGGGCACGGGGTGGCCCTGATCGCGCTGGAATGGGGACCGCCGAGTGGGCTCGTCGTGCTGCATTGGTACCGCACGCTGGAGGAGGTTCGCCCCGTGGCGCAGATCACGACGCTCCTCGTCGGGCCGGAGCAGCGCCGGCGCGGCATCGGGCGGATGCTGCTCAAGGCGGCGTCCCAGGCCGCCCGCAACGCCGAGTGCGACACGCTCCAAGTGCTGGCGCCGCCGGATCGGCCCGATCTGCAAGGATTCTGCGTGGCCACCGGCTTTGCCGAATCCGGCACAAGCCTCGTCCGCCCCTTGCGCAAGGGGCGGTAGCGCCACTTTTCGAGAATCGCGATGCCCTATACCGCGACCTGAAGCGCGAAAGGGCCGCCCTGGTGTTCGACGAACCCGGCGACGCCCGCAATCGCGGCCAAGCCGCGCTGCCGGTTCTTGGCCCGATAGAGCGCCTGATCGGCCCGTTGGACCATGTCGCTACGGCTTTTCGTTGTCTTGTCGCGCAAGCAGGCACCGATGGTGGCCGAGACCGCGATGGACGCGCTGTCCGTCGTGACGCTGTGGCGAAGGTCGAACAGCAGGCGCCGCAGCAGTCCTTCGAGATCCATGAGGAGCGTCGGGCTGGTGACCACCAGGACGAATTCGTCCCCACCCAGCCGGGCGGCGAAGCTGTCGTCGAGAGACGGCGCCTGCAGCCGGGCCGCCATCAGCCTCAGCACCGCGTCGCCGGTGAGATGGCCGCACAGGTCGTTCACCGCCTTGAAGTGATCGAGATCGATGAGCAGCAGCGCGAAGGCCTCCTGCCTGTCCCACGCGACCGCGAGCTTGTCGTCGAGGAACTGGTTGAACCGGCTCCGGCTGGCGAGCTTGGTCAGCTCGTCGGTATGGGCGGTGTGGCGCAGGGCCTGTTCCATCGCGTAGCGCGCGGTGACGTCCTGAAACACGCCCACCAGGGCCACCGGTACGCCCTCGCGCACCTCCAGCTCGGCCATGCTGCGCACCCGCAACTGCTTGCCCTGGGCGTTGATGAAGTCGGTCTCGAAGTCGAACGGCTCGCCGGTGGCGATGGTGCGCGCCACGGCACTCTCGATGCCGGGGCGCGCTTGCGGCGGGTAGAAGTCGAGCGCGGTGGTGAGTGACGGGGTTCCATCGGCGATCGGGACCCCATGAATCGCGTAGGTCTGCTCCGACCATTCGGGACGGCTGTCGGCCAGCGAGAGCCGCCACGAGCCGATATTGGCCATGCGCTCCGCCTGCCGGAACTGCCGGTCGGTGCGGTCGAGCCGCTCCAGGGTGCGGCGGCGGTCTTCGGCAAGACGCGCCAGGGTCAGCGCGATGCCGCGGGCATCGAGCAGGGCTTCGGCCAGGTGCGCGAGATCGCGCATGACCCGCTCCTCGGCTTCGTCCAGGGCTCGCGGCTGGGGATCGATGACGCAGAGCGTGCCGATGGGAAGGCGGCCGACGCCGGAGGCGTGCTGAGCGCGGATCGGCATCCCGGCATAGAACCGGATGTTCGGAGCACCGGTCACCAGCGGGTTGGTGTCGAAGCGCGGATCGCACGTGGCATCCGGCACCACGAGGATGTCGTCGGCCGCTAGCGCATGGGTGCAGAAGGCCTGGCTGATCGGAGTCTGGCTGATGCCGAGGCCGCGCTGGGCCTTGAACCATTGGCGGGTGTCGTCGATCAGCGAGATGAAGGCGCTCTTGCAGCCGAGCATCCGCTGCGCGGTCGCCACGATGGTGTCGAACTCGCGCTGGGGCGGCGTATCCAGGATTTCGAGGCTCGCGAGGGCGGCGAGCCGGTCTGTCTCGGAGGTGGCGTCACGCATACGAAGAGCAATGGGACGCCAGAGTTAACAAGTCTTCAAAGTAATGCTCCTGATCTCGCATTCGTTATCCGGCATTCGCCCGTGCCTGCGAACGTGGCCCCGGCCCGCCTCCTGCTCGTCAAGGGGGCGAAGCTTTGTTAGACGGGCCGCTCGCGATCACCCCCGGCCTGTTCCCATGTCCTCTGCCTCGCCCGTCTCCGCCCGTCCGGTACCCCGCCCCGGTGTCCTCGCCATCGAGGCCTACGTGCCCGGCAAGTCCGGCACGCCCGGCGCGCACAAGGTCCACAAACTGTCCTCGAACGAGACGCCTTTGGGCGCGAGCCCGAGGGCCGTCGCCGCATTGCAGGAGGCCGCCGCCCGGCTCGAACTCTACCCGGACGGCACCTCCGCGCGCCTGCGTGAGGCCATCGCCGCGCGCTACGGGCTCGACCCCGCCCGCATCGTCTGCGGCGCCGGCTCGGACGAGCTGCTGTCGTTCCTTGCCTACGCCTACCTAGGCGCGGGCGACGAGGGCATCTTCTGCGCGCACGGCTTCCTGGTCTACCGGATCGCGATCCTGGCGGCCGGCGGGACCCCCGTGTTGGTGCCCGAGCGCGACCTCACGGCCGATGTCGACGCGATGCTGGCCGCCGTCACCCCGCGCACCCGGATCGTGTATCTGGCCAACCCCAACAACCCCACCGGCACCTACCTGCCGTTCGAGGAGGTGCGCCGCCTGCATTCCGGGCTGCCGCCCCATGTGCTTCTCGTCCTCGACGGCGCCTATGCCGAGTACGTGCGGACCAACGATTACAGCGCCGGCCTCGAACTCGTGCTCGACGCGCAGAACGTGGTGATGACCCGGACCTTCTCGAAGATCCACGGCCTCGCCTCCCTGCGCATCGGCTGGATGGTGGCGCCGCCCGAGGTGGTGGATGCGGTCAACCGCATCCGCGGCCCGTTCAACCTGTCGGGGATCGGCATCGCCGCCGGGGCGGCGGCCATCGCCGACGAGGCGCATGTGGCCGCCGCCATCGCCCACAACACCGAATGGCTGTCCTGGCTCACGCAGGCGGTGACGCAGCTCGGGTTCACGGTGACGCCGAGCGTCGCCAACTTCCTGCTGATGCATTGCCCCGAAGGTCCGGGCCGCTCGGCGGCGGAGGCCGACGCGTTCCTGACCGCGCGCGGGATCATCGTCCGGCGGGTGTCGTCCTACGGTCTGCCCAACGCCCTCCGGGTCACCGTGGGCAGCGCGGAGGCGAACCGCGCCTTCGTCGACGCCCTCACCGCCTTCGTGAAGGGCGATGCGCGTGCCTGAGATCGACACCCTCGCCATCGTCGGCCTCGGGCTGATCGGCTCGTCCATCGCCCGGGGCGCGCGACAATACGGGCTGGCGAAGTCCATCGTGGCGATCGACCGCGACCCGGCGGTGCTGGAGCGCGTGCGCGCCCTCGGCCTCGCCGACAGCGTCACCGATGCGGTGGCTGAGGGGGTGGCGAATGCGGATCTCGTCATCCTGTGCACGCCGGTGGGCGCGGTCGGCGCCGTCGCCGAGGCGATGGGTGGGGCGCTCAAGACCGGCGCCATCGTCTCCGATGTCGGCTCGGTGAAGGGCTCGGTGGTCGCGGCGGTGTCGCCCCACCTGCCCGAGGGCGTCGCCTTCGTGCCGGCCCACCCGGTGGCCGGGACCGAGTATTCCGGGCCCGATGCCGGGTTCTCGACCCTGTTCTCCGGACGCTGGTGCATCCTCACCCCGCCCGAAGGGACGTCGCCCGAGGCGGTGGCGCGGGTGCAGGCGTTCTGGGAAGGGCTCGGTGCCATCGTCGAGTCGATGACGCCCGAGCACCACGATCTCGTGCTCGCCATCACCAGCCACGTGCCCCACCTCATCGCCTACAACATCGTCGGCACCGCCGCCGATCTGGAGGAGGTCACCCAATCGGAGGTGATCAAGTTCTCGGCCGGTGGATTTCGCGACTTCACCCGCATCGCCGCCTCCGACCCGACCATGTGGCGCGACGTGTTCCTGACCAACAAGGACGCGGTGCTGGAGATGCTCGGGCGCTTCAACGAGGACCTGGCGGCGCTGGCCCGCGCGATCCGCTGGGGCGACGGCGACGCCCTCCACGAGCTCTTCACCCGCACCCGCACCATCCGCCGGGGCATCGTCGCCCTGGGCCAGGAGACGGCGGAGCCCGATTTCGGACGCGGCCGCCCGAGTGGAACCCCGGTGTCGAAGCCGGACTGACCTTTCGTCAGGTCACGCTGCCGGCCGCCGGGCTCGCCTGCGAGGCGCCCCGGACGACGAAGGGGAGCGGCAATCTCCGCTTCCGTCGTCGGACGATCAATACAGCGGCGGCACCCGGACGTTCGGGATCGGCAGAGGCCCCAGCATCAGACGTCCGTCCGCCAGGCGTAAGGGGGGCAGCGCCTTGAGCGGCACCTCGCCGGGCGCAGTAGCGTCGGGGGCGGCCTGGGCCCGGCGCCCGCCGCCGAGGAGCTGGCCGACGAGGTTGCCGATCAGCGCGCCGCGCTCTGCTCCGAAGCGCTGGCCCATGACCTGACCGACGAGCGCTTCGAGTCCGGCCGCCCGGATGTCGAGCTGGCCTTGCGGCCGGTGGGCCGCGTCGAGATCGATCTGCCCGTGGGCCTGGAGCCGGCGGTTGCCCTTGGCGAGCGACAGCAGCGCCACGTCGAGGCTGCCCCCGGCCTGGCGCCATTCGTCGAGTTCGCGCGCCACCGTGCCGGTGCGCAAGGTCGCGGCCTGATTGACGGTGGCATCCAGGGCGAGGTCCGCCGGGTCGGCATTGCCGAGGAAGGCGTCGGCCATGGGCACCGCGACCTGGGTCAGGCGCAGGCTGGTATCGACTGCGCCGTCCGTGGCGAAGCGTCCGGGCGTCGGGCGGGCGTGGAACTCGAGATGCTTGGCGGCGAAATCGAGCGGATCGGGAGCCGCGCCTAGGACCGTGCCCTTGATCGCCTCCACCACCAGCGACGCCCGCACGAAACCGTCGGAGGCGCCGTGGAAACTGCCTTCCAGCGCGGCCCAGTCCACGTCTCCGGTGAGGTCGCCCTGCTCCACGTGGAACGGGCCCTTGGCCTCCAGGATGCCCTGGCGCGGCTGGTAGACCTGAACCACCACGGTGATCGGCCCGAGGGTGAACCGACTGTCGGCACGCGCGAAGGCCAGCGCGGCGCAACGCAGCTCGATCCGGAACGGGAAGCCGGTGATCGTGCGGTCGGCGCAGGTCCAGGTCCGGCCGGCGGCCGCCTCGCTGGCCACCCACCCATCCATCTCGGAGGCCGCCTTGCCCCGGACCCAGAACCAGCCGGCGGACCAGGCCACCACCACGATGGCCAGGAGGATGAAGGGGAGGAACAGGCCCGTGCGCGAGGGCCGCCGTCCGGGGGACGGGTCCGAAATCTGCGCCATGCGCGTGCCGTTTCCTTGAGTCGTGTCCGGATCACCGGGGCGCGGTCTCGCCGACGCCGCGCCCGGGCGCAAGGCTTGTCAGGGTCTCCGCGGCGAAAGCATGGCGGTGGCCGGACCGTCGGGTGCATCGCCGCGAAACGCGGACCCCGCTTTTGGGGAAAAGCTGACGCAATTCCAACAGACGCGAGCAGCGGACCGGAGACGATGTCCTATGCGATGCCCTAGGAATCGGTCCTGACAAGCGGCGGTAGGCGCGACAGGTGGAGCGCGATGGCGAACGCCAAGCCGTAGAGGGTGGCGAAGAACACCACCACGCCGGTCCAGCCGGAATGGGCGAAGAACCAGCCCCCCGCCGTCCCGAGTACGGACGAGCCGAGATAGTAGAGGCACAGGTACACCGAGGAGGCCTGGGCCCGGTCGCGCAGCGCCCTGCGCCCGATCCAGCTGCTCGCCACCGAATGCGCCCCGAAGAAGCTCACGGTGACGAGGACGATGCCGGCGATGATGAGCACCAGATTGTCGGACAGGGTGAGGGTGACGCCGCCCAGTCCGAGCAGGATCGCGAGCCACAGCACCTTGCGCCGCCCGAGGCGACTGGCGATCTCGCCGGTCATCGCGGACGAGATCGTGCCGAAGAGATAGACTACGAAGATCGCCCCGATGGCGGTCTGGCTCAGGTTGAACGGCGGATCGAGCAGGCGAAAGCCGATGTAGTTGTAGACGCTCACGAACCCGCCCATGAGCAGGAACGCCTCGGCGAACAGCCACGGCAGGCCTGGATCGCGGAAATGCTGGCCGAAGGTGCCGGGGACTTGCCGCCAGCGCATGCGGTTGGCGACGAAGCGTTGCGAGGGCGGCAGGGTGACCCAGAAGGCGACGGCCGCAAACAGCGCCAGCACGCCGATGGTGCCCAATCCCCAGCGCCACGAGGCATGGTCGGCGATGATGCCGGCGATGAGCCGGCCGACCATGCCGCCGAGCGCGTTGCCGCCGATCAGGAGCCCCATCGACAGGCCGACGGCACGCCCGTGCATCTCCTCGCTGACATAGGCCATCGCCACCGCCGGCAGGCCGCTGGCGGCGAACCCGGTGAGCGCGCGCAGGGCCAGGAAACCGTGCCAGCTCGGCACCAGCACGGCGATCAGGGTGAGCAGCGCCGAGGCGAAGAGCGAGGCGACCATGACGGGCTTGCGGCCGATGACCTCGGAGAGCGGGCTCACCACCAGGAGCGCCACCGCCAGGGTCGCGCAGGGCAGCGACAAGGCGAGGCTGCTCTCGGCGGGCGAGACGTCGAACGCATCGGCGAAGACCGGGAGCAACGGCTGCACGCCGTAGAGCACGGCGAAGGTGGAAAACCCCGCCGCCGCCAGCGCCAGGGTGGTGCGACGGAAGATCGGCGTCCCGGCCTCGATCAACCGGTCGCTCGCCTCGTTCATGCCGGCTCCTGTGGGGGCGGCGCCCGGCGGAAGGATCGCGATCCTTGGCAAAGCACCGTCCCGAGACGGCCGCGGCGCGGTGACGGCCGGTGGAAGGCGGCCCGGCTGCGGCCCGATGAGGGATGCGGCCGGTATACAGGCCCTGGCGTCAAGGCGAAATCGCCCGGCGCCGGTTCGGCAGACACACTGGGCGCGCCGTCATCGCGCCCAGTGTGTCTCTCAGGCCGCCCGGACGGTGGCCAGGAAGCGTTTCACCTCGCCGTTGAGCTGTTCGGACTGGCGCGAGAGTTCGGAGGCCGAAGCCAGCACCTGCGTGGCCGCGGCGCCCGTCCCCTCGGCCGCATCGGCGACGCCGGCGATGTTTTGGGTCACCTCGCCGGTGCCGACGGCCGCCTGGGCGACGTTGCGGGCGATCTCCTGGGTCGCCGCGCCCTGCTCCTCCACCGCCGCCGCGATCGAGGTCGACACGCCGCTGATTTCCTGGATGCGCGTGGTGATGCCGTCGATCGCCGATACTGCTTCGCCTGTCGACCTCTGGATGTGACCGATCTGGGCTCCGATCTCCTCGGTGGCGCGGGCCGTCTGGTTGGCGAGCTCCTTCACCTCGGCGGCCACCACGGCGAAACCGCGGCCCGCCTCTCCGGCCCGCGCAGCCTCGATGGTCGCGTTGAGCGCCAGCAGGTTGGTCTGGGCCGCGATCGTCGAGATCATCGCCACCACGTCGCCGATCTTGATGACGGCATCGCTGAGGTTCTTGACGCGGTCAGCCGTCCGCTCCGATTCCGCCACGGCGAGCCGCGCGAGATGAGCCGATCCGTCGACTTGACGACCGATCTCCTGGACCGACGAGCCGAGCTCCTCGGCGGCGGCCGCGACGGTGCCGACATTGGAGGCGGCCTCCTCGGCTGCCGCAGCCACGCTACTCGATTGGCTGGCGGTCTCGGTGGCGGTCCCGGCCATGCTTCGTGCCGTGGCCTGAAGCTCGGTGGCCGCAGCGCCCACCCGGCCGACGATGTGGCCCACAGCACCCTCGAATCCATCGGCCAGGGTCCGCATCGCCTGGGCGCGCTCGGCGGTGACGGCGAGGTCGCGGACAGTCTGGTTGGCGCGCGCGCCTTCCGCTTCGCGCAAGCTGTCCCGGAAGACGGCGAGCGTGCCGGCCATGGTGCCGATCTCGTTGCGGCTGTCGGCGTAAGGGATCGCCGCGCCGAGATCGCCACCCGCGATCGTCTGCATCGCCCCTGTGATTCGGCCGAGCGGCCGGATCACACCGAGGAGCACGAAGGCGATGCCGGCGAGGCCCATCAGGACGGTGCCGCCAAAGACCAGGGACGTCATCCACAGGGCGCTGGAAAAGATGTCGGCCGCCTTGGCGGTGGCGTCGTTCGCACCCGTATTGTTCAGGGCGACGTCCTTCTCGATGATCTCCAGCGCTGCGTTGAACTGCCCGCGGCTGCGATCGAAGATGGCGGCCATCCGGGACTTGTCGCCGGAGGCGGCGATCAGCTCCTTCCGGGACCGGTCATAATCCGCAAGGTGCTGCACGGCCCCTGTCCAGAGCGCCTGCTCCTCGGGACTGCTGATCAGCGGCACGTAGGTGGCAATGGCCGCCTCGAGGGCCTGGGCGCGGGCCGCTTCCACCGTCTTCAGTTCGGCCAGCGAATCGATGCCGACCATGTAGCGCGAATCGACGATCCGCAGCCGGGTGAGCGCGTATTTCACGTCGCCGAGGGCTCGGACGCTCGGGAGCCAGTTGGTGGCAATGTCGAGGGTGCTTCCGTTGACCGATTTCAAGCTGGAGACGGCAAGCCATCCCTGCAGACCGAGACCGCCCATGAGGAGGCAGAGTAGCGTGATCAACGTCGATTTGAGAGAAAAGCGCATGTCGTGATCCGTGCGACGTAGCCATACGCCTGGCCCGCGCGACGCAGGTAGGCGACCGTCACCGGAGATTGGATGCAATAACTTATGATCCCGTTACGCATTGCGCTTTCGGGTATAGCCGCCACACTAATTAGTATATTCGTACGCTTTCGTTCTTTCGAACTTCATCGCCGGCCGGTGTCTCGACGGTCAGGTCTTGACCGGTCTTGGAAACGACCCGTCCCGCAGGACGTCGCGTCGAGCGAGCAGCGGTGTCGATGCGCCCCTCTGCCGGACGCGACATGGCTTATTCCGCTGCCCAGCGGATTTCGCAGGACTGAACTTGGGGCGACTCCGCCGGGGCGTTGGCATCGGCGCCACGCCGACGCCCCGGAGCCGATCGGGTCTATCGCGGCGGCGGAGCCGCCTGTCCCTGCTGCTGGATCAGCGGGGTGATGCGGCGTACGGTCACACGCCGATTTTCCCGCGATGCGCTCTGAGTGTTCACCTTCAGATACTGCTCACCATACCCCTGAGTCGTCAGGTTCTCCGGCGGCACCTGGAAGTTCTGCGTCAGGACCGTTGCCACCGACTGGGCACGCCGGTCCGACAGCGACAGGTTGTCGACATCGGTACCCACCGCGTCGGTATAGCCCTCGATGAGGAAAACCTCCTGCGGGTTGGCGTGGATCGCCTGATTCATCGCGGCAGCGATGGTGGACAGGCGGGCGGCCTGATCCGGCGTCACCGTGAACGAGCCGGTCTCGAACGTGATGGTGTCGATGTCGACGCTGCGCATCCGGGCGCGCAACTGCGGGCTGTAGCGCACCTGATCCAGCGTATAGCGCCGGTCCACCGCCACCACCGGCGGCGCCGATAGCGCCTCGTAGACGGCCCGCTCGTCGGCACCGTTGTAATCCACCACGTAGCGCTCGCGCGGGATGCGGATGTCGGGCGGCGGCAGATCGACCACGTCGTCGTAGATCGGCCGGCGCGGCCCGCTGAAGCTGTTGTCGATGATCACCACCTCGCGGCCATCGCGGAAGCGACGGGAGCGGCGCACGAGCCGGCCGTCATCGTCCACGATGGTAACGATCTGCTCGCCACCCGGCCGGTCGAGATAGGTGATGGTGTCGCCGCCGCGGCGCTCGCTCCGATAGGCGCCCCGGTCGAGGTCGCGGAACCGCTCGTTCTCGTCGTGCCGGATGAAATAGGTGTCGCGGTCGCGCACGATGATGCGGCCCGGCTCGCGGATGTAAGTCCGGCCGCCTTCCGAGAACTCGCGCCGGTCGCGCCGGACCTGATCGTAGCTGCTCACGTCGTCGGTATCGCGAAACCCGCCCGGGACGTAGCCGGGCCGGCCAGGCGCGTTGAAGCCCTCACGCGGACCGCCGCGCTCGAAGGCGTCGCGGCGGTCGCGGTCCTCGCGGCGGTCGTCGCCACTGCGCCGGTCGAAATCGCCGGGCCGGTCGGGGGGGCCGGACCGGTCGTCGCCACGTCGGCCATCGCCACGAGGACCGTCGTCGCGGCCCCCGGGAAGACCGGGGCGGTCGGGCTGAAGACCCGGCTGTCCGGTACCGGGAACACCGGGAGGCGTCGGGACCAGACCAGGACGTCCGTCGACCGGCCTGCCGTCACCGGGCCTGCCGTCCGGACGACGGCCGTCGCGATCGGCACCGGGCGGTCCGTCGCGGCCATCGGGTCCCTGGGCGCCGGGCGGGGTGAAGGGGCGGCCGGGGACGCCCGGGCGGGCGTTCGGCGGCGTCGCCGGCGCAACCTGTCCATTCGGACCGGGTGCGGCCTGGCCGGGCACTGCTTGCGCGGGTGCGGGTTGGCCGGGTGCCGTTTGCGGCTGGCCGGGCGGTATCGGCCGGTTGGGTTGCGCCGGACCGGGCACGGGCGGGATCGGAGGCGTCGGTGTAGTGGGCGGGGGCGGCGGTGCCTGCCGCTGTGCCGGCGCGGCATCGGCCGGCCGGCGGCCGGGCTCGGGTGTCACCGCGCGTTCGGGGCTACGCTCGGCCGGCGCTTCGGCTCCCGGCCCACGACGACCCGGCTCGGGTGACCGACCCGGAGCGGGATCGGGCGCGCGATCACGGGCTGCGGGCGGTGCGGCACGCTCGGCCGGGGCTCGCTCCTGACGCTGGATCTCCTGACGCTGCGGATCGGGGCGCGGTGCCTCCTGCCGCTGGACCGGACGCTCGGCGGGTGGGCGCTCTTCGCGCGGCTCCTGGCGGGGAGTCGGACGTTCCTGGCGCGGCTCCGGCCGTTCCTGGCGCGGCTGCGGCGGTTGCGGCCGCTCCTGACGGGGCTCCGGGCGTTCCTGTCGGGGTTCGGGCCGCTCTTGGCGGGGTTCGGGTCGCTCGCGGGGAGCAGGAGGCGCCGCGCGCTCGGCTGGAGGGCCGCGCTCAGGCCGTGGCTGTGCGCCGGGGGGTGGACCACCGCGCGGCTCCCCACCGGCACCGCCCCGAGGGCCTTCACCGCCTCGAGGTCCTTCACCACCCCGTGGGCCCTCTCCGCCCGGACCGCCTTGCGCCACCTGGACTTCGCTTGCCGTCTCGAATCCCGGCCGTGCCGACGACGGTCCCGAGAGGACCAAGGCCGGCAGGATCGTGCCGGTCAGGAGGAGCAGGCGGGACGTCCGCATAGGGGGCACTCACGGTGGTTGATGAGGCCTTCGGAACAGGATGCGGGCGATATGGTTCCCGTTTTGGTGCGCTTTGGCGGAGGGATGTCCGGGCGCCCGACGTGGCTCAGGGCGTCACGGCCCGCCCCGGAACCACGAAAAGATTGGGTGCGATGATCCGGATCGGCTGGCGCTCCTCGGTGGCCGTCAGGGCCGGAGCGGGATCGAGGGCGGGCTCGGCCACGGCCCCGGTCTCGGTGGTGACGAGACCGGTCCGGGTGGCGGCATCGGCGGCCAGGACGGCGGCGGTCTTGTCGGCGCGGCCCACCAGGGTGAGCCGGACCTTGGGGCGCGACAGCGCCTCGGCCTGCATCGGCGTCACGAAGATATCGCCCCTGTGGCGCACCATCATGCTCTCGGCCTTCACCAGCGACTGGGCCCAGCTCTGGCCCTCGCGCTTGCACGAGCAGTTCGGGGTGAAGCTCGTGCGGAACTTGAAGGCGTTGGCGAGGGAGACGTAGGCTTTGGAGCCCTTGAGGGTGGCGGCGTGCTTCAGGGCCTCGTCGCCGTAGGGCATCGAATAGGCGCTCGCCTCCGCGCCGGGGCACAGGGCCTGGCACAGCTCGTCGGCGCCCTCGCGCCCGTCCGGGAGGTTCGACATCGGGAAATAGGCCCCGTCGCAGGTGCGCACGCAGACCACCTGAGCCCCGCCGCGCGCGCGCGGCTCGCCGATCACACCGTCGAGGACGCGCGAAGCCGTCCGGTCCTGGACGCAGGCTCCGGCAACCGCCTCTGTGAGCTGGCGCCGACGGGCTGCCGTCACCTCACCGTTCTCGGCCCCGTAACCGGCATTGAGCGCGCGGATGCGCTGCTCCACCGCGCCGCATTGGGGGGGACGCGAATCGAAGAACAGGAACCGGCCGCCCTCGCAGCTAAGGGTGCGGTAATACGCGTTGAGGCGCCCGATCTCGTTCTGGAGCGCGCGCGCCGTGCTGGCCCCGTCGCTCAGGCCCGCGAGTTCCGAGCGGTAGCGCAGGCACGTGGCGGATTGCGTCTGCGCCTGCACCGTCCCGACGGACAGGAGAAGGCCGGCGAGAGCTCCGACGAACGTGCGGATCAGGGGGGAGATCAGCGGCATGGCCTGACAGCAGCGGGTGGAGGGGTCGTCGCGCATCGTGTGTGGTCCCGCGGGAAATCCTGCGAGACGCCGCGACGCAGCGAAGCAATTCATTTTCTACTCGCCCTCGTCGCGCAGCGACAGCCATCCCACATGCGCCCGGGCAACTCTCAAGGGTAATGATGCGATGATGTGGCTTCGGGGTCTCACAGGGCGGGTGCTCATGCGCGGAATCGGGTTCGCGGCCATGGGAGCAGCCGCCGGTTTCGCCCTCGCGTCGGGGCCGGCACGGGCCGAGGATGCCGACCGGATCTTCGACAAATCGACGGTGTGGCGTCCGCTGACACCCAACGACAAGCTCGTGGTCTACGGGATCGACGATCCGAGCGTGGCGGGCGTGGCCTGCTGGTACACCCAGCCCGAGAAGGGCGGCATCAAGGGTACTCTCGGGCTGGCCGAGGACGTGTCCGACATCTCGCTCGCCTGCCGGCAGGTCGGCCCGGTCCAGTTCAAGGGTCCGTTGGCCCAGGGCGAGGTGGTGTTCAGCGAGCGCCGTTCGCTGATCTTCAAGTCGATGCAGATCGTGCGCGGCTGCGACGCCAAGCGCAATACGCTGATCTACATGGTCTACTCGGACAAGGTGATCCAGGGCTCGCCCAAGAACTCGACCTCGGCCGTCCCCTTGATGCCCTGGGGCACCGAGGCTCCGCCCAAATGCGCCGACGCCCTCAAGAAATAGATGTGCGCCGCTTGCTCTGAATAGGAGACCGCCCGGTGCTCAATCCTGGCAGGTGATCCGGATCGGGCGCTCGGCGGCCTTGACCACCGGGGCGTCGGGAATCGCGCCGGTATACTCGTCCTGACCGGCGGTGCCGAAGGAGGCGGCCGCCGCGAACCCTTGCGCCTCGCACCATGCGTCGGCGACCACCTGGCCGCAGGCACTCTCGCCGCTCGTCAGGCAATCGCCGACGCCGTAGCCTTCGCTCGCTGGGATCAGGAAGGTCTTCTCCATCTGGGACGAAGCCTTCTCCACTTGAGACGAAGCCTTGGCCGGACCCTCGCCGTCGCCGGCGGCGAAGGCGGATGACGCGGAAACCAGGGTCAGGGCGAGCAGAGCGCCGAGTTGGACGGCCGGACGACGCATGGGCGAGACCTCGTGACGGGGATTCGATTTTGCGAAAACTTCAGGGGTTCGGGTAAACAAACCCTTTCGAAGCCATGCCGCCTTCGCCGCGGTTCGGTTCGGCGGCGTTGGCGAATTGCTCATGGTTTCGAGGTAGCCCAGGCAGGCTGGCAAGGCCGTCGCCCGCGTGCAACACGGAACCTCGGCGGCCCTGCCACATCTGAGGCACGGACCGTGGCGGCTGCGGGAAAAGCCGCGCCGGACCAGTACGATAAGGCACGATCGGCGGGCCGCCCCCAGCGGATCCGATCGAGGGACGAGGGACGGTTTCATGGCGCCGATGTTGCGGCTGTACAACACGCTGACCCGGCAAAGGGCGCCGTTCGTACCGATCGATCCGTCGCATGTGCGGATGTATGCCTGCGGCCCGACGGTCTACGACGCGGCTCATATCGGCAACGCACGCCCGATCATCGTCTTCGATCTGCTGTTCCGGCTGCTGCGCCACCTCTACGGCGACGCGCACGTCACCTACGCCCGCAACGTCACCGACGTGGACGACAAGATCAACGCGCGGGCGGCGGAGCGCGGCATCACCATCCGCGAACTCACCGACGGGACGCTCGCGGCGTTCCACACAGATATCCGCGCACTCGGCGTGCTGATGCCGGACGACGTGAACCTGGCCGGCGCACGCCCGCGCTTCGTCGAGCCGCGCGCCACCGATCACATCGCCGAGATGATCACGATCATCGAGGGCCTGGTGCAGGCCGGCCACGCCTACGTGGCGGACGGGCACGTGCTATTCGACGTGCCGTCGATGCCCGAGTATGGCGGTCTATCGAAGCGCCCCCTCGACGAGATGGAGGCCGGCGCCCGCGTCGAGGTGGCGCCCTACAAGCGTTCGCAGCTGGATTTCGTGCTGTGGAAGCCCGCGAAGCCCGGCGAGCCGTCCTGGCCCTCGCCTTCGGGCATCGCCGAGCCGGGGCGTCCCGGCTGGCACATCGAGTGCTCGGCCATGTCCTGGAAGCACCTGGGACGGACCTTCGACATCCATGCCGGTGGCATCGACCTGATCTTCCCCCACCACGAGAACGAGGTGGCGCAGTCGCGCTGCTGCTTCGGCACGGACGTGATGGCCAACGTCTGGCTGCACAACGGCTTCCTCCAAGTGGAGGGGGAGAAGATGTCGAAGTCGGTGGGCAACTTCATCACCATCCGCGACGTGCTCAAGGACTGGCCCGGCGAGGTGGCGCGGCTCGCCATGCTCAAGACCCATTACCGGCAGCCTATCGACTGGACCCTTCGGGGTCTGGAGGAGGCCGCCCGCACCCTCGACCGCTGGTACGGGATCGTCGGCGACGTCGCCGCCGATGCGGCGATCCCGGCGAGCGTGCTCGAACCGCTGACGGACGACCTCAACACCGCCTCGGCGCTGGCCGAACTCCATCGCCTCGCCGATCCAGCCGCCCTCAAGGCCGGTGCGAACCTGATGGGATTTCTCGATCAGACCAAGTCGGCGCGCGACCAGGGCACGATCCGCGCTGCCGGAGTGGACGTAGCGACGGTGGAGGCCTTGATCGAAGCCCGGCGTGCGGCGCGGGGCGCCAAGGACTGGGCGGCCTCCGACCGCGTGCGCGACGAACTGTTGGCGATGGGCGTCACCGTGAAGGACGGCAAGGACGGCACAACTTGGAGCGTGGCCCCCTGACCGGGCGCTCCGTCCCGTCCTGGCGAGAAGGTGGGTGCGATTGGGCGACCGGCGATCTGCAGAGGCCGGCGGCGCCACCCCTCCCGGGATGCCTCCCCGCATGAGCGTCGGGGCGAGGCGCTTCTCCGAAAACCGCTCTCAGAACCGCTCGGTCACGAACGCCTCGGCGGCGGGTGCCGGTTCGGCGTCCTGCGCAGCGGCGCGCAGCAGGTCGACCACGTCGGCGGCCTCACTGGTGACGAGGTAGCTCAGATCGAGCCCCGCGCGGATGAAGCCCTGGTCGCGCATGTGGTCGAGCAGCGTGAGCAGCGGCGTCCAGAAATCGGCCACGGAGAGCAGCAGGATCGGCTTCCTGTGCTGGCCGAGCTGAGCCCAGGTGAGCTGCTCCACCAGCTCCTCCAATGTGCCGATGCCGCCCGGAAGCGCGACGAAGGCGTCGGAGCGCTCGAACATCAGCCGCTTGCGGGTGTGCATGTCCTCGACGACGATGGTCTCCTGGATTTCGTCGAGCATGCGCTCGCGCGACTTCAGGAAGTCGGGAATGATGCCGGTGACGTGGCCGCCGTTCTCGATCACCGCGCGGGCCACCGTGCCCATCAGACCGACATTGCCGCCGCCGTAGACCAGGCCGATGCCGGCCTGCGCCAGCGCCTTGCCGAGCGCCTCGGCCGCCGTGGTGAAGGCGGGATCGCCGCCGAATCCCGAACCACAATAGACGCAGACCGTCCTCACCGGAGCCATGCGGCATCTCCCTCGACGGCCGCAACGTCGGACACGCGGCCGGACGGAGACGGAAAGCCCCCGTCATCCACGAGCCAAAGTGCTGATTTCACGGGTGATCCGGCCGCAAAGCGGCACTGGCGATTTGGTGTTCCGGTCATGTTCGTTAATATGTCGCCGTCAATTGGCGGTTTGTCGACACGGCAAACCGGATCTCGGCCATGGACGGCCTGAGACGCTGTTGCGCGAGGGAGTGGAGCGTCATGAGGGCGGAGTTGCGACGGAGCATCTTCCTCGCCTGCGTGGGGCTTCTGGGCGGCTTCGCCCTGGTCGTGGCCCTGTACGGGGCCAGCACCCTGTTCAAGCATGGCTTCGGATCGTCCGCAATCCGAAGCCTGTCCGATCCTACCGCAGTGCCGCAGCGGGATGGCGAGGCGGAAAGCCCGCCCGGGGAGGGGGCTCAGGCCGAGCCGGGAAAGCCGCCGGGAAAGGCCAGCGCGTCGAATCCAGTGGGCGGGGAGCAGACGGCCGGAGCGTCGGCGGCCAACGCCGGCGATCCGCAAATCCCGACCTTCGACATCATCCGCGTTGAGCCGACGGGCGAGACCGTGATCGCCGGGCGCGCTGCGCCCAACACCACCGTCGAGCTGTTGCGCGACGATCAGCCGATTGCCCGCGCGCTTGTCGATCCGTCGGGCCAATTCGCCATCGTGCCCCCGGCCCTGCCCACCGGCAGCAGTGAGATCACCTTGCGGGCCACCGGTACCGACGGCCAGGACCGCACCTCGCGGGAGAGCGTGCTGGTGGTGGTCGCTCCCGGCCGCGATACCAAGCCCCTCATCGCCCTGACCGCACCGGACAAGCCCACCGTGGTTCTGTCCCAGCCCGATCCCGCGGGGACGCCCGGTAGCCGGCCCGATCAGGCCGGGGTGAAGCCCGGCCCCGCGCTGGCGGATGCCGAATCGGCGTCCGGGACGGCGGCGGTTAAGATCGTCAGCGTCGAGGCCGAGGATGGCGGCAAGCTCTACGTCACCAGCCGGGCGCCCCCCGGCGCGACGGTACGGCTCTACCTCAACGACACCCTGGTGGCGCCGGGCAGCGTCGGCGCGGACGGGCGGGTCGCCTTCACCATCGGACGCGGCGTCCAACCGGGAACGTACAAGGTGCGGGTCGATCAGGTCGATCCGGTCTCGGGCAAGGTGAAGACCCGCTCCGAAGTGGCGTTCACCGTCCCGGCCAAGCCGGGGCTCGCCAAGCCAGAGCTCGCCAAGCCCGTGGCGGGCAAACCGGCGACCGACAAATCCGTCGCCGCATCGAAGCCCCTCGCCCCGTCGAAGATCGTGACGGCCCTGGCTGAGCCGAGTCGCGACGCGCCGGTCGCAGCCTCGCCCGCCCGCCCGATCGCGTCGGATGCAGGCGCAGGGGGGCCGGCTCCCGGACCCGCATCGAATTCGGGCCTCGCGCCGTCCCAGCCGACACGCGATGCGACTCTGCAGGCGGCCCCTAGCCGGGCCCCTGGCCCGGCGCCGGCCACCGGAGAGACGCCCCGCACCGTGTTCGTGCCCGAACTCAACACCGCGCGGATCACCCGGGGCGACAGCCTGTGGCAGATCAGCCGGCGCATCTACGGCAAGGGCATGCGCTACACGGTGATCTTCGACGCGAATCAGCCGCAGATCCGAAACCCGGACCGGATCTATCCCGGCCAGATCTTCGTACTGCCCAGCGATGGCACCGCGGCCGTGCCGCAGGCCGAGAAGCGGGGCTGAGGCGGACGCAGACCGCCTCCGCGTGGGCCGGCGACTGTCGCGACGCGCCGACGGCGCCTATATCGCTTCCAAAGTAGCCGCACCCGAGACGCTCTTCATGAATCCCGATCCCGCCCCCGGCGTGAGCGGCGGCCCAGTGCCGCCGACGCGTCCCGGTCTCGTCGCCACCTATCGCCGCCTGTGGCCCTATCTCTGGCCCTATGGCCGGCCCGACCTGCAGCGACGGGTGTTTCTCGCCTTCGGCCTGCTGATCGTCGCCAAGTTCGTGACCATGGTGACGCCGTTCACCTTCAAGTGGGCCACGGACGCGCTGGTGGCGGTGATCGACCGTAAGGACGGCGTCCCGGCGAGCCTGCCCACCGGCCTCCTCGCGGCCCCGATGCTGCTCATCGGCCTCTATGGCCTGTCGCGGATCGCCATGGCGGGCCTGACGCAGGTGCGCGACGGTCTGTTCGCCAAGGTGGCGATGCATGCGGTGCGGCGCCTGGCGCTGCAGACCTTCGAGCACATGCACCGGCTCTCGCTGCGCTTCCATCTTGAGCGCAAGACCGGCGGCCTGACCCGCGTGCTGGAGCGCGGCCGTGGCGGCATCGAGGAACTGTCGCGCCTGATGGTGCTGACCCTGGTGCCGACCATCGTCGAGTTCGCCCTCGTCATCGGCGTTCTCGCCTACGAGTTCGACTGGATCTACTCGGCCGTGGTGTTCGTGATGGTGGCGGCCTATCTCGGCTTCACCTGGAAGGCGACGCAGTGGCGCATCGAGATCCGGCGCCGGATGAATTCCTCCGATACCGACGCCAACACCAAGGCGGTGGATTCGCTGCTCAACTTCGAGACGGTGAAGTATTTCGGCGCCGAGCTTCGGGAGGCCGAGCGCTACGATGGCTCGATGGCTAAGTACGAAAAGGCCTCGACGCAGACCTACGTCTCGCTCGCGGTGCTCAACGCCGGGCAGGCGGTGATCTTCACCATCGGCATGACGGTGGTGATGTGGCTCGCCGCGCGGGACATCATGGCCGGGCGCACCACCATCGGCGGCTTCGTGTTGGTCAACACCATGCTGGTGCAGCTCTCGATGCCGCTCAACTTCATGGGCATGATCTATCGCGAGATCAAACAGGCGCTCATCGACATCGACGACATGTTCCTGATCCTGCATCGCAATCCGGAGATCGCCGACAGGCCTGGAGCGACGCCGCTCACGATCACGGCCGGCACCGTCCGGTTCGAGGATGTGCGCTTCGCCTATGACCCGAGCCGTCCGATCTTGAAGGGCGTCAGCTTCGAGGTGCCGGCGGGCCGGACTGTGGCCATCGTCGGCCCCTCGGGAGCGGGCAAGTCGACCCTGTCGCGCCTGCTGTTCCGCTTCTACGAGCCGCAATCGGGCCGCATCCTCATCGACGGGCAGGACATCGCGCAGGTTCGCCAGAATTCCCTGCGGGCGGCCATCGGCATGGTCCCGCAGGACACCGTGCTGTTCAACGACACCATCGGCTACAACATCCGCTACGGCCGCTGGGACGCCACCGAGGCGCAGGTGCGCGAGGCTGCGTCGTTGGCGCAGATCGACCGGTTCGTCTCGGCCCTGCCCGAAGGCTACGACACGCCGGTGGGCGAGCGCGGCCTCAAGCTGTCGGGCGGCGAGAAGCAGCGCGTCGCCATCGCCCGCACCATCCTGAAGGGGCCGCCGATCCTGGTCCTCGACGAGGCGACCTCGGCGCTCGATTCCTTCACCGAGCGCGAGATCCAGGACGCCCTCGATAAAGTGAGCCAGGGCCGCACCACCCTGGTCATCGCGCACCGGCTCTCGACGGTGGTCAACGCCGACGAAATCATCGTGCTCGACCGGGGCGTCATCGTCGAGCGCGGCCGGCACCAGGACCTACTCGACCAGGGCGGGGTCTATGCGGCGCTGTGGAGCCGCCAGCGCGAGGCCGACGCGGCCCTGGCGATCCTCAAGCGCGCCGAGGATGAGCGCATCACGACGAAGGACGCAGCGGCCGACCGGACGAAGGAGCCGGCTCTGGCCGAGTGAGGGTCGCCGCCGAGCGTGCTTCCGCCGCCGGGCCCATCAGCCCGGCGGGCGCGCTTCAGAAATGCCGCGCCAGCACCTCACGCACCCGCGCGACCAGTTCGGCCTCCGGCACCGAGAATTGGGCCGGCCGGGCGGCTTTCCACTCGGCATTGCTGGCGATCCCCTCGGCCGCCTTGGCGCCCTCGATCAGATCCTTGATCTGGACCTCGCCGGCCTCGCGCTCGTTGGAGCCCTGGATGATCGCGCATGGGGCGCCGCGCCGGTCGGCGTATTTCATCTGCGCCTTCATGCCCGAGCCGCCGAGATAGAGCTCGGCCCGGATGTTCTCGGCGCGCAACGCCGCGACGAGGCGCTGGTAATCGGCGATGTTTTCGCGGTCGAGCACGAGGACCACCACCGGGCCGGGTTTCTTCGTGCCTTCGAGAAGTGGGCTCTTGATGAGCTGCAGCGCCGAGAACAGGCGCGAGACGCCGATGGAGAAGCCGGTGGCCGGCACCGGTTCGCTGCGGAAGCGCCCGACCAGGCCATCGTAGCGCCCGCCGCCCGCCACCGAGCCGAAGCGCACGGTCTGGCCCTCGTCGTTGACCACCGGGAAGGTGAGCTCCGCCTCGTAGACCGGGCCGGTGTAGTATTCGAGGCCGCGCACCACCGAGGGGTCGGCCCGGATGCGGTCGAAACCGTAGCCGGCGGCCACGCAGAGCCGCATGATCGCGTGAAGCTCGGCGATGCCCTCGCGGCCGGTGACCGAGTCGCCGACGACATCGTTCCAGGTGCCGAAGAGCTGTTCCCAGAACGCCATCCGGTCGGCGCCGTCCACCGGGTTGGATTGGAACGAGACGTAGGCGAGGATGCGGTCCACCGCCGCCGCGTCCAGGCCGGCGCCCTTGGTGAAGTCGCCGCTCTCGTCCTTGCGGCCGTCGCCGAGCAACTGGCGCACCCCGTCGGCACCGAGCCGGTCGAGCTTGTCGATGGCGCGCAGCACGGTGAGGCGCTGGCCGGCCTTGTCGGGGCCGGCGAGGCCGATGGCCTCCATCACGCCGTCGAGGACCTTGCGGTTGTTGACCTTGATGACGAACTGGCCGGCGAGCCCGAGCTTCTCGAGGGTATCCGCCATCAGCATGCAGGTCTCGGCATCGGCGGCCACCGAGGCGGCGCCGACGATGTCGGCATCGAACTGCATGAACTGGCGGAAGCGCCCCGGACCGGGCTTCTCGTTGCGGAAGACGTAGCCGGCGCGAAAACTGCGATAGGGCTTGGGGATCGAATCGAAATGCTCGGCCACGTGCCGGGCCAGCGGCGCGGTGAGGTCGTAGCGCAGCGAGAGCCAGGATTCGTCGTCGTCCTGGAACGAGAACACGCCCTCATTGGGCCGGTCGAGGTCGGGCAGGAACTTCCCCAGTGCCTCGGTGTACTCGACGAACGGGGTCTCCAGCGCCTCGAAGCCGTAGAGCTCGAAGCTCTGGCGGATCGTCTCCAGCATCCGGTGCTGCGCCGCGATCTCGTCCTCGCGCCGGTCGACGAACCCGCGCGGCAGGCGCGGCTTCAGGGTGTCGGCCTTCTTGGGAGAATTCTGGGACGAATCGGCCTTGGCCATGGTGATGATCGCTTCGCGTCGGTCTGTCGGGGTCGTGCGGGCTCTATCGCGGGGGGGGCAGGGCGGCAAGCGCAGGCCGATTTCGGCTCAGAGCTTGAGGGCGAGCAGGCCGACCAGGCTCAGGATCGCGATCGGTATCTGCAGCGGCGGCAACGGGCGCAGGAACGGCGGCGCCTCACCGCGCCGCGCCGTCACCGGATCGAGGATGGCGACCCCGGTGAAGCCGCCGATGAGCAGGACCAGCGCCGGGACCGACTGGCCGAGGGCCGCCATCACCAGCGCGAGGAAACCGAGGCCGAACAGGCCGAGCGTCGTGGCGATCACGACGAATGTCGGACCGCCCTCGGTGCGGCCGCCGACGCCGTGGCGCACCCCCGACAGGAACATCAGGATCGCGCAGGCCCAGAGGAGCGTCAGGTAGAGGATCGCGTCGCCGAGATCGTCGCGCAGCCACCACGCCGCGGCGGTCCCGGCGGCGAAGGGCAGCATCGGTCCGTAGGTGAACACGCGGCTCGACCACGGCGCGCCGCCGGGTGCGGTCAGGCGGATCGTGCGGTCGGCATCCTTCATCGGGTGATTCCTTGTTGATCGCCGCCCGGGCTGTGCGTCGAGCACGCGGTGCCCACAGAAAAACCCCGGCCTGCCGGCCGGGGTTCGGGTCGTTCCAACCTGTGCGGCGGTGCCGAAGCGGCGTGTCAGGACGCGAGTGGTCCGGTCTCGCCGCCCTGGGCCTGCGCTTCCATCGCCTTCTGGCGGTAGAGGCCGACGAAGTCGATCGGGTCGATGTACAGGGGCGGGAAGCCGCCGTTGCGCACGGACTCGGCAACGATCTGGCGCGCGAACGGGAAGAGCAGGCGCGGGCACTCGATCATCACCGCCGGGTGGAGCTGGTCCTGCGGGATGTTGCGCATGCGGAAGATGCCGGCATAATTCAGCTCGAATGCGAACAGCACCTCGCCGTTGATCTTGGCGTCGCCTTCCAGCGTCAGCTCGACTTCGAAATCGGCCTCGGCGATTTGCTTGGCGTTGACGTTGACCTGGATGCTGATCTGCGGCCCGGTCTCTTGCGGCTGGAGCGAACGCGGGGCATTCGGGTTCTCGAAGGAGAGATCCTTGGTGTACTGGGCGAGCGCGTTGATCGCGGGGTTCTGGTCCTCGGTCTGCGCCGTGGCGCCACCGTTGCCGTTCGGTGCCGGAGTATCGGCCATGGCGTTCGTCCTCCTCAGGAACTTGCGAGCGCGGCCGTGGAATCGAGTGGCGTTGTCGCGGGTCGGCCGGCGCGAGAGCGCGCTATCATGCCCGTCCGGCGCGAACAAGCACGGCACCGGCCGGGCGGCCCGACCGCCGCGTCGGGGTGCCGCCTTGCCTTTCCACGCATCCGGCGATTGCCTAAGCCTTGTGGGGCATCGTCTGGAACCGGTGAGGGGTGCGCCCCATATCCCCGTCACATCGTGGGTGACGGCCTTTTGATGACCCGGCTCGATACTTGCGCCGCACTCGGCTAAGAGCACCTCGCGAAACGCCCTCTGCGCCGGCTTGGCCAAAGGACAGCTCCTGATGATCGGACGTTTCGTGAGAGGCTCTTGGCGCAATGTGACGGGATCGGGAGCCCCCCTTCGAACAAGCGTTTTCGTGCGACGGCCACGATCGGATCGGTGATGCAGGACTCCTTCGACTTGACGACCCTGATCTTCCTCGCGCTCGCGGTCTTCGTGATCTGGCGCCTACGCTCGGTCCTCGGGCAGAAGACCGGTGCGGAGCGCTCGCCGTTCAAGCCGGTGGACCGGAGCCGCACCGAACCACCGGCGCGGGCGGAGGGCGACAACGTTGTGCGCCTGCCCGGCGCCGACCGCGCCCAGCCGCAGGCCGACCGGGCGGCGAAGCCCGAGGCGCGCGATTGGCGCGGCATCGCCGAGCCGGGTTCGGCCATCGCGAACGGCCTCGAGGCGGTGGTGCAGGTGGAGCCGGGCTTCGACCCGCGTGGGTTCGTCGAGGGCGCCAAGAGCGCCTACGAGGCCATCGTGATCGCCTTCGCCAAGGGCGATCGCAAGACCCTGCGCAGCCTGCTCTCCCGCGAGGTGTGCGAGGGCTTCGAGCGCGAGATCGATGCCCGCGAGGCACGGCGCGACGTGGTGGAGACCACCTTCGTCTCCCTCGACAAGGCCGAGATCGTCGCCGTCGACGTGAAGAACCGCGTGGCGCAGGTGACGGTGCATTTCCTGTCCCACCTCATCACCGCCACGCGCAATGCCAGCGGTCAGGTGATCGACGGCAGCGCCGAGGCCGTCGTCGAGGTTCCCGACGTCTGGACCTTCGCCCGCACGCTCGGCACCCGCGACCCGAACTGGCAGCTCGTCGCCACGGAAGCCGGCGCCTGACCCCTATGGTTTCGTGACCGGTCCAGCCTCCCGGGCTCGCGCGACGCTCGCGGCCCTGAGCCTCCTCTGCACTGCCCTGCCCGGCTCGGCCGCTTCCGCGGCCGAGCCGTTTCGCGTCGGCGCGGCCGTGCTGGAGCCGGTGGACCTGCGCCTGCTCGCCGGTTTCCCCGGTCCCGATCCGGTTGCTGCGCTCGACGCGTTCCGGCGCACCTGCGCGGCGCCGCCGGTGGCGATGGCCGCCGCCGTTACCGGCTCGGCCGAGGATCTCGCCGCCGCCTGTACCCGCGCCGCGGCGATCCCGCCGGATGGGGCCGGCGCCTTCTTCACCGAGCGTTTTTCCGCCTACCGTGTCGTCGTGCCGGCCTCTGGCGATGCGCCCGAGAAGCGCAAAGGTTTCCTCACCGGGTATTTCGAGCCGGAACTCGACGGCGCAATGGAGCCTGGACCGGGCTTCACCGCACCCGTCCTCGCCCGTCCCGACGACCTCGTGAGCTTCGCCCCCGGCGAGACCCGACCCGGCCTCGACCCGGGCCTGCGGGCCGCGCGCCAAAGCGGCGCGGGTTTTGAGCCCTATCCCGACCGGGCGGCCATCGAGGATGGGGCGTTGGGCGCCCGCGCGACACCGCTGCTGTATCTGCGCGATTTCGTCGACCTGTTCGTGCTCCAGGTCCAAGGCTCGGGCCGGGTGCGCCTGCCCGATGGCAGTGCCATTCGGGTGCTCTACGATGGGCGCAACGGCCGGCCCTACACATCCATCGGCAAGCTCATCGTGCAGGAGGGCCATCTCCCCCTCGAAGGGCTGACTCTGGCGCGCTGGACCGGATGGCTACGCGCGCATCCCGACCACGCCCGGCGCCTGATGCGAGCCAATGCCGCCTATATCTTCTTCAAGCTGAGCCCGATCGCCGACCCGGCGCTCGGACCGCCGGGCGCGGCCGGCGCAGCCTTAAGTCCGGGCCGCAGCCTCGCGGTGGATGCCAATCTCTGGCGCTACGGGCTGCCGTTCTGGCTCGAGGGCCCATTGCCGGGGCCCCCGGATACCGGCCGGCTCGTGGTGGCCGCCGATACCGGCTCGGCCATCGTCGGCCCGGCGCGCGGCGATCTCTACCTCGGAACCGGAGCGGAGGCCGGAATCCTCGCCGGGAACCTGCGTGACGCGGTGGGCTTCGTCGTGCTGCTGCCGAAGCCGGCTGGGCACGCACCATGAGGCCGCCCCGACGCGCCCGCGGCCTCTCGGGCGAGGACGCCTATCTGTGGGGTGAAATCGCACGCCTGATCATCCCGCTGCGCGGCAGAGCGATGCCGGGCAAGCCCAAACCTGTCGAGACGAAGCCCAACGAAATCAAGGCGAATACGCCTCCGGCCCCGAAGGCGATGGGCAAGCCGCCCAGCCCGGTTCCGTCGCCGAAGCCCGCGCCGCCGGCAAAGCGGATCATCGTGAAACCGGTGGCTCCCGCCCCGGCCTTTCCGCCGCCGGTGGCGCTGCCGCCGCCGCCGCTGGCCCCTGGACTGGAGCGCCGCGTGCGCCTCGCCCTGCGCCGCGGCGCGCTACAGGTCGATGCCCGGATCGATCTACACGGGATGTATCAGGCGCAGGCGCATGACGCTCTCATCGGGTTCCTGATGCGCGCCCGCGCCTCCGGCCACACCCATGTCCTCGTGGTCACCGGCAAGGGCGGGCTCGGCTACGACGACGCCTTCTCGGAGCGCGGTGTCCTGCGGCGCAGCGTGCCGCACTGGCTGCGCGCTTCCGACTTGCGCGGCGTCGTCCTCGGATTCGAAGAGGCGGCCCGCCACCATGGCGGTGCCGGAGCCCTCTATGTCCGCCTGCGGCGACGCTGAGTTTGGCGGCGATTTATCTCGGGGACTTGAGAAACCCCGAAAAACGCGATAACGATGTCCTCCCTCCTAAGTTACGCCGTTCTGCATCCCGTGAGCTCATAGGCTCCCCAAAGACGATGCGCGGAGCCGTTTTCCCCAGATGGCCCGACTGACAGGTGCCGCAAAGGCGCCCGGCGATTCAAACTCCCCGTTTTCCGCCTGTTTTCGTCCTTCCGTCGGTTTTGAATCTCCCATGACGTCACCCTATGACTCCCTCGATCCCATGGACGCCCCGGCGGACGGCAGCATAGCTGCCAGCGACCTCGACGGAATGCGCGAGGTCAAGCTCCAGGACCTCAAGTCCAAGACTCCCACCGAGCTGACGGCCTTCGCCGAAGAGGTCGAGGTCGAGAACGCTTCGACCATGCGCAAGCAGGAGCTGATGTTCGCCATCCTGAAGCAGCTCGCTGCCAAGGAAGTCGAGATCATCGGCGCTGGTACGGTGGAAGTGCTGCAGGACGGCTTCGGCTTCCTGCGTTCGTCCGAGTCGAACTACCTGCCGGGCCCGGACGACATCTACATTTCACCGACCCAGATCCGGCGCTTCGGTCTGCGCACCGGCGACACGGTGGAGGGCCCGATCCGGGGGCCGAAGGACGGCGAGCGCTATTTCGCGTTGCTCAAGGTCAACACGATCAACTTCGAGAACCCGGAGAAGATCAAGCACAAGGTCCATTTCGACAATCTGACGCCGCTGTTCCCGACGCAGCGCTTCAAGCTGGAACTGGACAATCCGCCCAAGAAAGACTTCTCGCCGCGGATCATCGACATCGTCGCCCCCATCGGCAAGGGCCAGCGCGCGCTCATCGTGGCGCCGCCGCGCACCGGCAAGACCGTGCTGATGCAGAACATCGCCCAGTCGATCACCATCAACCATCCGGAATGCTACCTCATCGTGCTGCTCATCGACGAGCGCCCCGAGGAAGTCACCGACATGATCCGCTCGGTGAAGGGCGAGGTGATCGCCTCCACCTTCGACGAGCCGGCCACCCGCCATGTGCAGGTCGCCGAAATGGTGATCGAGAAGGCCAAGCGCTTGGTCGAACACGGCCGTGACGTGGTCATCCTGCTCGATTCGATCACGCGCCTCGGCCGTGCCTACAACACCGTCGTGCCGTCCTCCGGCAAGGTGCTCACCGGCGGTGTCGATGCCAACGCGCTGCAGCGGCCGAAGCGCTTCTTCGGTGCGGCCCGTAACATCGAAGAGGGCGGCTCGCTCTCGATCATCGCCACCGCGCTCATCGATACCGGTTCGCGCATGGACGAGGTGATCTTCGAGGAGTTCAAGGGCACCGGCAACTCCGAGATCATTCTCGACCGCAAGGTCTCGGACAAGCGCATCTTCCCGGCCATCGACATCACCCGCTCGGGCACCCGTAAGGAAGAGCTGCTGGTTACGCCGGATTCGCTCAAGAAGACCTACGTGCTGCGCCGCATCCTCAACCCGATGGGCGTCACCGACGCCATCGAGTTCCTGATGGACAAGCTGCGCCAGACGAAGAGCAACACCGATTTCTTCGACTCGATGAACACCTGACCCGGGTGAGCTCTGAACTTAGGCATCATACTGTTCTTGCTTGATCGTGTGGGCGGGAGTGATCCCGCCCACACGATCATCCTGAGATACTGCGTAGCCGCCTCGACTTCGACCTCCCGTTCGCGGTGCCGATTCCTGGAGCCCTCCTTCGAGGCCTTCGCTGCGTTGCGGCGCCTCAGGATGAGGGCGCGCTTGGGGCAGGTTGACCGTATAGGGGTAGGCAAACAAGCCTTTGAAAAATATAGACGAATTCCAAAGCTAACTAACTGATTTGCCGAATAATAATTATTCGAGGCCCACCCTCGACACGCCGTTACGAGGCCGATGGGATGACCGACCCGACCACGATCTTCGCTCCCGCCAGCGGGATCGGTCGTGCCGCGGTCGCGGTGATTCGGATCAGTGGTCCAGCCGCCGGCCCTCTCCTCACGCATCTCGCAGGCCCCCTCCCCGCTCCCCGCACTTTGTCCCTACGGACCCTGCGCGCGGCCGACACTGGCGAAATCCTCGATCGAGCTTTGGTCGCCTGGATGCCTGGTCCGAAGACCTTTACCGGCGAGGACATGGCGGAACTGCATCTCCATGGCGGCCTCGCCGTACGCTTGGGCGTGCTGACGGCACTAACGGCCTTTCCAGGGTGCACACCTGCTGAGGCCGGTGCCTTCACGAAGCGGGCCTTCCTCAACGGCCGTATGGACCTCACGCAGGCCGAAGGCATCGCCGACCTGATCGATGCAGAGACCGAGGCCCAACGACGCCAGGCCATGCGGCAGCTCGACGGCGCGCTCGGGCGCTGCGTTGCCGATTGGCGGACCCGTCTGATCGATCTCCTGGCGGGAATCGAAGCCGCTCTCGATTTTTCCGACGAAGGCGACGTCGACGCTGCAGCTCTCGACGCGGCCCTGTTCGGCAAGGCTCGTACCCTGCGGGACGAAATCGCCCACGCGCTGTCTGATGGCCGTCGCGGCGAGCGCCTGCGCGACGGGTTCACGGTAGTGCTCGCCGGGCCGCCCAATGCCGGCAAGTCGACTCTGCTCAACGCCCTCAGCCGCCGCGACGCAGCGATCGTTTCGGAAACGCCCGGCACCACCCGCGACGTGATCGAAGTGCGGTGCGATCTCGATGGTTTACCGGTGGTCCTCGTCGATACCGCTGGCTTACGTGAGGCCCTGGATCCCATCGAGGCCGAGGGTATCCGGCGCACGCGCCAGCGCATGGAACACGCGGATCTCATCCTGTCCCTCACCGCAGCCGGGTCTCAGCCGGCCACCGCTCTGGTGTCGCCAGACGCCTTGAGCGTGCGCACGAAGTCCGACCTCGATGACGCTCCGGCGGATGATGGTCTGAGCGTTTCAGCGCTCACCGGCGCAGGCCTCGACCGGCTTCTCGAGGCCATCGCGGTTCGCGCCGCCTCCATGACCGGTGGCGATGCCCTGGTGACGCGCGAGCGACATCGCGCTGGCCTGACCCGCTGCCGCGATCATCTCGACCGTCTGTTGCAGGGGGCCGACCTGCCGGAACTGGCCGCTGAGGATCTGCGCCTCGCTGTCCGTGCCCTCGGTGAAGTCGCTGGCGCGGTCGGTGTCGAGGAGATCCTCGATCGCCTGTTTTCGGGATTCTGCATTGGCAAGTGAGGTGGAAAACGAGGCGCGGAGCCCCGTTCGTTTCACGTGAAAACAAGTGGTCGAATCAGCTTCCTCCGTTGACGGTATGGCGCAGGAACACGTACGTCCTCACCATGCGCAACGCAGTTTCTTCCTACGACGTCGTGGTCGTCGGTGGTGGCCATGCCGGTGTCGAGGCAGCCGCTGCCTCGGCTCGCATCGGCGCCCGCACGGCCCTCGTCACCCATCGAGCCGCGACGATCGGCGCGATGTCCTGCAACCCGGCAATTGGTGGGCTCGGTAAGGGCCACCTCGTGCGCGAGGTCGATGCCCTGGATGGGTTGATGGGACGCGTGGCGGATGCCGCCGGCATCCAGTTTCGTCTTCTCAACCGACGCAAGGGGCCAGCCGTACGCGGGCCCCGTACGCAAGCCGATCGCAAGCTCTACGCCCGCGCCATGCAGGACGCGATTGCGGAGACCGCCAACCTCGAGGTGATCGAGGGTGAAGCCGCCGATTTGGATATCCGCCATGGGGCGGTGGCCGGTCTTCACCTCACTGATGGCCGCACCCTCCCCTGCGCCGCCGTGGTGATCACCACCGGCACGTTCCTGCGTGGGTTGATCCATATCGGCGAGATACAGACACCGGCCGGCCGTATGGGCGAGGCGCCCTCGATCGGTCTGGCAACCACCCTCGATCGCCACGGCTTCGCACTGGGGCGGCTCAAGACCGGGACGCCGGCCCGGCTCGATGGTCGCACCATCGACTGGTCCGGGCTGGAGATGCAGTCGGCCGATGACGATCCGGTGCCGTTCTCGACTCTGACCGATCGCATCACCACGCCCCAGATCCAGTGCGGAATCACCCGCACTACGAAGGCCGTGCACGATCTGATCCGGGCCAACCTGCATCGCTCGCCGATGTATTCCGGCGGTATCGCCAGCCGGGGGCCGCGCTATTGCCCGTCCATCGAGGACAAGGTGGTGCGGTTCGGCGACCGCGAGGGCCACCAAATCTTCCTCGAACCCGAGGGTCTGGACGACCCGACCGTCTATCCCAACGGCATCTCCACGGCGCTGCCCGAAAGCGTGCAGGGCGATGTGATCAGACTGATACCGGGGCTCGAACACGCGACGATCCTGCGGCCGGGCTACGCCATCGAGTACGACTATGTCGATCCGCGCGAACTCGATGCGAGCTTGCAGTCCAAGCGCCTGCGCGGCCTGTTCCTAGCCGGCCAGATCAACGGTACCACCGGCTATGAGGAAGCGGCCGGGCAGGGACTGGTGGCGGGTATCAATGCGGCGCGCCTCGCCGGCGGGTCTTCGATGACGGTTTTCGACCGAGCGGAATCCTATCTCGGTGTCATGATCGATGATCTCGTCACCCATGGGGTCAGCGAGCCCTATCGCATGTTCACCTCCCGCTCGGAGTACCGCCTCTCCTTGAGGGTAGACAATGCGGATGAGCGCCTGACTCCGCGCGGGCTGGCCCTTGGCTGTGTCGGAGCCCGGCGGACTGATAGTTTCGCGCTATCCCAGGAGGTGCTGCAGACGGAGCGGACGTGCCTCGACAGCTTGAGCCTGACGCCGAATCAGGCGCAGGCTCACGGTATCGCACTCAATCAGGACGGTATCCGTCGCAACGCGTTCCAGCTCCTGTCCTACCCGGACATCGATTGGGGTCGACTGGCAGCGGTCTGGCCGGAGCTGGCAGCGGTCCCACCGCGTGTGGCCGACCGGCTTTGTACCGACGCGACCTATGCAGTCTATCTCGATCGCCAGCAGGCCGACATCGCTGCTTTTCGGCGGGATGAGGCCGTCACGCTTCCGGTTCGACTCGACTATGCGGCGATCCCCGGCTTGTCGAACGAGATGCGGTCCAAGCTGGAAAGCGTGCGGCCCGGCACGCTCGGACAGGCGGCGCGGATCGAGGGCGTCACTCCCGCCGCTCTCACCCTGCTCGCCGCCCACGCCCGGCGCGGCGGCCGCTTGGAGACCGCACATGTCGGATAAGGCCGCGCGCCAGCGTCTTCTTGCCGAGATGAATGTTTCACGTGAAACAACCGAGCGCCTCGATCTCTATGTCGAACAGCTGCGCCGTTGGCAGGCCATCCAGAACTTGGTCGGCCCGGCCACCCTTTCCGAGGTCTGGACCCGTCATATCGCCGACGCGCTTCAGCTGCGCGCCCTTGCGCCGGATGCCAAAAGCTGGCTCGATCTTGGATCGGGAGCGGGCATTCCGGGCCTCATTCTGGCTATTGCCGGCCATGACCGACCCGGCTTCCATGTCGATCTGATCGAGAGCAATTCCCGCAAATGCGCCTTCCTCACCGAGACGGCGCGGCTGACCAAGGCACCGGCGCGCGTCCATGCTGTGCGGATCGAGGATGCCATCGCGGCGCATGTGGGAGCCGACGTCGTCTGCGCACGCGCGCTCGCCCCGCTGCACCAGCTTCTGACTTGGGCCGAACCGCTGTTGACAACCGGCACCATCGGGCTGTTTCCGAAGGGGCGTGATGTCCAATCCGAATTGACCGATGCAGCGCAACGGTGGAGATTCGTCTACGATCTTGTTCCGAGCCGAACCGAGTCGGAAGCGCGGATCGTCCGCGTCACGGCCCTATCCCGCGTGGATTCATGACAACCGATCCGACACACCTTACCGCGGCCGGCATCCAGCCGGAGCGGCCCCTGCGGATTCTTGCCCTCGCCAACCAGAAGGGCGGCGTTGGCAAGACCACGACGGCGATCAATCTCGGCACGGCATTGGCTGCCATTGGCGAACGTGTTCTGGTGCTCGATCTCGATCCGCAGGGCAACGCCTCGACTGGGCTCGGCATCGACCGGCGTCAACGCAAGGTGTCGACCTATCACGTCCTTGCCGGTGAAGCGTCGCTTGCGGACGCCTGCATTCCGACTGCTGTGCCTCGGCTGATGATCGCCCCCTCGACCATGGATCTCCTCAGTCTGGAGATGGAGATGGCGAGCGCACCCGATCGGGCGCACCGCCTGCGCAACGTCCTGAAAGATGTCGGCGCAAGCGGCGCCACCGAGGGTGTGTCCTATATCCTGATCGATTGCCCGCCTTCGCTGAACCTCCTGACGATCAACGCGCTGGCGGCGTCTGACGCCGTGCTTGTCCCCCTGCAATGCGAGTTCTTCGCCCTCGAGGGCCTGAGCCAGTTGCTGCGTACGGTCGAGCAGGTGCGTGGTGCTCTCAACCCACGCCTCACCATCCAGGGCATCGTGCTGACGATGTTCGATCCGCGTAACAACCTTTCGGCACAGGTGGTGGCCGACGTGCGCAGCTTCATGGGCGACAAGGTCTACGAGACCATGATTCCGCGCAATGTCCGCGTGTCGGAGGCGCCGTCGCACGGCAAGCCGGTGCTTCTCTACGATCTGAAATGCGCGGGCTCACAGGCCTATCTGCGGCTCGCCTCGGAGATCATCCAGCGTGAGGGGCGCCTGCCGGTGGCGGCCTGAGCTCGCGATGCGGAGCGCTCCTGCGCCCTCCGCATCGATTGACAATGACACGAAGCGTAACGGAGTCGAACGGTTGGCGATGGCGGATGATGTGGTGCGGCCCAGGCTCGGACGTGGTCTCGCGGCCCTGATCGGTGATTTCGGTGACGAGGGTGGCGGGGCGAACGCGTCACATGCGCAGCGCAAGGTCGCCGTGGAGTTCCTGCGTCCGAACCCGCGCAATCCGCGGCGCCGTTTCGCCGAGGCCGATCTGGAAGAACTCTCAGCCTCGATCAAGCTGCGCGGCATCATTCAGCCCATCGTGGTCCGGGCCCTGGCCGGCGTTCCGGACACCTATGAAATCGTGGCGGGTGAGCGCCGCTGGCGGGCCGCTCAGCGCGCCGGTCTCAACGAGGTGCCGGTTGTCACTGTCGAGATCGACGACCGCACCTCGCTCGAATACGCCATCCTCGAGAACGTCCAGCGCACCGATCTCAATGCCATCGAAGAGGCCGCGGGATACGAGCGGCTGATGAGCGAGTTTCAGTACAGCCAGAGTGAGCTCGCCGAGATCCTCGGCAAGAGCCGCAGCCACCTCGCCAACACCCTGCGCCTGCTGCAGCTGTCCCCCGCCATCCAGGACCGTGTGATCGCCGCTGAGATCACCGCCGGCCATGCCCGCGCGTTGCTCGCGGTACGGGACCCGGAGGCCGTGGCGCGGCGGATCGTGGCCGAGGGTCTGTCGGTGCGCGAAGTCGAAGCTCTTGCTTCCGCAGAGATTCCCGAAGGGGATGGCCCCCGCCCCGGCCGCCCGCGTCGCGTCGCCGAGAAGGACGCGGCGATTCGGACCTTGGAACAGGCGATGGCGCGGGCGCTCGGCGTCAACGTGTCGTTGAAATCCAAGGTCGCGGGTGCTGGCGAGATTCGCATCCGTTACGACACGGCGGACGAGTTGGAGGCCCTGTGCCGCCGGCTGGAGATTCCCTCCGGCGCATGACGCGGTCGCAGCCCGTCACGACTTTCCGATCGTGACGGTGACGACAGACCATCATCGCCCCAGGGTGGAAGATGGCCGGCTATGGTGATCTGACCTGCTCCAAACCCCGTCAGCGCCGGCGCGCGGCCTCGGAGGCGATCCTCAGCAACGTACTCGACGCGTGGGCGTGGGAGAGTTCCGGGTCCGAGCGGCGGCAGGCGAGCACCGCCTCCTGCAACAACTGGATCGCCCGCTGGAGGGCAGGGGGCGCCCAGCGGGCCAGTTGCGTCTCGACGGTGGCCTTGCGGCGGAAGTGCAGGCCGCGCCAGTTGGTAACCATCATGCTGGCGCTCTGCCCCTCCCCGGCCAGCCGCGTGCTGAGCAGGGTCAGCGCGTGGCGAAGGGCCGAGCCGAGCATCACCGACGGGTCCATGCCCTCATGGCGAAAACGACGATAGTCGCGCTCGACATCGCCGGAACGGCCGGAAAAGGCCGCGTCGATCAGGGTATTGAGCACGCTGGCGGCGACATCGCTCACCACCGCCTCGACATCGTCGAGGCTGACCTGATCCTGTCCATGCGCGTAGAGCGCAAGCTTCTCGATCTCGGACAGGCTGGCTCCGCGATCGCCGCCGAGACTCACCGCGAGGATGTCGCGGGCCTCTCGGGTGATGCGCAGGCCCTGCTCCTGCAGGGTCCGGTCGATGAGATCGCCCAGAGCCCGCTCGTCGTCGGGGTAGCACGGCAGCGCCAGTGCGCGCGTCGACTTTTCACAGAGCGTACGAAGGGGTGCGGACTTTCCGAGATCGCCGGCTTCGACCACGATTCGCGCGTTGGCGATTTCACCCTTGAGGGCGGCCTCCACTGCCGGTGCGTAGTTGCGGCTCCCCGAGCGGACCCAGATCGTCCGCGTTCCGCCGAACAGGCCCACGGTGCCGGCCTCGTCGAGGAGGCGGCCGGGATCCTGCGCGAGACTGTCGCCGTCGATTTTGACGAGACCGAACGGGTCGGTGGGATCGGCGACGAAGCTTTCGGCGAGGCGCTTGGCCCGTTCGAACACCAGCCCGGTATCGGGACCATAAACCAGAAGAACCGCCATGCGCGGGTCGGGCCCGCGCCGGATCAACCCATCGACGTCACCGGCCTTGACGGCTGTCATCGCGCGGCCTTGTGAGCGGTCAGGGCTTCGTCACCAGCACCGAGGCGATGCGGGTCTTGATCTGCTCGGCGAGGGTCTTGGCGAGCCGGATTTCGGCGTCACGCGCCGCCCGCAGCGAGGCGAAGCGCTGCACCGAACGATCGTAGGTCGCCGTCGAGGTGGCGACACCCTCGCTGATGATCTTGGTCCCCTCGAGATTCTCTAGGGAGTATTTCACGTTGGCGATGATGGTGCCGGCCTCGGCGCGGCCGGTCTGGGACGACACGATCGGGGTCTGCACCGTTTCGCTGCCCTGCATCTTCAGGCGGAAGCGCTTGGTCGAGGGTTGGCCCGAGCCATCGAGATCGAAGATCAGCTCGCTGCGCAGGTAATGCCCGATGCGCTCCTGGCCGTGGGCCATGGTCACGTCGTCGATCTGAACCGAGGCGAGCAGGGCCGCCATCGGCTCGCCCGAGGCGGTCGGGCCGTAGAGCGGGCGAAAGCAGGCCGAGAGGTTGAGCGCGAGCGTGACGACGAACGCCACCTGCACGGCCTTGCGTGCCCGCCCGAACCGGGCTGTCGTCGTTGCCAAACGCATCATCGTTCGCTGCCGTCCCGAAAGCTGCTCAGGTTCGCTGTCTACGGTGAACCTGAGCCTCGCGTCACCCTACCGGACCCAAACTTTACGTTTCCTCTCCGGCAAGATGATGACCCACCGGAGGCGTTTTTGCCGGGTCAGACCACCAGGTTCACGATCCGGCCCGGTACCACGATGACCTTCTTTGGCGTCCGACCTTCGAGCGCCTTCTGAACCGCATCGTCGGCCAGCACGAGCGCTTCGACGGCGGCGTTGTCGGCGCTGCGCGGTACGGTGACGTCCGCGCGCTTCTTGCCGTTGAGCTGGACGGGGAGGGTGACCGCGTCCTCCACCAGCAAGGCACGCTCGGCCTCGGGCCAGGGGGCCTGGGCGACGAGGCCTGTGCGACCCAGCGCCGACCAGCATTCCTCGGCCAAATGCGGCATCATCGGCGCGATCAGCTGCGTCAGGATGCCGGCGGCTTCCTGGGCCGCCTGCGCCGAGACGGTGCCGCGCAAAGCCTCGTCGAGGGCATTGGCCAGGGTGTAGATGTGAGCCACGCAGCGATTGAAGCGTAGGCGCTCAACATCCTCTTCCACAGCGGCGAGGGCCTTGTGTGCCGCCTTGCGCAAAGCGGCGTCGGCGGGCCTTGCGCCGCCCGTCACGCCTGCCGCCAGGGAGACGAGGCGCCAGACGCGCTGAACGAAGCGTGCCGCGCCTTGGACCCCGTCCTCGGTCCAGATCACGTCGCGCTCCGGTGGGGAATCCGAGAGCATGAACCAGCGGGCGGTATCGGCGCCGTAGCTCGCGATGATGTCGTCCGGGTCGACGACATTTTTCTTCGACTTCGACATCTTTTCGATGGCGCCGATGCTGATCGGATCGCCGGTTTTCACGTGAAACGCCTGCCGCCCGGAATCGTCTGCGACGATGCGAATGTCGGCGGGCTGGACCCAGGCGCCGACCGCATCCTTGTAGGTCTCGTGGACCACCATCCCCTGCGTGAACAATCCGTCGAACGGCTCGGACACGCCAGACCAGCCGGTCGCCTGCATCGCCCGCATGAAGAAGCGGGCGTAGAGCAGGTGGAGGATCGCATGCTCGATGCCACCAATATACTGGTCGACGGCAAGCCACTGATCGACCGCCGCGCGGTCAGTGGGTGCGTCCGTGAGCCAGGGCGCGGTGAAACGGGCATAGTACCAGGACGAGTCGACGAACGTGTCCATGGTGTCGGTCTCGCGCCGCGCCGGAGCCCCGCAGGTGGGGCAGGGGACGTTGCGCCAGGCGTGGTCGCGCTCGAGCGGGTTGCCGGGCACGTCGAACGATACCGTATCCGGCAGCTTCACCGGCAGGTCTTCCACCGGCACCGGCACCGGCCCGCAAGTGTCGCAATGGATGATCGGGATCGGGCAGCCCCAATAGCGTTGGCGCGAGACGCCCCAGTCCCGCAACCGGAACTGCACTTTTCGGGATGCTATCGGGTTACCGTCGAGGGTCTCCTCCTCGAGGCGGTTGGCCACTGCCTTGAACGCTTCGTCAGTGGTCATGTCGTCGAGGAAGCGCGAGTTGATCATCCGGCCATCGCCATCATAGGCGGTGTCGGTGATCACGAAGCTCATGGCGTCCTGATCCTCCGGGCAGACGACGGGGGTGTTGCCGAGGCCGTACTTGTTCGAAAAGTCGAGGTCGCGCTGGTCGTGGGCCGGACAACCGAACACCGCACCGGTGCCGTATTCCATCAGCACGAAGTTGGCGACGTAGACCGGCAGCAGCCAGGACGGGTCGAGGGGATGGCGCACCGTCAGTCCGGTGTCGAACCCGAGCTTTTCCGCCGTATCGATGGCTGCCTGTGCCGTTCCCGTGCGTCGGCATTCCTCGATGAAGGTCTGTAGGGCGGGGTTGTTCGCCGCAACAGCGGCCGCGATGGGATGGTCCGCGGCCACCGCCAGGAACTTCGCCCCGAACAAGGTGTCGGGACGCGTGGTGTAGACCTTCAGCTCGGGCGCGACACCGGCCGGCGGCGCATCGAGAGCGAACCGGACCTCCAGCCCCTCCGAGCGGCCGATCCAGTTCTTCTGCATCACCCGGACCTTCTCCGGCCAGCGCTCAAGCCCGTCGAGGGCATCGTAGAGGTCTTGCGCGAAGTCGGTGATCTTGAAGAACCACTGGGTCAGTTCGCGCTGCTCCACGAGGGCGCCCGAGCGCCAACCGCGCCCGTCGATGACCTGCTCGTTGGCCAGCACGGTATGGTCCACCGGGTCCCAGTTCACCTTGGCCGTGCGGCGGGTGACGAGGCCCTTGTCGAGAAAGTCGAGGAACATGCGCTGCTGGTGCTTGTAATAGTCGGGATCGCAGGTCGCGATCTCTCGGCTCCAGTCGAGCGACAGGCCCATGGATTGCAACTGGCCGCGCATCGACGCGATGTTGGCGTAGGTCCACTCGCGCGGGTTGACCTTGCGCTCCATGGCGGCATTCTCGGCGGGCAGGCCGAAGGCGTCCCAGCCCATCGGATGCAGTACGTTGAAGCCGCGCGCGCGCTTGTAGCGCGCCACCACATCGCCCATCGCATAGTTGCGCACGTGGCCCATGTGGATGCGCCCGGACGGGTAGGGAAACATCTCCAGCACGTAGTATTTCGGGCGGTCGTCGTCGTTGCGGGTCTGGTAGATCGCGGCGTCGTTCCACGCCTGTTGCCAGAGCGGCTCGGTCTCCTTGGCGTTGTAGCGCTCAGGGTGCGGGGGGCGGGCAGGTTGGGTCATGGCCGGGCGCCGTTCGATGCAGGAGACAAGCGGGCGGCGTGGCGACGCGCCCGGCACAGGGGTTGGCCGCCGGACTACCACGGGACGTCCTCCGGTCAACACGGACAGGTTCAGGACGGCCGTGAGCGGAGCCTCGCCTTGCGGACCGTGTTCGGAATGGTAGAGCATTTTCCAGCGCAGCAAGCCGGGCGTTGCCAACACTGCGCGTCCCCCGAAAACATGGACCCGGTCCCACGGCGATCCATCCCCCGACACCCGACACGAGGCACCATGGCCGACGCCACATTTCCGAGCGCTCACCCGTCCGCCGCCGCGGTGCTTGGCGGGCTCGACACGGTGCGCTCCAAGATCCGCCAGGCGGCGGAGGATGCCGAGCGCGATCCTACCTCGGTCAGGCTGGTCGCCGTCTCCAAGTTGATCGCGGCCGAGGGCATCGTTCCGGCGTTGGAGGCCGGGCACCGGGTGTTCGGCGAGAACTATGTCCAGGAATCGAAGGCCAAATGGCCCGCACTCCGTGAACGGTTTCCGGACGTGGAATTGCACCTCGTCGGCCCGCTCCAGTCCAACAAGGCCCGCGAGGCGGTGGAGCTGTTCGACGTGATCCACGGGCTCGACCGGCTGTCGCTCGCCGCCGCCCTCGCCAAGGAGATTGAGCGTAGCGGGCGCCAGCCGAAGCTTCTGGTCCAGGTCAACACCGGTGACGAGCCGCAGAAGGGCGGTGTCTCACTATCCCAGGTCGACGTGCTGCTCGCCGCGTGCCGCGACACCCACGGCCTCGCGATCCAGGGCCTGATGTGCATCCCGCCCGCGGACGCGCCACCCTCGGCGCATTTCGCCCTGCTCGCGCGCATTGCCGAGCGTCACAACCTGCCGATCCTGTCGATGGGGATGAGCGCGGATTACCCGGCCGCGATCCAGATGGGCGCGACGCATATCCGGGTCGGCACCGCGATCTTCGGCGAGCGGCCCCGGAGGGATTAGGCGTCCTCCGAGATCAAGTGGGAACGGTCGCGACCAACCGCGCCAGGGCGGCACGCAGGGTCTGTGCGGCTTCCGCTCCATAGGCGGCTTCGAACTGCTCCTGCGCCTGTCGCCAGAACGGCGCTGCTGTCACGAGCCGGGCTTGTCCGGCTTCTGTAAGGCTGAGCGCTCGGGTGCGCCCATCGGGACCGGGGCCGATCCTCACCAGCCCGTCGCGCTCAAGCGGGCGCAGGGCACGGCCCATGGTGGTGCGGTCCATCACCATGGCGTCGGCGAGGGCATGGATCGAGACGGGTCCGAGCCGCCCGAGCCAGTTCAGCAACGAGTATTGCGTGGTGCGCAGACCGGACGGCGCGAGGTGCCGGTCGTAGAATTGCGTGACCTGCCGCGCACCCTGCCGCACCGCAAGACAGTGGCAGATCACGGTCTGTGCCGGCTCCGTCATCGCGCGTCCCTCGCCAATACGGCAAGAGATATCGAATCATCGACTTGTGTAAAGAGCGCATATGCGCCTATTAGGCGATCACGCAACATTCGTGGAGCGGGGCGGCATGGTCGCGCAGCATTTCACACCTTCCGACGCCGTGGCCGCGGCGCTGGCGCGGCGGCACATCCACTACGGATGGGTGGTGGCGGCCGTCACCTTCCTCACCATGCTGGTGACGGCGGGCGCCGTGGGTGCGCCGGGCGTCCTGATCCTGCCGCTCCAGAAGGAATTCGGCTGGGATACCGCGACGATCTCCTCCGCCCTGGCGATCCGCCTCGTCCTGTTCGGATTGATGGGGCCGTTCGCCGCCGCCCTGATGAACCGCTACGGGCCGCGCCGCATCGTCCTGATCGCGCTCACGCTGATCGCCGGCGGCCTCCTCGCCTCGCTCGCAATGACCGAGGTCTGGCACCTCATCCTGCTCTGGGGCGTGGTCGTCGGCATCGGCACCGGGCTCACCGCCCTGGTTCTCGGGGCGACGGTGGCGACGCGCTGGTTCTCGCATCGGCGCGGCTTGGTGGTCGGCCTCCTCACCGCGAGTTCGGCCACCGGCCAGCTCGTGGTGCTGCCGCTGCTGGCGAGCCTCACCGAGCGGTTCGGCTGGCGTGCGTCGCTCCTGCTGATCTGCGGGCTCCTGCTCACGGCGGGGCTCGCCGTGCTGACGCTCATGCGCGATCGCCCGGAGGATCTGGGTCTGGCGCCGTATGGCGAGACGGTGTCTGCGGGTCCGCCCGCGGTGCCGGCGCCCGGTGGTGGCGGAGCGATCGAAGCCTTGCGCGATGCAGCCCGCACGCGCGTGTTCTGGGTGCTGTTCGGGACGTTTTTCATCTGTGGCGCCAGTACCAACGGCCTGATCCAGACGCATTTCATCCCGCTTTGCGCCGATTACGGCATCGGGCCGGTGCAGGGGGCGAGCGTGCTGGCCGCCATGGGTGTGTTCGACTTCGTCGGCACCGTGGCCTCGGGCTGGCTGTCGGACCGCTACGACAACCGCTGGCTCCTGTTCTGGTATTACGGCCTGCGCGGGCTCTCGCTGCTGTTCCTGCCGTTCTCGGACTTCTCCTTCGTCGGGCTGTCGCTTTTCGCTGTGTTCTACGGCCTGGACTGGATCGCCACGGTGCCGCCCACCGTGCGGCTCACGGCGGCGCGGTTCGGGCGGGAGCGGGCGAATCTGGTCTTCGGCTGGGTGTTTGCAGGGCATCAACTCGGAGCGGCGTCCATCGCCTACGGCGCCGGCCTGTCGCGCACGGCCCTGTCGAGTTATTTGCCGGCTTTCTTTCTGGCCGGTCTCCTGTGCCTGGTCGCTGCCCTGGCGATCCTGACGTTGACCGGAAAGCCTTCTGCGCAAACCGGAGCCATGCCGGCGAAGGTGTAACGGCCGGCCGCGCGTCTCAGCCGATCCGCAGGCGGGTCGCCGGGCCGATCCGGCGCAGCAGGCGGATCAGATCCGGCTTCGCGAGCGCGATGCAGCCCTCCGTGGGGAGGTAGCCCGGCCGCGCGCAATGGAGGAAGATCGCCGACCCGCGCCCGGGCCGGATCGGGCCGCGATTGTAGTCGAGGTCGACCACGAGGTCGTAGAGCCCGTCCTCCCGCCACAGGCGCTCGGCGCTCACGCCGGGGCAGGGTAGGGGCAGGGGACGATTGTAGCGCCGGTCCCGCGCGTCGTCGCACCAGCCGTCCTCCCGCCGGGTCGCCCGTAAGGGGAGGGGCGTCCCGGGTCGCGCGGCATAAAGGTCCGGCCGGTAATAACCGGCGCGCAGCCGGAAGCTGCCGCGCGGCGAGGCCCCATCGCCCTCGCGTTTGTGCCGGGTCATGCCCGAGCGCCCGAGCGCGCAGGGGATGACGAGTGGGCCGGCCAGCAGCTGGCCGCGGGTCGGGTCGCCGACGAGCGGGCGAACGCGCAGGTGCCGAAGGGTGGTTCGTTTCATGGCGGCCCTTATCATGGCCGACCTTATCGCTCCGTCCAAAGCGGCAGACCACCTCGGCGTTTTTGTTCGGCACTCACGAAACTTTCAGGCCTGCGGACTCGTATGTGCTGGCGATAAGATTGCATAAGCTTCCACGAGCCCATGTTCCGGCGCAGAAAACGCCTTACGTTGTGCTTCTTCCCTTTCGGGCCTGTTCTGGCCCGACATCCTCAAACCAGTTCGCGGGATACACGCCCTACGGCGCGATTCCGTTCGTTGCGTGAAAGTCCTTCGGTCGATGCCCAACACCCATCGCCTGCTCATCTGTGACGACGACGCCTCGCTGCGCGAGACGCTGATCGAACAGCTCGACCTGCACGAGGAGTTCACGACCTTGGGCGTGGCGGATGGGGCGAGCGCCATCGCGAGCGTCGCCGATGCCCGCATCGATTTGGCGGTGATGGATGTCGGCCTGCCGGACATGGACGGGCGCGAAGCGGTGCGGGCCATGCGCCGCAACGGCTATCGCGGACCGGTGATCATGCTCACCGCCCAGGATTCCGAGGACGACACGGTGGAGGGCCTGGAGGCCGGTGCCAACGACTACGTGACGAAGCCGTTCAAGTTCGCGGTGCTGCTCGCCCGCATCCGGGCGCATCTGCGCAGTCACGAGGCGAGCGAGGATGCGGTCTTCCAGATCGGTCCCTACACCTTCCGCCCCGGCGCCAAGCTGCTGGTGGGGGAGCGTGGCTCGAAGCTGAAGCTCACCGAGAAGGAGACCGCGATCCTGCGTTTCCTCTACCGCGCCGGCCGCGAGGTGGTGGGCCGCGACACGCTGCTCGCCGAGGTGTGGGGCTACAACGCGCAGGTGACCACCCACACCCTCGAGACGCATATCTATCGCCTGCGCCAGAAGATCGAGCCGAACCCGGCGCTGGCGGCGATCCTGGTCACCGAGGCCGGCGGCTACAAGCTGCTGCCGTAGCCGCCTTGGATCGATGACGGGTCGCCGTGAGTTGAGGCTCGCTGCTGCCAGTGACGCGCGGAGCGGAGGGACGTCTTGGGGCTCGACGACGACATCGCCATCCTGAGCGCGGCTCCGTTGTTCGGCTTCCTCGGCCGGGACGCCTTGCGCCTGCTCTCCTTCGCCGCCGAGCGCCGCAGCCTCATACCCGGCGTCCGGCTGTTCGCACGTGACGAGCGCTCCGATGGCGGCTTCGTGGTGATGTCGGGCACGATCGCGCTGGCGCCGCGCTTTCCCGGTCCCGGGGTCGAGCCCGTCACCGTGGGCCGCTCGGGGCTGATCGGACGCCTCGCGCTGTTCCTGCGCGGCGAGCGTCCGTGCGACGCCCATGCCGTCACATCGGCCGAGGTCATCCGCATCACCCCGACCTTGATGCGGCGGGTGCTGGAAGAATTTCCCGACGCCGCGCAGGCGATCCATGCCGAGCTGTCCGACGACCTCTCCGTCTTGGCGCACGACCTCGATGAGGTGCGAGCGCGGTTCGACCGCATCACCGCCCCGACGCCGCGGGACGGCCAAGCTCCGAGGTGACAGGGCCGGCGGGCTTTTGTAAGCACAGGGCTCTCCATCACGCCCGGAAGCCGACATGTCCCACGCCGACCTCGCCACGACCATCGAGACCGCCTGGGAGGCGCGCGCCGACATCGACACCTCCACCAAGGGCGCCGTGCGCGACGCCGTCGAAGAGGCGCTCGACCTCCTCGATTCCGGCAAGGCGCGGGTGGCCGAAAAGGCCGAGGGCGGCGACTGGCAGGTCAACCAATGGCTCAAGAAGGCGGTGCTGCTGTCCTTCCGGCTCAACGACATGGAGATCATCCATGGTGGCCCGGACGGGGCGAACTGGTGGGACAAGGTACCGTCGAAGTTCGAGGGCTGGAAGAAGAAGCAGTTTCGCGAGGCGGGCTTTCGTGCGGTTCCCGGCTGCTTCGTGCGCCGCGGCTCCTACATCGCGCCGGGCGCCGTCTTGATGCCGTCCTTCATCAACCTCGGCGCCCATGTGGGCGAGGGCACGATGGTCGATACCTGGGTGACGATCGGCTCCTGCGCGCAGGTGGGCAAGAACTGCCACATCTCGGGGGGCGCCGGTATCGCCGGCGTGCTCGAGCCGCTGCAGGCCAATCCGGTGATCATCGAAGACAATTGCTTCATCGGCGCCCGCGCCGAGGTGGCCGAGGGCGTGATCGTCGGTGAGGGCAGCGTGCTCTCGATGGGTGTCTATATCGGCGCCTCCACCAAGATCATCGACCGCGCCACCGGCGAGGTCATGTATGGCCGTGTGCCGCCCTATTCCGTGGTGGTCTCGGGTACCACGCCCGGCAAGGATCTGCCGGACGGCTCGCCCGGCCCGGGCCTCTACTGCGCGGTCATCGTCAAGCGCGTCGATGCCGGCACACGCTCCAAGACCGCCATCAACGAGCTGCTGCGCACCTGAGCGAAACGCGTCGGCGCCTGGGATGAGGCCCCGCGTCGCATGGCTTTTCGGGCTGCAACGTCCACCTCCGGGTGGGCGGTTGCAGTCTCCCGAGTCGCATCGACGGCGCCGAACCGGACTCCGCGTTTCTGGCCGATACGCGGGCGCTAAGCCGAGAGAATGGTAAGCCGAAGAGACCGCGAGCGATGATCGAACCGGCCCACGCCTCCCGCAATCTCGTCCTGAAGATCGCCGGGCGTGGTGTGCCCACCCCCTGCGACGTGGTGGGCAGCGGGCCCGAGGCCCTGCTGCTGCCGGCCCTGTCGTCGATCTCGGCGCGGGCGGAAATGCGGGCACTCGCCAAGGATCTGGGCCTCGACCATCGCTGTCTCGTGCCCGATTGGCCGGGCTTCGGCGAACATCTGCGCGCACGCGTGCCGATGAATCCGGCGACCATGCACGCCTTCCTCGACGCCCTGCTCGCCACCCTGCCGGGCCCTTACGCCATTGGGATCGCGGCCGGCCACGCCGCCGGCTATCTGGTTGCGGCGGCGACCCGACATCCCGGGATGTTCGCGCGCCTCGTACTCGTGGCACCGACCTGGCGCGGGCCGCTGCCGACGGCCATGGGCCCGGAGCGCGCGGGCCTGTTCGCCGGCATCCGCCGCGTCGTCGAGATGCCGCTGATCGGCGATGCGCTCTACCGCATCAACATCAGCCGCCCGGTGATCGGCAAGATGATGCGCGCCCACGTCTATGCCGATTCCGCCCACGTGACGCCCGGCGTGATCGCCGACAAGCATGCGATCACGCGCCAGACCGGAGGCCGGTTCGGCACCGCCGCCTTCGTCACCGGCGGCCTCGACCCCTACGACACACGCAAGGACTTCCTCGCTCTGTTCGAGGATGACGGCCTGCCGCCGATCACGGTCCTGCGGCCGGAGCGGGCGCCCCGCCGCTCGGGTGCCGAGATGGACGCGCTCATCGCCACCGGCCATGTGGCGCGCGCGACGATTCCCGGCGCGCTGAGCCCGCATGAGGAATATCCGGGCGAAGTCGCCGCCGCGATCCGCGACACGGCCTGAGCCCGAGAAGGGCTGACGCCAAAGGATGTCGGTCGGCGTTCAGGTGTCGCCTGCCATATCTCCGTTGCACGGGAACCGTATGGAAGCGCACCGCTTCCTCCTGGCAGCACTCGAGAGATTCCAGAGACGCCGATGGCCCGCCTGACCCTCGTCTTCGCCCTCCTGGCCACCGCTGCCCTACCCGGATCCGTTCAGGCCGAAGACAGTCCGGCCAAGCCGTCCTCGGCGCCCTCCGTCGCCACGACCCCGGTGGTACCCGGCAAGACCGCACGCGCGCCCTACCTTACCGACGCGAACGCCCCTGATACCACCGCGATCCTGCCGCCGCCGCCGCGTGGCCAGTCCGCGGCCGAGGCCGCCGACAAGGCGGCCTTCGTCGCCACGCGCGCCTTGAAGGGCACGCCGCGCTGGGACCTCGCGACCATCGACGTCGCCGATGGGGCCTCGGCGATTCTGGAGGATTTCTCGTGCGTGCTCGGCCAGCGCATCGACCAGTCCCGTGCCCCCGCTCTGATGACGCTGCTGGAGCGGACGCGCCTCGACATCTCCCGGGCCACCCGCGCGCCCAAGGAGCATTATCGGCGCCTGCGCCCGTTCGTCGGCAACGATTCCGAGATCTGCGTGATGCGGACGTCCGAGCTCGGCAACGCCTACGGCTTCCCTTCGAGCCATGCGACGCAGGGCTGGGCCTATGCCTCGATCATGGCGTCGCTGATGCCCGAGAAGGCGACGCAGTTCTTCCTGCGCGCCCGGGCCTATGGCGAAAGCCGCGTGGTCTGCGGCGTCCATTGGATGACCGACATCCAGGCCGGCCGCACCGCAGCGAGCGCCGTCTTCGCCGCGCTGCAGGGCGACGCCACCTTCCGCCAGGACCTCGACCGGGCGCGGACGGAACTCGCCAAGCTCGTCGCAACCGGCGGTCCGGCCCCCGATCAGGCCGCCTGCGCCCGGGAGGATGCGGCATCCAGGGAGCCGATCCTGTAGGGGCGGCTCGGTCTCGACCGAGGTCCCAGACCGGATTTCACTGCCGAGCCCGCCTCCCGGCGATCCCGACCTCTCATCGCAGGCTCGCTACCCCGACGCACAAGGGCTCGACCGGCATCCCGGTCGAGCCCTTCTTAATGGTGCGATGACACTCCCGGCGACCGCGTCGGGGATGCGGGTCGGTTCAGACCTTGGCCGCCAGGTCGCCCTGCTTGGCCCGCCGGCGCCGCCGGGCCAGCATGTTCAGCCCCTCGACCCCGGCCGAGAACGCCATGGCGGTGTAGATGTAGCCCTTCGACACGTGCGCCCCGAAGCCCTCGGCGATCAGCGTCATGCCGATCATGATGAGGAAGCCGAGCGCCAGCATCACCACCGTCGGGTTGGCGGCGATGAAGCGCGAGAGCGGATCGGCGGCGAGCAGCATCACTGTGACCGCGGTGACGACTGCCACCACCATGATCGGCACGTGTTCGGTCATGCCTACCGCCGTGATGATGCTGTCGATGGAGAACACGAGGTCGAGGACCAGGATCTGGCCGATGGCGGCGGCGAAGCCGAGCTTCACCCCGGTGCTGGTCGCATCCTGCGGATCGGGATCGACGGTGTGGTGGATCTCCTTGGTGGCTTTCCACAACAGGAACAGGCCGCCCCCGATGAGGATCAGGTCACGCCAGGAGAAGCCCTTGCCGAACACCGCGAAGACCGGCTGCGTCAGGTGGACGATGTAGGCGACGGTGCCGAGCAAGCCGAGCCGCAGGATGAGCGCCAGGCCGATCCCGATCCGGCGTGCCCGGTTCTGTTGGTCGGCCGGCAGCTTGTTGGTGAGGATCGAGATGAAGATGAGATTGTCGATGCCGAGCACCACCTCCATCACGATGAGGGTGGCGAGCGCGGCCCAGGCGGTCGGGTCGGCGGTGAGTTGAAGGATGCTGTCCACGGACGGTGCGTCTCGACGGTCGGGCGCGACCCCTGCGGAGGTCGAAGCGCCGGGAATTGAAAAGGCGGAACAGGCTCCGCCCGAGGCTCTGTGCTGGCAAGTCCGGAGCCCGCTGCGTTTTTCGGGCCATCCCAAGCAGGCTCTCTCTCCGTGTCTCGGCGTGGTCGTGTCGGACAACCGGATTCGCCTGTTCCTAGACGGCGTCGGCGTGTCCGGTGACCATCGTTCCGGGTCGCTTTTTGGGCGCCGGCGAGAAGATTCGCACCGCCCTGGGAATGACCTTGAAATGGGCGGGCGTGTGGGTCGACAACTCGCCGTCGGTATTCACCGGGCGCGGTTTTTTGGTCCTGACCAGGATTTCCGTGGTGCTGAACGCGCGCACGTCGGCGGCCTTGCCCTGTGTGCCCTTGCGCAGGGCCGGCAGCAGCGCCAGCAGCCGCCACCAATGCGCGACCTCGAGGCTGTAGAAATCGAGCTTGCCGTCGTCGACCGTGGCGGTCTCCTCCACGGTCATGCCGCCACCGTAATGCCGGCCGTTGCCCACCGAGACCTGGATGGTGGTGACCTTCTCGGTGCGTCCGTCATGTTCGAGCGTGACGGTGAACGGCCGCATCCGGCGCAAGACCCGGATCGCCGCGATGCCATAGCCGAGCGTTCCCCAGATCTTCTTCGATTCGGCGGTGAGGTCACCGGCCAGATCCGCCGAGAAGCCGATGCTGGCCACGTTGAAATAGTAATGGCCGTTGACGCAGCCGAGGTCGGCCGGCCGAGCCTCCTCGGTGGTGATGAGGCGGGCCGCCTGAACGGGATCGACCGGAAGACCGAGCGAACGGGCGAGATCGTTGGCCGTGCCGAGCGGCAGGATGCCGAGCGGGAGCTTGGTCTCGACGAGAGCGGGGGCCGCCGCGTTCAGGGTGCCGTCGCCACCGCCGAGGATGACGAGGTCGCATTCCGCCGCATGCCGCTTGATGACGGCCGTGCAATCGGGATCGCCCGGCGGCTCGAACGGCTCGATACCGCCGCTGCGCAGGGCATCCCGCACCGTATCGAGTGAGAACCCGCCATTGCGGGCATTGGGATTGACGAGGAGAAGCCCGCGGCGGGCCGGGGCACCGCTCATCGGGCGCCTCCCACTACGGCACATGGCTCGGGCTCGAGGAGAAACGTCACGGGTGTGTCACCCTCCGGTGCGTTCGCGCCGCGTCAGCGCAAAGGCAGAGAAGGGGTCCGACATCACGGTCAACGCCTCGACCGTCAGAGGGGCCCGGACCCAACGACACCGAAGGTGGGGGGTGGCCCGGGGATGGCAAGGGCCACGCTTGCGCAGAATTTCGGCGAACAGGCTGAACCACTTCGCGGATCGCCGTCGCTGCGACGGGATTCAGGGAAACTTAGCAGCCTCAGGCGACGTTCATGTGGTCGAGCCCGCTCGATTGGACAGCGCCCTTCCGCTGCGACTTCCGGTGATGATTTCATGCGCTACGGTCTGTCTTCAGTCTGCTCCGCCGCGCTGATCGGCGTCGCCCTGTCCGCCGGTGGGGCCATGGCGCAGGCGCGGCCGGGCTGGGTCGATCCCCCGGCGCGGATGACCCAACCCGAACCCCTCCCACCCGAGACCGTGCAAGGGTCATCGCAAGGTTTGGCCCAGGGTACGGACCAGGACCCTTCGAAGCCGGTCCCAACGCGCAACGAAGCCGCCGCACCCGAGTCACCCGGCAGCGGGGGCATGGCGAAACGCTCCGAGCACGCCGCGCCCCGGATGCTGGGTACTGAGCCGGCGCAGGATAGTGCCCGGGGGCCATCCCGCTCCGCGAGCCGGATGGCCACGCGCCGGAGCCATCGTCGCCTCGCGCAGGGGCCGGCCATCATGCCGGCGACCCCGCCGCCGGGCGCGTCCGAGGCCCGCTTCCCCGAATGGGCCAGCGCCGCCCAGCGCCTCACCGGCGACTATCTCGCCACCGTGTCGGCGCCCGGCGACGCGATGGTGGCGACCGCCCCGCGCTTCTACGCGGAACGCGTGCGGTTCCACGGCCGTACCCTGTCGCTGGCGGCATTGATCGCCGAGAAGCGCCAGTTCGTCCGGCGCTGGCCCGAGCGGCGCTATGCGCCGCAGAGCGGCAGCATGCACACCGCCTGCAACGCCCAGACCGCCACCTGCATCGTGCACACGACCTTCGACTTCCGGGCGGAGAGCCCGAGTCGCGGCGCCCGGTCGCAAGGTGTGTCCGAACTCGTGCTCACGGTGAGCTTTGCCGGCGACCGGCCGCTCATCGTCGGTGAGGCGAGCCGCGTGCTGCGCCGCTATGGACCCGGGCCACTCAGCGCTATAGCGGGCACACGCCGCGGCGCCTGATCGCGCCAGTCCTCCCGTCATTCCTTCCGGAGTTGCCAGCATCTTGGACGAAAGGACCCTGCCCCCTCCGGCAGCCGACGATGCGCGGGACGCCCTGCGCCGGCAGATCGCCGATGCGGTGGCGCATGCCGGGGTGTTCCCGGTGGCCCGCCGTACCGTCGAACTGCTGCTGGACGCCGCCACCGAACCGAGTCCCGAGGCACCGGGATATCGGGCGATCGACCGTGCCGGACTGCCGCGTCCGCCCGTCGAGACCGATCGTCCTCTGACCCTGACCGACCTGATCGCGGAGTTGCGCGGCAAGCACCCGGCCCTGTTCGTCCCAGTGGAGCCCGTGCCGGAGGTCGCCACCTCCCTGGAAACGCCGGCCGCTTCGTCCCCGGACATCAAGGCGGCCACGGGGCGCTTCGTCGATGCGCAAGCGCTGCGTGTCCGCGCGCTCTTCGCCCGCTCCATGGATCGTAGCCGGGCCATGGCGGCCACCGCTGCGGAGGCTTGGACGCAGATGCGTCCGCGCCGATCCGCTGCGGCGATCGCCGAGACCGGTATGCCGGCGAAAGACTCGCCACCCGCATCGCCGGCTCAAGCCCTTTCGGGTTCTGCGTCGGCGAGCGGCCCCCGCCCCGGAGAGCCGGTCCGCGAGACCGCCCAGGATTCCGTCCTCCAGGCTGGCGGTCGGCAGGCTCGCGGTCGGTTGACCGATTTGGTCTCCCGCATGCGGGAGGGGGTGCACGACCGCACCATCCTGCGCGATGCGCTGGACCGGCGCGCTCTGGCCATCGGCCTCGGCGCCCTCGTCATCGTCGGCTTCGCCGTGGTGCTCACCGGCCGGAGCGGGGAAGAGGCGACTCCTCCTGCCCAGACCGCGGCGCAGGCTCCGGGCGCTGCGTCGACGTCGGGCAATCCCGCTCCGGGGGCGCCTGAGGATACCAGCCCTGCTCCGGTGGAGGAGGCGCCCAAAGTCCTCCAGGCCAACGAGATCAGCGGCCCGGCCGAGGTGATCGACACGGCGACTCTGCGGGTCGGCGGCAAGCTCGTGCGCCTGTTCGGGGTCGAGTGGGTACGCGGCGGGCAGGCCGACGAACTGACCCGCTACCTCGCCGGCCGCAGCGTCACCTGCCAGCCGGTGGCCGGCAGCGAGGCGCGGCTCTGCGCGGTGGACGGCCGCGACCTCTCGGAGGTGGTGCTGTTCAACGGCGGCGGCCGCGCCTCGTCGGAGGCGACCCCCGATCTCGTCGCGGCCGAGGACCGGGCTCGCTCCGAGCACCTCGGCGTCTGGGCGCGATAGGACTTTCGAGCGACCTCGGGATTGCCCTAGAGTTGCTGCCGGCATGCGAGACAACCGCCGGCCGGTCTCAACGCAACGCGTGACGGGGACGATGATGGATCTCTCGATCGGCTTGAGCGTCGCGGCGGTGGCTCTCGTCGCGCTCGTGGTGGTGACACTCGGGATCGGCATCAACATCGTGCCGCAGGGCCACGTCTTCACCGTGGAACGGTTCGGCAAGTATCATCGCACCCTCGAATCCGGACTGGGTCTCATCGCCCCTTACGTCGAGCGGATCGGCCGGCGCGTGAACGTGATGGAGCAGGTCATCGAGGTGCCGAGCCAGGAGGCCTTCACCCGCGACAATGCCGGGGTGAAGATCGACGCGGTGGTGTTCTACCAGGTGCTCGACGCAGCCCGAGCCTCCTACGAGGTCTCGAATCTCGAAGTTGCGATGATGACCCTGACCATGACCAACATCCGCACCGTGGTCGGGTCGATGGACCTCGACCAGTTGCTCTCCCTCCGCGACGACATCAACGAGCGGCTCCTGCGCGTGATGGATGCGGCGGCCTCGCCCTGGGGCGTGAAAATGACCCGCATCGAGATCAAGGACATCCTGCCGCCGGCGGATCTGGCCGGCGCCATGGCGCGTCAGATGAAGGCGGAGCGCGAGAAGCGCGCCTCGGTGCTGGAGGCCGAAGGGCACCGGCAGGCCGACATTCTGCGCGCGGAGGGTCGCAAACAATCCACGATCCTGGAAGCGGAGGGGCGCAAGGAGGCGGCGTTCCGCGATGCCGAGGCGCGCGAGCGCAGCGCCGAAGCCGAGGCGAAGGCCACCGGCCTGATCAGCGAAGCCATCGCGAAGGGCGACATCGCGGCCGTGAATTTCCTGGTGGCCGAAAAATACGTGGAGGCGGTCAAAGCCATCGCCACCGCGCCGAACCAACGGGTGGTGGTGGTGCCGATCGAGGCCGCGGCCCTGGCCGGAACCCTCGGCGGCATCGCCGAGATCACCCGCAGCGTGTTCGGCGACGGAACCGCGCCGCGCAAGCCGGCCCCGCGCAAGAGCTCGGGATTGCCCCCCGACGTCGGAGCTGCATCGTGATCGTCGACCTCCTCGACCAGATCGGGCCGTCCTGGACCTGGGTCCTCGTCGGTCTGGCCCTGATGGGAGCCGAACTCGCGCTTCCGGGCGTCTTCCTGCTCTGGTTCGGCCTTGCCGCCCTCGTCACCGGCCTGGAGATCGCGATGATCCCGATGCCGTGGCAGGCCCAGCTCGTCATGTTCGCGATCCTGGCCGTGGGGTTCGTGGTCCTGGCGGTCCGGCGCCAGAAGGGGCAGCCGAACGCGCTCAACCGCGGGGCACACGGCCTGATCGGCCGCGAGGTCCGCCTCGATCAACCCATCGCCGACGGCCTCGGCCGCCTGCGCATCGACGACACCCTGTGGCGGGTGGCGGGTGCCGACGCCCCCGAGGGCGCCCGCGTCCGCATCACCGGCGTCGCGGGGACGGTGCTGCTGGTGGAGCCGGCCTGAGCGGGCCGCGCCGCCGAAGATTCGGTGTATCGCCATGAGGCGCGAAAGGCCGCCTTTCCCAACCCTTTCCCAAATGGGAGAGGGGGCCTGGCGCTTATCCGAAAGCGCCCACCTCGTGCTGGATCATGCCCGACAATTCGCGCACCCGCATGAAACAGCGGCGGATCGGCTCGAACAGGGTCTTGTGCTCGGCCTCGTAGGTGCCGACGTCGCGCGGGCCTGCGGGCTCGCCGAAATTGAGGCCCAGGGTCGGGTCCGGTGTGATCGGGAAGATGTCCTCGAGCATCGTCAGGCAGCCGTCGACGTCGAGGCGCAGGAAACGCTCGATCAGCGCCTCGCGGCTGATGCCCGATTGCGGCCGGAAGCCGGGGATGTGGACCGCCAGGAACCAGATCCGGTGGATCAGCGCCAGGCGGATCGCGTGCAGCAGGGTGAGGCGCACCGACATCTTGCCGAGATCGGGGGCGGCGCTCTGCAGGCTCAGCCAATCGGAGGTCAATCGGCCGAACAGGCGGCGCAGGTCGGGTGCCAGACGCAGGTTGTCCAGGGCGCCGGCGATGACGACGAGCTCCTCCCGCCGGGTGTCGCGCTGAGTCCGACGTGCCCGCTCCAGCCACACCGCCGGATCGAGGGTGTCGATATAGGCGCGCAGCACGTCGAGATCGGCGACGCTGGCCGCGTGCTGAACGAGGCGGAAGGCCCGGGAGAACCGCACCGAGTCGCGGCGCATGTCGCGGAACAGGTCGGGCGCCCGGCCGGCGGCCCGGCCGACCCCGTGAAGCGAATTGGCGAGGAAGCCGAGTTGTTGCAGGATCGCGTTGTTGGGAATCGCCCGCATCTGGCGCGGATGGGTGATCATCGTCGGGCCGCCCCCGTCGGTCTGGCGCGCCACGGGGCGCGATCCGGTGCGGTCGAGGAGGCCCGGACCGAAGGTGCCGAGGAGCGCGGCGTAGCCCGGATCGTCCACCAGGGTTTCCATGTCCTGGCGCACCACCGTGAAGAACTCGGCGGCGAAGTCGGTCTCCGCGTAGATCGGGTCGTCCGCCTCGTCGGCGCCGCTGGCGGCCTCCGACAGCACGTAGTCGGCGAAAGTGTCGTCGTCGGCGACGTCGAGGGCGAAGATGTGTTCGGCGATACGCTCCACCGTCGCCTTGGCCAGCGGCAGGGTCCCGAACATCAGGTAGCCGTCCGAGCCCTGGAAGCTCGATTCCAGGCGGACCTTGATCCCGGCGGCGCGGTTGCGGCGGCGGGCATCCTCGGGGGCGAGATAGGCGAGACGGTCACGCAACGAGGTCGGATGCGCCCCCCGGCCGATGGATTCGCCGTGGGTGTCGAAGATCGCGAGTTCGACACCGGTGAGGTCGTTCTGCACCATCAACTCGGTGATGCGCAGGCGCAGCCGCTCGATCCAGAAGCTCGCGGCGAGCTGGCCGACATAACGGCCGGAATCGGAATAGCCGAACTGCACCGTGAGCCGGCCGATGCGCTTGAGGTAGGTGCGCCAATGCGGGTTGCGCAGCGCGTCGTCGAGGACGCGGATACCCTGTTCGAGGGCCGAGGCCGTCTCGAACAGGGGCGTGATCTCGACCTTGTCGGCGATGCCGTAATGCCGCGCGAGCCAGAGGGCGGCGAGCAGGGTGTAGCCGGTTTCTGTCTCGGCGATGAGGAAGCGCACGGGATGCGTGCCGTCCACGTGCTTGAGGATCTGGGTGATCGTCATCATCAGCCGCGCGGCCGAGGCCCGTTCGGCGGCCAGCGCCCCGAAATCGACGTCCACCGCCTGCACGTCGTTGAGCAGGGCATGGATGGTGGAGAGGTGCGAGCGGCGCTGCGCCGCGTCCGTGGGCTCGCCTTCGAGATCGGTGACCCGGCGCACGGCATTGTGGATCTGGCTGGCATTGAGCCGGAAATGCGGAAGCGCGTTGGACAGCCCATGCGTGGCGATGCCGGAGCGCAGGATCGCGATGGTGCGCTTGTCCGCGTCGGATTCGACGCCGCCGATCGCACCCGCGAGGCCGGCGAGGATCGCGCTGGAATCGGTCTGGGCCCGTTCGCGCTCGATGATCAGGGCCAGCGCGAAGCGGTGCACCGATTCGAGCGAAGGTTTGGTGCCGAGGCGCGGGGCCACGGCGAGCTGACGATTGACGGCGGCGAGGGCGCCCGCGGTCAGGTCGCGGACCACCTTGGTGGCGTCCACCTGGGGCAGCTCGCGCATCACCCGGTCGAGCTGCATCCGCTTCGATTCGAGGCGGTAGCGCACGGTGTCCCACCAACCGATATCGGTCCGCCCGTCGGTGTCGCAGCCGACCCAGCTCGCGATGGCGAAGGGCTTCGGCACGAGCTCGGTCCAGCGATCGGGCCAGCGCGCGCGGGCGGCATCGAGCAATGCGGCGTTGAAGGCATCGAGGGCCGAACGGCCGTGATTGGCCGCGATGCAGGCCTGATCGAATTCGTCGTCCAGGCTGATCCTGGCGTCGGGCCGGGTCGATAGCGCGCCGGCCTTCTCCAGAAGTGGCAGGCGTGCGGCCGGAGCGGCCTCGGTGGCGGCCTGGGCGATCAGGGCCGCCACCGCCTTGGGCATGCCGAAGGTCGGGTGCGCGGTGAACACCACGGCGAACCCGGTGCGACCGACGAGATCGCGGAATGTCTCGAAGTCGCCCTGGCGCTGCGGTATGGCGGCCACGAGCCGTGGCGCCATCATCGTGCCGGGATCGGCCGCGTCGTCGCGGTCGAGGCCGACATAGCCACGCAGCCGCTCCGCACGGGCGACCAAGGACTGGGTTCGCAGGCGGACGAACAGCCCGTCGAGATCGTCCTCAACGATCTCTCCTCGGTCGAACCGCCGGGTGATCGCCAGCGTCACCGCCAGAACGGGATTGCGGAAGGGGTCCTCCGCCGCCTGCTCGCGGGATTCCTCGATCAGCCCGAGCAGGTCGCGCTCCAGGCTTTCGGGGTCGATCCCCTCGGAATCCCGGACGGCGACGGCTTGGCTGCGGTCATGCATGCGCATCGATCGACCTCGGGTTGGATGAAGAGAGCGGCAGAGCGTCATACGGCAGGCAGACGACGTTCAGGCGATGGTCTCCGAAGACCCCGCCGGACTGTCCCCTGGCGCATCGTCGCGCCGAGGGGGCCGGTCGAGCGGCAGGCTCGGATAACGGTCTTCACGAAGCAAGGACCGTTCCGGCTCCGAGGCTGCAAATTCCCGCGCGATGGGTGCAACCGGGCGCGTCCTCGGCTAACGCTGACGGCGTCATGGAAACAACCCTGATCCTGTCCGCCCTGGCGGTCCTCGTCCTTTCCGGAATCCTGGTCGCGACGATGGTCGCCCGCTCGCGGCGTCCCGAACTGCGCATGGCGCGGGAGGAGGATCTGGCAGAAGACGGTGAGGAGATACTGATGCGCAGCATCGAGCCCCCCCGGATCAGCCCGATCGACCGCTCGGCGCCGATCCTCGACATCGAACCCGTGGTGGAGCACGACCCCGTGCGCAAGCTGCCCGGCGGACAGGACCGATGAGCCGACCGCACCGCCTGTCGGCCGCCTACTTGGCGGTGATGACCGCCATCCTGATCCCGGGACAGGGGATGCTGGGGCACCCTCTGGGATATGGCGCGGCGACGGCTCAAGAGGCTCCGGCCGCCGAGCCTGTCCTCACCGAAGAGGCGGCGCCCGCAGCGAAACCGAAACCGAAACCGAAACCGAAACCGAAACCGGCGCCGAAGAAGAAGCCGGTACCCAAAAAGCCCGCCATCGCCGCGGCGCCGGCGGACGTGCAGCCTGCGCCGCCCCCGGCGGCCGAGAGCCCGGCGCAGCCGGAATCGGCTCCGACCTTCTCGGCCAACCTGCCCGGACTCACCGTCGTCTGCGAGGGAAAAGCCGCTCTCTACGAGGGATCCAAGGACGTCTCGGTCTGGGTCACGCGCACGGGCGTGATCGCCGTGGAGAATCCGCTGCGGCCGCTCACGCCCGAGACGACACGGGTGCTCCAGGTCGTCATCGCCGGCAAGGTCGCCACCGCCTACGGCCCCGACCTGTTCGCCTTGCGCCGCGGCGGCAGCCCGGCCGCGCTGGAATCCGCCACCGGCGGCCCGGTGCGGTGGGACGCCGCGGCGACGGCGCTGCCCGACACCCTCAACATCGTCTCGGAGACCGGCAAGCCCCTGGCGCAGCTTCCGTTCCAGTCCTGCGGCGCCGCCCCGGAGGTTGCCGCGCCCAAGGCGGTTCCGAAGGCGGCCAGGGCCAAACCCAAGGCAAATGCGCCTGCGAAACCCGCGGCGCCCAAGGCGCCGCCCGGTATCGGCCTGCCGCAGGGGGCCTTGTCCGATGGAGTGCTCCAGTGAAGGGCACCGAATCGGACTGCGCCGAGCGTCGGAGGGGAGGTTGGAACTCATGAACACAGGCACCGACGCGACGGCGGCGCAGATCATCGCCCGGCTCGGCCTCGTGCCGCATCCCGAAGGCGGCCACTATCGCGAGACCTTTCGCGATACCCGGACCGTGGAGGGCCGGTCGGTGGGGAGCGCGATCTACTACCTGCTCGATGTCGGCGAGGTCTCCGAGTGGCACCGGGTCGATGCCGCCGAGATCTGGCATTGGCACGCGGGAGCACCGCTGGTGATCACGACGAGCCCCAATGGGCACGATGCCACCGCGGCTTATCTCGGCCCCGACCTCGCGCGGGGTCAGCAGCCGCAGATCGTGGTGCCCGCCGGGCATTGGCAGACGGCGACGAGCCTCGGCGCCTGGACGCTGGTCGGCTGTACGGTCTCACCGGCCTTCCGGTTCGAGGGCTTCGAGATGGCTCCGCCGGATTGGCGGCCGACGCCGCGGTCGTAAGGCAGCCGGCCCGGCGCGTCCGAGGGACGCGCCGGGCCGGGGATGCTCAGGCGATGTACTGGCCGCCGTTGATGGTCAGGGTCGAGCCGGTGACGAAGCCCGAATCCTCGGCCGCGAGATACTCGACGGCGCGGGCGATCTCCTCGGCCTCACCGAGGCGGCCGACGGGGATCGTCGCGATGATCTTGTTGCGGATGTCCTCCGGCACGGCCATCACCATCTCGGTGGCGACGTAGCCCGGCGCGATCACGTTGACGGTGATCCCCTTGGACGCGCTTTCCTGCGCCAGCGCCTTGGCGAAACCGATCACGCCGGCCTTGGCGGCGGAGTAGTTGGTCTGGCCGGCCTGGCCCTTCTGGCCGTTGATCGACGAGATCAGGATGATGCGGCCGAAGCCGCGCGTGCGCATGCCGTCGATGACCGGCCGGGTGCAGGTGAACATCGAGTCGAGGTTGGTCTTGATGACCGCCTGCCACTTCTCGAAGGTCATCTTGTGGAAGGCACCGTCGCGGGTGATGCCGGCATTGTTCACCAGGATGTCCACCGGACCGACCTCGGCCTCGACTTGGCGGATGCCGGCCTCGCAGGCGGCGAAATCGCCGACGTCGAACTTGAACACCGGGATGCCGGTCTCGGCCTTGAAGGCGGCGGCCGCCTCGTCGTTGCCGCCGTAATTCGCGGCGACCTTGTAGCCCTTGGCCTTGAGGCCCATCGAGATGGCGGCACCGATGCCGCGCGTTCCGCCCGTGACGAGGGCAACACGTTCCTGAGCCATGGTATTTCCTCCGTTTTTTTGAATTTTTGCGATTTTTGGGTCGTTCGATCGTCGCGCGGATGTAGCCGGTCGGTCTTCACCTGCGCGACGCATTTAAATTTGCGACGCCGCTCAAGATTTCTCGAACCGCGCTGTTCGGCAATTCGAGATGTCTTGTCGTGACGGAGATGTCTTGTCGTGACGATTGAGCGAGTCGGATCAGACCCGCTCGATGCACATGGCGACACCCATGCCGCCACCGATGCACAGGGTGGCGAGGCCTCGCTTGGCGTCGCGGCGCTTGAGTTCGTGCAGGAGCGTGACGAGGACGCGGGCGCCCGAGGCACCGATCGGGTGGCCGATGGCGATGGCGCCGCCATTGACGTTCACCTTGGCGGTATCCCAGCCCATGTCCTTGTTCACGGCGAGCGCCTGGGCGGCGAAGGCCTCGTTGGCCTCGACAAGATCGAGGTCGGATGGCGTCCAACCTGCCTTTTCGAGGGCCTTCCGCGAGGCGGGGATCGGGCCCGTGCCCATCACCTTCGGGTCGACGCCGGCGGTGGCCCACGAGACGATCCGGGCTAGGGGCTTGATCCCACGACGCTCGGCTTCCGAGGCCGACATCAGCACGATCGCGGCGGCGCCGTCGTTGAGGCCCGACGCATTGGCGGCGGTCACGGTGCCGTCCTTGGAGAAGGCAGGCTTGAGCTTGGCCATCGCCTCCACGGTGGCGCCGTCGCGGATGTACTCGTCGGTGTCGACGATGGTGTCACCCTTGCGGCCCGGGACGGTGACGGGACAGATCTCTTCCTTGAAGCGGCCTTCCTTGCGGGCGGCCTCGGCCTTGTTCTGCGAGTGCGTCGCGAATTCGTCCTGCTGCTCGCGGGTGAGCTGGAAGGCCTGGGCCACGTTCTCGGCGGTGGTGCCCATGTGGTAGCCGTTGAAGGCGTCCCACAGGCCGTCCTTGATCATGGTGTCGACGAGCTTGACGTCGCCCATCTTCTGGCCGCCGCGCAGGTACTGCGCATGCGGGCTGAGCGACATGGATTCCTGGCCGCCGGCCACGATCACGGTGGCGTCGCCATTGGCGATCTGCTGCATGCCGATGGCGACGGTCCGCAGGCCCGAGCCGCAGACCTGGTTGAGGCCCCAGGCCGTAGCTTTCTCGGGGATGCCGGCTTTGATCGCGGCCTGGCGGGCCGGGTTCTGGCCGGCGCCGGCGGTGAGGACCTGGCCGAAGATCACCTCGTCCACGTCGTCGGGGGAGACGCCGGCACGCTCGAGGGCGGCCTTGATCGCCACGGCGCCGAGGTCGTGGGCCGGGACCGTGTTGAACACCCCGCCGAACGAGCCGACGGCGGTGCGTGCCGCGCCGACGATGACGATATCTTCTGCTGCCATGGTGACGTTCTCCTCGTATCGGCCGACGCTGCCTTTGCGCTCCCGACCGGGGGAGCGTGCGCGCTTCTTGCCGTTCATCGGATGAAAGCCCTCGACTTACCGAAGTCAAGCCGGAGTCTGAGACGTTTTGCGAGGCGAATGGGCCATCGTCATTCCGCGCATGGCACTATTCTGCGGGGATGGCGGGCAGATTGCTGTTTTCGTCGGCAGGAGAAAGCTTTAAGGTCGAGCGTGCGCGCGGAGAGACCCTCCGACGTTGTTGCAACGTTGCGGGGATCGCGTGCTGGCAGGATCGCGTCGGGAGAGGCCACGACAGATGGCGGATAACGGTAAGTCCAATCACACCGTCATCAAGAAATACGCCAATCGGCGCCTGTATCACACCGGGACGTCGACCTACGTCACCCTCGAGGATCTGTCGACGATGGTGCAGAACGGCGAGGATTTCCTCGTCTACGATGCGCGCTCTGGCGACGACATCACCCGTTCGGTGCTGACGCAGATCATCTTCGAGCAGGAGAACAAGGCCGGCGACGACAATCTGTTGCCGGTGGCGTTCCTGCGCCAGCTGATCCGGTTCTACGGCGACAGCATGCGCACGATGGTGCCGAGCTTCCTCGAATTCTCCATGGCCAACTTCGCCCGCGACCAGGACGGTCTGCGCGAGAAGATGACCCAGAGCTTCGCGCCGGCGGCGTTCCAGACCGCTCTGGAAGAGCAGGTGCGGGCCAACATGAACTTCTTCGGCGATGCCATGAAGATGTTCACCGCCTTCGGCACCGGGCCGCTGTCCGGGATGGGAGGCCATCCCGCCGCGGGATTGAAGCCCCCCCAGCCGGCTCAGGTCAGCGGCGGTGGCGATCTCGACGATCTCAAGCGCCAGATGGCGGAGATGCAGTCGCGCCTCGAGGATCTCGCCAAGAAGTAGAGCGTCCGATTCGCCCGCCGGGGTCGTCCCAAAACGAAAGGTTGACGAACCGTTAACGTCGGCCCAACTCTTGCGCATCTTGCCGTGTTTCACGCGGAATGGATGCGATGCGGCGGATTGCGACGGACGAACATCCCGAAACGGAACAGGTCGACCCTGGCCGCGACCTCGTGATCATGTCGGGGTCGCCGCAGGAGCCACGCTGCGGATGGCGTGTGGCGCGCAGGCCTGATTCGGGGTTCCTGGCTCAGCTCATCGTCAGTGCCGATCCGACCCTCAGGGCCTCGCGGATCGAGCGCACGCGTTCGGCGACCGCCCGCTACGCAGAGATGGCCCGGCGTCGGGCCTGACGCCGATCCCGCTCAAGAGCAAAACCGCTCACATCAAAACGAAAAAAGCCGCGCCCGCAGGATGCGAGCGGCGGCCTTGATTCTGGCAGCGATGGCGACCGCGGAGACGCGATCGCGATGCAGTCAGGCCTCGGCGGACTTCACCTTGAGAACCTGACGGCCGCGGTACATGCCGGTCTTCAGGTCGATATGGTGGGGACGACGCAGTTCGCCCGAATCCTTGTCGGCCACATAGGTGGGGGCCTTGAGGGCATCGGCGGACCGGCGCATGCCGCGCCGCGAGGGGGAGGTCTTTCGCTTCGGAACGGCCATGGGAGGGTCCTGACTTAACGATAAAAAGGCGCCTGGGCGGCTCACCGCGAAGGGATCGCCTCGGCACCGCGTTCAAACGGATATTCGAGACCGGCCTTATAGCCGCACCGACGTCCGATGGCTAGAGCCCACGCGACAGGACTTGGAGCATACCCGAACTCCGCTCGCCAGCGCGATAGCACGTGACGGGCCAGTGCATAATCCAAACAAAAGCTGGCCGCAGCGTTAAGCCGCGGTTCAAATGGATTTTCCTAAGTCTTCGAACGCTGGCGCGGCATCGAGACTGCGTCATCGACCCGGGAGTTTCCCATGACCTCTTCCCTTCTGCGCACGCTGGCCGTGCTGAGCTGCTTTGCCGCCGTGCCCGCGCTGGCGCAGTCGCCGAGCCCGGCCGCCCCGATGATGAAGCCCGCACCGGCCGTGCCGGCGCCGTCCAACCCGACGCCGCCCAGCGTCATGCCCCCCAAGGCACCGGCCGCCGCTGCCAAGCCGGCCGAGAAGGCCGCCACCGAGAAGGCGACCCTGCTCGACCTCAACAGCGCCACGCCGGCCGAACTCGATGCCCTGCCGGGCATCGGCGCCGCGCGCTCCGCGGCGATCGTCAAGGGCCGCCCCTACCGGGGCAAGGACGAACTCGTCTCGAAGAAGATCATCCCGCAAGGCGTCTATGACGGGATCAAGGACAAGATCATCGCCAAGCAGAAATAAGCGATTGACCTGACAGACTGGTCTCGGGCGCGCACAGGATCACGAACGTGTTCCGGACGTGCCCGAGACCTAAGCAAAGGTGCCAAGCCGGTACCCTTGTCGGCGGTTGGCGCGAATGTTACGGGCCGCCTGACCGACCCGAAAATCTGATCCGAAGACCCGCACCCCATGGCGCCCCAGCCCTTGATCCGCGTCCATCGCGGCGATCTGCCCGCCGGTTACGTGGCAGGCCCTGCCATCGCGATCGACACCGAGACATTGGGGCTGAACCCGCACCGGGACCGGCTCTGCGTCGTACAGATCTCGCGGGGCGACGGCAGCGCCGACGTGGTGCAGATCATCCCCGGTGCCGACGCGCCCGACAACCTCCAACGGGTCCTGGCCGATCCAGGCACCGTCAAGATCTTCCACTTCGCCCGATTCGACCTCGCGGTGCTGTTCAATGCCTTCGGGGTGATGCCGGCGCCGGTCTATTGCACCAAGGTCGCCTCGAAACTGGCGCGGACCTACACCGACCGGCATGGTCTCAAGGACGTGGTCCGCGAACTCGTGGGTGTCGATCTCTCCAAGCAGCAGCAATCCTCCGATTGGGGCGCCGACACCCTCAGTCAGGCGCAGGTAGACTACGCAGCCTCCGACGTGCTGCACCTCCATGCCGCCCGCACCCGCCTCGATGCGATGCTGGCCCGTGAGGGTCGCACCGAGATCGCCCAGAGCTGCTTCGACTTCCTGCCGACCCGCGCCCGCCTCGATCTTGCCGGCTGGCCCGAAACCGACATCTTCGCGCACACCTGAAGTCGGCCGTGCGCCGCCGCACATCGGCATGAGACGAACCGCGCGAAGCGTCGCGTCCCGCGCCGGCTGCGATTGATCATTCCTCAATGCTCTGGCCATAACATCGGCCCGGCCACAACTTTGCCACCGCCTGCGCGCATCCGGCGATCCATCCATGCCGGAGGCAAAGGTCTAGGCGACCGAAGTTTTCCGGGCGACGTTTTTTCCGGGCGCAGTGTTTCAGGAACGCCATGCAGGTGGTCGACGCCCTCGCAATCAACGGCTCCGCCGGCCCCCGCGCCGACGCGCTCCGGACCCGTGCCCATGCCCGGGCGCGCAATCACAGCGCACAGGTCCGCCGCCTGCGCCGGCTGATCCCGCTCGCCGCCGGATCGGCAGTGGTGGTGCTCGCCGTCGCCACGTTGTTCAACCCGTTCGGACACATCGTGCCGGGCGTCAGCTTCGGTCCGGTCAGTCTCTCGGGCACCAAGGTGAAGATGGAGAGCCCGCGCCTCTCCGGCTTCCGCAAGGGCGACAGGGGCTACGAAGTCACCGCCACAGCCGCGTTCCAGGATGTGCGCAAGCCGAGCCTCATCGAACTCCAGGCGATGAAGGGCCACCTCAACACCGACGACAAGGGCGGTATCGCCCATCTCGAAGCGGCGTCAGGTCTGTTCGATTCCGCCCGCGAATCACTGGGCCTCGAGACGGACATCCGCATCTGGACCGACAAGGGCGAGGAGATTCGCCTCAAGACGGCGGATGTCGATTTCAAGGCCGGTACCGTGCGGTCGAACGAGGCAGTGGCCGTCACCATCCCGAGCGGCACGGTGGCGGCCGACACCCTCGACGTCACCGATAGCGGCCACATCATCTCCTTCATCGGCAACGTCCACACGGTGCTGCACGAAACCGACAAGCACGAGGCCGACAAGGCGCCGACCGCCGACAAGGTCGCCGATGCCGCGGCGCGCATCCGCACGACGTCGGCCGAGCCGTCCGACGGGGATGTCCGCCGGTGAACCGCATGCGCCTGACGAAGCCTGCCGCCTGGATCGCGGTGTCTGCGGCCGTGCTGGTACTGGCCGGGCCGGCGGCTGCGGAGACCGCGCCCAAAAAGGACAAGCCGGCCTCGGGGCTCGGTAATCTCGGCGGTGGCGGCAAGGAGCCGATCAAGATCGATGCCGACCGGCTCGATGTGTTCGACCGCGAGAACAAGGCGATCTTCGCCGGCAACGTCGTGGCGGTCCAGGGCGACAGCACCATCCGCTGCTCGACCATGACCGTGCGCTACAAGCGCGCCAAGGACGCGAAGAGCGACACCAAGGGCGACGCCAAGTCCGACAAGGGCGAAGCCGCGAAGGACGGCGCCGACGACGCCAAGGCTGCGCCCGAGAAGACGCCGGCCGCAATGGGCGAGAACGGCATTCAGCGTGTGGAATGCGCCGGGCCGGTGACGGTGGTGCAGAAGGACCAGGTCGCCACCGGCGACAACGCCGTGTTCGACCAGGAAGCCAAGCGCATCGTGCTCACCGGCAATGTCGTGCTGAGCCAGTGTCAGAACGTCACCCGCGGCTCGCGCCTCGTCTACGACATGAACACCGGCCGGGCGAACATGGACCCGGTGGCGGGAGGCCGCGTCTCCGCTCTGTTCGTTCCGCAGAAGGAGGGCGAGGCCAAGGGGGCGGGCAAGGGTTGCGCGCAGCCTGCCGCTGCCGCCAAGGCGGCGCCCAAACCTTCCGACGCCAAACCTTCCGACACCAAGCCGTCCGAGGCCGTGGGCGACAAGCCTGCGGCCAAGCCGCGGGCGCAGGCGAATTGAGCGTCGCCCTCCAGGCGCCCGGTGCCGAGGCGTCCCAGGCCGCTGCCCCGGCGCCATCGCTGCAATCCACGTCGTTCCTCGGGCGCCTGTTTCGCCGCGGGTCCAAGGCGCGCGACACCGCGGTGGATACCGCCGATGGCGGCGGCCCCGGCATCCTGTCGGTGCGCGGCCTGCGCAAGAGCTACGGCGCCCGCACCGTAGTCCATGAGGCGGGCCTGACCGTGCGCAACGGCGAGGCGGTGGGCCTGCTCGGGCCCAATGGTGCCGGCAAGACCACGATCTTCTACATGATCACCGGCCTGGTCTCGGCCGATCGCGGGTCGATCAGCCTCGACGGCCTGCCGATCACCCACCTTCCGATGTACCAGCGCGCCCGCCTCGGCATCGGATACCTGCCGCAGGAGGCCTCGATCTTCCGCGGCCTGTCGGTGGAGGACAATATCCGCGCGGTGCTCGAAGTGGCCGAGCCCGACCGGAAGGAGCGCGAGCGCAAGCTCGATTCGCTCCTCGAAGAGTTCGATATCGCCCGCCTGCGCAAATCCCCCTCGATCGCGCTGTCGGGCGGCGAGCGCCGTCGCTGCGAGATCGCCCGGGCGCTGGCCTCGTCGCCGTCCTTCATGCTGCTGGACGAGCCCTTCGCCGGTATCGACCCCATCGCGGTGGGCGATATTCAGGATCTGGTGAAGCATCTCAAGCAGCGCGGCATCGGCGTGCTGATCACCGACCACAACGTGCGCGAGACGCTCGGCCTCATCGACCGCGCCTACATCGCTCATTCGGGCCGCATCCTCACGGAAGGCACGCCCGACGAGATCGTCGCGAATGCCGACGCGCGGCGGCTCTACCTCGGCGAAGATTTTCGCCTGTAGAGCGAAACGGCGCGCTGTCGCACAGCCCCGGAAAACCTTTGTTATCGGACACCTGTCACGCTGGCGCGCAACGCCAGGACTGTGACGTTCCGGATCCGTGCACAATTCGCATGCAGACAACCGTCATCACGCTTTGACGCGCAGCCGCGATGGCGCTAGACCTGGATTGGCAAAAAAGAAGCAAGATTTATGCCTAAACCCGGATCGCGGTAGCGCGCGCTACTGGGCGGGGGCGCGACTCGGGCAATCGGGGCACCATCATGAGCTTGCTGCAACGGCTGGAAATGCGCCAGGGCCAAGCCCTGGTGATGACGCCTCAGCTTTTGCAGGCGATCAAGCTTCTCCAGCTCTCGCAGCTCGATCTCGCCGCCTATGTCGATGCCGAACTCGAGCGCAATCCGCTGCTGGAGCGGGTGGAGGGCGAGGCGGAATCCGAGCGGGCTCCCGCGGAGGCGCCACCGGACAATGCGAGCGACGGGGACGGCGAGTTCGACGGCGGCGAGGAGCCCTGGATCGCCACCACGCTCACCGCGAGCAGCGCCGAGATGGAGAGCGCTCTCGATACCCGCCTCGACAACGTGTTCGCCGACGAGAACCCGAGCCACGCGCGCGAGGCGGCCTCCGGCGATATGCTGTCGCTGACGCCAGCCCCCTACGGCAATACCGGCGGCAGCTTCGACGGGGACGCCCCCGATTTCGAGGCGACGCTCACCTCCGAAACCTCCCTGCGCGAACATCTGGCCGCGCAGCTCGATCTCGCCACCCGCGATCCGGCCGACCGCCTGATCGGCGGCTTCCTCATCGATGCGGTGGACGACGCCGGCTATTTCCGCGAGTCCATCGACGCGGTTGCCGAGCGGCTCGGAACCTCCCTCGACAGCGTCGCCCGCATGCTCAAGCTGGTGCAGAGCTTCGAGCCCGCCGGCATCGCCGCGCGCGATCTCGCCGAATGCCTCGCCCTGCAGCTGCGCGACCGCGACCGGTTCGATCCGGCGATGCAGGCGCTGGTCTCGCGCCTCGACCTGGTGGCCAAGCGCGATTTCGCCAGCCTGCGCCGCCTATGCGGCGTCGACGACGAGGATCTCGTCGACATGCTGGCTGAGTTGCGCCGCCTCGATCCCAAGCCCGGCCGGGCCTTCGGCACCCGCGCCGTCGAGGTGCTGATCCCGGACGTGTTCGTGCGGGCCGCCCCCGACGGGTCATGGCTGGTGGAGCTCAACGCCGAGGCTTTGCCGCGGGTTCTGGTGAACCAGAGCTACTATGCCCGCGTCTCGCGCGGCGCGGCGGCGGACGGCGACAAGGCCTTCCTGTCGGAATGCCTCCAGACCGCCAACTGGCTCACCCGCAGCCTGGAGCAGCGGGCTCGCACCATCCTGAAGGTCGCCTCCGAGATCGTGCGCCAGCAGGATGCGTTCTTCCTGCACGGGGTGGCGCATCTGCGCCCGCTCAACCTGAAGACCGTGGCCGAGGCGATCGGCATGCACGAATCCACCGTCTCCCGCGTGACCTCGAACAAGTCGATCGGCACGAGCCGCGGCACGCTGGAAATGAAGTACTTCTTCACCGCCGCGATTCCGGGTGCGGCCGGCACCGCCTCGCATTCCTCCGAGGCCGTACGCCACCGCATCAAGCAACTCGTCGACGGCGAGGCACCGAGCGACGTGCTCTCCGACGACGCCCTGGTTCAGCGCCTGCGCGACGAGGGTATCGACATAGCTCGCCGCACCGTGGCGAAGTACCGGGAATCGCTTCGGATTCCCTCTTCCATCGAACGCCGGCGCGAGCATTTCGCGTATGCGGTGCGGTGAAACCCCGAGCGTGGCGGGCCGGGTCTCCGGCCGGTCCCGGTCGCGCGATACGGCCTCCGTCGACCCCGCTCCCGATTCCGTTGACTTCTCTTCGCGAGGCTCCTTAACTCAGGCCCCGAAAGCAACGAAATCCGGAGGGATCATGGGGTCATTGCGCGTGACAGGCCACGGCCTGGACCTGGGCGAAGCCTTGCGGGGGCGTGTCGAGGAGCGAATGGCGGCCACCCTCTCGAAATATCTCGACAGCCACATGACCGAGACCTGCTCGGGCCACGTCACCCTGCGGCGGGACGGGACCGCGTACCGTACCGATTGCGTGCTGCACCTGGTCTCGGGGCTGACGCTGGAAGCCTCGGGGGCTGCGCACGACGCCCATGCGAGCTTCGAGCAGACCGCGGACCGCCTCGAAAAGCGCCTGCGCCGCTACAAGCATCGCCTCAAGGATCACGGCGCGGCCGCCCACGAGGGCGCGACCGTCCAGGCGGCCTATGCGGTGTTCGCCGCGCCCAGTGACACCGAGGCCGACGGGTACGACGACGAGGACGCGGATGAGGACGACGTCTCCCATCCTCCGGTGGTGGCCGAGAGCACCAAGACCCTGAAGCGCCATTCGGTGAGCGAGGCGGTCACCGCCCTCGACCTCACCGGCGCCCCGGTGATCGTGTTCGTTCATGCTGGCACCGGACGCATCAACGTCGTATACCGCCGCAGCGACGGGGCGATCGGCTGGGTCGATCCGGCCGAAGCGGGCGCCTGAGCGCCGGCCGGGAACAGAGATCGAACCCGGTCGATTGACTTCGCGGGCCGCACGTGGCCCGAACTTTCAATCAGCGGTGGCCATGCCGGCCGCCGCCGACGGGGCGATGGTCCTACATGCCAGTGCTGGAATTCCTCAGTCCGGATTCCGTGGTGCCATCTCTGCGTGCCCGCGCCAAGAAGCAGATTCTCCAGGAGCTCAGCGCACACGCCGTGCGCCAGCTGCCGGCGCTCGACGAGCGCGAGGTGTTCGAGACCCTGCTCCAGCGCGAACGCCTCGGCTCCACCGGCATCGGCGACGGGGTCGCGATCCCGCATGGCAAGCTGCCCGGCCTCGACCGGCTGTTCGGCTTGGTCGCCCGCCTGGAACGCCCGGTGGATTTCGACGCGCTCGACGGCCAGCCGGTGGACATCGCCTTCCTGCTGCTCGCTCCCGAGGGCTCGGGTGCCGACCATCTCAAGGCGCTGGCGCAGGTGGCCCGCCTGTTGCGCGAGCCCGGCATCCTGGAACGCATCCGCGCCGCCCGTGATGCCAGCGCGCTCTATGCACTCCTCACCCACACTTCGGCGTCGCAGGCGGCGTGAGCACGATGCCGCGCCGCATCCTGTCGCTTGCCGCTTGCGGCATCGGACTCGCCATCTCGCCGGTGCAGGCCGGGCCCTCCGACGTCGCCTGCGCGCGCGACGTGCTGGTGGCCAGCTCGATGCAGCGCCAAGCCCTCGACCAGCTCGAACAGGCGGGCGGCGACGATGCCGACCGCTGTCGGGTCTGGCGCCGCCACGTGGAGACCATGCGCCGCGTCGCCAGCGTCTATGGCCGCTGCCTGTCGGGTGCCGACCGCAGCGAGCGCTTGGCGCAAGTCCAGAGCTCAGAGAAAGAGTTTTCGGGGCTGATTCGCGTTCGCTGCAAGGGGCTCTGAGGGCGTCACCGCCCGGCTGGTCGGCGGCACACGGGAACCCTGAGCCTATTGCTGCCCGCGCAGGAGCAACGGTTCGGCCACCATTCTGATCGGTTTACCGCGCCCGATCAGGATCGCGGCGCGCGAGCGCTCGGGGTCGTGCTCGAAGCGGGTTCGGACCCAGGCCACCAGGAACTTGAGATATTCGGAGGCGAGGAGCTTGGCCGAGGCCGGGTGCCGCCACCAGCGATCCGCATCGAAGCCTTCGCCGACCACGGGGTGGGGCACCACCCGGTCGTCGCCCATCAGGGCGTGGTCGAGTTCCACCAGGGTGCGCGGCATGTGGTAGTTCGAGGTCACCACCGCCACTGTGTTGAAGCTATGCTGGCGCATCCAGCGCCGGGTCTCGATGGCGTTGCCGATGGTGTTGCGGGCCCGGTAATCGAGATCGACGCAGCAATCGATCCAGTGGCGCTGGGTCGGGTTGAGCCGTGCGATCTCGTCGCGGCTGGTGCGCTCGTTGACTCCGGTGATGAGCAGGCGCCGGCCGAAGCCGTTGGCCAGCAGGTCGATGGCGTCGCCGATGCGCTGAGCCCCGCCGGTGAGCGCCACGATGCCGTCGGCACGCTCGACCGGAATACGCTCGTCGCGATCGAGACAGGCGGCGAAGGCGAGGAGGCCGGAGAAGAGAGCGACGCCGCCGAGTCCGGCCAGACCGAGAAGGCCACGCAAAGTGCGGCTGAGGTCCCGTTTCGCGGATCCGCGCGCGACCATGGCCGTCCGGGATGCCGGCTCGGCCCAGGCCCAACCGAAGGCCTCCGAGGGCTTCATGGTGCCGCTGCGTGACATCCGCGTCGTCATACTCCGCCAGGATAGCCCCGATTGGGGCAGCGACGAGGCAAGCATCTCGTACCCGAAAGGTTCACAGGTGGTTAACGGCCGCCCTCGTGCCGGTCCATCCGCCCGCGGCCTCTGCCCGGTTCCGGGCAAGGGCGGTGATTGGGTCAGGCAAGGAAGCGGCGCACGGTCAGCCGCGAGACGATCCCGGTGACCACGGAGGCGATGACGCCGATGAGGAGTACGCTGGCATAGCCACGCCAACCGATGTGGAAGGCACCGAACAAGGCCTCGATCTCCTCGCCGGCCGGCCCCGAGCGCCAATTGCGGGCCACCAGCCCGGCGAGCGCGAAGGCGACGAGCGCGGCACCCGAGCCGATGATACCGCCGCGCAGGCCGAGACCGAAGAAGCGGCGCTGGAAGGCGCGGGCGATGAAGTCGTCGTTGGCGCCGACGAAATGCAGCACCTCCACCACCTCGCGGTTGCCCGCCATGGCGCCGCGGGTGGCGAACACCACCGCGAGCCCCGTGGCGATGAGGACCAGGGCGACGATACCGATGCCGACGCCCACGAAGGTGTTGGCCATGGTCGAGAGCCGCCGCAGCCACAGGGCATGGTCGTCGAGGCTCGCGACCCCCGGCAAGGCCTCGGCGAGATTGGTGCGCAGCTGTTTCAGGTCGGGAGTGGCGGCCTCGGCGAGGGTCAGGGTGACGAGGCGCGGCACCGGAAGGTCGGAGAGGTCGAGGCCGCTGCCGAGCCAGGGTTCGAGCAGGCGCTCGGCCTCGGCCTTGGTGAACACCCGTGTCTTCGCGATGCCCGGAACCGCCTTGGCCAGGGATTCGGCGCGTCCGACATCGGCGTCGATATCACGACCGGGACTCGGGCGGACCTGGATCGTCACCTCCTGCGCCACGGCGCCCTGCCACTGATCGGCGCTCGAGGCGACGATCTCCGCCGCCCCGGCGCAAAGGGCGGCGAGAAACGTCAGGATGGCGATGACCGCGGCGAGCGCGCGGCTCGCCTGCGAATCGGTGGGAACCAGGGGGGCGTTGCGCCGGAGCGTCGACGGCAGTGGTGCCGGCACCCGCTGCGGCGGCACGCTCGGCGGGGACACCCGTGGGGACGCGGTCTCGGCCATTACGCGTCCACCCGCAGGCGGCCCTCGCCGAGAACCAGCCGGCGGGCGTCGACGAGGTCCATCAGGGCGAAATCGTGGGTGGCGATGAGGACCGAGGTGCCCAGGCGGTTGAGCTCGATGAACAGCCGCAGCAGGCGCCGGCCGAGGCCGGGATCGACGTTGCCAGTGGGCTCGTCGGCCAACAGGAGTTCGGGGCGGGCGATGAGCGCCCGCGCGATGGCCGCGCGCTGCTTCTCGCCGCCCGACAGCAGCGGCGGCAGCACGTGCATGCGCTCGCCCAGGCCGACCCAGCGCAGCAATTCCACGACCTCGGCCCGGTAGCTGGTCTCGGCCCGGCCCTGGACGCGCAAGGGAAGCGCCACGTTCTCGTAGGTGGTGAGGTGATCGAGCAGTCGGAAATCCTGGAACACCACGCCCATGCGCCGGCGCAGGCCGGTCAACGCCTCGCTGGAAATGCCGCTGACCTCCTCGCCGAACACCGAGACCAGGCCCCGCGTCGGGCGCACCGACAGCAGGATCAGGCGCAGCAGCGTGGTCTTGCCGGCCCCCGACGGGCCGGTGAGGAACTGGAACGAACGCGGCGCGATCTGAAAGCTCACGTCGCTGAGCACCTCCGGCCCGAGGCCGTAGCGCATCCCGACGCTTTCGAATTGGACCACCGGCTCCTCTGTGCCGGAGAGAAGGGAGTCCGTGTTCACCCGATCCGCCACACGCACTCCATCTTTCGAATCGCCCGCCCGGTCATCTGGATCGAAACGCCGTCCGCTTCACGGAGCGTTAACCGCGCTGCGCAAAAACCGTTTGAGTCTTTTTGCACGAGCCGGCAACTGCCGATCGAGACCCGGGGCGCCGATTCGCCATGCTGATCGTCTGCCCGTCCTGTGCAAGCGAATACCAGATTCCCACCGACCGTGTCGGGGCGGATGGGCGCTCGGTGCGTTGCGCCGCCTGTCGCGAGACCTGGTTCATCGGCCCCGACGAAGTCTCCGCCGCTCTCGAAGCCGAGATGACGGAGATGATGATGGCGGCCGCCGGGCCGGGCGCGGCCGAGGGCCGCGCTGCGGCACAGACCGCCCTCGACGCCTGGGAATCGGCCCTGACGGACGGCGCAGAGCCGGCCGAGAGCCCGGTTGCGGATGACCCGTCCGCCGCCGCCCGTGCCAAGACCGCCAAGCGCGCCGCATCGAAAACGGCCAAGCCGTTCCTGCGCCGCATCCCGCCGGCCGCCATCCTGGGGATCGCGGTGACGGGCGCCCTGGCCGTCGCCCTGATCGGCCGGACCCCGCTCGTCCGCCTGGTGCCGCAGAGTGCGGGGCTCTACGCTCGGATTGGCCTGCCGGTGAACCTGCGTGGGATAGAACTGCGCGACGTGGTCGCCTTCCAGACCCCGGGGGAGGGCGGGCAGCTCGTGGTCGAAGGCGACCTCGTCGGAACCGCCTCGGGCGGTGCGACGGTGCCGCCCATCGAGGTGGAGGTCCGCGACGCGAACGACCAGTCGCTGTATCGCTGGAGCATCGCGCCGCCGCGCCCGGCGATGAAGAACCGCGAGACCGCCCGCTTCCGCGCCAGCCTGTCGGCTCCGCCAATCCAGGGACGCGCGGTGCAGGTGCGTTTTGCTGCCGATGCGAAGGTGCCCGAGACCACCGCTTCGACGGCGATGGACGCGCCTGAGGTCAAGACCGGTGTCAGAACCGGACACCCGTGATATGGAACGCCCTATGACGAGCGATATCAAGACGACCGATTCCCGCCGCGTGCGTGTGCTCTTCGACGAAACCGCCATTGCCCGGCGCACCGAAGAACTCGCCGCCGCCATTGCCGCCGCCCGCCCCGAGAACCTTCTGGTGGTGGCGGTGCTCAAGGGCAGCTTCATGTTCGCCGCCGACCTGCTGCGCGCCCTGCACCGGGCCGGGCTGGAGCCGCAGGCGGAGTTCGTTCACCTGTCGAGCTACCGCACCGCCACCGTCTCCTCGGGTCAGGTCGAGATCCTGCGCGACGTGGAGAGCGAAGTGCGCGGGCGCGACGTCCTGCTCATCGACGACATCCTCGAATCCGGCCGGACCATCGTGTTCGCCAAGGATCTTCTGATGGCGCGCGGCGCCAAGCGGGTGCTCACCGCGGTGCTGCTGGAGAAGCCGGGCAAGCGCGCGGTGACCATCGACGCCGATTTCGTCGGCTTCACCTGCCCCGACGTGTTCGTGGTCGGCTACGGCATGGACGTGGCGCATGCCTACCGGCAGTTGCCGTTCGTCGGCCTCGTCGATTACGACAGCCGCGAGCCCGACCTGTTCGGCGGCACCTGAGGTACGTAACCGTATTGGCCCGATGTCCGAAACGTCCGTACCTGTACGTTTTCCGAGACAATCGACACGTGCAGGGCTCCGCGTCCCTTGACAGGCGCGGCGCGTCCTTGCGTGACTGAAATCCCCCATCGAGAGAACCAGACGAGAGATGGCGCGCATCCTGCTCGTGGATGACGAAGAGACGGTTCGCGGGTTCCTCAAGCGGGGCCTCGAGATCGACGGGCATTCCGTCGTCACCGCCACCGACGGGAGCGACGGCCTCGACCGCCTCACCGAGGCGGATGGTGCGTTCGACCTGATGCTCACCGACATCCGGATGCCGCTGATGGACGGGATCGCCCTGGCGCTGGCGGCCAAACGCGACTTTCCCGATCTGACGATCCTGCTGATGACCGGCTTTGCCGATCAACGCGAGCGCGCGCGCGGCCTCGACGCCATCGTCACCGATGTGTTGACCAAGCCGTTCTCGCTCGCAGACCTGCGCTCCACCGTGAACCGGGCTCTGAGCGCCTGACGCAGGACCGCGTCCCGCCGACGCTGCCTGCCATCGAGAGGCATCACCGGCCGATGAACGTCCAGCCCGACATCCTCTCGGCCATCGGCGGCACGCCGCTGATCCATCTGAAGCGTGCCTCGGATGAGACCGGCTGCACCATCCTCGGCAAGGCCGAGTTCCTCAATCCCGGCCTGTCGGTGAAGGACCGCGCGGCGCTGTCGATCATCCGGGATGCGGAGGCGCGCGGCGCGCTTCGGCCGGGCGGCACCATCGTCGAGGGGACGGCCGGCAATACCGGCATCGGCCTCGCCTTGGTCGCGGCGGTGCGCGGCTACCGCACGGTCATCGTCATCCCGGAGACCCAGTCGGCGGAAAAGAAAGAGACGCTGCGGCTCGCCGGCGCCCGCCTCGTCGAAGTCCCGGCGGTGCCGTACGCCAATCCGAACAACTACGTCCATGCTGCCCGCCGACTGGCCGAGCGACTGGCGCAGACCGAATCCGGCGGCGCGTATTTCGCCGACCAGTTCGACAACCTCGCAAACCGGCAGGCCCACCTGGAGACCACCGGCCCCGAAATCCTGCTCGCCACGCGCGGCGTCGTCGATGGTTTCGTCTGCGCGGCCGGCACCGGCGGTACGCTGGCCGGAACGGCCGCCGCCCTGCGCGCAGCCAAACCCGGCGTGCGGATCGCGCTCAGCGATCCGGAGGGCTCGGCGCTCCATTCCTATTACACCACCGGCACGCTCAAGGCCGAAGGCTCCTCGATCACCGAGGGCATCGGACAGGGCCGTATCACCAGGAACCTCGAAGGTTTCACCCCCGATCATTCCTTCCGCATCGCCGATGGCGAAGCGCTCGCCATCGTGTTCGGATTGATGCGCGAGGAGGGGCTGAGCCTCGGCGGCTCGTCAGGCATCAACGTCGCCGGGGCGATCCGGCTCGCCCGCGACATGGGACCGGGCCACACCATCGTGACGATCCTGTGCGATGGCGCGGCGCGCTATGCCTCGAAGCTGTTCAATCCGGGTTTCCTGCGCGAACGCGGATTGCCGGTGCCGGGCTGGTTGGAGGCCGCGCCGGACAATCTGCCCGATTGGCGCGCCTGATGCGGAATTTGCCGGCAAATCGCCGATTTGACGCAGGCGCCATTGAACGGAATCGGCTCAAGGGCGTTTCAACGGTCAAGCTCAAGCCACATCGGTTGGGCACGAGCCGGAGTTCCCGTCCATGACCCTGACCACCATCCTTATCATCATCCTGATTCTCGCGGTTCTCGGCGGCGGCAACTTCCTCGGCGGCGGCGCCTATCGCGGCCAGAGCTTCGGCCTCGGCGGTATCCTCATCATCATCCTGATCGTGCTGCTGGTCACCGGGCGAATCTGACCGCCCAGTGCGGGCGCTCGTCACGGCCGGCACGTGATGCCGACGACGGCGCCCGCCAACCCCGCAGCTGCGGCCCCGACCGAACCCGTCCGCATCGATGCCGATGCGGGCGGGTTCGCGATTCCGGCCTGTGCCAGGAAGGCGCCGAGGGCGCCGACCGGCACCAGACCATAGCTCGCGGGCGGCACGATCCCCGCCACGAGGCGGGGCGCGGCCGGGAACCGCACCACGAGGCCCGCGAGGGCGCCCGTCCGGTCGAGAACCGGGGCGCCGCCGGCCCCCGGCTGCAGCGGTGCGATCACCCGGTTTCCGTCCGATCCGGCTTGGCCCGGCGCCACCGAAACACCCTCGGCATTCGCCCCCAGCACCATAAGGTCGTCTCCGGCGGCCGGCGAAACGGCGCGTAGAGTTGGCGTGATCGGGGTCATGCCGGGCAGACGCCCTGTCTCCAGCAGGACGAGGTCGCGGGCCGCGTCGCGCGTGGCGATGCGCGCCGGACTTCCGCCGACGCTCGGCGTGGCACAGCCGTCCAGTGCCGATGCGCTCGTCAAGACGCGCCCCGGCCCGACGACCAATCCGGTCGCGGTGGGAGCGGATGGCGTGGGGAGGACGGGTCGCACCGGGGCGACTGTCGCGATAGGGCCCGAGGGCACGGTTGGAGCCGCGCTCACCTCGGGAAACGGCACGAAGCTGTTGGCGATGGCGATGACGAGCTTGTCCACGTCCACCGACAGCACTTTGTCGTAGCCGATGGTCAGGCCGCGCAGGCCGGCCTCGCCGGCGGCGTAGCGGATGTAGGACTTGCCGGTGGCGGTCTCCGCACTGACCACGAGGAAGTCCGGCCGCTGAATCTTGTAGGTCACGCGCCGGTCCGGACTCGGTGCGGTGATCCGCGCGAACACCGCGTCGAGCCCGGTCTCGCCGGCGGGAAACGATTTCGTCTCCACGGTGATGCGCCCATCGGCGCTCTGCCAGCGGGTGCCCCCGGGCTGGGGCGTCCGTTTCGGCAGCAGGCGTTCGGGCACGCCGAGGGTCGCACCGCTGGCCGCATCCGGTTTCACGACGAAGCGCGCCGCGCCGCGGGCCGCCTCGCCGGCCTTGAGGAGAGTGGCGCGTCCGGCCGCGTCGGGCGGTCCGGCGCTGCCGTTGCGCTTGCCGTAGGCCAGGAGCGCATCGTAGGTGCGCCGTCCGAAGGTGCCGGTGACGACGCTGTTGTAGTCGCCGGTCCAGATCAGGGCGTCCTGCAATCCCTTGCGCTCGGTCTCGGGCAGCGCCTCGAACGCGGCCTTGGCCGTCTCGAAGGCCGGATCGGGCGCCGTCGCCGCCGGCTTCGGCTTGACCGGTGCCGGCGGAGCCTGCGCGCCGGCCGAGCCGATCATGAGACAGGCCGCGAGCGCCATTGCGCCGTGGCTGCCGATCCTACTGATTCGGCGGTGATGCGCCATCGTTCACGCTCTCCGGGGAACCGCGCCCAGCTGTGGCAGAGCCGTCGCCGGAATTCCAGAGAGTCGGCGTCCGGTCCGGTGCTTATCGCCGTTGCGGGCGAGACGCGAGGTGCTACGGTCCGGCAACGCACCGGCAGGCCTTGAGTCGGCCGCCATAAGAAGACGGGATCGATGATGTCGGGATCGACCAGACTCGGGCGCTCGGCCAGCTGCATCGCCGCTGCCCTCCTCGCCGGATTCGTCGGGTTTGCGGCCACCGCCGAGGCGCAGACGAGCCCCGGCAAGGCCGCCCCGTCCAAAGCCGCCCCCGCCAGACCCGGCAAACTCCTGAAGACCTTCCAGCGCGACGATCTCGCCAGCGACGGCGTCCGTCTCGAATCCGCTCTCAAGGCCGAGGCGGGTACGGCCGCCTTGCGCCCGGCCGCCAAGGCGCGGGCCGAGGGCGACGCGCTGGTGGAGGCGGAGAAGCCGGCCGAGGCGCTCAAGCCCTTGAGCCTCGCGGTCGTCGCCGAGCCGAGCGACCCCGACAATTGGCTCGCCTATGCGCGCGCCGCCAGCACCGTCGGCAATAGCGAGGCCGGAGACTACGCGAGCCGCCTGCGCCTGCGCCGCAATGCGCGGGCCGCCGCCTACCAGGGCTACCTGCGGGCGACCGCCGCCCCTGCCGAGGCGGAGGCCCTGGCGACGTTGGGCGAGGTCTATGCCGACGAATCCGAATGGCGCCCGTCGCTGGAGGCCTATCGCGCCAGCCTCGCGCTCGCCGACGAGGCCGGCGTGCGCGAGACCTACGAGGGTCTGCGCGCCGAGCACGGCTTCCGCATCCTCGACTACAAGGTCGATTCGGATGCCGCCGCTCCGCGCGTCTGTTTCCAGTTCTCGGAGGGGCTCGCGGCGAAGGCCGACTTCACCCCCTTCGTCGCGGTCTCGGGTGCGGCCAACGCCGCCGTCACCGCCAGCGGCCAGCAGATCTGCGTCGATGGCCTCAAGCACGGCGAGCGCTACGCCTTCGTCCTGCGCCAGGGGATCCCGTCTGCGGCCGGGGAGACGCTCCTCAAATCCGCCGATTACGAGGTCTACGTCCGGGACCGCTCGCCTCAGGTGCGCTTCACCGGCCGCAACTACGTCCTGCCCCGCAGCGGACAAGCCGGAGTGCCGCTGGTCTCGGTGAACGCGCCCAAGATCGACGTCGAGGTTCTGCGCGTCGGCGACCGCGGCCTCCTGCCCTCGCTGCGCTCGGAAGATTTCCTGTCGCAACTGAATGGTTCGACGGCAAAGACCATCGCCGATCAGAAGGGCATCCGGGTCTGGAAGGGCGTGCTCGACACCGCCAAGGCCGACCTGAACCAGGAGGCCGTCACCGCCTTCCCGGTGCTCCAGGCGGTGGGTAAGCTCGAGCCCGGCATCTACATCATGCTGGCTCAGGCGAGCGGGGTCGCCGGCACACCGGACGAGGAGGGCGGCTACGAGCAGCAGGCCACGCAATGGTTCGTGGTCTCGGACCTCGGTCTCACCGTGTTCAAGGGCCGTGACGGGGTTCACGTCTTCGCCCGCTCGCTCGCCTCCGCCGAGGTGGTGGCCGGGGCCGAGATTAGGCTGGTGGCGCGCAACAACGAGGTGCTGGCCACCGCCAAGACCGACGGCCAGGGCCACGTGGCGTTCGCGCCGGGCCTCGCCCGCGGGGAGGGCGGCATCGCGCCCGGTCTCGTGGTGGCGCAGCTCGCCGACGATTACGGCTTTCTCGATCTCAATCAATCCGCCTTCGATCTCACCGATCGCGGCGTGAAGGGTCGGCCGCAGCCCGGCGCCGTCGAAGCCTATGTCTTTCCCGAGCGCGGGGTCTACCGCTCGGGCGAGACGGTGAACCTCACCGCCCTGCTGCGCGATGCGCAGGGCGTCGCGGTGCCGGAGGTGCCGGTGACGCTGGTGGTGAAGCGCCCCGACGGCGTCGAATATCGCCGCACGCAAGTCGCCGATGCGGGGCTGGGCGGCCGCGGATACCCGCTGCCGCTGATGGCCGGCGCGATGCACGGCACGTGGCGGGTGGCGGCCTATACCGACCCCAAGGCGCCGGCGATCGGTGAGGCGAGCTTCCTGGTGGAGGATTACGTCCCCGAGCGCCTCGACGTGACCCTGTCCAGCGCGACCCCGACATTCACCAGGGGCGCGCCCGCCACCATCGCGGTGGCCGCGCGCTATCTCTACGGCGCACCGGGCGCCGGCCTCGACGTCTCGGGCTCCGTCCTGGTGCAGCAGGCCGCCACCAGCGGCATCAAGGGCCTGGACGGCTTCTCCATCGGCCTCGACGACGAGCGCGTGGAGGCCGCGTCCGCCGAGATCGAGGCCCACGCCACCACCGACGCGAAGGGCGCCGCGACCCTCGTGGTGCCTGTGCAGACCCTCAGCGCTCCGCGCCCCGTCGAGGCCAAGATCACGCTTCAGGTCGGCGAGCCGGGGGGGCGGGCACTCAGCCGCAGCCTCACCCTGCCGATCCTGCCCGAGGGTCCGGTGCTCGGCATCCGCAAGACGTTCTCCGGCGACCTCGCCGAGGGCGGCACCGCCGGGTTCGACGTGGTGATGGCCGCCCCCGACGGGCAGCGCCTCGCCCAGGCCAATGTTGCCTGGACCCTGCAACGGGTCGAGAAGAACTACCAATGGTACCGCGAGGGCGGGCGCTGGTCGTTCGAGCCCGTCACCAGCACCCGTCGCATCGCCGACGGAACCCTCGACCTGAAGCCCGACGCACCGGGCCGGGTCGCCGCCAGCGTGACCTACGGCACCTACCGGCTTGAGGCGAGCGTGCCCGGCCGGCCCGCCGCCGCCGCGAGCGTCACCTTCACGGTGGGCTGGGGCGGCGGCGAGACCGCGGATGTGCCGGACCTACTCGATCTGCGCCTCGACAAGCCGGCCTATGCGGCCGGCGAGACCCTGCGCGCCCGACTCCAGCCGAAGTTCAAGGGGCAGGCGACGCTGGCGGTGGTGAGCGACAAGGTCCACGCGCTGCTCACCGTGGACGTGGCCGCCGGGGGAACCACCGTCGACATTCCGGTGAAGGCCGAATGGGGGGCGGGCGCCTACCTCGTCGCCACCGCCTACCGGCCCCTCGATCAGGCGGCCAAGCGTCTGCCCGGCCGCGCGCTCGGTGTGGCGTGGTTCGCGGTGGACAAGGACAGCCGCAGCCTCACCGTCACCGTGGACGCGCCGGCAAAGACCCGGCCGCGCGAGACCCTGACCCTGCCGATCCAGCTCGCCGGGCTGAAATCCGGCGAGGAGGCGCGGGTCACGGTGGCGCTGGTCGATGTCGGCATCCTCAACCTGACGCGCTACGAATCGCCCAATCCCTTCGGCCACTTCTTCGGCCAGAAAGCGCTCGGCCCCGAGATCCGCGACGTCTACGGCTACCTCATCGACGGCATGCAGGGCACTCTCGGCGCCATCCGGTCGGGCGGTGATGGCGGCGCCGGCGAACTCGCCGATTCGCCGCCGAGCCAGGCCCCCTTGGCCCTGTATTCCGGCCCCGTCACCGTCGGTCCCGACGGCAAGGTGAGCGTGAGCTTTCCCCTGCCGGCCTTCAACGGTACCGGCCGGGTCATGGTCACCGCCTGGAGCAAAGCCAAGGTCGGCGCGGCCCAGGCCGACGTGATCATCCGCGATCCGGTGGTGCTCACCGGCACGCTGCCGCGCTTCCTCAACGTCGGCGACCGCTCGCGCTTCCACGTCGCCATCGACAACGTCGAGGGGCAGGCCGGCGACTATACGGTGGATCTCGACCTGGCCGGGCCGGTCCTCGTCGGGGCCGAGGCGGTGCACAAGACCCTGCGGCTGGAGGCCGGGGCCAAGGGCGCCCTGGTGATTCCGCTCACCGCCGCCGGCCCCGGCCTGGCGCGCCTCGACGTCAACCTCTCCGGACCCGGCATCACCGGCAGCGTCGGCCAGAGCTTCTCGCTCGCCATCGGCCCGGGCACCGGCGCCCTGGCGCGCCGCTCCGTGCGGCCCCTGGAACCCGGCGCCAGCGTGTCCCTGACCAATGAGCTCCTCGCCGACATCCTGCCGGGCACGGGCGCGGTCTCCGTCTCGGCCTCGAACCTGGCCGGCATCGACGTGCCGGCCCTGCTCCAGGCCCTCGACCGCTATCCCTATGGCTGCTCCGAGCAGACCGTCAGCCGGGCGATGCCGCTGCTCTACGTCAACCGGCTCGCCTCCCTCGACAAGCTGGGGCTCGACGATCAGGTCGACGAGCGCGTGCGTGCGGCGATCGAGCGGGTGCTCGCCCGCCAGAATTCCTCCGGGGATTTCGGGCTGTGGTCCACGGACGGATCGAGCGACACTTGGCTCAACGCCTATGTCACCGACTTCCTCACCCGTGCCCGCGAGCGCGGTTTCGCCGTGCCCCAGACCGCGTTCTCCAATGCGCTCGACCGCCTGCGCAACACCGTGGCCAACACCACCGAGGTGCGGGACGGCGGCATGGACATCGCCTATGCGGCCTATGTTCTGGCCCGCAACGGCCGGCCGGTGATGGGCGATCTGCGCTACCTCGCCGACACCAAGCTCGGCGACTTCGCGACGCCGCTCGGGCGCGGCCAGATCGCGGCGGCGCTGGCGCTGCTGGGCGATCGCGGCCGGGCAGCCAAGGCGTTCGAGGGGGCGGTGGCCGCCCTGAAGACGCCTGTCGATGCCGCAGCCTACCGGCCGGATTACGGGTCGCGCCTGCGCGACGGCGCCGGCCTGCTGGCGCTCGCCGCCGAAACCGGTCTCGCCCGCGACAGCGTGCAACCGCTCGGCGCGGTCATCGCCCAGGAACGGGCGAGCGGGCGCACCACCAGTACGCAGGAGAACGCCTGGATGGTGCTGGCGGCGGAGGGCCTGTCGAAGGAGGCCGAGGCTCTGCGCTTCACCGTCGACGGCAAGCCGGAGTCGGGCGCTCTCGCCCGCCTCTATCGGGGCGCGACGCTGGAGACCAAACCCGTCACTATCGTCAATGCCGGCAGCACCACCGCACAGGCGGTGATCAGCGTCACCGGCAACCCGATCGCGCCCGAGCCGGCGGAATCTCATGGCTACACGGTGGAGCGCAGCTATCATCGCCTCGATGGGTCGGCTGTGGATCTCGCCCAGGGCGTGCGCCAGAACGATCGCCTCGTGGTGGTGCTGAAGGTGACGGAGGCCAAAGCCAGCGCCGGCCGCCTGCTGCTGGTGGACCGCCTGCCGGCGGGCCTGGAGATCGACAATCCGAAGCTGCTCGATGCGGATGCGCTCACCGGGCTCAGCTTCGCCAAGTCGGACGTGACGCCGGTCCATACCGAGTTCCGCGACGACCGCTTTATCGCCGCCTACGAGCGCACACCCGAGCAATCGGCCTTCTTCCGCGTGGCCTACACCGTGCGCGCAGTCTCGCCGGGCACCTACGTCCACCCGGCCGCCACCATCGAGGACATGTACCGCCCCGATCGCTTCGGCCGCACCGGCTTCGGCGCGGTGGTGGTGAGCGCGAAGTAGGGCGGTGGCAGCACCGCGCAGAGGCGCGTCTGCCTCCCCCAGAAAGGGGGGAGGCTTTCGCCGAGTGGTCGTTGCCGTTGCCGTCGCGGTCCTCGCCAGCGCGAGCGCCGGTCTCGCCCTCTGGCGTTTCGTCGCCACGCTTCCACCGCTCGACCTCACCCAGGCGGAAGCCCGCTCCACCGTGGTGCTGGACCGGGATGGACAGCTCCTGCGCCCGTTCGCCACCCAGGACGGGCGCTGGCGGCTGCCGTTGACCGCGGCGCAGGTCGATCCGCGCATGCGCGCCATGCTGATGGCCTACGAGGACCAGCGCTTCCTCCAGCATCCCGGCATCGATCCGGCCGCGAGCGTTCGCGCGGCGTGGCAATGGCTGAGCCATCGCCGCATCGTGTCGGGGGCCTCCACCCTGTCGATGCAGGTGGCCCGCTTGGTCGAGCCGCGGCCCGAGCGGTCGCTCACCGCGAAACTCCGCCAGATGGTGCGGGCGGTGCAGCTGGAACGCCGGCTCGGCAAGGCGGGCCTCCTCGACCTCTACCTCGCGCTCGCGCCCTATGGCGGTCCGGTGGAGGGCCTGAGGGCGGCGAGCCTCGCCTATTTCGGACGTGAACCGGCGCGGCTGTCCTTCGCGGAAAGTGCGCTGCTGGTGGGCCTGCCGCAGGCTCCCGAGGCGCGCCGGCCGGACCGTTTCCCGCAGCGCGCCCGCGCCGCCCGCGACCGGGTCCTCGACATCGTCGCCGCGCGCGGGGTCATCACGGTCGCGGAAGCACAAAGCGCGAAGGCCGAACCGGTCCCGACCGCGCGAAGGCCGTTCCCGATGGTGGCGGCGCATGCCGCCGAAGCGGTCGTCGCGGGCGATCCCGCCGCGCGGGTGATCCGCCTCGCCATCGACGGCCGGCTGCAGGCGAGCCTCGAACAGCTCGCCGCCGAGCGCGCCGCTGCCATGGGACCGGGCATCTCGGCGGCGATCCTCGCCCTCGACAACCGCACCGGCGCGGTGATCGCGCAGGTCGGAAGCCCCGGCTATCTCGATACCACCCGTTCGGGCGCCATCGACATGACCGGCGCCATCCGCTCGCCGGGCTCCGCCTTGAAGCCGTTCATCTACGCGCTCGCCTTCGAGACCGGCCTTGCTCATCCCGAGACCCAGCTCGACGATCGGCCTGTTCGCTTTGCCGGCTACGCGCCGGAGAATTTCGATCTCGGCTTCCAGGGCAGCGTGACGGCGCGGCGGGCGCTTCAGCTCTCGCTCAACGTACCGGCGGTGGATCTGCTGGAAGCCGTGGGGCCGGCCCGCTTCATCGCCCGGCTGCGTTCGGCCGGTGCCCGCATCGACCTGCCGCGCGATACCGCGCCGGGCCTGCCGGTGGCGCTGGGCGGCCTCGGCATCACCCTCACCGACCTCGCCCGCCTGTTCTCGGGGCTATCACGGCAGGGTCTCGTGCCGAACCTCGTGCGCCGGCTCGACGGGCCGGCGCAGGTATCGCTCGCGGAAGGCCGCATCACCGAGCCGGTCGCAGCCTGGTACGTCGCCGATACCTTGCGCGGGGCGCCGCCGCCGGAGAACGCCCTGCCGAACCGGATCGCCTACAAGACCGGCACCTCCTATGGCTATCGCGATGCCTTGGCGGTGGGCTTCGACCGCCGCGTCACCATTGCGGTCTGGGTGGGCCGGCCTGACGGCAATGCCGTGCCGGGCCTCGTCGGACGGGTGGTTGCCGCGCCGATCCTGTTCGACGCCTTCGCCCGCTACGGCGGCGAGCCGGAGGCGGTGGCAAAGCCACCCGAAGCGCTGGTGACCACCACCGCCGGACTGCCTCCGCCCCTGCGCCACATCCGGCGCGACATCCCCAAGACCCTGTCGGCGGCGTTGGGCGGCGCGCTCAAGATCGCCTACCCGCCCGACGGTGCCCGGATCGATCTCGGACTGGCGGAATCCGGCCCGTCCACAAGTCTTGCCCTCAAGGCGCTCGGCGGCGTGCCGCCGCTCACTTGGATGGTCGACGGCCTGCCGGTGGCCGGCAGCGCCCGGCGCCAGTCGGAATGGCGGCCGGAGGGCGCCGGCTTTGCCCGAATCTCGGTGATGGACGCGTCCGGCGCCAGCGACAGCGTGCTGGTCCGGATCGAATGATCGGCATTCAGGCCGTCAGCCGCGCCAGCACCGCGTCGCGGCCGATGAGTGGCAGCAGGCCGGCGAGATCGGGCCCGTGCTCGAGCCCGGTAAGGGCGAGGCGCAGCGGCATGAACAGGGCCTTGCCCTTAGTGCCGGTCTCGGCCTTCACCGCACCCGTCCAGGCCTTCCACGTCTCCGCGTCCCAGGGCTCGGACGGCAGCAATGCGGCGGCGGCGGCGATGAAGCCGGCATCCGGGATCACCGGCTCCACAGGGCCGGCGACCACTCGCCACCAGTCGCCGGCTTCGGCAACCTTGGCGAGGTTCGGCCGGACCGCCATCCAGAACGCCTCCGCCCGCTCGGGCGGCACGCCCTGCGCTGCGAGTCGGTCGCTCACTTCAGTGAACGGCATCGCATGGACGAGGCGGGCGTTGAGGCCGTCGAGCTCGTGCGGATCGAACTTGGCGGGCGCGCGTGAGATGTGGGCGAGGTCGACCAGACCGGCGAGTTCGTCCAGTGAGGCCACCGCCCGCACCGCCTCGGCCGAGCCGGTGAGCACCGCGAGCGAGCGCACGGCGCCGGGCTCGTAGCCGGCTTCGCGCAGGCCCCGCAGGGAGAGGTGGCCGAGGCGCTTCGACAGGCCCTCGCCATCCGCCGTGGTCAGGAGGTTGTGGTGGCCGAACACCGGCACCGGCTGCCCGAGCGCTTCGAAGATCTGCACCTGCACGCCGGTATTGGTGACGTGGTCCTCGCCGCGGATGACGTGGGTGATCCCCATCTCGGCATCGTCCACCACGGAGGGCAGCGTGTAGAGGTAGCTGCCATCGGCACGGATCAGCACCGGATCTGAGAGCGAGGCGCAATCGACATGCGCCTTGCCGCGCACGAGGTCGTCCCATTCGACGGTGCGGGCCTCGAGCTTGAACCGCCAATGCGGCGTGCGCCCCTCGGCGTGCAGGGCGGCGCGGTCGGCTTCGGTGAGGTCGAGGGCGGCGCGATCGTAGATCGGCGGCATTCCACGCCCGAGCTGGCGCCGCCGGCGGCGCTCCAGCTCCTCCTGCGTCTCGTAGCAGGGGTAGAGCCGGCCGATAGCCTTGAGCTGCGCTGCCGCCGCATCGTGGATCGCCACCCGGTCGGACTGGCGCGCGAACAGGTCGGGCACGATGCCGAGCCAGGCGAGGTCCTGTGCGACGGCCTCGGCGAATTCCGCCGTGGAGCGCTCGCGGTCGGTGTCGTCGAGGCGCAGCAGGAAGCGGCCGCCGCGCGCGCGGGCGAACAGCGCATTGAGCAAGGCCGGCCGGGCATTGCCGATATGCAGGTAGCCGGTGGGGGAGGGCGCGAAGCGCACCAGGGGGGGCGTGTCCGAAGTCATGCCCGCCCTCTAGACCATTTCTTCCGGCGAGGGGATGGGGTCAGCCGCGGGTGCCCCAGCGGGTGCCCATCCGGCTCGGCAGCGTGGCATCGGGGCCGAGGGCCGGACCGCTCGGCTTGGCCGGCTTGTAGGGCTCGGGTGCCAGGGTTTCGGGCACCTCGCTCTCGGACGGGCCTTCGGGCTTGGAGAACTGTCCGGCCTTGCGGAAGCGCCAGAGATAACCCGGCACCACCGCCTCCATGGCGGTGGGCCGCAGGCCGATGCCCTCCAGGGTCCGCCCTTCCGCCTTGGCCGCCTCGGAGACGACGTTGTCGTTCTGCAGCAACGTCACCTGGTCGCGAGTGAGCTTCAGCGACGCCGGCAGCAGGCCGAGGGTCAGTGTATCGACGATCTCCAGCGCGCGGGCCTGGAGCATCGCGGCCGGGCGCGGCAGGTCGAGCACCGTACGTTTGCGCAAGGTGACCTTGAGCATGTAGCGCACCAGGGCATCGAGGGTTTCGACTTCGGGCCCACCGAGTTCGTAGATCTTGCCCGCCGGCACGCGGCCCTCCACCGCGCGGGCCACCGCCTCGGCGACGTCGGCGACGTAGACCGGCTGGAACCGGCTCTGCGCACCCGCCAGCGGCAGCACCGGCAGTGCGCGGGCGAGGGAGGCGAAGCGGTTGAAGAAGCTGTCGCCGGGGCCGAAGACCAGCGAGGGGCGCAGAATCACCGCATCCCCGCCGGCCTCGAACACGCGGGCCTCGCCCTGGGCCTTGGTGCGGGCATAGACCGAGGCCGAATGGGCATCGGCGCCGATGGCCGAGACGTGGACGAGGGGGGCTCCGATGGCGGCGGCCGCCCGCGCGATCTCGCCGGCCCCGTCCGCCTGCAGCTTGAGGAAGCTCTGCTTGCCGGTCTCCTGCAGGATGCCGACGAGGTTGACCACCACGTCCGAGCCCTCCACCGCGCGGACGATGGAGTCTGGATAGCGCAGGTTCGCCTGCACGGCGACGATCTGGCCGACGCGGCCCAGGGGCTGCAGGAACAGCGAGAGGTCCGGCCGGCGCACGGCCACGCGGATACGGTAGCCGCGCTTGGCCAGCGCCCGCACCACGTGGCGCCCGAGAAATCCCGAGCCGCCGAATACGGTGACGAGCTGGGCATCGGGGCGGGTGAGGGGGAGGGTCTCGAAGCCGGTCATCGCTCAAGGTCTCGAAAAGCGGCCCCGATGCGCCCTGCCGTGTCCCCGATCGGGGCACGGGTCCGCACCGGTCCTTGCCTGATGCCGGCCTGGTACGACCGACGCGCCTTATCTAGAGCAGAACGTGCCCGCGCGGGAGCGGCGCATTTCCAGAAAATGCGACAGGTACGGCTCGATCGTCGAGCCGGCACCCTTCAGGATAACCGACTCGGCGTCTCCTGCCCGATCGCGGGGTGGCGCCGGCTCAGGCCCTTGTGGACGTGGACCATCAGGGCGATGCCGAACAGCGGCGTCAGCAGGTTGAGCACCGGCACCACCATGAGGCCGGCGAGCAGCGCGCCCGCCGCCATGGTGGTGAAACCGTAGTGCCGCCGCATGGCGCCGGCCTCCGGCATCGGCCGGAAGCGACCGGCGGCGAGTTCGAAATACTCGCGCGACAGCAGGTAGGCGTTGGCGCCGAAGAACGCGATGAGGTTCACTCCGGGCACGAAGAACAGGATCAGCGCCACCAGGTTCACCAGCAGCGCGAGGCCGGCAAAGCGCAGCGCGTAGAGCATCGCCTTTCCGAGCGGCAGGGCGATGCCCGGCGCATCGTTGGGAAAGTCGGTGCGCTCGACGATCTCGGCCGCGTCGTCGAGGAAGTAGCCCGCCACGAGGATCGACACGGCCGGCATCACGTAGGCAAGGCCGACGAACAGCCCGGCCCCGGCGAAGAACACCGCCAGGGTGTCGAGGAAGGGATAATCCACCGAGAGGTGATGGTTCGACAGGAACCAGCCGATCGCCTTGGTCAGCGCGAACCAGATCACCACCAGGAGTCCGAGGGTGAGCGCCAGCGATTTCCACAAGATGGCGCGCAAGGGCGGCGAGAACACCTGTCGGAGGGCGGCGAAGGCGGCCTGGATGAGCATGCCGTTCGATCCTGTCGTCTCAGCGGAAAGCCTGCGGGCGCCGCCCCCGCGCGCCCCGTCGACCCGAGGTTCTGGCGATGCCGGCGGGCGAGCGCAAGTCCGGGGCGTGCGGATCGCCCACCGCCACTGGTGCAGGTGTCGCCCGGCGCCGCTCTCTGGTAGGTCGGCCTCCACCCCGAGGACCGGTACGAGACCGCTGCCCATGAGGACCCCAGCCATGCGGATTGCCGCGACGCGTCCCGAGCATGAGCGCCTGCCGCCGAGTATCGCGCCGCGCCTGGCTCCGCTGCCGGCGGACCCGGAGGTGGTCGTGGTGGGTGCGGGGGCTGCTGGAATCGCGGCGGCGCGCCACCTCGTCGCATCCGGCCTACGGGTCGCGGTGCTCGAAGCGCGCCCCCGGGTGGGCGGACGGGTGGTGACGGCACATCTGCGCGGCCACGCGATCGATCTCGGCGCGCATTGGCTGCATGCGGGGCCGATCAACCCGCTGGTGCAGCTCGGTGCGGAGCGGGGCGAACCCCTGCGCATCGCCGCGCAGGAAAGCCACGTCTTCGTAGCGGGCCGGCCCGGCCGGCCGGCCGAGCAGGCCGCCCTCGGCCGCGCCTTCGCCATCGCCGACCGGGCCATGAGCAACCAGGCCGGCTGGGATGCGCCCGATCGGCCGGCAGCGAGCGCCCTGCCGCCGGGGCTCGGGCCCTGGGGCCGACGGGTCGCGCTGGTGCACGGCCTCGTCTCGGGCCGACCGCTCGAAGAGGTGTCGCTGCAGGACTTCCCCAGCATGGAATACGGCGACAACCGTTTCATCGCCGGGGGCTATGGCGGCTACCTCGCCCGCCTGGCGCAAGGACTGCCGATCGCCCTCGCCACCCCGGTGACGCGGATCGATTGGTCCGGCCCCGGCGTCGCCGTCGAGATCGCTTCAGGCGTAATTCTGCGGGCCAGGGCGGTGATCGTGACGATCCCCACCATGGCGATGCGCGCCCAAGCCTTGTTCCAGCCGGTCCTTCCCGCCGCGATGGCCCAGGCGATCGACGGGTTCAGCACCGGCATCTACGAGCATGTGGTGCTGCATTGGCCGTCGAGCCCGTTCCGCGGGGCGGACCGAATCGCCAGCGTGATCGGCGGGCGCCACCGGCCACCGGGCCTGCTCACCCGCGTCGACGGCACGCCGTTCCATTATTACGAACTCGATGCGCCCACGGCTGCTGCCCTCGATGCCCGGGCGGTCGGGCCGGACGGTGCCCGGCGTCTCGTCCGGACGGCGCTCGCCGCGCATTTCGGGCACCGGGCCCTGCACGACCTCACGATCCCCATCGTCAGCGAGTGGCGGCACGATCCGTGGTCGAAGGGATCGTGGGCGGTGGTGCCGCCCGGCCATGCCGGGGCGCGCCAGACCCTTCAGGCGGATGTGGACGGTAAGATCTGGTTTGCCGGCGAAGCGTTGTCGCGCCTGCAATGGGGCACGGCCGGCGGCGCCTATGCCGAGGGGCTGCGGGCCGCAGAGGCCGTCGCGGACACCCTCACAGCCTAGGCGCGGAACGAGGCCGCCGCGGCCGCGAACACGGATTCAGTTGATGCTATCGGCCATCCGCTCGACGGCGAGATCGGCCACGACGGCGCGGCGCTCGGCCTCGTCCTCGGCCAGACGATGGACGTGCATCTCGGTGGCGCCCTGGTGGCGGGCGCGGGCGATCCAATTGCGGGCCAGGCGCTCGCGCGGGCTCTCGCCGGCAGTCGCCACGGAAATGAGCTCGCCGATCCCGGCCGCATCGCGACGGACGGCGATCACCACCGCCTCGCCCATGTCGTCGAGTTCGAGCTCGGCCAGATCGTGGATGCCGACGACGTAGCGCCGGCCCGAACGGCCGCGCCAGGCGCTGAGCACCAAGGCGGGCGTGCCCCGCAATCCGGCGGTGGTCCTCAGGCGTTCCTCGTGCACTTGCCGTCTCCGTGCTCGATCGTCCGTCCGGTCGCAGAGTGCGACCGCCCAGGACAGCGTTCTCTTGTTCGCCATTTGTTCCAGAATAATCTTAACGGTTCGTTGGCGTCAAGAACGACGCCGTTCTGGTTCCGGCGGAGAGAACGAATCGAGTTATCCACAAGCAGTCCACAGGCGGCCGGCCCCGCTCAGGCGGTGCGCGAGCGATCCCGGTCGGAGGCCGGCTCGGACTCGGGCAGCGCGAGGCCACGGGCGGTGAGATCGGCACGGCCGGCGGCCAGCAACAGGTTAGAGGCGGTCTCGATTCGGTCCTGGACCACGTCGAGGAACCGCGTGCGGTCGAGGCCGTGCGGGATCGACGGCAGGAACTCGATGATCGTCGTGCCGGGGCGGCGCACGAGGCTCCGGCGCGGCCAGTGCAAACCGGTATCGAGCGCGACGGGCACGCAGGGCACTCCGAGGGCGGCGTACAGATGGGTGATGCCGAGCTTGTAGGCCGGCTTCGCGCCGGGGGCACGGCGGGTGCCCTCGGGGAAGATGATGAGCTGGCGGCCATTGCGGATGGCCTCGGCGGCGGCCTCGTTCATCGCCCCCATGGCGCGCGCGCCCTTCGCACGGTCGATGGCGACCATGCCGGAGCGCGAGAGGTACCAGCCGATGAGCGGGATCCAGAGGAGTTCGCGCTTGAGGATGTAGGCGAAGTCCGGAAACACCGTGACGAGGGCGAGCGTCTCCAGGGCCGACTGGTGCTTGGCCGCCACCAGCACCGCGCCGGGGGGGATGGTCTCCAGGCCGCGGAACTCGACGGTGATGCCGCCGATCACCCGCAGCAGCCACAGGGTGATGCGACCCCACATCTGCGCCAGCCGGATCACGCCGCGGCGGGAGACCAGAGTCGGCAATCCGCCCACCGCGATGAGCGTGGTGACGCAATAGAACGCGATGTTGAACGCAATGGAACGGACGATGAGCATCGGCAACCCGGATGATGCGCCCGCAACCGCGCGCGACCCGTGTTCCGTGTAGCGCGGGCCGTTCGGTCGCACCATCCGCCGGGACGCGGAGCAGGCGACGCCCCGCGCAGCGTCAATAGCCTTCGGCGAGGGTTCCGCGTTGGCGCGGATCGGCGGCGCCGGCGAGAAGTCCGTCCGCCGCCATCACGGAGTTGGCCGAGCCGGAGGTCGATCCGACCACGACCTTGTGGCCGCGGGCCCGCAGCAGCGCGATCGTATCGGGGGAGAGGCCCTCCTCCGCCATCAGCGCGTCGGGCCGCCACTGGTGGTGGATGCGGGGCGCCGCCACGGCCTCGGCGAGATTCATCCGGAAATCGAGCACGTTGACGATGACCTGCAGCACCGTGGAGATGATGCGGCTGCCGCCGGGACTGCCAGTGACGAGGATGAGCCGATCACCCTCGAACACGAAGGCGGGAGTCATCGACGACAGCGGGCGGGCGCCGGGCGCCACGGCGTTGGCCTCCCCGCCGACGAGGCCGTAGGCGTTCTGGGCGCCGGTCTTGGCGGAGAAGTCATCCATCTCGTTGTTGAGGAGAACGCCGGTGCCCTCCGCCACGAGGCCGAGGCCGTAGGAGAAGTTCAGGGTCGTGGTGTTGGAAACCGCGTTGCCGTCCCCGTCCACGACCGAGAAATGCGTGGTCTGGTCGGATTCGTAAGGGAGCGGATCGCCGGCCTTGATCGCATCGGCTGGACGGGCGTGAGCCGGGTCGATGGCCGCCCGCAGGGTCTCGGCGTAGGGCTTGGCGGTGAGGCCCTCCACCGGCACGTGGGTGCGGGCCGGGTCGCCGAGCCAGGTGGCGCGGTCGGCATAGGCCGGCTTCATCGCCTCGGCCAGGGTATGGATCGCATCGGCGCTGCCGGCCCCCATGCGGGCGAGATCGAAGCCCTCCAGGATGTTCAGGATTTCGATGAGGTGGATGCCGCCCGAACTCGGCGGCGGCATCGAGACGATGGCATGGCCCCGATAGGTGCCGCGCACCGGCTCGCGGACCACCGGCCGGTAGGCGGCGAGATCGCCGGCCTGCATCACGCCGCCGGCCTGCATCACGCCGCCGGCCTCGCGCACGGCCGCCGCGATGCGCTCGGCGATGGGGCCAGCGTAGAAGGCGTCGGGCCCGAAGGTGGCGATCGCCTTCAGGGTGCCGGCGAGGTCGGACTGGACGAGGCGCTCGCCCCGCGCCAGCGGCCGATCGCCGGCAAAGAAGATCGCCCGGCTCGATGGCCAGCGCCCGAGGAGGCCGGCGGCGCGGGGCAGGGAATCGGCCAAACCGCCATCGACGGCGATGCCGTCGCGGGCCAGCGCCTCCGCCGGGGCGATGAGCTGGGCCAGGGTCAGCCGGCCCGAGCCGTAGAGGCGGTGTGCTTCGGCCAGCCCCCGCACGGTGCCGGGTACGCCGACCGCCTTGCCGCTGCGGGTGGAGGCGGCCCTGTCGGGCTCGCCTTTGGCATCGAGGAACATGTCGGGTGTGGCCGCGACCGGTGCGGTCTCGCGATAATCGATCGCCACGCTCTCGTGGTCTTCGGCGTGGTGGATCAGCATGAAGCCGCCGCCGCCGAGATTGCCCGCCCGCGGCAGGGTCACGGCCAACGCGAAGCCGACCGCGACGGCGGCATCGACGGCGTTGCCACCGGCCTTGAGGATGTCGACCCCGATGCGGGTGGCCCGCGCCTCCTGCGACGAGACCATGCCGTGGGCCGCGATCACCGGCAGCAGGCGGGCATCGTCGGCCTGGATCGGCGGCAGCTCGGCCACGCCTTCTGCGAAGCAGGGCGGGCTCAGCGCGATGAGCAGTGACAGGGCGATCGGAAGCGAGCGGCTGCGCATTCACACGGCTCCGTGGCGATGGTCCCGGCGGCCGGCGATCAGCCAATAGATCAGGCCGGACGCCGCCCCGGTGAGAAACAGGATCGCGGTGATGCGGCCTTCGAGACCCAGCGCCGCAACGCTCCCGCCGGTGCGCGCCGCGCCGCGCGCGAGCCAGGGCACCAGGGCGGTGAGAAGGCCGGTACCGGCGCCGTACCATATGGCGGAGCGCCAATTCAGTGTCTCGCCGAGAACAGCGATCAGGACCGGTGGCACCACCAAGAGCACGAACAGGGCGCGGGCGAAGGCGACCCCCGCGAACAGCAGCGTCTCCGGGCCGATGCCCGAGGCGAGATCGTTCAATCCCGAGAACAGGCCCACCAGTCCGAGCTGGCCGAGCACCTCCCGCGAGACCGGATCGAGAAGCGCCCCGAGGCCGAGGATCGCGGCGCCGCACGGGATCGCCAGCAGAAGCGCGAGGCTTCCGACGAAGAGGCGACCGATAAACCTCATGCGGATGGTCTCATGGCGAATGCGGATGATCGCAGCGGAGCGGGGGCGCGGTGCAAGCCATAGGGCCGGTCCGACAGGGTCGGCCCTTTCATTTGCCATCGCCCCCTTCTGGAAGGAGACGGCTCCAGGCGTGGCTCAGTCTTCCGAACTGCGCCTGCGAAGACCCGATCAATCCTCGTCGCCGTCGTCGCCCCCGGCATAGACACCCTCGGCGCCGATGCCGTCCTCCAGCATCATCCGGGCGCGGGCGCGCAGCTTTTCGGTCTCGCTCTTGAGCTGGCCGCAGGCAGCGAGGATGTCGCGTCCGCGCGGCGTCCGCACCGGAGACGCGTAGCCGGCTTCGTAGACGATCTCCGAGAAGCGCTCGATCCGCTCCCAGTCGGAGCATTCGTAGATGCTGCCGGGCCAGGGATTGAACGGGATCAGGTTGATCTTGGCCGGGATCCCCTGGAGCAGGCGCACCAGCTCGCGCGCATCCGCATCGGTGTCGTTGATGCCCTTGAGCATTACGTACTCGAAGGTGATGCGCCGGGCGTTGTTGAGGCCGGGATAATGGCGGCAGGCGGCGAGGAGCTCGGCCAGCGGATACTTGCGGTTAAGCGGCACCAGCGTGTCGCGCAGGTCGTCGCGCACGGCGTGGAGCGAGATCGCCAGCATGGCATGCGCTTCGGTGCCGAGCCGTTCCATCTGCGGCACGACCCCGGAGGTCGAGACGGTGATGCGCCGGCGCGACAGGCCCAACCCCTCCTGATCGGCCATGACGCCGACGGAATCGATGACGCTGTCGACGTTGTAGAGCGGCTCGCCCATGCCCATGAAGACGATATTGGTGACGGGCCGGCGGGTCTCGTCGGCACCGGGCGCCGTCGGATTGAGCCCGGCCCAGTCGTCGAGATGATCGCGCGCCACCACCACCTGGGCGACGATCTCGGCCGCCGTCAGGTTGCGCACGAGGCGCTGGGTGCCGGTGTGGCAGAACGAGCAGGTGAGCGTGCAGCCGACCTGGCTCGAGACGCAGAGCGTGCCGCGGCCGCGGCCGGGAATGTAGACGCACTCGATCTCGGCGCCGCGATTGTGGTCGTGCTTGCCGGTGGGCGCCATGCGCATCAGCCACTTGCGGGTACCGTCGCGCGACACCTGCTCGGTGATCACCTCCGGCCGGTCGAGGGTGTAGGCCCGCGCCAGATCCGCCTTGAGGGTCTTGCTGACATTGGTCATCGCATCGAAGTCGCGCGCCCCGCGCACGTTGATCCAGTGCCAGACCTGGCCGACGCGCATGCGCTGCTCACGCTCGGACACGCCGATGTCGGCCAGGCGCGCCTTGAGGTCGACGCGGGTGAGGCCGACGAGCGACGACCGGCCGAGCGGCGTCGCCGCCGGCTCGAAGTCAGGGATCTTCTCGATTGCAGGACCAGCGCTCGCGTCGCGCCGGGCGGTGTCGAACGACGCCGTCGCCATGATCTGTCTAACCTTCGGACTTGGAATCGTTTGGATATAGGGGATTCGCGCGTGGAACGCGAATGCAGGCTCGGCTCACTCGGCTTCGATCGCCACCGCCCGCCGCCTCGGGCGCGGGAGTTCGCGCGTCGCGGCCCGGTTCGCGCAGGCAGGTCGCACCGGCTACAGGGTGCGATTGCTCTGGCTCCCCCCTCTGCAACCCACCCTAACCTGTGATAAGCGGAAGGCATGAAGCCCGTGAGTCGCTGCGTTCGGACCATCGAAACCGCATTCGCCGCCACGGGACCGTCGGCGTCCCGGAGCATCGATGCTGCGCTCGACGAACTCGAAGCGCATTATCCGCGCGTGAGCGAGCGGGTCGTCGCACTGGAAGCGGTGTTCCAGGCCTTCGCTGCGCGTCATCGGGGGAAGGGTGACGCCTCCGGCGGCACCCTTATTTCGGCCCTCGTCGATCGGCGCCAGGATCGGCTGATCCTGTGATCCTGAGCCCGGGGCAAGCTCCTACTTGCGCACCAGCCCATATGCCTTGATCCGCGAGGCCAGGGTCGTCGGCTTCACCCCCAGCATCTCGGCCGCGCCCCCGGCGCCAAACACCCGCCCATTGGTGAGCGCGAGGGCCGCGGCGATGTCGGCCTTGTGGCGGGCACGGCGCTCCGCCTCGGTGATGGGGGCGCCGGCCAGCACGGCCGAGGCGGGGACTTCGACGGACCGGACGTCGTCGGCCTCCGGCAGGTCGAACCGCAGGCGGCCGCGCACCGCCAGGATCGCGGCGCGCTCGATGATGTTTTCGAGTTCGCGCACGTTGCCCGGCCAGTCGTAGCGCACGAGGCGGCGGACATCGCCTTCGGTGAGGCGCAGGTCCGGCGCGTTGAGCCGCCGCATGACGCCGCGCAAGACATGCTGGGCGATGAGGGGGATGTCTTCGGGGCGCTCGCGCAGCGGCACCGCCGAAACCGGAAAGACGTTGAGGCGGAAATACAGGTCTTCGCGAAACCGGCCGCGCTTCACCTCGGCCTTGAGGTCGCGGTTGGTGGCGGCCACCAGCCGCACGTCGACGGCGCGGGTGCGCTCCTCGCCGATGCGCTCGAACTGGCGCTCCTGCAGCACCCGCAGCAGCTTGCCCTGGAGGTCGAGGGGGATCTCGCCGACCTCGTCGAGGAACAGGGTACCGCCATCCGCCAGTTCGAAGCGCCCGACGCGATCCCGCAAGGCGCCGGTGAAGGCGCCCTTGGCATGGCCGAAGAACTCGCTCTCGAACAATTCGCGCGGGATCGCCGCGCAGTTCACGCGGATCAGTGGCCGGTCGCGGCGGCGGCTCGCCTCGTGGATCGCGCGGGCGATCAGCTCCTTGCCGGTGCCGGATTCGCCGGTGACCAGCACGGTGGCGTCGGTGCCGGCCACGAGATCGACCTGCCGCAGGGTCGCCTCGATGGCGGGGGATCGGCCGATGATGCCCTGGTGGTGGCCGCCCTCGCGGATTTCCTCGCGCAAGTAGGCGTTCTCGAGTTCCAGGCGCTCGCGCAGGGAATCGACTTCCGCCAGCGCGGTCCGCAGGCGCTCGTCGGCTTCGCGGCGCTGGCTGATATCGCGAAACACGATGACCGCGCCGAGGAGGCGGCCCCGGTCGCGGATCGGCGTCGAGGTGTATTCCACGAAGAACGGCGTGCCGTCGCGGCGCCAGAACACCTCCGTATCGACCTGATGCACGACGCCGTCGCGAAACGCGGCGTAGATCGGGCAATCGTGGTGCGGGTAGTGGCCGCCGTCGAGATGGCTGTGGTGGACGGTGGCATGCATGTCGCGCCCGACCAGGTCGCTGGCCTCCCAGCCGAGCATCCGTTCGGCCGCCGGATTGATGAAGGTGGTGATGCCGTCGGCATTGACCCCGTAGATGCCCTCGCCGGCCGCGCGCAGGATGAGCTGGTTCTCGCGTTCGATATCGCGAAAGATCCGCTCCATGCGCTGCCATTCGGTGAGGCCGGCCCGCATGTGCGCGTCGGCCTCGGTATCGACCAGTCGGCGGCGGCGCTCGTCGAGGTCGAACAGGCTGACGAGGATGTGGCCCGGCGCGTCGGCCAGAACCGCTCCGCTGTATTCGAGGTGGAGCGTGTGGCCGTCCGCATGCAGCGGCGTCAGCGCATGGGTCCAGTCGCGCCCGCGGGCCTGGACGGCCTGGGTGAAGACGATGAGGGTCGGCACCTGATCGGGATGGAGCGCGGTGACGCGCATGTCCCGCAGCACTTCGCGCGGATAGCCGAGCAACCGGAATGCGGCCGGGTTGGCGTCCCGGATCGCATCGGCCACGGGATCGAGCACCAGCATCGCTTCCGGCGCGCCGGCGAAGGCCGGGCCGTAATCGGTCGGGGAGAGGGATCGAGGATCTATCACGATGCTGCGGCCTCCCCCGAATCGATCCGGAGACGCGAGGCGGAGCCCGGATGCAGGTCAATGGTTCGCGCTTCGACGCGCCGCGCAATCCCTGACTACGAAATCTCGTTTAGGGTGTCACGAAAAATCGTAGTCTACGAAAACCCGTAGTTTGCGTCGGAAACGCTAAGCCGCTGATGCATATCGAAAAACAGAAACTCTCAAATCTGGCACACCGCTTGCGGAAACGGTCCCGACCCCGAGGGAAGGCATCCGCGACATGGCGCTCTTCGACGATCCGTTCAACGCCCGCCTGACGCTCAAGCGCGGCGGATGCTCCTGCGGCGCTCATGGCAGCCAGGCCGAGCACGAGGCCGCAGCTCCCAGCGGCGACGCGCAGATGAACCGCGTGGTGGAGAGCGCGGTGATGCGCGCTCTGTTCCCGCAGGACGCCCAGCGCCGCGCCTTCCTCAAGAGCGTGGGGGCCGCCACCGCGATCGCCGCGGTCAATCAGTTCCTGCCGACCGGGTTCGCGGCCGAGGCCCTGGCCCAGGCCGGTGCCCCGGAGAAGAAGGCCCTCAAGATCGGCTTCATCCCGATCACCTGTGCGACGCCGATCATCATGGCCTCGCCGATGGGCTTCTATGCCAAGCAGGGGCTCGACGTCGAAGTGGTGAAGACCGCCGGCTGGGCGGTGATCCGCGACAAGACCCTGAACAAGGAATACGACGCCGCGCACATGCTGGCGCCGATGCCGATCGCGATCTCGCTGGGGCTCGGCTCGACGCCGACCCCGTACACGATGCCGGCGGTGGAGAACGTCAACGGCCAAGCGATCACGCTGGCGATGAAGCACAAGGACCGGCGCGACCCCAAGGACTGGAAGGGCTTCAAGCTCGCGGTGCCGTTCGACTATTCGATGCACAATTATCTGCTGCGCTACTATCTCGCGGAAGCCGGCATCGACCCCGACACCGACGTGCAGATCCGCGCGGTGCCGCCGCCCGACATGGTGGCGAACCTCCGCGCCGAGAACATCGACGGCTTCCTCGCCCCCGATCCGGTCAACCAGCGCGCGGTCTATGACGGGGTCGGCTTCATCCACCTCCTGTCGAAGGACATCTGGGACCGGCATCCGTGCTGCGCCTTCGCGGCCTCGCAGGATTTCGTGACGCAGACGCCCAACACCTACGCGGCTCTCCTGCGGGCGATCATCGAGGCGACGGCCTATGCCTCGAAGGTCGAGAACCGCCGCGAGATCGCCGCCGCCATCGCCCCAGCGAACTACCTCAACCAGCCAGTAACGGTGGTGGAGCAGGTTCTCACCGGCACCTATGCGGACGGTCTCGGCGGCGTGAAGAAGGTCGCCGACCGGGTCGATTTCGACCCCTTCCCCTGGCAGTCTTTCGCCGTGTGGATCATGACCCAGATGAAACGCTGGGGGCAGATCAAGGGCGACGTCGATTACGAGGGCGTCGCCAAGCGGGTGTTCCTCGCCACCGACGCGGCCCGACTCATGCAGCAGAACGGCATGACCCCGCCCACCGCCACGACCAAGTCCTTCTCGGTGATGGGCAAGGTGTTCGATCCGGCCAAGCCGAAGGAGTATCTCGACTCCTTCGCGATCAAGCGCGCGATCTGAGGGGCGACGTCGATGCCGCGCGCCTCCCTCAACCTCCGGGCGGCCATCGTGTCGCTGGGCCTGCTCGCCCTGTTCCTCCTCGCCTGGCACCTCGCGGTGAGCGGGCGGGGCGCGACCCAGGCGATGGACCCGGAATACGCGGCGCTGATGGGGGCGAGCGCCACCACCGGCAAGTCGGCGATGCCGGGTCCGCTCGATGTCGCCGCCACGATCTGGGGCCACCTCAAGGATCCGTTCTATGACCGCGGCCCCAACGACAAGGGGCTCGGCATACAGATCGCCTACTCGATCGGCCGTGTCGCCCTCGGCTACGGCCTCGCGGTGATCGTCGCGATCCCGGTGGGATTCCTCATCGGCATGTCGCCGCTGATGGGCCGGGCGCTGAACCCCTACATCCAGCTCCTGAAGCCGGTCTCGCCGCTGGCCTGGATGCCGCTCGCCCTGTTCACCATCAAGGATTCGGGGCTGTCGGCGATCTTCGTGATCTTCATCTGCTCGCTTTGGCCGATGCTGATCAACACCGCCTTCGGTGTCGCCGGCACCCGCAAGGAATGGCTCAACGTCGCCCGCACCCTGGAGGTCGGCCCCCTGCGGCGGGCCGTCACGGTGATCCTGCCGGCGGCGGCGCCGACGATTCTGACCGGCATGCGCATCTCCATCGGCATCGCCTGGCTCGTCATCGTGGCGGCCGAAATGCTCGTGGGTGGCACCGGCATCGGCTACTTCGTCTGGAACGAGTGGAACAACCTCTCGATCACCAATGTGATCACCTCGATCCTGCTCATCGGTGTCGTCGGCATGGTGCTCGACCAGGTGCTGGCCCGCGCGCAGGCCCTCGTGACGTTTCCCGAATAGATTTGCCGGAGTGAACGGATGAACGCGCTCACGCCCTTCGCGCAGGTTACGCCCGTCTCGACCACGACGTCCCCCAGCCTGGAATCCGCGCGCATGTCGGACGACAAGTTCATCTCGATCGAGGGCATCGCCCGGCGCTATCCGGCGCCCGGCGGAAAACAGACCACCGTGTTCGAGAACCTGTGGCTGCCGATGAAGCGCGGCGAGTTCGTGTGCATGATCGGCCATTCGGGCTGCGGCAAGACCACGGTCCTCAACATCCTGGCCGGGCTGGAGGCGCCCACCGAGGGCGTCGTCATCGCCGCCGGCCAGGCCATCGAGGGGCCGAGTCTCGACCGCGCCGTGATCTTCCAGGGTCACGCCCTGCTGCCGTGGCGAACGGTTCTGGGCAACGTCGCCTACGCGGTGTCGTCGCGCTGGCGGAAAGCCCCGCGGGCGGAGATCGAGGCGCGGGCCAAGAAGGCGATCGCCCTGGTGGGGCTCGCCGGTTCCGAGCACAAGCGGCCGTCCGAGCTGTCGGGCGGCATGAAGCAGCGCGTCGGCATCGCCCGGGCGCTCGCCATCGAGCCGAAGATGCTGCTGATGGACGAGCCGTTCTCGGCCCTCGACGCGCTCACCCGCGGCACCTTGCAGGACGAGGTTCGCCGTATCTGCATCGAGACCGGCCAGACCGTGTTCATGATCACCCACGACGTCGACGAGTCGATCTATCTCGCCGACCGGATCGTGCTGATGACCAACGGCCCCCACGCCAAGGTCGCCGAGATCGTCGAGAACCCGCTGCCGAAGGACCGGTCGCGCACCGAGTTGCACCGGCAGCCTGGCTACTACGCCCTGCGCAACCACCTCATCGACTTCCTGGTCGCGCGCTCGAAGACCCTGCGGGACGCGATGCCGGCCGGCTACGACCCGCGCCATCCGCCGGTGGTGCGCCTCGCCCTCACCGAGGCCGATACCGCCGCCGCGGCCCTCGGCTGACCTCCTCCACCCTTTCACACCAAGAACGATACGGGAGACACACAGCCATGAAGCGCGAAGACCTCACCGAGAAGCTGCTCGACATCAAGCGCGAGAAGGGC
>NZ_JAAHTB010000002.1 GCF_010692745.1 Methylobacterium sp. BTF04
GCCCTTCTCGCGCTTGATGTCGAGCAGCTTCTCGGTGAGGTCTTCGCGCTTCATGAGGTGTGCTTCTCTTCTGGACACGAGAGACGAGTGACCGCGACGGACCTCTATCCCGGCAGGAGAGAGGTCCGCGCCAGTCATGCCTTCGGTCTCGCCCCGATCGAACGGCGGTGCGGTGACCGATCGGTTCGGCTCAGGCCTTGGTCACGCTGTAGGAGCGGGCGCCGACGCCGGCGAGCTTACCGGCATCGACGATGAGATACTCGTCGCGCATGGGCCGGCCCTCGAAATAGCATTCGAGGATCTCGCGGGTGCCGGCGGCATAGCGGGTCTGGGCCGAGAGCGAGGTCCCGGAGATGTGGGACGTCATGCCGTGGTGCGGCATCGTCCGCCACGGATGGTCGGCGGGGGCCGGCTGCGGGTACCAGACGTCGCCGGCATAGCCCGCGAGCTGGCCGCTTTCCAGGGCGCGCACGACGGCGTCGCGATCGACGAGGAGGCCCCGGGCGGTGTTCACCAGATAGGCGCCGCGCTTCATCTTCGAGAGCATCGCCTCGTCGAAGAGATTGACCGTCTCGGGATGCAGCGGGCAGTTCAGGGTGACCACGTCGCAGACCTTGACCATGTCCTCGACGGTGGGATGCCAGATCAGGTTCAGCTCTTTTTCGACGGAGTCCGGCAGGCGATGGCGGTCGAAATAGTGCAGGTGCATGTCGAACGGTTTGAGCCGGCGCAAAACCGCGAGGCCGATGCGACCGGCCGCCACCGTGCCGACATGCATGCCCTCGACGTCATAGGAGCGGGTGACGCAATCGGCGATGTTCCATCCGCCCTTGATCACCCACTGGTAGGACGGGATATAGTTGCGCACGAGGCCGAGGATCATCATCACCACGTGCTCGGCCACGCTGATCGAATTGCAGAAGGTCACCTCGGCGACGGTGACGCCGTGCTTGATCGCGGCGTCGAGGTCGACATGGTCGGAACCGATGCCGGCGGTGAGCGCGAGCTTCAGCTTGGGCGCCTTCGCGATGCGCTCGGCGGTGAGATAGGCCGGCCAGAACGGCTGCGAGATCACGATCTCGGCGTCGTGCAGGTGCCGGTCCAATTCGGAATCCGGCCCTTCCTTGTCGGAGGTGACGATCAGCGTATGGCCGAGACCTTCGAGGTACTTGCGCAGGCCGAGTTCGCCCGAGACGCTACCGAGCAACGTGCCTTCCTTGAAGTCGATCGCCTTCGGGGTCGGCAATGTCTGGAAGTCGGGATAATGGTCGATCTTGGGAAGATCGTCGCGGGCGTAGCTCTTCGGATAGCCGTCGACCGGATCATCATAAAGAACGAGAACAATCTTGGCCATGTGATCAATCCCTTTGTTGGAACACAAAGGGGATGGCGCCCGGCATAGGAGTTCCGGCTGTCGCGTGACAGTCGATCAGGCGGGCGTTTCCCCGTCGGAGACTGTCGATGCCGTCTTCGTGCGGCTCGGCGTCTCCAACGTCGCGAAGGTCGGCGAGCCCAAGGCGCACATCAAACGAAAGTCTTTCATGGCCTGATCGACGGCGTCGATCAGGCGCCGGCCTGGGCCTCGCCCATCCAGACCGAAGTTTCGAGATCGGCGTCGAGGACGACGCGGGACAGGGCGGCGGCCATCGGCGGCAGCGGGTCGCGATCCGAAAGGACGAGGCCGATCGCCTGCCGGTGCGCCGGCTCGACGAGATCGAGCATGACCAGGTCCGCCGTACCGCCGAAAAGGTGCCGGAACGTGTGCGGCACGATGCTGGCGAAGCCGCCCTGGCGGAGGTGGGCGCAGATGCCGAGGAACGAATTGCTGACGATCACCGGCCGCAGCGCGACGCCGATCGAGGCGGCGAGCTTGTCGAGGATCCGTCGGTTCTGCATGTCCGGGCTGAGAAGGCAGAGGCGATGGTGCACCGCCTCGGCCCAGGTCACGCGTTCCTGTTGCGCGAGGACATGGTCGGCCCGCATCGCGAGGACGTAATGCTCATGGTAGAGCGGCACCCGGCGCACGCGATCCAGCGGCTCGTTCTCGAGGTAGGTCAGGCCGGCCTCGATCTCGAAACTGTCCAGCCCATTCTGGATGTCGCGTGACGACAGCGAGCGTATCTCCACGACGGCTTCGGGATGTGCCGTGCAGAAACGGCTCGTCAGAAACCCGACGATGCCCATTGCCGCCGGAACCACGCCGAGCCGCAGGGTCCCCTTCAGGCCGCTCCGCAGGCCCGATAGATCCGCGCGCAGGCTGTCGTAGTCGGTCAGGATCTGGCGCGCCCAGGCCAGGAGATGCTCGCCCTCCACGGTGAGGCCGAGGAAGCGCTGGCTGCGCACGACGAGATGGACCTGAAGGTCCTCTTCCAACTTGCGGATCGCTGCCGAGAGCGTCGATTGGGTGACGTTGCAGGCTTCCGCGGCGCGCGCGAAATGCTGAAGGCGCGCAAGGGTGACGAAATAGGACAGGTGGCGCACGAGCATCGCCGGATCTTAGACCAAGCCCCAGCCAAGCGATATTCCCTTTCGAATATAGCGCCCGATAGGGAGGCAGCCGCGATCCCGATACGCGTGCCGTTCGATCTGTCATGCTGTGACGGCCGGGAGCGGCGTTCGGATCGGCTCACCACCGACGTGGCCAAGGGTGTGCGCGCGCACATCTGCACGGCGCCGTCGCGTAACCCGCAGGTCCGGCGGCGCGAGTGTCTGGCATCGCAGCCGGCGCAATCGCGAATGATCGCCGAAGGAGGCCGTGATGAAGATACTGATCGCCGCTACCCCTCTGACCGGGCACGTCAATCCGATGCTGGCCATCGGCCGGCTCCTGGCTGCGCGCGGCGACGATGTCGTCGTGACGAGCGCCGAGGGCTTCCACCGTAAGATCGTCGCTGCGGGCTTGCGCTTCGTACCCTACGCCGATGGCGGGGCCGCCGAGTTCCGGGAGACGACCTTGCCGGCCGGCCCCGAGCGGTACCGGATCGAGTTCGAGCGCCGCTTCATCGATCCGATGCCGATCCAGGCCGAGGCCCTGCGTCGGCTGATCGAGACGGAGCAACCCGACATCATCGTTGCCGGCAGCATGTTCCTCGGCATCCTTCCGGTGCTGCTCGATCCGCGCCCGCGCCCGCCGATCGTCACCTGCAATGTCAGCTTCCTGTTCCTCGACCGGCCCGACGACGCGCCCGTCGGCCTCGGCCTGCCCCCGGCCCGCGATGCGACGGAGCAAACCAAGTATGCGGCGATCAAGGCCATCATGGATGCAGCCTTCGTCGGTCCCGTGCGCGCCTATACGGATGCCACGCTTGCGCGGATGGGTCTGGGGCCACTACCGGCGGCGCTGCCGCACTCCATCGTGACGCTGCCGGACCGGTTCCTGCAGCCGACCATCCCTGCCTTCGAGTATGATTACGGCACGCTGCCCCCCGGCGTGCGCTTCATCGGCCTGCCGCCGATACCCCATGCCGAGATCGCGGTCCCGGAGTGGTGGCATGAGCTCGACGGCGGCAAGCCGGTGGTTCTCGTCACGCAGGGCACCCTCGCCAATGCGGATTTCGGCGAGTTGATCGAGCCGACCCTCGCGGCGCTGGCGGATCGGGATGATCTCCTCGTCGTCGCCACCACCGGCGGGCGCCCGGTCGAGGCTCTGAGAGGCCCATTGCCGGGCAACGTTCGGGTCTCGCCGTTCCTTCCCTTCGACGCGCTGCTCCCGAAGGTCAGCCTTCTGGTCACCAACGGCGGCTACGGCAGCGTCTCGCAGGCGCTCGCCGCAGGCGTGCCGATCGTGTCGGCGGGGCTGACCGAGGACAAGGCCGAGGTGGGCGCGCGCATCGGCTGGTCCGGTGTCGGCCTCAACCTCGCGACCAATACCCCGACGGTGGAAGCCCTGCGCGATGCCATCGGGACGGTGCTCGCCGACCCGACGTTCCGGGAGCGCGCCGCCACGATGGCGCACGCTTTCGCGCAGCGCGATGCGATGCAGGAAATCCTCTCGACCATCGACGACTTGGTCGAAGTCGGGCCGACAATATTCGGCGCCACGGCGCACATTCACCACGAGGGGAGGTCGGTATGACACGCATCGCAAAGTCCAATGTCTCGCGGATCGCGGATCGGTCCCGGGCGTTCGCCGGCGCCCTCGTGCTTGCCCTGGCCACCGGTTTGCCGCTGCGCTCGGTCGACAATCTCATTGCGCAGGCAGACGATCAGGTCGGCCCGTTTCTCGGCGTGTGAACCCGGTCGGACTCCGCTATCCCGATGGGCTCTTTGGCCGCTCACATCAGGCAAAGGGTGAGAATCGACATGGACCTTCCGTCGGACCGCGATCCCACAGCGTCACTGCGTGTCGTGGTCGATCTCAACCGGTGCCAGGGCTACGCACAATGCTGTTACGCGGCGCCCGGCTCGTTCGCGTTGCGGGGGCATGAGATCCTCTTCTACGATCCAGCACCACCGGCCGCGCACAGGGGTGAGATCGAGCGCGCGGTCCAGGCCTGCCCGGTCCGCGCCATCAGCCTGCAGGCCGTGACCGCCGATCGGGTGGATACCCAGTGACCCCGCCCGACCAAGCCGGAATCGTCGTCGTCGGGGCATCCCTCGCCGGCCTTCGCGGGGCGGAAGCGCTGCGTCGCCACGGCTATGACGGACGCCTCACCATCGTCGGCGATGAAGCGTACCTGCCCTACGACCGGCCGCCGCTGTCCAAGCACGTGCTCGCCGGCGAGTTGACGGCGGACGCGACGACGCTTCCCCAAAGCCCATCCCTGCGCGCGGAGTGGCGGCTCGGGCAGGCGGCGGTCGCGCTCGATCGTGCGGCGCGCAATCTCCACCTCGCCGACGGAGCGGTGCTCCCCTACGACAAGTTGCTGATCGCCACAGGTGCCCAGGCGCGGCCCTGGCCGGCCGGGTCGGGCGGGACGCTGTCCGGCGTGTTCACCCTGCGCGGGCGGGACGACGCCGCGCGACTGCGCGTTGCGCTCGAGCGGCGGCCACGTCGGGTTCTGATCGTCGGCGGCGGCCTGATCGGCTGCGAGGCGGCGTCGTGCTGCCGGGATCTCGGCGTGCCGGTCACTCTGGTCGATCCGAACGCCACGCCTCTCGCACGTTCCCTCGGCACGCTGATCGGCGGCGTGATCGTCGAATGCCTGAGGGCGGCGGGCGTCGACTTTCGTCCCGGCACGCAGGTGCTTGGGCTCGAGGGCGATGCCGAGGGCAGGGTGACCCGCGCGCGCCTCCGCGACGGCAGCACCATCGAGGCCGACCTCGTCATCGCTGCATTGGGGGCAACCCGCGCCACTGCTTGGCTCGCAGGAGCCGGCCTCCTGGCCGATTCTAGCGGCCTGACCTGCGACGGTGCCTGCCGCGCCTTGGCCTCGGATGGCAGCGCCGATTCCGCGGTCTACGCGGCCGGCGACGTCGCACGCTGGCCGATCCCGCTCTATGGCGGCCGGCTCGTCTCGGTGGAGCATTGGGGCAATGCCGTCGAGCAGGCGGCCCATGCCGCCCGGAACATGCTGGCTGCTGCTCACGACCAGCGCCCCTACGATCATCTGCCGGCTTTCTGGTCGAGCCAGTTCGGGATCAACATCAAGGCGGTCGGGCTGAGTGAAGGCGCGGATTCTCTCGCGGTCGTTCACGGATCGCGGGCCTCGCGCCGCTTCCTTGCCGTGTACGGCCGTCAGGGGCGCAGCATCGCCGCCGTGTCGTTCGATCAGGCCCGCTGGCTCCCGGCCTATGCCGATGCCATCGCAGCGGGCTGCCCGTTCCCGCCGATCCTCGATGCCACCGACCAGATCCGCATCGAGACCCTGGCGCCCGGCTTTCCGCCGCCCCGCCGATCCGACGAGGCCCATCATGGCTGAGGACACGCTGTTCGCCGAGGTCCTGGATCAGGCCAATCGCTCCGACCCCTATCCGATCTACGCGCGGCTGCGGGCAAACCCGGTGTCGCGCCAGCGAGACGGCAGCTTCGTCGTTAGCACCCATGCGGCGATCCGCAGTCTGATCTTCGATCCGCGCTTGAGCTCGGAGGATCTGCCGCCGTCCCACCGCCCCCGCACCGGCAATCCGTTGAAGGATTGGCTGCTCAATCCGATCAAGGATCGCATCGCCACGGCGCACCGGCCGTTGATCTTTCGCGATCCACCCGACCACGACACCCTGCGTGGGTTCGTGATGCGCGAATTCTCGGTGCCGCGGGTCCGCGCCTTGCACGAGCCGGTGGGCCGCGAGGTCGATCGCCTGATCGATGCTTGCCTCGGCCGCGACCAAGTCTGCCTCGTGGAAGACCTGTCCTATCCGCTACCGGTCGCCGTGATCTGCGATCTGCTGGGCGTGCCGGAGACCGACGAGCCGCAATTCCAGGCCTGGGCGACACAACTCGCCACGGCGCTCGAACCCGATGCGCGCCACGATGAGGCCAGCCGCCACAAGACGGTGGCGGCGTTCGACGCGATTTCCGCCTACATGCGCAATCTGATCCGCCAGAAGCGCCGGAATCCGGGCGCCGACATGATCAGCGGGCTCGCCGCGTCAGGCCCTCAGGGCAAGCCCGTGATGAGCGACTTCGACCTCATCTCCACGGCGATCCTGCTGCTGGTGGCCGGCCACGAGACCACGGTGAACCTGATCACCAACGGCATGCTGACGCTGCTGCGCCATCCCGAAGAACTGGAGCGTTTGCGCGCCGATCCGGAACGGGCGCCGCGGGTGATCGAGGAAGTGCTGCGCTACGAACCACCGGTTCACTTCCGTACCCGCAAGGCGCTCGGCACGATCACGGTAGCGGGTCAGACGATCCCGAAGGGCGCCCCGGTCATCCTGCTCTTCGCTTCCGGCAATCGCGACCCAGCCCGGTTCGCCGACCCGGACCGCTTCGATCCAGACCGCGAAGACAACCAGCATTTCGGCTTCGGTGGCGGTCTGCATTACTGCGTCGGCGCGCCGCTGGCGCGGATCGAGGCGGAGATCGCGCTGGTCGCCCTGTGCCGTCGCCTCGTCCGGCCAAGGCTCATGGCCGACCCGCCGCCCTATCGCACCGGCGCTTCGCTGCGCGGCCCCGAGCGGCTCGGTATCCACATCGATGGGATTGTGTGAGGCGACACCCGTTGGGTTGCCACTCGACCTGAGTCGGGACGGATGCCGCACAACGTGATCGAACGACTCAACCCGTCATGCGCGACCGGGCGCCCCGGAAAACCTATCGCAGGTCAGCGACTTGAGCAGGCACCGACCTGGCGACGGTCTGATCGACCTGCGGAGCGGCCAAGTAGATCCGTCCGCCTAGAAAGATAAGTGCCAGCGCCCAGAACACCAGCAATGCCTTGCGGGACTCGCCGTACCCTTTCGCATTCGCGCAGACGGACGCGACATCCATCGGTTCGCCGAACGGATCGTAGGCTGGATTGCGGGGTGCGCCTGCATTGCTCATGAAGGTGAATGTCGCGTCTGAGGCGTCCCCGATCAATGGATGCGTTTTTCGAAGTTCAGCGGGCTGGCGGAGCTTTCTTCTCCGTGCGCAAACGGGCACGAAAGTTTCTTCCGTCCTTGCCCGAACCGAGCCCGGATACCCGATATGAACCCCGATCCATCCCCGAAAGCCGCAATCGGGGAAAGGCCCGTACGGGAGCCGGGCACTGGAGGAATGGGTGCGGCTTCGGTGATGCCCGGCATTCTCGTCTGCCTTGCGATCACCGCGGTCGCCATGGGGATCCAGGCCATCGAGGAGCGCGTCCTCGAACATCCCTACATCGAGGCCCTGGTCATCGCGATCCTGCTCGGCATCGCGGCCCGTAGTCTCTGGCAGCCCGGGGACCGCTTCCGCAGCGGAATCGCTTTCAGCGCCAAGCAACTCCTGGAAGTCGCCGTCACCCTGCTCGGGGCCTCGCTCAGCCTCGGGGCAATCGTCGCCTCCGGCCCGGCCTTGCTGACCGGCATCATCGGCACCGTGCTTCTGACGATCGCGGCCAGCTACGGCATTTGCCGGCTCCTGGCGCTGCCGGCCCGGATGGCGATCCTGGTCGCCTGCGGCAACGCGATCTGCGGTAACTCGGCCATCGCTGCCGTGGCTCCGGTGATTGGGGCCCAAGCCAAGGACATCGCCGCCTCGATCGCGTTCACGGCGGTGCTCGGTGTTCTGATGGTGCTGGGATTGCCGCTGTTCGTGCCCCTCGCCGGATTGTCGGACAACCAATACGGCGTGCTCGCCGGACTGACGGTCTATGCCGTGCCGCAGGTCTTGGCCGCGACGGTGCCGGTGAGCGTCCTGAGTACCCAGGTCGGCACCCTTGTGAAGCTGGTGCGCGTGCTGATGCTCGGCCCGGTGGTGGTAGCGTTCTCTCTGCTCGCCCGCCTTCTGCCGCCGGAGGGCACGGGGTCCGCGCCGAAACCCGACCGCCTGAGCCTGACCAAGATCGTCCCGTGGTTCATCATCGGGTTCCTGGTACTGGCGTCGTTGCGCTCGCTCGGGCTGGTGCCCGATGTCGCCGCAAAGCCGCTGACCCAGCTCGCCGGGTTTCTCACCATCGTCTCGATGGCGGCACTCGGCCTCGGCGTCGACGTGCGGGTGCTGGCCCGCGTCGGCGGCCGGGTGACGACGGCCGTGACCGGCTCCCTCGTCGTGTTGATCGCGATCAGTCTGTTGCTGATCCGGGTCTTGGCAATCGCCTGATCGACCCGGTTCGTCAGCCGCAGACGGGTCGCGCAAGTTCGGCCGTCTTTCCGCCGATCGGTGCGGACAGGCGGGTGGGCAGGTCGGTGAGGCGCAAGCGCCGACGCAGTGCGCGGGACAGGGCATCCACCGTCGCGGCCAGGATGGCGGTGGCGGCGATGAGCACCACGGCGACGTCGAGGCGAAGTTCCGAGATCGCCGCGTCGACATAGAAGCCGAGCGTTGCGACCCCGAGGATGCCGAAGATCGCGCTCTCGCGCAGGATCAGCTCCCAGCGGTAGAGCAGGTAGGCCAGGAATTGGCCATAGAGCCGCGGGACCGTCTCATAGGCATAGAGGTCGAGGCCCGTCGGCGCATCGGCGCGGTAGGGCAGGCCGTCGGCATGGCGCCCCATCAGGTAGCCGATGATCCCGGCATTGTGGATGGTCAGCGCCACGATCGCCGGCAGCATCGAGGGGCCGAGAAGCTGCAGCAGGACATAGGCGAGCATGTATTCCGGCGTCGAGCGCACCACCACGAGCACAAGGCGGCCGAAGGGCTGGCCCACCGGCCCGGCAAAGCGCCGTGAGGCCAGCGGGAACAGGATCAGCGCTCCGATGGCGGTGGCCACCAGGGCAATCTGCGAGAGCACCAGGGTCTGGAACGCGCCGGGCAGGATCTGCTGCATGACGATCGGCCGGAACCATTGCCCCAGGCGCAGCCAGGTCTCGGGATCGAGGAGATGGCCGGAGCGCAACGGGCTCGGGACGATATCGTGCGTGAGGAAGCGGACGAGACTGGCGCCGAGGTTGGGTGCGCCGATGGTCGCCGGCAGGGCGAGCGCGCTGGCGACCATGAGGATTGGTAAGGTGGCGGGCCGCACCCAGAGCCGGCGCGAGCCGATCAGCGCATAGAACACCAGAAGCAGCGCCCCGGCCTCGGCATAGCGCCCCTGGCGAAACGCGGATTCGAGATAGAACCCCATGGTCGGCAGGCCGATGAAGCCGAGCACCAGGGTCGAGCGCATGGCGCATTCGAAGCGGTAGAGTGTGTAGTGCCGGAAGGCCGCCGCCACATCGGGCAGGCGTGCATAGGCGAAGGCCGAGATCGTGCTGGTGCCTTCGGGCAGAACCCGCAGGGCGGAGAGGTCCGCCTCCTCGATGATCTCCGAATAGACCTTGGCGCAGATGCCGGCATACGGGAGCGCGATGGCAAGGATTCCGGTGGTGGCCGAAAGCCCGAACACCTGCATCAGCAGCAAGGCCCAAAACAGTTCGTGGATGGCTCGCAAGCCAGCGCAGATCAGCCGCACTGTCCGGAAACGCGCGAACGGAATGGCGAGGAGGAAGCCCGCGCCGGCCCCGAGCGTCACCCCCAGCATCGCGAAGGCAACCGTGTAGACGACGCTCCAGATTTCCACCGATGGCAGATCCGGGTGGATCAGGCCGCCGATCAGGCGACGGAGGTCGGCCCAAGGGTTGAGGCTGGTGATGGCGAGATCGGCCACGAACAGCGCCGCGACCGCCAGCACGACGAACCAGCGGCTGACGGACATGTAGCCCCAACGCCCGCCCGAGCGGAGGCTGGCGAGCACCGGACTCATGCGAGCGTCCCGTAGAACGGCGCCAACGCCGCCTCGTCGAGATCGCGAGCAGGGGCGTCGAGAACGATGCGGCCGGCATCCAGCACGACGATCCGGTCGGTATGGGCCAGCGCCAGGCTGATGTCGTGAAGCGCCAGCACCAGGGTCTCGTGGCGCTCGGCCAGACGCTCCAGCACGGCGCCACCCTGTGCCCGGTCGAGGGCCGAAACCGGCTCGTCGCCGATCAGGATCGGGCGCCCGTTATAGAGCGCGCGCGCCACCGAGACGCGCTGCTGCTGGCCGCCGGACAATGCGCCGGCCTTGGAGCGCCATTCATCCGCGAGCCCGACGCGGGCCAGAACCTCCCGCACCTCGGTGACGTCCGCACGGGCCGGAAACGCCAGGGTGCGCAGGTTGTGCAGCGTCGAGCGCCGGTCGAGGCGGCCCATATAGACGTTGTGGAACACCGAGAGGGTGCGCACGAGCGCAGCCGCCTGCGGGATCAGCGCAACCCGATCGCCCGCCTGCGCGTGGATCAGCCCCAGCAACGTCGATTTGCCGGCACCGGAGCGCCCCATCAGGGCGACCCGCTCGCCGGGCCGGATCGTCAGGTCGATCCCGAACAGCACCGGCTTGCCGTCATAGGCGGCATTGGCGCCGGCAAGGACGATCGCCGACATGGGGGATGTAGCGGACACGACGCCTCGGATCAGTCGAGGAGGCCCGTGGATTTACCGACCTGTTCGACCGGCGCGTAGGCGGCATTCGTCACGGGGATGAACTTCGAGCGGGCGAAGGGTTCGAGAATGGCGGGATCGGTGATCCCGATCAGCGCGGCCCGCAGCTTTTCGGTGAAGCCCGGCCCATAGGTCGCGTCCACGTCACCGCGCACGGTCCACTGGTAGTCGGGAAAGCTCGGGCTCTCCCAGATCACGGCGACGTCCTTCAGGTCGACCTTGCCGGCCTTGGTGTCGAGATCCCACACAGAATAGTCGACGGCGCCGACCTCGAACGCACCCGATTGGACCAGCTGGATCGTGCGGCTGTGGTCGCCGGAGAACCCGACCCGAGAAAACACCTCGTCGGGGGTCTTTCCGGGGAAGGCCTCGCGGATGAAGTATTCCGGCATCAGGCGTCCCGAGGTCGAGGCGCGCGAGCCGAAGCTGAAGGTCTTGCCCTGGATCGCCTTGGGAAAGTCGACCGATTTCGTCAGCCCGGTCTTGGTGTTGGCGATGAGGTAGGTCTTGAACGCGGCATCCTCCGCCCCTTGCGCGATGGCCTGGGAGCCCGGTGACGCCTTGCGGGCCTGCACGCCGGTGAAGCCGCCGAACCACGCGAGCTGGACCTGACCGTTGGTGAACGCGGTGACGGCAGCCGGATAATTCTTCACCGGGATGTACTTCACCGGCACGCCGAGCTTGCCTTCGAGATAGGTCGCGACCTTACCGAAGCGCTCCACCAGGCGGCTCTCGTCCTGATCCGGAATGCCGGTGAAGACGAAGATCGGCGCGTCGGCGGCACGCGCCGAGACCGTGCCCGCCGTCATGCAACCCAACGCCATCAGAAACGACCAAGTCCGCATCCGTCCCGACATCCCGATCCCGCCTGTTCACCCCACGTCCCGCGAGACGTAGCGCATCTGCGGCGGTGCAACCATTCCGCTGCGATGCGGCTCTTACGTCCGAGCGTCATACTCCGGTACCGGACACGGGCCCTGGTCTGGTAGGAGCAACCCAACCCGTTCAGGTCGGAGGTCGCGATGACTCAAGAAACTACACCCGAAGCCGCCCCAGTCCGCCTCACCAGCCTCGCCCATGGGGGTGGATGTGGCTGCAAACTCGACCCCGAAGTACTGCGCACCCTGCTCGCCGACCAGCCGGTGTCGGGTCCATTCGAGCGCCTGCTCGTCGGGAACGAGACCGCCGACGATGCGGCGGTCTGGGCGCTCGACGACGGCACCTGCCTCATCGCCACCACCGACTTCTTCACGCCGATGGTCGACGATCCGCACGATTTCGGCCGTATCGCCGCGACGAACGCCATCTCCGACGTCTACGCCATGGGAGGCAAGCCGATCCTCGCCCTGGCGATCCTGGGCATGCCGGTGGGCAAGATCGCTCCCGAAATCGTGGCGAAGATCCTGAGGGGCGGTGCCAGCACCTGCGCCGAGGCCGGGATCCCCATCGCCGGTGGCCACTCGATCGACACGCCGGAGCCGATCTACGGTCTGGCGGTGATCGGATTGTGCGACCGGGCGCGCGTGCGCCGCAACGCCGACGCGAAGGCCGGCGACGTCGTCATCCTCACCAAGCCGCTCGGTGTCGGCATCTACTCCGCGGCGATCAAGCGCGATGCGCTGCCGGAGGGCGGCTATGCCGAGTTCGTCGCCACGACGACCCGCCTCAACAAGGTCGGTGCGGATATCGCCTCCGATCCAGAGGTGCATGCCATGACCGACGTGACCGGCTTCGGTCTCCTCGGCCATGGGCTGGAACTCGCGCGCGGCGCCGGCCTCACCCTGGTCATCGACATGGCGGCGGTGCCGCTCCTGACCCAGGCCGAGGCCCTGGTGCGCGAGGGCTTCGTCACCGGCGCGTCGCATCGCAACTGGGCGAGTTTTGGGACGCAGGTCGCGCTGCCGACCGACTTCGCCGAGTGGCGCCGCCACCTCCTCACAGATCCGCAGACTTCCGGGGGCCTCCTGGTGACCTGTGCGCCTGCGCGGGCCGAGGCGATCCTCGCCCAGGTCCGGGCCGCCGGGTTTGCCGATGCCGCCATCGTCGGACGCTTCGAAGCGGGCGCTCCCGGCATTCGCGTCGAGGGCTGAAGCGAGCCGGCCGGGTGCGATCCGCACCCGGCGCGACGACCAATCGATTCGTCAGAGTGGACAGGTCCGGAAGCCCGCGAAAACATCGCGGCGATCCGGCCCGAAGAAGTTCCGGTAGGCGTTGTCGATCATCCGCGCGCGGGTCGCCCAGGCGCCCCCGCGCAGGACCTTGCGCGTGCCGAAGGCGGGCACGGAATACTCCGCGTAGGCGTCCGGGGAGAACCCCGGGAACGGGAGGAAGGTGCTGGCCGTCCATTCCCAGACGTTGCCGACCATCTGTCGGCATCCCCAGGCGCTGTCGCCGTCAGGATGCGCGGCGACGTCGACGCAGCCGAGGCGCCCACCGTCGAGATTGGCATGTGCCGGCGTCGGTGCCGCGTCGCCCCAGGGATAAACGCGCTTCGCGGGACCAAGACCGCCGGCCGAGTCCGGCGTGCCAGCGGCGGCGGCCTCCCATTCGGTTTCGGTTGGAAGCCGCCGACCGGCCCAGCGGCACCAGGCATTGGCCTCGTGCCAATTGACGTGGATGACCGGGCGATGCGGCGCCAGCGCCTCGATTCCATCGAACCGTCGTACCGCCCAGCCGCGATCGCCGTCCCGCTGCCAGTAGACCGGGTGCTCGGCGCCGTTGAGCGTGCGCCAGGCCCAGCCTTCCGCGTCCCAGAATGCCGGGTCCCGATATCCGCCATCGGCGACGAAGGCCGCAAACTCGGAATTCGTCACCGGTGCGCGAGCTATGCGGAAGGGCGCGACTGCGACGGGATGCGCCCATTTCTCGTTGTCGAACACGAAGCCGCTCTCAGGCTCGGACCCGATCCGGAACGTGCCGCCTCCGACCGTCACATCCCCGGTCCAAGGACCGGACTCGATGGGCGCCAGGGACGCCGTGGCGGCGAGAACGGGTTCCGGAAAGCCGACGGTCTGGCGCGAATAGGTGAACGCCTCCCCGTGCATGTCTTCATGATAGGTGATGAGGTGGTAGAGATCGCTCTCCGGCGCCGCCGGCTCGCGTCCTTCCAGGCGCCGGGCGAGGGCATCGTGGACCCGGGCCATGTAGCCGAGCGTGTCGTCGAGCGACGGCAGCGGCAATGTCCAGCGCGTCCCATGCGGAACTCTGGCGGAATCGTAGAGTGCGTCGGCCGTCTCCATCAGCGGCGCGTCATCATCGAGGCGCCGCAGGATGAAATGCTCGTGAAACCACGCGAGATGGCCGATTTCCCACAGCAACGGGTTCACGATGTCGAGCTGTGGTCCCATGAGCTGCCGTGTGTCGAGACCGGCGACCAATTCCAGCGTACGGGACCGACTATCCTGCAGCATGGCCAGAAGATCGGCCGTGGAAATGTTTGTGTTCATGCACCGTCCCGGAGTGTCGTCTCGAGATGAAGATCAGCCTCGTCACGCCGGCCGGCAAGGCCTCCCGCGCCGGCAACCGGACCACGGCGATGCGCTGGGCGCGGATGCTGCGCGATAGCGGGCATCGAGTCGATGTGGCGGTGGCCTATGCCGATGAGGATGCCGATCTGCTGATCGCGCTGCACGCGTGGCGCAGCGCCGACTCCATCGCGCGGTTCCGCGCTCGGTATCCTGACCGGCCGGTGATCGTCGCGCTCACCGGCACCGACATCTACCACTATCTGAAGGCCGATCCCGAGCCGACACTGCGTTCCCTCGATCTCGCCGATGCGCTGGTGGGCCTCCACGACCTTGTTCCCGCCGCCATCCCCGCCCGGTATCGCGACAAACTCCACGTCGTCTTCCAATCGGCGGTGCCGCGGTTGCACCGTTTGCCGGCGCTGGATGCGTGTTTCGAAGTCCTCGTCGTCGGGCATCTGCGCGAGGAAAAGGATCCGTTCCGTGCCGCCGCGGCCGCACGCCGCCTGCCGGCCACATCCCGCATCCGGATCACGCATCTGGGCGGCGCGCACGACGATACATGGGCGGCGCAGGCCCGCTCCGAGATGGAGGCGAACCCGCGCTACAAGTGGCTCGGTGATGTGCCGGGCGCGATGGTACGGCGGTTGTTGAACCGGGCCCGGCTGATGGTTCTCAGCTCACGGCAGGAGGGCGGTGCGAACGTCATCTCCGAAGCCGTCGTGGCGGGACTTCCGGTCATCAGCTCCGACATCCCCGGTTCGGTCGGGCTGCTGGGTCCGGCGTATCCGGGCTATTTCCCGGTAGAAGACGATGCGGCCCTGGCCGCGCTGCTGCTGCGCGCCGAGCAGGAGGCGGATTTTCTCGACAGCTTGCAGCGGGCTTGCGCCGCGCGCGCGCCGCTGTTCGAGCCATCGACGGAACGCGAGACCCTGCTGCAGGTGATCGAGGCGGCCACTGCGCGCAGGTCCACCCCGGCGTTAAGCCGGCGGTAACCATGCCTATGCGTTCCTCGGCCGGAAGAATCTGGAACTCGGTCGGATGGTGGTTCGTGTAAGGCGCACTGGAGGAGCGAACCCTCGCGTCGCCGTGCGCGACGCTGCGCCAGCCGCGCGTGGCACGCTCGAACCCGGGCTGCTGCGCCTCGCCCGCTGGCGGCTCCTGGCCATGCATCACACGGCCGGCGTCGGGCATCTCGGAGGTAACCTTTCCGCCTTCGATGTCATGATGCTTCTGCATCACGAGCTGCTGCGGCCCGAGGATCGTTTCGTCCTTTCCAAGGGCCACGCCGCCGGCGCCTACTACGTCACTCTCTGGAGCCGCGGGCTCATCGGCGACGCCGAACTCGACACTTTTCACGCCGAGGGCACGCGTCTCGCCGGGCACCCACCCGCACGCGGCGTTCCCGGCATCCTGTTCGGAACCGGCAGCCTCGGGCACGGTCTTTCGCTGGCGGCGGGCCTCGCCCTGTCGGCACGCCTGCAGGGACGGGCGCGGCGAGTGTTCTGCCTGACCTCGGATGGCGAGTGGCAAGAAGGCTCCACTCTCGAGGCCCTGATCTTCGCGGCCCACAACAGGCTCGGCGATCTGACCATTCTCATCGATCACAACCGCCTCCAGGGCTTCGGGAGCACCGCCGAGGTGGCCTCGATGGAGCCGCTTGCCACCACCCTCGGCGGCTTCGATGTCGAAATTCGCGAGGCGAACGGCCACGACCTGCCCGAGATGCGCCGGGCGCTGGTGCCCGGGACCGGCCGGCCCGTGGTCGTCGTGCTGCACACGGTGAAAGGACACGGCGTCGCCGAGATCGCCGGACGAATGGACAGCCACTACCTACCGCTCACTGACGATCAGTTTCGGGACGCGGTCGTCGGGAGGCCACCACCATGAGGCGCCAGCTCTGCGACGCCCTGGTCGCGCGTGCCCAGCGCCCCGACCTCGTGTTCCTGACCGGTGACCTCGGCTTCGGAGCGCTCGAGCCGCTGCGCGACGTGCTGGGCGCGCGTTTCATCAATGCCGGCATCGCCGAACAGAACATGGTGACGGTGGCCGCCGCCATGGCGAGCGACGGCCTGGAGCCCTGGACCTACACCATCGCGCCGTTCTGCTACGCCCGCGCCTTCGAGCAGATCCGCAACGACGTCTGCCTCCACGGCCTGCCGGTGCGGATGCTCGCCAATGGCGGTGGCTACGGCTACGGAGTCATGGGCGCGACGCATCATGCGCTGGAGGATTACGGGATCCTCTCGACGCTGCCGAACCTGCATATCTTCGTGCCCGCCTTCGACGAGGACGTGGCCGCCACCGTGGCGGCCGCCGGCGCCATTGCGGGGCCGGCCTACATTCGCCTCGGCCGGGGCGAGATGCCGGCAGGAGAAGTGGCTCCGGCCTATGCCCCATGGCGGCGCCTTCGCGGGGGGACCGGCCCTGTCATCGTCGCCGTCGGCCCGATGGCGGGTGTCGCCTGGGCTGCCCTCGCCGCGGAGGACGTGCTGCAGGATGCCGATCTCTGGGCGGTGAGCGAATTGCCGTTGAGTCTGTGCCCCCCACCCGATGCCTTCATCGAGGCGGTGCGCGCCAGTCGCCGGCTCTGCGTGATCGAAGAGCACGTGGCCCAGGGCGGACTCGGCCACAGCCTTGCGGCCTGGTGCCTGGAACGCGGGCTGCCCGTCGAGGGGTTCCGCACGCTCAATGCGGCCGGATATCCGTCAGGCACCTATGGCTCGCAAGGGTTCCATCGCCGCGAGAGCGGTCTCGACGCGCCCGCGATCCGCAGCGCCGCATTGGCATTGGCCGCCGCATGACCGACGATCCCGCCGCCTGGATCGGCACACTCAAGGGGCCCATCGCCGTCCTCGGGGCAGGGGGCTTCGTCGGCAGCAACCTGTTCCGCCACCTCCTGGCGCAGCGCTCGGACGTATTTGCCATCGTGCGCAACCTGCCGGCGCCGCGGCTGCGCGACATCGACCCTGCCCAGCTGCTCGAGGTCGACCTCACGGACCTTTCGGCGGCGCGCAACTTCGTCGACTCGATCCGCCCGGCAACGGTCTTCGATTGCGTTGCCTACGGCGCCTATTCCTTCGAGGACGATGCCGATCTCATCTACCGGACGAACTTCACCGCCCTGGTCAATCTCGTGGAGCTTCTGGCGCTGAGCGGCGGGCTCGCCGCCTTCGTTCATGCGGGCAGCTCCTCCGAATACGGCTCCAATTCGGCGGCACCAGCCGAGGATGCGGGGCTGTCCCCCAATAGTCCCTACGCCGTGTCGAAGGCGGCGGCCGGTCACTACCTCGCCTATGCGGGTAAGACCCGACACCTGCCGGTGGTGAACCTGCGACTCTATTCGGTCTATGGACCTTTTGAGGATGCCTCCCGGCTCATCCCGGCGCTGGTGTCGCGCGGGCTCGCCGGCACCTATCCGGACTTCGTCAATCCGGGGATCGCGCGTGATTTCGTCTATGTCGACGACGTCTGCGACGCGTTCGTGCGCGCCGCCGCCAAGATGTCCCTGGACCTCTACGGCGAGTCCTTCAATATCGGCTCCGGCATCGAGACCACGATCCGCGATCTGGCCGACATCGCCCGCTCGGTCTTCACCCTCGCCGACACCCCGCGTTTCGGCGCCATGCCCGAGCGGCGCTGGGACCTGACTCGCTGGCAGGCGAATCCGGCCAAGGCCGAGCGCCTTTTGGGATGGCGCGCCCGGACGCCCCTGTCCGAGGGCCTCGCGCACATGGGCGCCTGGATGCGCGAGGCCGATCGCGATCTGTCGGCACTGACCAAGCGCGACGGATCCGCCCCACGTCGACGCAGCATCGCGGCGATCATCGCCTGCTACAAGGACGAGGAGGCCGTGCCGGTGATGCATGCGCGCCTCACGGCGGTCTTTCGCAAGCTCGACGTCGATTACGAGATCATCTTCGTCAACGATGCCAGCCCCGACGGGTGCGGCGAGCGTATCCGCGAACTCTCGGCCTCAGACCCGCATGTGCTCGGGATCACGCATTCGCGCAATTTCGGTTCGCAGATGGCGTTTCGTAGCGGCATGGAGATGGCCACCAAGCAGGCTTGCGTCCTCCTCGACGGCGATCTTCAGGACCCGCCCGAGCTTATCGCGCAGTTCTACGCTGCGTGGGTCTCCGGCCACGACGTCGTCTACGGGCGCCGCGTGAAGCGCGACATGCCGATGGTGTGGGAGCTACTCTACAAGGCATTCTATCGCGTGTTCGCGGCCTTCAGCTACATCCGCATCCCGCACGACGCCGGTGATTTTTCCCTGATGGACCGGCGCGTGGTCGGCTGGCTCCTGAATTGCCCCGAGCGCGATCTCTTCATGCGCGGCCTGCGGGCCTATGTCGGCTTCCGCCAGACAGGTGTGGACTACGTCCGTCCCAAGCGGATGTTCGGCACGAGCACCAACAACCTGCTGTCGAACCTCGAATGGGCGAAGCGCGGGATCTTCTCGTTCAGCAATACGCCGCTCAAGATGCTCACCGCTGCCGGGGTCGCCCTTCTGGGTCTCACGGCGATCTTGAGCGTCGGCCTTGTCGCTGCTCGTCTCCTCGTCCCCGACATCGCGCCGCGCGGGGCGACTACGTTGCTTTTGGCGATCCTGTTCTTCGGAGCGCTCAACCTGTTCGGCCTCGGTCTCATCGGCGAGTACGTCGCCAAAATCATGGAGGAGGTAAAGAGACGTCCACGTCTCATTCGGGCCGCTCTGATCCGCAACGGCGTTTCGAGCGATCTTCTTCCCGACGGACGGATGCGCTCGTGAGCACCGACGCCACCAGCATTCTGGACGGTCTCGGCGGCCGCAGCTGCCCCGTTTGCACCGCGCCCGAAAGCCGGGCGACCCCGTTCCTGTCGGCCTCCGTCGACCCGGCCCGTATCGGCACCTTCAGTTTCGCCTCCCGCAAATTGCCCGAATACATGTCGTTCCGGCTGGTGCGGTGCCTTGGCTGTGAAACCGTCTATGCCGCCGAAGCGCCGAGCGCTGAGGTTCTCGCCCATGCCTACGCGGCGGCCGATTACGATTCGGCCGAGGAGGCGGTCCATGCCGCACGAACCTACGGGGAGGCGCTCGGCTCGAAGCTCGATGGCGTCGGCCGCGACGGGGCAGCCCTGGAGATCGGGACAGGCACCGGCATTTTCCTGCGCGAGCTTCAACGGCTCGGGTTCGGTGAGATCATCGGTATCGAGCCGTCGCACGCTGCCGTCGATGCCGCGCCGCCCGAGTTGCGAGACCTGATCCGCGTCGGGGTGTTCAATCCGGCCGATCACGCGCCGGAAAGCCTGTCGTTGGTCACCTGCTTCCAGACCCTGGAGCACGTGCCCGACCCGTCCGCCCTGACCAGAGCGGCCTACGATCTGCTCAGTCCCGGCGGCGCGATCGCCTTCGTGACCCACGACTATCGGGCGCCGATCAACCGGCTGCTGAGGCGCCGCTCGCCGATCATCGACATCGAGCACATGCAGCTCTTCTGCGGCTCGAGCCTGCACCGGCTGCTCAGTGATGGCGGCTTCGAAGCCATCGACATCGGTGCGATCCGCAATGTCTACCCCTTGCGATACTGGCTGCGTCTTCTGCCGGTACCGGCCCGTCTGAAAGCCGCAGCGATCGCGGGCGCGGACGCCGTGGGGATCGGCGGGAGGCTGATCGGTATCAATGTCGGGAACCTGCTGACGGTGGCGCGCAAACCGCTTCGGCAGACCGAGCCGCCTCGATCAGCGACGTGACGCCATCGAATCTCGCTGCCGGCGCGCGCGACGGGAGGATGGTCCATCGCAGCGCGCGCCTCGGTCATCTTCCGTTCGCAGCGGTCATCGTGGTCGTTGCGGTGCCAAACCTGCTGTTCCTCGCGACCCACCTTGCGAGCCCGCTCCTCGCCATCGGGTGCATCGGCTGCGTCCTCGCCTCTCTGGTCTTCCTGCTGCGGGATCTCGCGCGCATCGCAGAACCGCTGGACGGCCAGCTCCTCATCATCGCTCTCATCGCCGGCTTCGCCCTGTGCTGCTTGGGCGGCCAGGCGCACCTGTTCTTTGCCAACGACGATTGGTTGATCCGCGACGCCGTCCTGCACGACCTCGTGGCCCAACCCTGGCCGGTCGGCTACCGGTATGATGGCGACGCGACGGTTCTGCGCGCGCCCCTCGGTCTGTATTTGGTACCCGCCGCGATCGGAAAGATCCTCGGTCTCGCCGCTGGCCATGCGGCGCTGCTCGGCCAGAACGGCATCCTGTTCGGCTGTCTGTTTTATGGGTTCGGACGTGCGTTCCCGCCACGACGGCGCTCGCTGTGGGTGCTGGTGGTCTTCGTGCTCTTCGGCGGCTGGGATGTCGTCGGAACATGGTTACTCGGCAAGCCACTCGATCTCGGCCGGCATATCGAAAACTGGATGCCGAGCCTGCAATTCTCGTCGCACGTCACGCAGATTTTCTGGGTGCCCAATCATGCCGCCTCGGGCTGGGCATTCGTCGCGGCCTATCTGCTCTGGCATCGCGGCCGGCTGAGTGCGGCCTCATTGATCTGCGTCTTCGGGCTTTGCGCATTCTGGTCTCCGCTCAGCATGATCGGCGCGCTGCCGTTCCTGGCGCGTGCCACCCTGGCGGACCTCGCAGGCGGACGATTCGGATTGCGGGATCTGGCGCATCTGGGATTCACGGGCCTCGGGTTACTCCCGATCGCGCTCTATCTGGTGGCGGATGGCGGGCGCGTCGCGCATGGCCTTGCGGCGATCGATGCCAACTTCCTCATCGGGTATGGCGTCTTCATCGCCCTCGAACTCGGACCGGCGCTTCTGATCCTCAGGCTCGCGCGCCCCGACGCGGCGGCCGAGGGTAGCGATGTCCTCGGCAAGGACATGCCCCTGATCGTCGGGCTCCTCCTCCTGGTGCCGTTCTATCGGATCGGGATGAACGACTTCGTGATGCGCGCCTCGATTCCGGCCTTGGCGCTCCTCGCCCTGCGGTTCGGTCAGGTGACCGCAAAAGCCGCTCCGTTCTGGCGCGTTGCCGCGACCGTGGCGGTGATCGCAGTCGGAGCCGGGGCCCCGCTGCAGGAGATCGTTCGCGCACTGCGAACCCCGACGTTTTCGATCAGCACCTGCAACCTCCTGACGGCCGGCAGCGTGCCGCCCAACGATGGGCCGCTCTTCCACTATCTCGCCCGACTGGACGTCATTCAAAACGCGGCAGCGGGGCGAGTGCTGGCGACTCCGCAGCATCTGCTCGCACCCGAGAAACGCGGGCTGTGCTGGCCCGACCGGATCGACCCGAACAGCGCACCCTGACGCGATTCGGTGTCACAGCGCCTTACGGCGCAGCCATCGGCGGGCCTTCTGGACCTTGGCGTACCATTCGGGATGGGTGCGCAGCCATTCCTTGGTCTGCTCCGAACGGCGCAGGGCCTGCGTGACCACGAGGCCGCGCAGGGTGACGACCTCGACGAGTTCGTCGAGATCCCGGGTCTGGACGCCGAAATCCTCCTTGTAGGGCATCACTCCGACCGTGAAGTCGAAATAGTCGAGCCCCGCGGCGCGCGCCCACGTCATGCTGTCGGCGACCACGTGCAGGCCCGGCGAGGTGTTGCGCCAGGCCCCGCCCGCCATGGTCAGCAGGATGCCGTGGAACGTGCCGGCATGGACGAGGCCGTAGGCTGCGGCGATCCAGGTCCCGCCGACCGAAAGGCCGAACAGACGCGCCGGGCCCCCGGACAGGCCCTCATGCGCTCCGGCGCGGTAGAATGCCTCGACATCGGGGCGGGAGAGCAGGTCGAAGCGGCCCATTTCGGAAAACCGGCTTCGGCGCTGTTCCACCAGGGCGTCGAAGATCATGTCGACCTCGGCGGCGGTGGAGGCTTTCACGAAGGTCACTTCGCCCTGCCGGTCGAGCCGCCGGCGCATCTTCGCCATGTCCTTGCGCGCGCTCGGGCGGCAGAGGCGATCGAGCAGCGTCGCCGCATCGCCGTCGATGGCGACACCCGAGGCCTGCATCTCCATCCGGCGGCACCGCTCCAGACTCGCCACCGGATTGGCGCGGCCCTGGACCTCAGCCGGAATGCGGCTGATGCGGATGAGGTCGGCGCGCGGCAGAACCTTGCGGATCGCGCTCCAGGCATCCGCCATCGCCTCCGAGGTCAAATCGATGCCGGGGGCGAGGAGTGGGGCGGCATAGTCGCAGACACCGAGGTCGAGCCACGTGATGACCCGGTAGCCCCGATGCCGGACGCGCGCGAGCGGAACGAGCATGACCTGGCGGCCTGTGTCGGTCTCCACCAGTTCGACCACCAACGGCGCGGCGCGCATCGGACCAGCGAGATGGTCGACGACGCGGCCCGTCCAATCGAGCCGCTGATAGGCGGTAGCAGCCCCGTCGGTCTCGAACCTGCGCCACAGCGGCGCGATCGCCTCCAGCGCGGTGTGTAGCCGCGCGGTGTAGGCGCCCGTTTGCGCCGAGGCCACCGGCGCGATCGACGATGGGACCGCAACCGGGGCCGTCGCCGGCTTGGCGGAGGCGGACAAGGCGATAGGCGCCGTCTGAACGCTCATGGATCGACTCCTCGGCTCGGACAATTGCCGGCCATGATTGCTTCGAGAGTGGGATGTTAAAGACGCTTGAAGAGCCGTCGGCATTTCACAGACAAACCAGGGCGAGGCCGGGACTGTCGGGGCTGGAGGACCCGCTCGATCCGGCGATCCGGCGCCAGGGCCTGAGGGCGAATCCGCAATATCCGAGTACGACGCATTCGGAGATCAGGACGCCGAGGAGCGACCAGGCCGGGGCCGACACCAAGAGCAGACCGACCACGACGACCCCGCCGACCACCGCACTAGCGGCCGCCAGCGCCGCCAGCATCCGGAATGCCTGCACGGTCTCGAGAAGGACCCGGAAGGGCGCATGCAGGAGAGAGACGCCGACGATCGCCCAGGCCAGCACCGCGATCAGCACCATCGGTGCGTGGGCGAACTGGCCGGCAAACAGTTTGGCTTCGATCAATGGCAAGAATGCCAGGACAGCGGCGCCATAGGCGACGCCGCCGAGCGCCAGCAGGCCAGCACAGTGGAGGGCGACCCGCTTGGCCCGGTCCGGCCGGCCGGCGGCCAGATGCCCGGCGATCTCGGGCTGTGCCATGTTGATCAATGCCGAGGCCGACAGGCGCAAGGGCGAGAACAGCACCAGCGTGGCGGCGATCGGCGCATAGCTCGCGGGCCCGGCGACGAAGGCGACGAGCAGGCTCTGGCCCTGCCCCTGGACGTTGGCGGTGGTGGTACCGACCAGCGACCACGACAGGCTCGCTCCGAGAGCGCGGTACCGCCGCCGCATGCCGCGTCCGAAACTGATCCGCACCGGCTGACGCAACGCCATGAGCGACGCGATGATGCCGAGCCCATTGGCGCAGGCGAGAGCCGTGAGCATGGCATCGAGCCGGGTGACGCCTTCGCCGTGCATCATCGCGACGGCGAGGCCTGCTCCCGACAGGGCGAAGACCAGATCGCCGAGGCCGGATGCGGCAGCCTGCCGCTTGGCGAAGAGCGCGAGGCGGATGTAGCTCCGCAGACTCCACAGGCCGACGAAGAGACCGCCGGCGATGGGAGCGATGTCGGACCCGATCCACAGCGCCGCCGAGACCGCGACGCCGATGCCGCCCGAGATCAGCAGCGCGGCCGACCCGAAGCTGACTTCGTAGCCGCGCGCGCTGCGGCGCTCGGCCCGCGCCGGGATGTAGATGCCCGCGGGCACTCCGGCGAGCGCGCGGACGTAGGTCAGGGCAAGACCGCCGACCAGGAAGAGAATGGCAAAGCGCCCGTAATCATGCGGGCTCAGCGAGCGCGCGAGCGCGATGTTGAGCCCGAAGTGGAAGGCGCTCTGGGCAACCTCTCCACCGAGCATCAGGATAAAGCGGCGCGCGAGGCGTTTGACCGAGTGCATCACGATTCCACCGAAGCGAGGGGTTGGCGCGGCGCAAGGCGAGAGCGTCCGCCGAGCCGGGCCCGGATCATCGCCGTGATGCCCTCCGCGGCGGCCTTCTCGTCGAACAGCGCGTCGTAGCGGGCGCGGGCGGCGGCCGGGAAGTCGTTCCAGGCGCGCGGGTCCGTCACGATCCGCTCGATCTGCGCCGACAACGCGGCGGCATCGTCCGGCGCCACCACCCAGCCGGTATGGCCGGGTTCGACAATTTCCGTGAGGCCGCCGATGCGCGACACCAGGGGAGGGCGCCCGTAGGACATCGCCTCGATCGCCACCCGGCCGAGCGATTCCGGCAGACGGGACGGCACGGCGACGATGTCCGCCCAACGGTAGAGGTCCGACGGGTCGTCGACGAAGGGCGCCGTGGTAACGATGTCCGTCAGGCCCGCAGCCGCGATGGTGGCGGCGAGGGCGGCCTCGCGGGCCACGTCCTCGAAGGCGCTGCCGACAATGCGTACCGAGACCCGATCACGAACGGATTTGGGCAGCAGGCGGATCGCCTCCACCAGAACTTCCTGTCCCTTGATCCGGCTGACACGGCCGAGCATCAGCAGGCGCAGGGGCCGGCGTCCGTCATAGGTTTTGGGTTCCGGGACTGCCGGCCCCGCAATCCCGTTGTAGACGACCCGGCTGCGCGCGGTCTCGGGCAGGGCGAAGGCCGCAGCGGTGGCGCGGGAATTGAAGATCACGTCGGCGCCGCTCCACCGGATCAGCGTCCGCAACACCGTCAATGTTGCACCCTGGGGGATTTCGTGGACGTGCAGGACGGTGCGCCCCGGACGCAGGCGCGCCGCCAGCAGATAATCCGCCACCACCGACGTGTTGACGTAGACGAGGTCGCTCGCCGAAAGACGCTTCCAGGCGCGCAGCATCGCCACCGGCAGGGTGAGAAGCCCGATGGTCATCAGGCGGGGCAGGTCACGCCGCCGCAGGATCCACAGAGGCTCGATCAGGATCTGCGAGGCCAGCTCTGAGAGCGGCGCCACGATCGGTCCGTGGCGCGGAAGAACCACGTCGATCCGCGCTTGCGGATAGGCGGCGCGGAGGATGCGGACGCTCTCCACGAAGCTCCGGTCCGAACCGTAGAGTTCGAAACCCTGATGAACGCAGGTGATAAGCATGATGCCGACCGCTCCCTGACCCGTAATGGCAATGCCAGAGGTCTCTTGGCGATGATCAGCAAGAAGTAAGCCCGGCCCATCCATTGCGCATCTGCCTTCGAGACACATGCTTTTGTCCCTTTTCGGAACAGAGCGCGACCGAATGGAGCCGGTTCGATGCAGATGCAGACGCCTTCACTGATCATTCTGGGAACGCGGGGCATCCCGGCGGCTCATGGCGGCTTCGAGACGTTCGCGGAAAAGCTCGCTCTCTTTCTGGTGCGGCGCGGCTGGCATGTCGGCGTCTATTGCCAGAACGAAGTCGAGACGGTGGGCGACCGCATCACGACGAGCACCTGGAAGGGCGTCGAGCTGATCCATGTCGACGTCGCCTCCAAGGGACCGAAGGCGACCCTCGAATTCGACTGGCATTGCGTGCGCGATGCCGCCCGGCGCGACAGCGTCTCCCTCGTGCTCGGCTACAACGGCGCGATTTTCCTGCCCTACCTGCGCCTGGCCGGGCGGAAGATTCTCACCAACATGGATGGGATCGAATGGAAGCGCCCGAAATGGTCGCCCGCCGTGCGCGCCTGGTTCTGGGTGAACGAGTGGATCGCTGCGTGGGCTTCGCAGCGCCTCGTGGCTGACCATCCGGCCATCGCCGACCATGTGGCCACCCGCCGCCCGCGCTCGGCCATCGCGACGATCGCCTATGGTGGGAACCCGATCTCGGCGGCATCCGCCGCGCCGATCCGCGCCCTGGGGCTCGAATCACAAGGCTATATGACCTCGATCGCCCGGATCGAGCCGGACAACAACATCCTGACGATGGTCGAGGCGTTTTCGCGCGAGAAGCGGGGGATCAAGCTCGTGGTGCTGGGCACCCTGTCCGACGACAATCCCTATCACCGAGCGGTCCAGGCGGCGGCGAGCGACGAAGTCATGTTTCCGGGGGCGATCTACGACAGCGAGACGATCCAGTCGCTACGCTTTCATGCCCGCGCCTATCTGCACGGCCACACGGTCGGCGGCACGAATCCATCCCTGGTCGAGGCGCTGTGGGCGGGCAACGCCGTCATCGCGCACGACAACCCGTTCAACCGCGGCACGGCCGGTCCCGACCAATTCTATTTTGCCGACGCCGATGCCTGCGAGCGGCTGATCGAATCGGCCATCGTCAACGATATCGCGGTTCGCACCGCCGGACGCGCGGCTCTGGTCCGTGCCACCGAACGATTCACCTGGACTACGATCCTGCAGGAATACGAGACGGAGATTCAGGTTCTGGGCGGTTACGGTGCGGCGGAGCGCGAGCTCCCCGAGTCGGCTATAGCCTCGTGAAGACAGGCGGTCCGACGCGGCGAAACCTGCTCGCAGCGGCGGCTCTGCCGTTCCTCGGCCCCGCACTGGCGACGACCACAAACGCGGCTCCGTTACGTCTGCGTCGGGGCGTCAATGCCTGGCCCTGGTTCTCGCTGACGCGTGAGTACCCGCCGCCGCGCACGGATTATGGCTGGCCGGCCTTCCAGACCGGCCGTCCGATTCCGAGCCGGGACGACCTCGCGCGGCTGCGCGCCGCCGGATTCGATTTCCTGCGCCTCCCGGTCGATCCCGGACCGTTCCTCGCCACCTCCGGTGCCCAGCGGGTAACGCTGATCGCCGACCTGATGGAGGCCGTCGCGGCGATCCTGGCGGCCGACCTTTCGGTGGTGGTGAACGTCCAGGCCAACGCCGCCACGCATCACTGGACCCCCGACAGGCTCTACGGCAGCGCGCAGGCGCCGCATTGGCCGGCGTATCGCGGGTTCATCGGTGAACTGGCGGGCAGGCTCCATGCGACCGGCTCCCGACGGATCGCCTTGGAGCCGGTGAACGAGCCGCCACAGGCCTGCGGCTCGGCGGTTTGGACCGCATTGCAGGATGAGCTTCTCGAGGCCGCGCGCCGCGAGGCGCCCAACCTGACCCTGGTCGCGGGTGGGGCTTGCGGCGGCATGATCCCCGGTCTCGTCGCCCTCGATCCGACAGCGCTGGCACGGTTTGCACCAGTGCTGTTCACGATGCACTTCTACGAGCCCTACCTGTTTAGTCACCAGGGCGCGCCCTGGATGCGCGAACCAGTCTACCGCGACTTGAACAGCGTGCCTTGGCCGGCCTCCGCCGGCTCGCTCGACTGCACTCTGGCAGCGGTCCGGGCGCGGATGGATGCCGACGTCGCCACCTCGGCGACGGACAAGGCCGAGGCCTACACGATCACCAAGGCCAAACTCGAACAGTACTTCGCCGCACAGCCGGACCGCCGGTTCGTGACGCACCACCTCTCCGCGGTGAGGGACTGGGCGGAACGCCACGGGATCCCGCCGCACGCTATTCTGATGGGCGAGTTCGGGGCGCTGCGCAGTGACGCCCGCTACGTAGCCGCCGAACCCGAGGACCGGGCGCGCTACGTCCGCGATGTGCGCGAGGCGGCGGAAGCTTTCGGATTCGGCTGGGCGTTCTGGAACCTGTTCGACGGCATGGGCCTGATGGACGATGTCACCCGCCGGCTCGATCCCGCGATTATCGCAGCGCTCGGGCTCGGCGTTCCGATGGCCGAACCGGTTCGGTGAGCGGACGATAGAGCGCGAGGAGCAGGATCGCGAACTTGGCCAGCAGCGTGGTCTTGCCGCCGAGCCCCTCGAAAGTGTTGTTCAGGATCACGAAGGCCAGGACCGGAAGCGCCGTACCCGGCCGGCACTGGCGCACCAATTCGATGAGGTACAGCGTTACCGCCACGGTGAGGAGCACCGTCATGAATGCGCCCTGATACAGCAGGGTCCGGACGATCGGATTCTCGATGCCCCATTCGAGGCCGCTGACCCGCCGCAGGCTTTCCACCAACGCCATTTCGGGGCCGACCAGGAGCTCGCGCAGCGGCACGCTGGCGACGAGATCGAACATCTCCACGCGGGCATTGGCGCTGCCGCCATCGGCCATGAAGCGCCCGAGCAGGGCATCGAAGAACCCGGCGACAGCGAGGCCTCCGATTCCCAGCGGCGCCAAGGTCAGAAGGAAGATTCCGGCGGCGGCCCCCAGCAGCGGCACCCGCCCGGTGCGCAGGGTGCGATGCAGCGCCAGCAATCCGCTGGCCCCACCGAGGATCAGCGTCACCACCATCGCCGAGCGTCCGCCGAATGCGACCAGAGCTGCGAGTTGCAGGCCGATCATTCCGGCCCGCCCCATTGGGGTGAACGTTCCGCCGCCGCCGATCAATGCCAGAACGTAACAGGCCGTCAGCGTCGCGTTCCCGAGAGGATGGCCCTGCAGCGCGGCCGAGCGCGTGTCCGTGGAGAACACCTCGCCGTCGAGGCGATAGGGGAAGAACAGGTGCCCGGTGCCGAACTCGACGAGGCCGAGAAGGGCGTTCACCAGCATGACCGCATGGACGGTGAGTTCGAGTTGACGCCAAAGACCGGCGTCGCGATCGGCGAGGACGATCACGAGGAGGCCCGGAAGCAGGAAGGTGTCGAGCGCCCCGGCCATTCCGGGTCCGGCCCTCAGCACGATATGTAGGAACAGCCCGATGCTTGCGGCCGCCAGTAGCATCCCCGCCGGGCGGACCTGCGCGGCGTGGACGAGGTAGCCGACAGGATTGCCGTGCGACAGGGCACCCCAGCCGAACATCAGTATGACGAGATAGGTCGCGGGATGGATCTTCTGCGGTGCCCCGCCGCTGAGGCCGTCGTAATTGATGCCCACCGTCCAGAGCAGGCCGCCCGATACGCCGAGGATCGTCACGGTGAGGATGACGAGCATGAGGGGAAAGCGACGCCCGCGCATCGCCGGCACCGGCCTGGAAAAGTTCGCGTCCGGTCCGGCAAGAGCCGTCATGCCGTCCCGGCACCCACGAGGACCGAGCCCGAGATACGCCGGCCCATCATTTCCGACACATCGAGAAGATCGAGGACATCACGTTGACGGGTCGCACCGTTGCGCGCCACTACGAGGAGGCGGTCCGCCGCCAGCGCCAGCGCGGTCATGCGCAGGTTGAGTGCGAGGGCGCCTCCCTCGATCAGCACGAGGTCGAACGCAGACCTGGCTTCGGTGAGAAAATTCTCGATGTTGGTGCGATCGAGAGCGTCACGGGACAGGCGCGTCGCATCGCCTAGGGCGAGGTGGTGGGCTCCGCTCGAAGGGTCGCGCGTCGTCGCGTCCTGGAGCGGCTTTGCATCGATCAGCACCTGCGCGAAGCCATCGTCACGCCGGTTGGTCGCCGCGCCGGTTTCGAGGTCGGCCTCAACGATGAGGACGCGCTCACCGCGCGTGACGGCAACCGCTGCCAGCAACCGCGTGATCGAGCGCCGCTCATCTGCGTCCGCCACACCGGAGGTGACGAAGACGCAAAGCCCCTGATCGGTCGTCCGGGTCTGTCCGCGCATGCCCGCTACCCGGTCGAGGGCCAACGCCGCAGCGACACAGGCGGCACGCTCGGTCCTGGGGCCGAACACCGGCATGCCAGCGAGCACCGAGGCGCTCGAGATGCGTTCCAGTTGTCCGCGCGACAGGATGGTGGGGTCGAGGTACTCGCGCACGAAGGCAATGCCGGCTCCGAGTCCCAGCCCGCTGACCACGCCGCCGACGAGGAGCAGGATGCGCAACGGCCAGCTGCGATCCTGCGGCGGCCGCGCCCAGCCGATGACCCGCGCGTTGGTCGTATCGATACCGGCCTGCTCTTGGATCTCACGGGCGCGATTGAGGAAATTGCCGTAGATCGCGCGACTGCTGTCGACCTCGCGCTCGAGTTCGCGCAGGCGCACGGAGGCCTCCCCAGAAACGATGGTGCCCTGCTTGAGGTCGTCGAGGCTGGCGGTCAGCGCCTTCTCGTTGGCGGCGGCGCGCTGATAGTCGGTCTCGGCGGATTTCGAGATGCGGTTCAATTCGGCATCGATCAGCCGCCGCACGTCCTGCATCTGGGCGCGGACCGCCTCCATGTAGGGATGGCGGGCGCCGAGTTGCGTACGCAGATCGGCCTCCTTGCTGGCCAGCTCCGCGAATTGCGCGCGCAGGCGCTCGATGACTGCGGATTGGATCGCCTCCGGGGTCGCGTCGGGCCCGAAAGCGGTGCCGCGCGCGTCCTTGATCTGCTGGAGCCGGGTGCGTGCCTCCGCCGTGCGGGCCCGCGCGGCAACGATGCGGTTGTTGCTCTCGGCGAGTTGCTGCTCGCTGATCAGTCGTCCGCTCGCCGAGATGAGGCCGTTCTCGGCCTTGAAGTGCTCGACCTTGTTCTCGGCGACGTTGACCTGCCGGCGCAGGTCGTCGAGCCGTGCGCGCAACTCACCGGAAGCGCGGGTGGCCGCGGCGGCGCGGGCAGCCGATTGGTCCTGAAGATAGGCGGTGGCGATGGCATTGACGATGCGCGCGGCCTTGTCCGGATCGCCCGCGGTGACGACGACGTCCACGACGAAGACCTTGTCGGCACGCTTGACGGCGAGCTTGCGCCGCAGCGCGCGCACCGCGCGTGCTTCCGCCTTGGTTTCCTCGGCCGCTGGCGTACCTTCGCCGGTGCCCTGAAGCGTGCGCAGGGTCCAGCTGAGCAGCCCGGTGCTGGTGCCGCCGAAATCCGGATCGGTGAGCAAGCCGGCCGCGATGGCCGCGCGGGTCAGTACCGAGTCCGATTCGATGACGCGGGCTTGGCTCTCCACCTGGATCACGCCGCCATCGGGGGCCATCGCGATCGGGTTGACGTCGTTGGTAACGATCTGCTTGTCGCGCGGGTCGATCAGGATCTGGGCGGTGGCAGCGTAGAGCGGCGGCGCCAGCATTCCGTAGGCGAGGGCGATCGCTCCCAGAAAAGCGGCGGTTCCGATCACCCAGGCGCGACGCGCGTGCAGGATCCGCCACAGGTCGCCGATCTCGGCGCTCGTGTCGGTCTGCGCCCGGGCTGGGCGCCCGCGCTCGCCGCGATCGATCCAATCCGCCGCCGCGATATGTCTGTCGATCTGTGCCATCGCTCTCAAGGAGTCGCGACCCCGTGGACGCTTCCGGGTCAACGCCCTCCATAGGACCGGTCAGTCCCTGAGGATTTCCCAACGGGTTAGCGTTTTTCCGAGACTGCAACGTTTCGTGCGCAAACGTGGTGAGCGAACGGTTAACGGGCTGACCGCACGCGGATGAAGGCTTTCTCAATCCGGTGATGCCTAAGGTGAGCGGGCTCGACAGTGACGATCCGAGACCGGAGCCCCGATGCGTCTGAGACTGCGACTGGACGGGCGGAAACCACGCCGCTGGCATGTACGACTCGCAGAACGCGCCGCCGCGCTGCCGGGCATCGTCATCGAGATCGACCGCCGGCCAGGGCAGGGACCCGAGTCCGATGACGCCGCCTTGCCCGCCAAGGCCGCTCTGCTGTTTCGCCTCGAAGCGTTGCTAAACCGGCGGCCTCTCGACGGTCTGTGGAGTCCCGTCTCCCTAGCGGCGTTCGCGGCCTTTCCACCGCCCTCGACGACCCGACCCGACATCGTCATCGATCTGTGCGGCGACGTACCAGTGAGCACCGACGTCCGGATCTGGCGGCTCGCGTTCGACGGGCATGCGGGTGAGGCCGGACTTCTTGGTTCGCTGCTCGCCGGGCGCGCACCTCTCGCCACCTTGGCCGAGGATGGCCGCGTGATCGCGGCCGGACGCTACGGAACCGAGGCCGGCGGCGTGGCGCTGACCTCCTTCGAGGATGGTCTCGCCCGTACCACGACGCTGATCCTGTCGGCGCTCGCCGGAACCGGGCCACGCCTCGACGCCGTCGAAATCGAACGGGCTGTCGCCGCCTTGCCCACAGGTCTCGGCGCAGCCGCATTGGGCAAGCGGGCAGGAAAGTTGCTCGCTCGGTCGATCGTCCGGCGCCTCTATCACCTGTGCTACCGTGCGCCGCACTGGCGGGTTGGCTGGCGCCGGCTCGACGGCCCCGATCTCGTCGATCTGCGGACGCATCCCGAGAGCGGATGGCGCGACCTGCCCGACGATGGCCATCGCTTCTATGCCGATCCGTTTCCGATCGACCACGCAGGCGGTACGATGCTGTTCGTGGAGGAATATCCACACGCAACCGGCAAGGCGATCCTTTCGGCGGTGGCTTTCGGCCCCGATGGGCCGCTCGGCACTCCGGTTCCCGTGCTGGAGGAGCCCTACCACCTATCCTATCCGTTCGTGTTCGAGCGGGATGGGACGTTCTGGATGATCCCGGAAAGCTGCGCCAACGGGACGATCGACCTCTACCGATCCACCGCCTTCCCGGGAGGCTGGATCAAGGAAGCGACGCTCGTGTCGGAGGTCACCGCGAGCGATACCACGCTGGTCGAGCATGGCGGCCGCTGGTGGATGTTCGCCACGGTTCGTGATGCGGCCGCCACCGTCGGTGAGGATCAGGGCATCGGTTCGTTCTCGGACGCGCTCCACCTCTGGTCGGCGGCGGATTTCCGTGGGCCCTGGGTGGCGCATCCGGCAAACCCCGTCCTCGTCGATATCGCCTCGGCACGACCGGCCGGACACATCGTCTCCCGCGGCGGTGCACTGATCCGGCCGGTCCAGGATTGCCGGAAAGGTTACGGCGAGGCGCTGGCGCTCGCCCGTATCGACCGCCTCGACATGGGTGGCTACGCGCAGACGGTGGAGACCACCCTTCGCGCGGGTCCGCGTTGGAAGGGCAGCCGCCTGCACACGCTCAACCGCAGCGCGGCATTCGAGTTCATCGATGGATCGGCCCGTGCGCCACGCTTCAGACGGTCCTGACTGAATCTCAGGCCATCGGGCGGATTCTAATGCGCGCGCGCGGACGCTCCGGCCGGACGTATCGCCGTTCGCAGGCCATCGAGCCCGTGCAGCACGTGACGCCCGGCAAAATTGCGCCAGCGGCGCGCCGTCCAGGCCGGTCCCGGATCCGTTGCAATCGCCCGTGAGTACAGGCTCGCGTGGATGCAATGGGCATCGGACGCCGCCTTGATCGGATCGTCGTAGAAGGTGCCGATCTTGGTCGCCGTCATCCCGGGGGTTTCGAGCCAGCGCGGCAGGTGGACCGTGCAGAAGCGATCGACATCGGTGAGCACCTTCCCGATTCCCGTTCCCGGAATGGGGCAGGGCGACAGGAAAGCGTCCCCGAGCAGGACGACACCGTCGCGCCGGTACTCGTCGGCGATCACCAGATCCACAGGCCGCATTTCTACGGGCCCCGCCACGGTGAGGTCGGGGCAATGGCGCGCGAGTCCGGGGAGCGCGTCTCGCAGGCAGGCTTCCGGGCTGGCCCTGAATGCCTTGACCCACGGATCGGCGGGGTCGTGATAAACGAACAGATTGACCCGCATGGTCTCTCCGATGGGAAACACCGTGACGTAGGCAATGCGCGACGACAGCGCGTCGCCGTAATAAGTCAGGGATGGGAACGGGAAGGCGGAGACCGGTGCGGCGAGGTTGAAGCCGAAGGACACCGAGTGCTTGGCGCTGAGAACCCGTTTGGCGATACCGGCCTTGCGCCGCAGGACGTCGCCAAGCCCCGTGGTGAGGACGATGAGGCGCCCCTCCATGTGACGGCCGTCGCTGAGCGTCACCGTCTGTAAGTCGGGTCCGGTCTCGATCTCGGCGACACGCCCAACGGTGAGCGGCGAAGCCGGCGGCAATGCTGCGCGCAGTTCGTTGACCAGAGCTGCATAGTGCAGGCCGTATTCCCGCACCGCCTTACGCGAAACCAGGCGACGGAAGCGCGACACCCAGATCTCGTCCACCGGCGTCGTCGCCTTGCGGGCCGGGCCGCCGAGCCCGAGCCGATCGAACTGATCCATTTGCTGCTGGCCGAGCTTCTCCGCACGAAAATCGGGCGGGTAGACCGCATGGGTATCGATGAGCGCGACGCGGTGCCCGGCGGCCGTGAGGGCGCAGGTGGCGCTCGTACCGGCAAGGCCTGCGCCGATGACGATCACGTCGTGTTGGCTGGAAGTCATCTTCACTCCGATCCGACGCCCACCCGAGGGATCGACCTGTCTGTGTCAGGTCGAAACACTTTCGCGTCTCAAAGTGTCCGTTCCGGAGGAGTCGGTGCACTTCGCGTGCCGGGCAAACGCGGATGGAAGGAAACCGGAAAGACGTTCGCGGGCCGATAGAAGTCTACGAAGCGCGGCACCGGACCTTGGACTGCCGGAAGTGAGACGGCGTTCATCGCCGGAATAGCAGTCGCGCGTATGGAACCGCTTTATTTATAGAGGTCCATCACGAGGCCGGATAGATCAATGCTGTGTTTGCGCGGATGCCAGGATGGTCACACCCAATGCAATCACGCCGATGCCCGCGATCATCATCGGGCTGACCGGCTCGTCGAACAGCACTGCACCGCCGAGCGCGGCACCGACCATGCCGACGCCTGCCCAGATCGCATAGACGACGCCGATCGGCAGCATGTCCATGCTGCTCGACATCAGCCACAGGGCGGTGCCGTAACCGAGCGCCACCACGAGCGTCGGCCCCGGACGTGTCAGGCCATCGGCCGCCTTCAGCGCGAGGGTCGCGGTCACTTCCGCCCCGATGGCGAGCGACAGGATCAGGAAGGGGTTCATGCGCTCACCGTCAGGGGTTGGCACACAATCGGGGCAGGCGTCGCGAACATCTCGAGGTCGTCTGCGAACTGGTCAAGAATCTCGCCCGAACTCGCAAGGCACGTTGCAAGATACATCGGCAGGGACGGGGATTGCGCGAAGCCTTCGTCGAGCAGCCTGTCGTTGGCGAAGGTCAGGTCGAGTGCGCAGAAGGCGAAGTAGGCCCGGGTCGCCCGCAACATCACCTGCTTCAGCGAGCCGTCGAGCCCGAACACTTCGGCAAAGCGAGTGCGCAAAGCGGCTCGGTCGGCGAGATCGAAACGGGTGAAGGCCCGGTCGCCATCGCTGGGGTCGGCGGCTTCGAAGGCGCGGATCAGGTCGCCCCAGCGCGTGCTGCCCGCGGCGCCACCGGAGACGTGGTAGAGCCGATGTTTCAACTCGGGCTTGAGCAGCAGGCCGTACAACGTCGCTGCGACCCAGTCGGCCGGGACGATGTCGACGGCACTGTCCGGATCGCAGGGGAGCATCCGCAGCCGGTCCGCGGCTCGCACGACCCAGAGAATGCTGGAGCTCGGGGCGGCACCCAGCGTCGAATGCCCCACGACGATGGAGGGACGCGCCACGACGATCGGCAGATCAGGAAAACTCTCTGCGAGCGAGGTCTCGGTAGCGGCCTTCGACACCGTGTACGCGACAAGGTGCTTGGCGTCCGGATGCGGGTAGGCGTCCTCCTCGACGATGTGGGGTGCATCGGCGCCGCAGATCATCGCGGTGCCAACATGGAGGAAGCGCTCCAGCCCCGGCATGGCGCGGGCGCGCCGGGCGAGCGCCAGGGTGCCGTCGTGATTCGTGCGGTAGACTCGTTCGTCACCCCACCACGACGTGTCGGCGGCCAGATGCAGGATGTGCGTCACGCCATCGAGGCGCGGATCCATGTCGAGATCGGCTCGGGTAAAGTCGCCGGGTACGATCTCGACTTTCCGTGCCAGACGCTGGGCCGTAAACGGGTCGGTGAAGCGCGAGAGGCGCGCAGCGACGCGCTGGCGGCCCTGCTCCACGCTGCCGCAACGCACCAGGCAGACCCACTCGGTGGCATCGTCCCGATCGAGTGCGTGATGCAGGACGGCACCCCCGATCAGACCGGTCGCGCCAGTGAGTGGAATCCGCTGCAAGATGGTGCCTCCCCCAATGGGAGAAGCATGTGCCAGACAAATTTGGAAATAATCCGGGCGAAAAATACTGAAAATGGAATTTCGAATTGGCGTTGTAAAATCGCCACTCTGATTCGCGGGACGGGCTCAGATGCCGGCGGTGCGGAACGCATAGATGGCGCCTAATCCGAACGAGACCTGATTCTCCGTGCCGAAGCGGCGCACGATGGGGCTCGCCGCCGCGGCCGCAACCAGACGATCGTAACGCGCATACGCGATGGTCTGCCACGCCTCCGACCAATCGTAGGCTAGCGACCCGGAGGCGCCGACCGAGCGCAGGCCCGGTGTGGCGCGGTACGGCGTCAACATGGGATTGGCGACCGACGCGGCGAACGGCACGTCGAAATCGAGGCGCATCGAAGCCGCATCGCCCAGCACCAGCCGGGGGCCGACGCTGAGCGTGAATCGACCAGTGCGCGCGACGAGGTCGACGGCAATCTTGGCGAGCAGACCATCATGGGCCCGCAGGCCTTGGGTCACCTCGGCGCGCAGTCGCACCGTGTTCGCCACGGGCCATACCTCCCCGAACACGCCGACGCCGACGGTGAGCGGAAGGCCCGGCAATCCTACCAAGCGGTGCGCATCGCGCGTCGACCGCCCGTCTCGAAAATCGAGGACGGCGCCGGCCTGCGCTCCGGCCTCGCCGATCAGCGTCGCGTCGAGCCCATCGTCGGGCGACCACCATTCCGGTGCTTCATCGGCACGGCGGAACGACAGGTAGGGCAAACCCCACAATCCGGCCCGGCGCGCCCCCTGAAAGCGTGGACCAACGCCGCCCAGGGCACCGACAGACACCACGGTAGACGGCTCGAACAGGGCAGCGACGTCGTCGGATTGCGCCAGCGCCGTCTCACAGTCGGCACCGCAGACAATCAGCATGACGCATGCGACGCGAAGGCAGCCACAGAGCGTCGATGTCGGCATCGGACGGGCACTTCGCCCCACTTCCTCGCCGCCCATCGCGATGACTTTCCTGCCACTGCAGCACCTGTGATGCGCCGATAGCACGAAGCGGACTAAAAAACTCTGTCCTCGGCGGCAGAGGCAACCGAGACGTCAGCGCAAAGCTACAGTCCTAACGTCCCAACATCCAGCTCATCGCGCACCGGCGATCGATCACTCGCCCATCTCGAGCAACGGATTGGCGGCATCGGCGGTGGCTTCGGCAATCGCCGCTTCGTTGGATGTCCAGCGAATGACGAAGCACAGCAGGACCAGCAGCGTCAGAGCCACCAGAACGCGGGTGATGCGTTCGGGATGCCGGCGCTGGCCGTGAATGAGCGCACAGCCAAGCGTGAAGGTCGCGGCCGCCGTGGTGGGAATGAGCAGGGCAACCGCCATGAGCCGGCCTCCGTATGTTCATCAATGCCCGTACGGCGAAGGACGCTACGCTGTATCGGGTGGTTCAATACGGCAAAGCGGCCCTGCGATGCATTGTTCGCGGGCCGCTTCTTGGTTTGGATGGCATCCTCGATTCGACGCCCCGCACTTGTCTGCGGGACGCCGCGGATTGCGCGTTCAGGCGAGTCGCATCGGCTGAATCTTGGCAGGTTCGATTGCACCGTCGTCCGAGAGATAGCGGGCTCGCATCGGCTTGAGGACGAGCATCGCGAGCGCCGCTGCGACGATATTCAGTCCAATGATGATCGCGAAGACCGCAGACCATCCATAGGCCGCCGAGATGATGCTGGCGATGGGCACCAGGAACGAAGCGGTGCCTTTGGCAGTGTAGAGCAACCCGGCATTGGTGGTGGCGAACTTCGAACCAAAGGTATCACCGCACGTTGCCGGAAACAGTGAGTAGATCTCGCCAAAAACCCCGAAATAGACCGCCGTGGCGAATACGAAGACGAGTGGCTGCGAGCCGTAGGTCAGCAGAACGATGATCGCCAGCGCGGCCGTCGAGAAGGCGATGAACATCGTGTTCTCGCGGCCGATATTGTCGGAGATGAAGCCGAAGAACGGCCTCCCGAAGCCGTCGAAGATCCGGTCGAGCGAAATCGCGAAGGTGAGGGCCGCCATTTGTAGCCCGAACAAGCTGACCGGAACGTCGGCCACCTTGAAGTCGTGAGCGATAGGCGCGATCTGCGCCGCCGCCATCAGGCCACCCGAGGCCACCATCACGAAGATGGCGTACATCACCCAGAAGACCGGGGTGCGGACGGCCTCACGCGGGCTGCGGTCGATCTTGGTCTGGGGAAGGCGGAGGCTCTTGCGCTGCACAGGAACCGCCACGGACGGCTTACGCAGGAGGACGGAGAGCACCATCACGATGGCCCCTTGCCCCAGGCCGAAATACAAGAAGGCGTCCTGATAGCCGCTGGTGGCGATCATCTTGGCGATCGGAACCACCGTGACGGCGGCGCCGGCTCCAAACCCCGCAGCGGTGGCGCCCGCCGCAAGACCACGTCGGTGGGGAAACCATTTCAGCGCATTGCCGACGCAGGTTCCGTAGACCGAGCCGGCACCGATTCCGCCGATGACCGCCGCCAGATAGAGCATCGGCAGCGACGTGGCTTGGGAATTGAGCAGCCAGGCCAGGGCGATCATCATGCCGCCGAAGCAGACGACGAGCCGCGGACCATAACGGTCGACGAACCAAGCTTCGATCGGCACCAGCCACGTTTCGGTAGCGACGAAGATCGTAAAGGCGAACTGGATTGCCGCGCGGCCCCAGTGGAATTTGGCGTCGATCGGGTCGACGAAGAGTGTCCACCCGTATTGCAGGTTGGCGATCATCGCCATGCAGAGCACGCCGAAGGCAAGCTGCCACCATTTGGCGGACGGTGAGTCCTGGAGTTCCATCCCGATTATCTTTCTTAATCTGGCTTCTGGGTCCTTGCGGCGATCATGCATCAAAATGCGAGGAATACAATATACCACGGATTAAAATTCCAGATGGCTCGTAAGGCATCGGTCTGGCCTCCCGCAGGCGGCAATCCGGGCAGGCCGTTGGCTCGCGTTCAGCACTGTCAAACGCGGTCGAGGCTGCATCGCGAACATCACGATCGCGCCGGGCTTTCCGTTCGGCGCGTGCAGCGCCGCGGTACCACGGGCTCTATCCAAGCGAACTGGCCTATTGCGACCCGCGATAGGCCTCGAACCAGCCGAGCCCAGCCTCGGTCCCGGACAACGGGTTGTACTCGCAGCCAACGAATCCCGCATAACCGAGCCGATCGAGTTCGGCGAACAGGAAGGCATCGTTCATCTCGCCGCTGCCCGGTTCGTGGCGACCGGGCACGCTCGCGGTCTGGACATGGCCGATGATCGGCATCAGGTCGCGCAGCCGCGTCGTCACGTCCCCATGCAAGATTTGGCAGTGATAGAGATCGAATTGCAGCTTCAGGTTTGGATGGCCGAGTTCGGTGATGAGCGCAGCGGCACCGTCGAAATCGGCGAGGAAATAGCTCGGCATATTGCGGGCATTGATCGGCTCGATGACGAGGTCGAGACCCTCCCGGGCCAGCCGCTGGGCGGTCCAGGCGACGGCCTCGCCATAAGCCCTACACGCCTCGGGGGCGTGCTGGCTCGCCATGCCGGCCATCAGGTGAAGCCGGGCGACACCGGTGGCTGCAGCATAGCGCAGGCCGATCTCGACGCCGGTCTGGAGTTCGGCGAAGCGATCCGGAAGGGCCGCGAGGCCACGCTCCCCCGCCGCCCAGTCGCCCGGCGGCAGGTTGAACAGGGCAAGCGTCAACCCGTACCGACGGAGGCGCTCGGCGATGGCAGGCGGCTCAAACGCGTACGGGAACAGGAACTCGACGGCGGTGAATCCTGCATCGGCAGCCGCACCGAATCGGTCGAGGAAGGGCCGCTCGGTAAACATCAGGGTCAGGTTGGCGGCAAAGCGCGGCATCGACGGCTCTTCTTACGGGTCCGAAGGATCGGGTCTGACAGCTTGGCGATCACTGCGGGACGGTCGCGAGTAGTGAACTCCCGACCCTACAGCATCGGCTCGAGAACCGGCATCCGCGTCGCGGGTCGATGCTCCGGCGCCGGGTAGTCGCGCCCGACAATCATCCGCTTAAGCGCCCGTTAGCCTCGATACCGGAGAGTGGGCGGATTGTGTGGCGTAAGGCGCCCGGTGCGTTTGCGTATCCGGTCGCCCCTCGGGTTTGGCGTATCCTGCGATGGCTCTTCGTGCCGATAGCGCGACACGACGGCGTCGGCCTTTCGCCGGACTCGCCGCGGCGTTGATCGTTGCTGGCGGCCTGCTCGCCGGCGTCCCGGCCGAAGCTGCCCGACTCACCGCCATCAAGGGATTGCAAGCCGAGCGCTACGGACGCGTCGTGCTCACCTTCGACACCCACGTTTCGGTGAAGGCCCGCATCTCCGGGGCCGTGCTGGTGATCGGCTTTTCCGAACGCAGCCCGGCGGTATCCGAGCGCATTGCCACCGAGATGCCGGATTATGTGTCGGCAGTCAGGCGCGATCCCGACGGCACAGGCCTGCGTGTCGCCCTGCAGCGCCCCTATCGCGTCAACGTGCAGGAGGCCGGTGAGATGGTCTTCATCGATCTTCTGCCCCTGGATTGGAGCGGGCTGCCGCCACCGTTGCCGCCCGAGGTGGTGGCCGAATTGTATCGCCGCACCGAGACGGCCGAGGCCGCCCTGCGCGCTGCTAAGCCGCCGGCGGAGCCCAAGCGTCTCCCCCTCGAACTCGCGCAGCTTCCGACGCTCACCCGCCTCACGCTGAACCCGCCGCTTTCCGCTACGGCTCGCTTCGATGCGGCCGGTGCCGCCACGCGCCTGACCATTCCGGGAGCATGGCGCATCGACGAGACCGCGACGCGGGGGCGTCTGAAACCAGCCATCGAAGCACTCTCGGTGGAGGATGACGCGGAGGGCGCACGCCTCCTCGTGACCCCGGCCGCCGGCTACGAGGTCCGGACCTTTCGCGACGAGGACGGCGTCACGATCGACGTCGCCCGCAAGGCGATGGCCGCCGAGGCCAAAGTCGGCGACGGCAAAACTCCCGAAGCAGCCAGTGCCGAACCGAAGGCCGGTGAGACGAAGGCGATCGAGGCGAAGATGCCCGGCATGGCGCCGAAGCCGCCTTCGGCGCCAGCGTCTCCCGTCGTCGCGGCCATCGCTCCCATTCCGGTGATACGCCCGGCTGGGCCGGGCCTCGTATTCCCCTTCCGGCGCTTGCCTGCCGCCGCCCTGTTCGAGCGGGCCGGTATCGCCACGCTGGTGTTCGAGACCGCTGATCCGGTCGCGGTGCCGGTGGGCGACCCGGTTTTCAAGAGCGTGGACGCGCCGATCCGCTCCGGACAGTTCGTGGCTCTGCGCTTCAAGGTGCCGCGCGAGCGGCTGTTCGACCTCGTGCCGGTCGGGCCGGCCGACGCCCCGACGGGCTGGGAACTCGTCGCCGGCGAAAACCTTGCCGCCAGCGACAGCCTGTCGGCGATTCGCGTGACAGAGGCGAGCGGCCGCATCGCGGTGGGTATCCGACTGCCTTATCCGGGATCGGCCGGATGGTTCGATTTCGACGGCGAACGCATCGCGGTGGTCACCGGCCATGGGCCGAAGCCGGCCGGAATGCCCAAGCGGCAGGTGTTCGTCGATTTCGAGCTTCTGCCGAGCCGGCAAGGCGTGGCTGTGCTAGCGCAGGCCGACGATCTTCTGGTGCGACCCGACATCGATGGCGTCTCCATCGGCAGGGAAGGCGGCATGGCCGTCTCCGGGGTAGCGCGCGGCGTCGAGGCGCCCCTCAGTGCCGTCGCCGGTCTCGCCATCGATCGCGCGCCGTGGGAGGCGTCGCGCCGTGGCGATGTCCGGGAGTTGCTGCGCGACCAGCTCGCGGCAGCCGCGGATGCGCCGCGTGCCCTGCGCGGCCCGCTTCGTATGGTGCTGGCCCGCACACAACTCGCCAATGGCCTCGGCGTCGAGGCATTGGGCACCCTCAACGCCGCGGCTGCCGACGATCCGGTCCTCGCCGGGCAGCGTGACGTCGCCTTGCTCACCGTCGCTGCTCAAGCCGGCATGGGCCGCAGCGTCGACGCGCGGAAGGGGCTGGCTGCCGAAATCCTCAAGGGCGATCCCGAAGCCCGTCTGTGGCAGGCCTATGTCGACACGCTGGATGGCCGTTGGCCGGCGGCGGACTCCGCCTTCCGCGAGACGGCCGGGGTGCTCGACCGCTACCCGGACGACCTTCAGGCGATCCTGCGAACCGCCGCTGCGGAAGCCGCCGTCGAGACCGGAGACTGGGATTCGGCCAGCCGGCAGATCATCGCCGCCGGATCACGGGCTAGCGAACGCATCACCCAGCAACGCCTCGCCCTGCTCCGCGCCCGCATCGAAGAGGTCACCGGACAGACCGTCGCGGCGCTCGACGCCTACGAGAAACTCGGCGATTCCGCGGACGCACCCGTCGCCGTGGCTGCCCGGCTGCGCGCCGTGATCCTCGGAAACGCATCCGGCAAGATCCCGGCAGCCGAGGCCATCGACCGGCTCGAGACCCTCGCCTTGATCTGGCACGGCGGCGACGTCGTGCCCAAGGCCCTCGGCGCGTTGGCGCGGCTCTATACCGATACTGGCCAATGGCGTCAGGCCTTCCTCACCGCCCGGCGCACCGATGCAATGGGCTCCGACTCGCCGCTGGCCCGCAGCGTGCACGACGCGGCGCAGGCCTTGTTCGACGACCTGTTTCTCACCGACAAGGGCGCTGCGCTGTCCGGCGTCGAGGCCCTGGCGCTCTATTTCGACTTCAAGGATTTCGCCCCGATCGGACGGCGCGGCGACGAGATCGTGCGCCGCCTGGCCGACCGCCTGGTAGAACTCGACCTCCTCGATCAGGCGGGTGAGCTGCTTCAGCATCAGGTCGACCACCGCCTCGTCGGCGCGGCGCGGGCCGGCGTCGCCACGCGGCTCGCTGCGATCCGGCTGATGGACGACAAGCCGCTCCAGGCACTCCAAGCGCTCGATGCCACCTACCTGCCGGAGCTGCCGGAGGATCTGCGCCGGGCCCGCGGCCTCCTGCGGGCTCGCGCCCTCTCCGACCTGTCGCGCACGGACCTCGCTTTAGAGACCATCGAGGGCGAGCCGGGTGCGGATGCCGCCCGCCTGCGCGCCGATATTCTCTGGACCGGGCGCCGCTGGCGTGAAGCCGGGGAAGCGCACGAAGCGCTCGTCGGCGAAGCCTGGCGCCAGCGCGCGCCCCTGGACGATGCCGCGCGCACCGACATCCTGCGCACCGCAATCGCCTATGGGCTGGCTGGCGAACCCCTGGGCCTCGAACGCCTGCGGGCGAAGTTCGCCGGGCCCATGGCCGAGAGTGTGGACGCCCGCACTTTCGCGCTGTTGACGCAACCCAACGCAGTGCGGACCCAAGGCTTCCGGGAGATCGCCCAGAAGGCCACCAGCGCCGAGACGCTCCAGGCGTTCCTCGCCGAGTATCGCAAGCGTTACCCCGACAGCGCCGTGCCGGTACCGGGCAAGCGCGATCCCGATGCGCGCGCCGATGCGCAGGCCGGTGAAACTCCTCCGGGGTGATCCGGTTTTCGGAGCAGTGACGCTGACCCTGGGTCCAGTCCCGCCGCGCGCGATCGGCGGCAGCTCGAAGTGCGTGTGAATACGCCGCGCCCGATACACGGGAAAATTGCGCCTGGATCGCCGAAGCGGCGCAACAAAACCGTGAGCATGACGTTCTGAATTCAATCTCGCAGATCAGCCCAGCGCACCTTTTGAAAAAGGTCCGAAAGGTTTCGACATGCTCATGAATTCGATGCTCACCAAGCAGGCCGGCAAGACCCATCTCGACATCAACGACATCGAGCAGCGTACCACCGTGGCGACCCGGCTCGGCGTGTCCGAAGACCGACTGCGCAAGGCGGTGCGCCTCGTCGGCTCACGCATCTCGACCTTGACGAGCTATCTCGAGCGGTAGCGTCGGAGCCGAACGACATCGCAAAAAGGGGCGCCTCCAGTCGGGCGCCCCTTTTTTCGTCAGGTTCCGTAACTCTGCACCAGCGAGCCGGCCACGAGCGTCCAACCGTCCACGAGGACGAAGAAGATCAGCTTGAACGGAAGCGCCACCGTGGCGGGCGGCACCATCATCATGCCCACCGCCATCAGGATCGAGGCGACGACCAGATCGATGATCAGGAACGGGATGAAAAGCAGGAATCCTATCTCGAAGGCGCGCCGGAGCTCCGAGATCATGAAGGCCGGCGTGACGATTTCGATGCCCACTGCCTCCGGACCCGACGGAGCCGGCACCTTGGCCATGTCGAGGAAGAGCTTCAGATCCTTTTCGCGGACGTTCTTCAGCATGAACGTCTTGAACGGCGCCGATGCGCGCTCGAACGCCACGCTCTGCGTGATTTGACCGGCGATCAGCGGCTCGATGCCGGTGCGGTAGGCTTCGCGTCCTACCGGTGCCATCACGAAGGCGGTGAGGAACAGCGCCAGGCTGGTGACGACGGCATTGGGTGGCGCGCTCTGGGTACCGAGAGCCGAGCGCAGGATCGACAGCACCACCACGATCCGGGTGAAGGATGTCGCCATCACCAGCACCGAGGGCGCCAGCGCCAGCACCGTGATGAGGGCGACGAGCTGGAGCGCGCGCTCCGTGACGCCCCCCGCCCCGAGATCGACCGACAGGCTCTGCGCTTGGGCGGCACCGGCGCCCGCCGCCAGAGCGAGCACGGCCAAGACCGGCACACCGATGGGGCGGAGAAGACGCGAGCAGGGTCGGATCATGCGGGTTCCGGAAGGCCATATCGCAAGCGAAGTGGGTCTTGGGAGCGCTTGCCGGCCCGGGTATGCACCGGGTCTCTCGATACCGAAAGAGTCGTGTGCCGCGCCGCGCGATGCGGCGGGCATCGCGCGGTCAGTTCTTGCGATCGAGCGGACGGCCGAGCAGACGAGCGAACTCCGCTTCGATCTCTTCCACCGAGAAGGGGTTCGGCGTGGCGGAGGCGGGCTTCGGAGGCTGGGGGGCCTGCGGTTGCGGATCCGGTACAGTGGGAGAGATCGGGGCAGGGGGTTGCGGCGCGATCGGCTGCGGCTCGATTTCGAAGAAGACCGGCGGTGACGGCTCGTCCCGTATCGGTTGGGGTTCGGTATGAACGATCGATGCGGCTTCGGCGTCGTGGTCTTCGAACAGGTCGTCCGAACCGTGACCTTCCGGATTGCCGGTTGGGTTGCCCTGGGCGCTCGCCATGGCCGCCGCCATCGGATCGACCGAGGCGCTCTCGGCCGGTTCCTCCTCGTGATGCTGCGGAGCCGGAACGTTGACCGTTTCCGCTCTGTAGGCCGGCATGGCAGCCGCGGCGACGGGCTCCGGTCTCGACTCCTCGTGCGGCACATTCACGGACGCCGATGCAGTGTCGGACGCGATATTCTGCGGCTGTGCCGGCCTCACGGCTGCCGCTGGCCGGCGCAACGCCTCTTCGAGCTGCCGCGCCATGTCGGTGAGGATCGCTGCGTCGATGGCGCGCGATGCCGTCGGCGCGACCATCGGCGGCGGCGGGGCAGGCACTGCATCAAGCACGGCCTCGACGACCGGCTCCTTCACCGGAACCGACACCTCGTCCGCCGGGCGGGCGCGCACCGGCCCGCCATCGGGCACGAGATTGACGAGGGAGGGCGGGTTGCGCCGAATGGCCCCGGCGAGACGCGCTGCGGCGGTGCGCGGCGGCGGAGCCTGGATCGGCTGAGGGTCCGGCTCGACGTCGAAGCGCCCCGTCACCAGGGCGTCATCGAGCGGGCGGCCGATGCTCGGCGTCGCGGACGCGGACCCGGGAGGGGGAGTCGGCACCACCACCGGCATCTCGAACGAAGGCTCGAGATACGGGGCAGCCTGGGGCGGACTAGGCTCATAGGCCACTGCGGGCCCGTTCTCCGGGGAGGATTCGTCGTCCGCAAGCTCCTCTGCGGGAAACCGTGCGCCGATGTTGCGGTTGATGTTGCGCTCGATCACCACGTCGTTGGGGCCGCCCACCAGAAGCAGGTGCTCCACGTTGTCCCGGCGGAGCAGGATGAGCTGCCGCTGCCGATCGAGTTCGTAGACGTCGACGATGCCGAGGCGTGGCTGCCGGCCGCGCGAGCCGGACTTGGAGGCGAGCGCCGTGCCCTTCCCGGTCAGACGCCGGAAGGCGAACACCGTGGCGGCGAGAACCACGAAGATGACGACGAAGATGATGGCGAACTGGAGGGAGAACGAGCCATCCGAGCTGAAGAACGATGACAAGACCGGGGTCTCTCACTTTTTGAGGGCAACGGCCCAACGCAACATGTGAGCCCCAATATCACGGCCACGGTGGGCACGGGCAATAACGTTAAGACTTCGTTAACAGCTGGTTTGTGGGCCGATCCGAAAGCCCATCATGCCAACGGCTTAGCCTGGTGCTAAGATCACGCGAAGGTGAGCCGCTCCTGCATTGACGCAAGCCTGCAACATTTTCGGTGTTTGCGCTCATCAAAAGCGACTGCGCCGAGATGGCGAGGCGGTCGGCGTCAGCCACCGCGCATCCGCGAGACCCGATGTCAGGAGAGTCCACCCACCGTGATAACGCTTCGACCAATGCCGACCGCGATGGTCTTTGCGATACCACCGGGGCCGGCTCGCGGTGCTCAGGCGGCCCTGATGCCTGCGAGGAAATCGTCCACGTCTTTCTTGACCGCCAGGGATTGCGACGCGAGTTCCGCTGCCGCGCCGAGCACCTGCTGAGCGGCACTGCCGGTCTCGCTGGACGAGGTCAGGACGTAGGAGACGTTCATCGACACGTCCTGGGTGCCGCGGGCGGCTTCGGCCGCATTGCGCGAGATTTCGTTCGTGGCCGCCGTCTGCTCCACTACGGTGGCCGCGATGGTGCTGGTGATCTCGTTCACCGAGACGATGGTGCGTCCGATCTGCTGGATCGCGACGAGGGCCTGCGACGAGGCGTTCTGGATCGCCGCGATCTGCCCCGAAATCTCCTGGGTCGCCTTCGCTGTCTGTCCGGCGAGTTCCTTGACCTCCGAGGCGACGACCGCGAACCCCCGGCCCGATTCGCCGGCCCGTGCCGCCTCGATGGTGGCATTGAGGGCGAGGAGGTTGGTCTGCCCGGCGATGCTCGAGATCATCGTCACGGCCTCGCCGATTCGCTCGGCGGCCTCGGCGAGGTGACTCATCGACAGGGTCGTGGCGTCGGCTTCCCGCGCTGCGGTGCCGGCGATCTCGTTGGAGCGATGCACCTGGCGCTCGATCTCCTGCAGGGACGCCACCATTTCCTCGGCCGCGGCCGCCACCGTCTGGACGTTGGCGGAGGTCTCCTCGGCCGCTGCGCTGGAGGCCATGGCCTGTTGACTGGTGCTGTCGGCGACGCCGGTCATGGAGCGGGCGGTGGCGTCGAGTTCCGTCGCCGCCGAGGTCACGATGGAGAGTGAGCCTTCGATCCGGGTCTCGAAGCTGCGGACCAGGAGGTCGACCCGGTCGGCCCGGCGTTGCCGCGCGGACTGATCCGCGACCTGGGCTTCCTCCAGGGCGATGCGCGCGATGGCGTTCTGCCGGAAGACATCGACGGCCTTCGCCATCGCGCCCATTTCGTCCACAGCATCCTGCGAGGGGACGGTCAGGGATGTCTCACCGGCCGCCAGGCGCGCCATGGCCCGCGTCATGCCGGAGACCGGCTGGATGATGCTGCGGGCGATCCAGAAGGCCAGGGCCGCGCCGATCAGCAAGATGAGGCCGATGAGGCCGATCTGGATGGTTTTGGCTTGACCCATCGTGGCTTCGCTCGTCGCGACGAGATCGCGAAGCGTTGCCTCGAGTTTGCCGCGAACCGCGCGGCCCGTCGTATCGATGGTGTCCACGCGTGGCTTGAGCGTCTTGGCGTAGAATTCGTCGGTGGTGACGATGGCCGTCGCCGTCGCGCCGAAGATCGTGCCGTATCCGTCGATCGCCTCCTCGATCGCCTTGATCGCCTTCACCTGAACCGCCGTCACATCGAGGGCGCGCAGCTTCAGGATCGCGGCCCTGGTCTTCTCGACGTTGGCGGTGAAGGTGGCGGGTCCCTTGGGATCGTTGGTGGCCAGAAAGCGCCAGGCGGAGACCCGTACGAGAAGGACAGCGCTCTCAACCGCGGCCGCGGTCGCCGTAACATCGGAGTCGCCCCCGGCGCGGATTTCGGCGACGAGGGCATTGGTGGTCTTGGTCAGGTGGTCGCCGGCGGCAAACAGCTTGACCTTGTTCTCGCGAATGATGGTTCCGAGGTCGGCGAGCTTGGGGAGTTCGGCTGCGAGCGCTCGGGTCTCGGCATGGACACCCGCATAGGAAGCGCGCCTGTCCGCGTTGATGGCCCGCTCGACGAGGCCGGACGCGAGGGTGTCGATCGCGGTCAGGCTGGCGCGCATGCCGTCGACCTGATCCTGGGTCGGCGTCGCCCGAAACTGCGCGCTCTGGCCCTGGAAGCGGTCTACCAGACCGTTGACGGTATAGAGTTCACGCGCCGCCCGCTCGATCCGACCACGTGTCTGAAACGATTCGTCGAGGCTGCCGAGCTGCTGATAGGCGAAGGCGCCCATGCCGCCAGCGAGCACGACGAGACTTGCGAAACCAGCATAGAGACGTGAACGAATACCCAGCTTCATTGCATTGATTCCCGGACAGCATACAACCGCTCAAACCTCACGATGCAACCAAGGTATGCATCGTCGGCGCCATCGATGCTATTTCTCATCTAGACTGGTTAATGATCGGCTTTCATTTCAGGCTGATGCCATAAAAATGGTGGAGCCGTGCATAGCGCCCAATAGGTGAAGACGACGCCGTTCTATCGATGAGGGCCAGTCTATCGCGCCGATTGACCGATCGGGAGTGGCTTTCCACCGTGCTGGCGCATCGGCCTGCTCGCCGCGGCCGATCCGATCGGCAAAGTTGCTCGCCGAGAACCGCCACACGTTGCCCCGATCAAACAAGCCGATCGCGGCGAGACGTGATCGGACGCCTGCGCTCGCCCGTCGCCAGGTCCCGAGACCGATCGCACGATTGATCAAGGGCTTGCGATTAACCCGGTGTTAACCATCCAGGCGGCAGATTTTGCCCATCGCCCGGCACATTCGACCGGGTGAGGGGGCTTCGAGCGCCGTGTCCGTCACCGACCTGCCCATCCTCGGCATGCTGCGCACCCGGATGCAATGGCATCAGACGCGTCAGAAGCTGCTCGCGGAGAACGTGGCCAACGCCGATCTGCCCGGTTTCAAGCCGCGCGACCTCGCAAGCCCCGACTTGCGCGGCGGCGACAGTGGCCTGACCCAGCCCTTCGGGGCGACCGGCGGCGGCGGCCTCGCGGTGACCAGCCCCGCTCACATCAGCACCTCCAGTGCCGGTGACGGCCCCGGCGCCGATCCGCGACGGGTCAAGGGGTTCGAGATTCGCCCGAGCGGCAACGGCGTGAATCTCGAGGACGAGATGATGAAGGCCGGTGACAACCAGGCCGATTACCAGCTTGCCGCCTCGCTCTACCAGAAGAGCCTCGAGACCCTGAAGATCGCCATCGGCAAGCGCTGATCGCCCGAATCCCCCTGATCGTCCGGAGTGCGCGCCGTGGACTTCCTCAAATCCCTCACCACCGCCGCTTCGGGCCTCAAGGCCCAGTCGAGCCGCATGCGGATCATCGCCGAGAACATCGCCAACGCCGACTCGGCACCCACGAGCCCCGGCGGCGAGCCCTACCGCCGCAAGATCCCGACCTTCAGCCAGCAGGTCGACCGCGACACCGGGGCGGCCCTCATCGAGACCGGCCGCGTCCGCCGCGACACCACACCGTTTCGCACCAAGTACGAACCGGGCAATCCGGCCGCCGATTCCAAGGGCGAGGTGCGGATGCCCAACGTCAACGGCCTGATCGAGAACATGGACATGCGCGAGGCCCAGCGCTCCTACGAAGCCAACCTTAACATGGTCACCGCCACCCGCCGGATGGTCGCCAAGACCCTCGAAATCCTCAAGGCCTGAGCCGTCCCTCCGCCGGAAAGTTCCCTCCCATGGCCACCAACGCCTTCGCTGCCGGCGCCTATGCCGCGATCCAGAACATCGGCGCCAAGGGAGCGGCGAGCAAGCTCACGCCCGCCACCGGGGCCACCGGAACGAACTTCTCCTCGCTCCTGTCCTCCACCCTCGACACCGTCGGCGAAGCCGGCCGCAAGGCCGATGCCCAGGCGATGGCGGTGGCGGGCGGCAAGGCCAACGTCGTCGATGTCGTCACCGCGGTGGCGGAGAGCGAGACCGCCCTGCAGACCCTGGTGGCGGTGCGCGACCGCGTGATCTCGGCCTACGAGGAAATCATGCGGATGCAGATCTAGGCCGGACCAGCTACCACTCGAACGCTTTCCGCCGCACCGCCGATCCGCGCACCTCCAACCCGATTGCCCCCCATGACCGGTCTCGCCATCCTCGACGTCGCCCGCGACGGGATCTTCGTCTTCCTCAAGGTCGCCGGGCCGATCATGATCGTGGCGCTGGTGGTCGGTCTCGTCGTCTCGCTGTTCCAGGCACTGACGCAGATCCAGGAGCAGACGCTGATCTACGTTCCCAAGATCGTCGCGGTCTTCGCCACCCTGCTGCTGATGCTGCCGTTCATGGCCGACGCGCTCGGCGGCTACATGGCCCGCATCGCCGCTCATATCGTGGCCGGCGGCTGAAGCGCGCCGGGTAAAGCCTGCTATGACGGCGCATGAACCTGCTGCTGCCCGGGATCGCCGCGGCCTTCCTTCTCACCTTCGCGCGAGTGGGCACGCTCGTCATGCTGATGCCGGGCGTGGGCGAACAGCTCGTCTCGCCGCGACTGCGCCTCGCCTTCGCGCTCCTCGTCTCGCTCCTGCTGTTTCCCACCGTGCGCCCGCTGCTGCCGACCGAGGGCGGCGCCATCGCGGGACCGGGGCTGATCGCCCTGCTGATCGGCGAAGTGCTGGTCGGGCTGGTGCTCGGGCTCACCGTCCGCATGGTGCTGGCGGCCCTGCAGACCGCCGGCATGATCATCTCGCAGCAGCTCGGCCTGTCCTACGCCATGACGGTGGACCCGATGCAGGGCGGCCAGCAGGCGGCGATCGGCAACTTTCTGGCGCTGCTCGGCGTCACCCTGATCATGGCCACCGACTTGCATCACATCGCGCTGGAGGCGATCGGGCGCAGCTATGTCCTCCTGCCGCCGGACGGGGTGCCGGGCATGGGCGAGGCCGCGGCGCTGGCGCTGAAGGCGATCGCCCGCGGGTTCGCCCTCGGGGTGCAGATCTCGGCGCCGTTCATCGCCTTCGGCATCCTGTTCAACGTCGGACTCGGCGTGCTGGCGCGGCTGATGCCGCAGATGCAGGTGTTCTTCGTCGCAGTCCCCGCCTCGGTGCTGATCGGCATGCTGGTGCTGTTCGGCAGCCTCGGGGTAATGATGGGCGTCTTCCTCGACGATATCGGCCACTATCTGGCGCAATTCACCGGGCGCTGAACGCGGGCGGGAAGGCTTAGGGCCATGGCCGACGATTCGGACCAGGAAGACAAGACCGAAGACCCGAGTCCGCGGCGCATCGAGAAGGCGATCGAATCCGGCAACGTCCCCAACAGCAACGAGATCAACACCCTCTTCATCCTCGCCGCCTTCACCATGGCGCTGCTGCTGGCCTCGGGCGGCATCGCCCGCGATCTCGTGGCCGGGATGCGCGGCTTCCTGATGAATGCCCACGCCGTGCCCTCCGACCCGCACGCCTATGTCGCCATGGGCACCCGCAGCCTGTGGATCTGGGCGCAGGCGGTGATGATCCCCGTCGCCCTCGTGGTGGTGGCCGGGATCGGCGCCGGCCTCGCCCAGCATCCCCTCGTCTTCACCACCGAGACGATCGGGCCGAAATGGGAGCGGGTCTCGCCGATGGCCGGCGCCAAGCGCATCTTCGGGATGGAGGCGCTGTTCCAGTTCATCAAGGGACTGTCGAAGCTCGCGATGGTGGGCATCGTCGGCGGCACCATCCTGTGGGGCGAACGCGATCGACTCGAAGTCTTCGCCCGCCTCGACCCGGCCGCGTGCCTCCCCGCCATCCTGGCGATCGCGCTGAAATTGATGGCGGGCATGCTCGCGGTCTTCGTCGCCATCGCCATGGGCGACGCTCTCTACCAACGCTACCGCTGGCGCCAACGTCTGCGCATGACCAAGGAAGAGCTGAAGCAGGAGCACAAGGAGAGCGAGGGCAGCCCCGAGGTGAAGGGCCGCATGAAGCAATTGCGCGCCCAGCGGGTGAAGAAGCGCATGATGGCCGCCGTCCCCACCGCCACCGTCATCGTGACCAACCCGACGCACTATGCGGTGGCCCTGCGCTACGAGGCCGGCATGGCCGCACCGATCTGTGTCGCCAAGGGCGTCGACTCCCTGGCCCTGCGCATCCGCGCCATGGCCAAGGACCATGACGTTCCGATCCTGGAAAATCCGCCCCTCGCCCGCGCCCTGCACGCCACCGTGGAGATCGACGCCGAAATCCCGGCCGAGCATTACCGCGCCGTGGCCGAAGTCATCGGCTACGTGATGCGCCTGCGCCGCAGGGCGGCCTGATCGGCGAAGCCCGGGTGACGCCGGGCGGCCGATGGTCCATGGCTCTCGGTGCAGAACCGGCATGCTTGAGAAGATGCCACGGTTTATGCACCTTTTTTCGTGAAATGTGTCTGCAACGTTCGGCCGGGTCCCCCTTGCCGCCCCCAGGGCGGCGGCGCTAACCGGTTTCGCTACACAAGGTGGATCGACGCCGGATGGCTGAGTTCAGCGGACAAACCAAGCCCGCGTCGAATGCGATCGATCGATCCGAACGGCCGGGCCGCGTCGGGCTCCTGCTGGTGCTCGCGGGCCTGCTGGTCGGGGCGGCGGTGGGGCTGTCCTTCGTCGCCAACGAGCAAGCTCAGCCGCTCATCCTCGGCCTGTTGGCGCTGCTCGCCATGGCCGGCGTGTTCTGCCTGTTCGCCCTCGCCATCGGGGCGCTCCAGCTCGCCGGGCAGACCGCCCGCGACGACATCACCAAGGCCATCGTCGACGCCTCTCCGGATGGTGCCATCGTGGTCGAGGATGGCGGCCGCCTGATCTACGCCAACGAAGCCTACCTGCGCGTCGCCGGGGGCGAGAGCTTCGCCAACCTGCGACCGGTGGAGCGGGTCTTCGTCGGGTCGCCGGAGGTCTCCGAGGCGGTCTACCGGCTGGCGCAGGCCGCCCGCGACGGCCTCGGCCATGTGGAGGAGATCCGCATGGCACCGCCGCCCGGCGGGGGTGGCGAGCGCGCCTTCGCGTGGTTCCGCATCGCCGTGCGTCCCATCGACCGGCCGCGCCGCGCCGCCGCCCTCTGGACGGTGAGCGACATCACCCACGAGCGCGAACGCCAGGAGAACGTCTTCCAGGAACTCCAGCACGCCATCGACTATCTCGATCATGCGCCGGCCGGCTTCCTGTCCATCGATCCGACCGGGTCGATCGTCTACATGAACGCGACGCTCGCCTCCTGGCTCGGCTACGACCTCGCCACGGTGGGCTCCGGCGGCCTGCGCCTGCCCGAGATCGCCCCCGGCGCCGACGTGCTCACCGCCACCGAAGGCCTGCCCGGCGAGGTCCGCACCGATCGGTTCGACCTCGACCTGCGCCGCCGCAACGGCCATCCGCTCCCCGCCCGGCTCTACCATCGGGTCGCCTTCGGGCAGGACGGCCGGCCCGGTCCGTCGCGGACCTTCGTCCTCAACCGCTCGGCCGGCGCCGAGAGCGACGAGCCCCAGCGGGTGGCCGAGGTCCGCCTCGCGCGCTTCCTCAACAACAGCCCGATCGCCATCGCCACCCTCGACCGGTCCGGGCACATCGCCCGCGCCAATGCGTCGTTCGCGCGCCTGTTCGGCGGCATGCCGCGCCAGGCGCTCCCGGATGGCCGCAACGACCTCGTCGGCGAGCCGACCATGTGGGAGGCCGTGGTCGAACGCGACCGGGCGGCCCTTGAGAGCGCCCTGGCGAAGGCCGCCGGCGGCCTCGCCGAGGTCCAGCCCATCGAGATCGCCGTGGCCGGCCCCGGCAATCGCTCGGCGCGGGTCTGGCTCAGCCCGGCCGGCGGCGAGGGCGCGGCCGCCTCGTCGGATTCCGAGACGGAGCAGGGCGACCGCGAGCGCGTGATCCTCTACGCCCTCGACACCACCGCCCAGCGCCAGCTCGAGCAGCAGGTCGCCCAGGCGCAGAAGATGGACACCGTCGGCCAGCTCGCCGGCGGCATCGCCCACGATTTCAACAACGTCCTTCAGGCCATCATCGGCTATTCCGACCTGCTGCTGGCGAGCCACAGGCCGACCGATCCGGCCTTCCAGGACATCATGCAGATCAAGCAGAACGCCAACCGGGCCGCCAGCCTGGTGCGGCAGCTGCTGGCGTTCTCCCGGCGCCAGACCCTGCGGCCCGAGGTGATGAGCGTCGGCGAAGCGCTGTCCGACCTGACGCTGCTGCTGAAGCGGCTCCTCGGCGAACGGGTCGACCTCGACCTCAAGCACGGGCGCGACATCTGGCCGATCAAGGCCGACGTCAACCAGTTCGAGCAGGTCATCGTCAATCTCGCGGTCAATGCCCGCGACGCGATGCCGGAGGGTGGGCGCCTGCTCATCCGCACCGCCAACGTGGTGCACGACACCGTGGCGGCCGAGAACCCGATCGGGATGCCCGAGGGCGATCACGTCCTCATCGAGGTTCTCGACACCGGGCAGGGCATCCCGCCCGACGTGATGGAGAAGATCTTCGAGCCGTTCTTCACCACCAAGGACATCGGTAAGGGGACCGGCCTCGGCCTCTCGACGGTGTTCGGCATCGTCAAGCAGAGCGGCGGCACCATCGACGTGCGCTCCACGGTGGGCGAAGGCACGGCGTTCCGCATCTACTTCCCGCGCCACGAGCCGGTGGCCGAGCCGGAGCCGCTTCCCGCGCCCGACCAGTCCACCGCGGAGATCGCGGCCAACCGCCTCAAGGGAACCCCGGAACTTGCCAGACCCGGGGCCGAGAAGCCGCCGCGCAAGCCCGCCCCGGACCATACCGGGCAGGGCGTCATCCTCCTCGTCGAGGACGAGGACCCGGTACGCGCCGTCAACAGCCGTGCCCTGTCGGCCCGTGGCTACACCGTGCTGGAGGCCGCCTCCGGCCTCGATGCCATGCGCATCATCGAGGACAAGAACCAGATCATCGACCTCGTGGTCTCCGACGTGGTGATGCCCGAGATGGACGGGCCGACCCTGCTGCGCGAGTTGCGCAAGCACCATCCCGACCTGAAGGTGATCTTCGTCTCCGGCTATGCCGAGGACGCCTTCCGCAAGAATCTGCCCGAAGGCGAGGATTTCAACTTCCTGCCTAAGCCGTTCAGCCTGAAGCAGCTGGTCGAGACGGTGAAGGAGACCATCGCCCGCTGAGCGGTAGCTCCGGCACGCCAGCCAGGGCGAATGCGTGCGCGTGTTCGCCCTGAATCTTTGGTCCCGCACCTTGCGAAATGAGAACAAAACAGGTACATGAGTCGTCATCCGAGGCGCATTGAGCCTTGCTCCCACCCCATGCATAAGGATGCCGACGAATGGCCCAGCCCTCGCTGAAAATTGTGGAAGCCCCGATGGTGGACAAGGACAAGGCGAAGGCGATCGACGCCGCGCTGTCGCAGATCGAGCGCGCGTTCGGCAAAGGCTCGATCATGCGCCTGGGCAAGAACGACAAGGTCCAGGAGGTCGAGGTCGTCTCCACGGGCTCGCTCGGCCTCGACATCGCGCTCGGCGTCGGCGGCCTGCCGCGTGGCCGCGTGATCGAGATCTACGGACCGGAATCCTCGGGCAAGACCACGCTCGCCCTCCACACCATCGCCGAGGCCCAGAAGAAGGGCGGCGTCTGCGCCTTCGTCGACGCCGAGCACGCCCTCGATCCGGTCTACGCCCGCAAGCTCGGGGTGCAGCTCGACGACCTGCTGATCTCGCAGCCCGATACCGGCGAGCAGGCCCTCGAGATCACCGACACCCTGGTGCGCTCGGGCGCCATCGACGTGCTGGTGATCGATTCGGTGGCGGCACTGACCCCGCGCGCCGAGATCGAAGGCGAGATGGGTGACAGCCAGCCCGGCCTCCAGGCGCGGCTGATGAGCCAGGCCCTGCGCAAGCTCACCGGCTCGATCTCGCGCTCGAAGTGCATGGTCATCTTCATCAACCAGATCCGGATGAAGATCGGCGTCATGTACGGCAGCCCCGAGACCACCACCGGCGGCAACGCGCTGAAGTTCTACGCCTCGGTCCGCCTCGACATCCGCCGGATCTCGACCCTGAAAGACCGCGACGAGGCCATCGGTAACCAGGTCCGCGTCAAGGTCGTGAAGAACAAGGTCGCGCCGCCCTTCAAGCAGGTCGAGTTCGACATCATGTTCGGCGAAGGCGTCTCCAAGGTCGGCGAGCTCATCGACCTCGGGGTCAAGGCCGGTATCGTCGAGAAGTCCGGCGCGTGGTTCTCTTATGCGAGCCAGCGCCTCGGCCAGGGCCGCGAGAACTCGAAGGGGTTCCTGCGCGACAACCCGGATATCGCGGCCAAGATCGAAGCCTCGATCCGTCAAAGCTCGGGCATCCTCGCCGACAAGATTCTCGATAACGTCAAGCCCACCGCGGACGACCTCGACGAGGGCGAGGCCTGAGGCTTCCGCTGCACTGCGATCAATCCGCAGTGTTGAGGCGCGATAGAAAAAAGCCGCCGGACCGGGTCCGGCGGCTTTTCTTTTGGTGATGAGGGTGGTGCGGCCCCCATCGGGGCCGGGACGCTCAGGCGCTGTAGGGCAGGATCTTGATGAACAGGCCCCACAGCACGAACAGGATGCCGACGATGGAGACGCCCCAGAGAATCGAACGGATTTTCGGGATGCCGAAGCCGAAGACCGGCAGGTAGGCGAGGCGGCCGAAGAAGTAGAGGTAGGCGCCGAGCACCACGGCGGTGTTGTGGCGATCGCTCACCACGCAGGCCAGCACCAGGGCGGCGAAGATCGGGAACGTTTCGAAGAAGTTCTTCGAGGCCTTCTCGAGCCGGGCCGCGGCGCCGGTCACCGTCGGCGTGGTGCCCTCGCGATTGCTGGAGGCCCAGTCGAGTCCGCCCCGCTGCTTCAGGCCACTGGCGGAGGCGGCGATGATGTGGACGAGGCCCAGGAAGCAGGACCAGGCGAGAAGGCGAATTTCAACCGGCATACGAAACGTTCCTGTCACGGGTGTGAGCTACGCAGTTCCTAGCCCGGCGCTGGCGAAAAGCGAAACCGCCCGTGACTTGCGCCGGAACGCTCCGTATGAGAGCGCCAGCGTGGCTCGAACCCCTGGAAGGGTGAGGGACCGCGGGCATGTGCGCGCGCCGGCCGGGCTTGGTGGCCGGCTCGAGCCCTATGACAGAGTCATTTGCGATGAGCGGCGTCAACGAAATCCGGTCGACCTTCCTCGACTACTTCGCCAAGGCGGACCACGAAGTGGTGCCGTCCTCGTCGCTGGTGCCGCGCAACGACCCGACGCTGATGTTCACCAATGCCGGCATGGTGCAGTTCAAGAACGTCTTCACCGGCGTCGAAAAGCGGCCCTACACCCGGGCCACCACGGCGCAGAAATGCGTCCGCGCCGGCGGCAAGCACAACGACCTCGACAATGTCGGCTACACCGCCCGACACCACACCTTCTTCGAGATGCTCGGCAACTTCTCGTTCGGCGATTATTTCAAGCCGCAGGCGATCGAGCTGGCCTGGACCCTGATCACCAAGGAATTCGGCCTGCCCAAGGACAAGCTCCTGGTCACGGTCTATGCCGACGACGAGGAAGCCGCCACGCTGTGGAAGAAGATCGCCGGGTTCTCCGACGACAAGATCATCCGCATCGGCACCTCCGACAATTTCTGGCAGATGGGCGATACCGGTCCGTGCGGCCCGTGCTCGGAGATCTTCATCGACCAGGGCCCGTCGGTGCGCGGCGGACCGCCCGGTTCGCCGGACGAGGATGGCGACCGCTTCCTCGAATTCTGGAACCTCGTGTTCATGCAATACGAGCAGATCGAGCCGGGCAACCGCCTCGACCTGCCGCGCCCGTCCATCGATACCGGCATGGGCCTCGAGCGCATGGCCTCGATTCTCCAGGGCGTGACGACGACGTTCGAGACGGATCTGTTTCGCGCGCTCATCGATGCGGTCTCCCACGCGGTGGGACGTGGGCCGGAACCCGGCACCGTCGCCTCGTACCGCGTCATCGCCGATCACCTGCGCGCCGCCGCCTTCCTGGTCGCCGATGGCGTCCTGCCGGGGAGCGAGGGCCGCGGCTACGTCCTGCGCCGGATCATGCGCCGGGCCATGCGCCATGCCGAGCTGCTCGGCTCGCGCGAACCGATGATGTACCGCCTCGTGCCGGCTTTGCTGCGCGAGATGGGGCAGGCCTATCCTGAGCTCGTCCGCGCCGAGAGCCTCATCGGCGAGACCCTGCGCCTCGAAGAGACCCGGTTCCGCCGCACCCTCGAGCGCGGCCTCGCAATCCTCGATTCCGAGAGCCGCGACCTCGCCCAGGGCCAGAACCTGTCGGGCGAGACGGCCTTCACCCTCTACGACACCTACGGCTTTCCCCTCGACCTGACGCAGGATGCGCTGAAGGCGCGCGGTATCGGCGTCGACACCGACGCGTTCAGCGCCGCGATGGAGCGCCAGCGCAAGGCGGCGCGCGCCGCCTGGACGGGTTCGGGCGAGGCCGCCACCGAGACCGTGTGGTTCGGGCTCAAGGAGCGCGTCGGCGCCTCCGAATTCCTCGGCTACGAGACCGAGCAGGCCGAGGGCATCGTCACCGCGCTCCTGCGCGACGGGGCCGAGACCGACACGCTCTCCACCGGTCAGACCGGCCTGATGCTACTCAACCAGACTCCGTTCTACGCCGAATCGGGTGGTCAGGTCGGCGATACCGGGACGCTCACCGCCGCCGGCCTGAAGGCCCGCGTCACCGCCACCGAGAAGAAGCTCGGCGACCTCTTCGTTCACCACGTCACCGTGGACGAGGGGCGGCTCGCCATGGGACAGGCGGTGGAGCTCGGGGTCGATCCGGCGCGCCGGGCGGCGATCCGCGCCAACCATTCCGCGACCCATCTCCTGCACGAGGCCCTGCGTCAGGTGCTCGGCGACCACGTCGCCCAGAAGGGATCGCTGGTCTCGGCCGACCGCCTGCGCTTCGACTTCAGCCACCCCAAGCCGATGGATGAGGCCGAGATCCGCGCCGTCGAGGACATCGCCAACGCGGTCCTGCTCCAGAACACCCCCGTGGTCACGAAGCTGATGGCGCAGGACGAGGCCGTCGCCTCGGGCGCACGCGCGCTGTTCGGCGAGAAATACGGCGACGAGGTCCGCGTCGTCTCGATGGGTCTGCCGGTCGCCGGCGCGCAGGGCCGCCTCAAGGCGTTCTCGGTGGAGCTCTGCGGCGGCACCCATGCGGCGCGCACCGGTGAGATCGGCCAGGTGTCGGTGGTGGGCGAATCGGCCGTCGGTGCCGGCGTACGCCGGATCGAGGCGCTGACCGCCGGCGCGGCACGGCGCTTCCGCGCCGAGGAGAGCCGGACGCTCGGTCAGATGGCCGGTCTGCTCAAGGCGTCGGCCACCGATGCCCCCGACCGGCTCGCCGCCCTGATCGAGGACCGCCGCCGCCTGGAGCGCGAACTCACCGAGGCGCGCAAGAAACTGGCGATGGGCGCATCCGGCGCCGGCGATGACGGCATTGCCGAGATCGGCGACATCAAGATCATGGCCCGGGTGGTCGAGGGGGTCGAAATGCGCGACCTCAAGAGTCTGGCCGACGAGGGCAAGGCCCGAATCGGCTCGGGGATCGTCGCGCTGGTCGGCGTGGCGCCCGACGGCAAAGCCGGCCTCGTGGTCGGCGTCACCGCCGATCTCACCGAGCGCTACGATGCGGTGGCGCTGGTGCGGGCCGGTGCCGGCCATCTCGGCGGCAAGGGCGGCGGCGGACGCCGCGACATGGCCCAGGCCGGCGGCCCCGAGGGCGCAGGCGCCGAGGCGGCCCTCGACGCGATCCGGGCGGCGCTGGCGGGCTGAACGGTTTCCGGTTGATGACCTCGGTGACCCGAAGCGCAACAGGCACCCTCTCGCGTTCGGGAGAGGGTAGGGGCGTGGGCTCTCCGTGAATGTCACGCACCTCACCCTGTCCCTCTCCTTCCAGGAGAGGGGACCCGAGCTTGTAGGCGACCGAAGCAACTCAACCGAAACGGCAGGAGACTGTCTGCGCTCGATCGCTTCGGTCACTTGCAAGCTTGGACCGCTTCTCCCAAACGGGAGAGGGGCCCCGTTCCACCCGTGTCGTCAGCTGATGCGTTTCCAGGTCTGCCGCTTGCAGAACACGCTCATGACGCAGCCGGAGACCTCGACGGTGTTGGCGCCCTTGAGCACGAGGCCGCCCGAATAGGTCTTGCCGTCCTTCGGATTGTAGAGCGAGCCCTCGTATCCATCCGAGGTCGGCTTGCCGGCGTTCATGATCTGGACGCCGACGAGGCTGCGGGTCCGCAGGGCCGCGTCGGGATTCTTGTCGTCGAGGCCGGGTCCCGAGACGCTCACCAGCGTGCCGCAATAGCCGGCGCCGCAGCGGGCGATCCGGACCTTGGAATCGCCGGTCTCGGTGAGCCACAGGCCGCTCGGATCACCGGCTTTCTGGGCGAGGGTCGGGCTCGAGAGGGCGAGCCCGACCAGCAATGCCGCGCCATAGCGCCGGACCGCCTGCTTGCTCACTGCCATCGGACTCTGCCTTTCGCCGGTCATTCGGGACCGGCGCCATAGCGCGGGGCCACGGCGCACTGCAAGCCTCACGGCGTCAGCGACCGTCGAGAACGGCGCCCAGATAGGTCTCGTGGACCTCGCAGAACGGAATGCCGTCGGGCGTGCTGAGCAAAGCCTCGATGGCGAACAGGGCGTCGTCTGGTCCGAGCGTTCCCTCCGACCACAACAGGCGCAGATCGAGATTACGGCGCGTCGGCGCCAGCGGATGGACCACGCGTCCGAAGGGAAGCTGCGTCGCGTCGAGGAGGCGGTTCATCTCGCGCGTCAGCCGGGCCGGGACATACCAATTGTCGGCCTCGGACAGCGTATGCGGGCCGCAGGAGAGGCGGACGCGGCGGTAGCGCAGGGTTTCGCCGGGGGCGAGCTGGAACAGCCGCTGCCGGTCTTCGTCGAGTGCGCGGTCCGCGCCGTCGACCCGCTCGGCGACGATCGCCGGCCCCGACAGACCGCGCTCGACGCACCAGGCCTCGAGGATGGCGGTGGCGCTGTGGCCGGACAGCAAGCGCCGCGAGAGCGTCTCGATCAGACCCGCAGGCGACGCTTCGGAATCCGGTCCGCCCGTCGAGACGCGGGGGCGAGGCGAGCCGGCGGGAGGGATCATTGCGTCGAGCACCGGTGGGACCGTGTCGGCTTCGCGGAGCCGAGACACAACCTGTCGCAGATCGCACCGTTGGATGCGAGGCGCCTGCAACCGCTTTGGAATGTCGCGAGATCGCCGAGGAGCGAAGGAAAAATGGTGGAGCCTAACGGGATCGAACCGATGACCTCTTCCATGCCATGGAAGCGCTCTCCCAGCTGAGCTAAGGCCCCACTTTACACACCGCGACGGACTGGACGACCGCGATGGTCTTCAGAGCCGGCGGCACGTCGTGCCCGCTGGCGATGGCGGTGATATACGGCCGCTTCGGTTCGCCCTCAAGCCCAAATCGCGTCGGCGCGCAGGATTCTTCAGGGGCGCCGAGCGTCGGTCGCGCCGGCAAGGCCAGGTCTCCGGTGCCGAGAAACGACACGGGACAGGCCCACGACTTCACTGCAGCACAGTATCGGGAGGGGTCGCAAAGGCCATCGCGACGCTGGCGAGCCGCCGGCGATCAAGCGAATAAGATTGGCCTGAAAAGAAGGTTGGTGGAGCCTAACGGGATCGAACCGATGACCTCTTCCATGCCATGGAAGCGCTCTCCCAGCTGAGCTAAGGCCCCACTATAACCCAACACGACGTCTGGATACGTCCGTGATGGTCGAGGTCGACGGGCGGGCTTGCTGCCCGCCGTCGATGGCGGTGATGTACTTGGGCTTCCGCCCGGCCTCAACCCCTATTGTGCCGTGTCGGCAAACTTTTTTGCCGACGTTCCGACCCGGGGAAAACCGCCGCCGGCTTTTCGTCGAGGCGGAGTGATCCGGCCGAAAGCGCGACGATCTCAGCTCTCTTCGTCGTTCTCGATATCGCCGTCGATCAGGTCGGCGACGTCGTCGTCGCCCGAATCCTCCTCCTCGAGGAAGGTGTCGTCGGTATCGGCGGTCTCGGTCTCGTCGCCGTCGGTGGTGGTATCGGCTTCGTCCTCGGCGGCCTCGACCTCATCGAGGGAGACGATCTCCGGACCGCCCTTCTCGGCGTCCGTATCCTCATCGTCGTCGGCCGGCACGGCGGCGGCACGGGCGGCGAGGGCGGGCGCGGCGACCCGGCTGGTCACGGCGGAAACCTGATAGATCGTCCCGCATTTGGGACAGGTCGCCGGATCCTTGTCGAGATCGTAGAACTTCGCGCCGCAGCTCATGCATTGACGCTTCAAGCCGAGTTCCGGTCTGGCCACGGGCGAACCTCTAAGTGCTATTCTGGGGAGAGGCGCCCCGTTAGTCGGGCGAGAGGTTCCTGTCAAATCTTGGCTGTTCGATCGTCAGTCCCTCCGACCGCCGACATCTTCGGTGGTGGGCACGTCCGGCTCTCGCGGCGGCGTCGGATGACTGCGGCCCGCGTGCGTGATAACCGGCGCGCAGAACCGTCACATGCGAACCATCGCCCATGCGTGCCCCGGCACAGTGTTCGATGGGCAAAGCCGAAAAGTCGACGACCGTGTCCCATGATTCCGCGCCGCAACCGCTGACCGCCTCGGCGGGCCTCCCCCTGCAGGGGTCCCTACGTCCGCCGGGCGACAAGTCGATCTCGCACCGGGCGATGATCCTCGGGCTCCTCAGCATCGGCGAGACCCGGGTCGAGGGGCTGCTGGAGGGTGACGACGTGTTGCGCACCGCCGCCGCGGCCCGCGCGCTCGGCGCGACGGTGGAGCGCCTCGGCGATGGACGCTGGCGGATCCAGGGTGTCGGCATCGGCGGCCTCACCGATCCGGCCGAGGTGCTCGATTTCGGCAATGCCGGCACCGGGTCGCGCCTGATGATGGGCGTGGTCGGCGGCCAGCCCGTCACCGCGACCTTCGACGGCGATGCCTCGCTGCGCAAGCGCCCTATGCGCCGGATCCTCGATCCGCTGGTCCGCATGGGCACCGAGGTGGTGAGCGAGGAGGAGGGCGGACGGGTGCCGCTCACCCTGCGCGGTCCGCGCGAGGCGATTCCGATCACCTACGAGACGCCGGTGGCGTCGGCGCAGATCAAGTCGGCGGTGCTGCTCGCCGCGCTCAACGCGCCCGGCGTCACCACCGTGATCGAGGCGGCGGCGACCCGCGATCACACCGAGCGGATGCTGCGCCTGTTCGGGGCCGAGGTGTCGGTGACTGCGCACGGGGAGGGCGGCCATGGCCGCTCCATCGCGCTCACCGGACAGCCGACCTTGCGCGGCACCGACGTCATCGTGCCGGCCGATCCGTCCTCGGCGGCGTTCCCGCTGGTGGCGGCGCTCCTCGTGCCGGGCTCGGACGTGACCATCGAAGGCGTGATGATGAACCCCCTGCGCATCGGGCTCATCACCACCCTGATCGAGATGGGCGCCGATATCGAGCGCCTGCGCGAGCGCGACGAGGGCGGCGAGACCGTCGCCGATCTGCGCGTGCGGGCGAGCCGGTTGAAGGGGGTCGACGTGCCGCCCGAGCGGGCCCCGTCGATGATCGACGAATACCCGGTGCTGGCGGTGGCCGCCGCCTTCGCCACCGGCACCACCCGCATGAACGGCCTGCACGAATTACGGGTGAAGGAATCCGACCGCCTCGCCGCGGTCGCCGATGGCCTCGCCGCCAACGGCGTCGCGCATGTGGTGGTGGGCGACGACCTCGTCGTCCATGGCGATGGATCGCCCGCGCGCGGCGGCGGCACGGTGGCGACGCATCTCGACCATCGCATCGCCATGGCGTTTCTGGTGATGGGATTGGCGACCCGCGAACCGGTGACCGTCGACGACGGCGCGATGATTGCGACGAGTTTCCCGAGCTTCCTGCCAACGATGCAGGCGCTCGGTGGCCGGATCGAAGGATAGCGCCATGCCGATGGTCATCGCGATCGACGGGCCAGCCGCCTCGGGCAAGGGCACGCTGGCCAAACGGCTGGCTGCCCATTACGGCCTGCCCCACCTTGATACCGGGCTGCTCTACCGGGCGGTGGCCCTCACGGTGATCGATGCGGGCTACAGCCTCGACGACCATCAGGCCGCCGCGCGCGCCGCCGCCGCGCTGATCGTCGACCGTCTCGCCGATCCGCGCCTCCGTGAGCGGGCGATGGGCGATGCCGCCTCGCGCATCTCCGCGGTGCCGGCGGTCCGATCGGCTTTGTTGTCGTGGCAGCAGCGTTTCGCCGGGGGCGCCAGCGGCGCCGTGCTCGACGGGCGCGATATCGGCACGGTGGTCTGCCCGAAGGCGCAGGTGAAGCTGTTCATCACCGCCGCCCCGGAAGAGCGCGCGCGCCGTCGCCACCTGGAATTCGTCCGCCGCGGCGAGCCCACCACCCTGAACGCGATCCTCGACGACATCGTCGCCCGCGATGCGCGGGACGCCCAGCGCTCCACGGCGCCACTCAAGGCCGCCGCCGACGCGGTCCTGCTCGACACCACGGAGCTCGATGCGGACGAGGCCTTCGCGGCCGCCCGCGCCGTCGTCGACCGCGCCCGCCCGCATTGAAGGCGAGTCACCCGTCTCCGCTCGATCGCTTCGATCTCTTTCAAGCGCGGGGGTTCCTCTCCTGAAAGGAGATGACTGGGGTCAGGTGTTACCCTTGTCCCCAGTCTGAACATCCCAAACGTGAGAGGGCGCCTGTTGCGCCCATGCCCACCGAGGTCTTCGACCGAAATCCGTATCAGGAGTCAGGCTCCGCCCCGAAGCGGTTGAGACCCGGGGTTCCCTGCCGCAGAAACGTCTCGACGAAGAACCACGACAAGAAGCCGAGGATCACCAGCACTCCGACGATCACCACGACCGGGTGGCGGTCGGCCGCCGTCTCGATCGGCGCGAAACTGGCGGCGTAGACCAGGGCGTAGACGCCGAGCCAGGCTGCCGAGCGGTTGCGGTCGTGGAGGCGTCGGGCGGTGCGTGCTCCGAGGACGGCGAGCACGATCAGGTTGCCGGCGAAGGCGAGAATCCCAAAAAGCCTGAAATCGAGGGCGGCCAGCCAAATCGCGAGGCAGACCAGGCCGGCGAAGGCCAGCACACTCCGCACGAAGTGCAGACGATAGGCATGGGCCGACAGGCGCCCGCGCGGATCGAACGCCCGTCGGATCCGGGACAGGGCGGCACCCCGCATCAGGTGCCCCTCGGCTTGACGCGGCGGGTCGGCGGCTCGGCCACCGGGTCTTCCGGCCAGGGATGGCGCGGATAGCGCCCGCGCATCTCGGCACGCACGGCGCTCCACGAACCCCGCCAGAACCCGGGCAGGTCGCGAGTGATCTGGATCGGGCGCGAGGCCGGCGACAGCAGGTGCAGGACGAGGGGCACCCGGCCGCCGCCGATGGCGGGATGGCGCTCCAGGCCGAACAGTTCCTGCACCCGCACGGCCAGAACCGGGCCGCCCTCGGCATCGTAATCGACCGGAATGCGCGACCCCGTCGGCACCTCGACATGGGTCGGGGCTTCGGTGTCGAGCCGGGCGCGCAGGGTCCAGGGAAGAAGCGACTGCAAGGCGCGCCCGAGATCGTCGGCCGCGATGGCCGCCACGCTGGTGCGGCCGACGATCTCGGGCGCCAGCCACGCGGTGACGCTGGCGCGCAGCGCGTCGTCGGAGAGATCCGGCCAAGGCTCGCCTTCCGCCGACCTGAGAAAGGCGAGCCGGGCCCGCCATTGCGACAGGGCCGGAGTCCAGGGCAGGGTGTCGAGCCCGGTCTCGGCGATCCCACGCGCCAGGATTTCGGCCGAGGCGGCGTCGGTGGGAACCGGCAGGATGCGCTCGCCCAGGGTCAGGCCACCGAGGCGGCGGGTGGCGCGGGCGCGCAGCGAGCGCGACGCGCGGTCGAACGCGACCTCGGTGCGCTGCGCGATGCGGTCGGCGAACAGGCCCTCGATGGTCTCGATGTCGATGGCGGCGGCTGCGAGGATGCGGGCATTGGCGGCCGTCCCGACGATGTCGGCGACGACGATGTACGGTTCGCGGGCCAAGGCCGCAGCCGGATCGAGGCGCCCGGCCCGGCCATTGGCCATGACGAACTCCCCGTCGCGTCCGCGCGCGCGCGCCACACGGTCCGGATAGGCCAGGGCGAGGAGCGCGCCGATCTCTCCGGACGCGGCCGCTGTGGGGGCCTCGGTCGATGTCCTGGCGAAACTCTCGGCCTGCCGCGCCCAACCATCGGCGAGCCGGCGCATATCGCCGGCGCGGGTGCCGCGATCGCGCGCGAAGCGCTCGACCCGCTCGGAGAGATCGACGCCGTCGCCACCGAGGCCGCGTTCCACCAGCACCGCCGCCAGATTCGCGGCGGCGCGGGCACGATCCTGCCCGGCGGCACTCACCACCATGCGGGCGAGGCGCGGCGGCAGCGGCAGGGCGCGCAGGGCTGTTCCGGTGGGCGTCAGGCGCCCATCGGCATCGAGGGCTGACAGATCGGCGAGCATGGTGCGCGCTTCCTGCAGCGCCGGCGCCGGCGGCGCGTCGAGGAAGGCGAGGCTGGCCGGGTCGGATACGCCCCAGGCGGCGCAATCGAGTACGAGCCCGGCGAGATCGGCTGCCAGGATCTCGGGGCGGGTGAACGGCTCCAGCGCGCTCGTCGCCGCCTCGGCCCACAGGCGATAGCAGATGCCGGGTTCGGTCCGGCCGGCGCGGCCGCGGCGCTGGTCGACGGAGGCCCGCGACGCCCGTGCGGTGACGAGGCGGGTCAGACCGAGGCCGGGCTCGTAGAGCGGCACCCGGGCCAGCCCGGAATCGACGACGATCCGGACGCCCTGGATCGTCAGCGACGTCTCGGCGATGCTGGTGGCGAGCACCACCTTGCGCAGGCCGGGTGGCGCCGGCGCCACGGCGCGGTCCTGCTCGGCGGGTGTCAGCGCCCCGTAGAGCGGCGCGATCTCGGTCTGCGCATCGACCCGTTCGGCGAGCAGCGTCGCCACCCGGCGAATCTCGCCCTGTCCGGGCAGGAAGGCGAGAACCGAGCCCGGATCGGCGCGCAGCGCGCGCAGGATCGCGTCGGACATCGCCTCCTCGATGCGTGTGTTCGGGTCGCGGTCGAGGTGGCGAGTCTCCACCGGATAGGCGCGACCCGCAGATTCGACCACCGGCGCGTCCGAGAGCAGGCGCGCGACGCGGGCCCCGTCGAGGGTCGCCGACATCACCAGGATCCGCAGATCCTCGCGCAAGGCGCCCTGCGCATCGAGGGCCAGGGCCAGCCCGAGATCGGCATCGAGCGAGCGTTCGTGGAATTCGTCGAAGATCACCGCGCCGACCCGGGTGAGTTCCGGATCGTCGAGGATCATCCGCGTGAACACGCCTTCGGTGACGACCTCGATGCGCGTCCGGGCCGATATCTTGGAGCCGAGGCGCACCCGCAGGCCCACGGTGTCGCCGACACGCTCGCCCAGGGTCGCGGCCATGCGCTCTGCGGCTCCGCGCGCGGCGAGGCGGCGTGGTTCGAGCAGGATGATCTTGGACTGTCCGAGCCAGTCGGCATCGAGCAGTGCCAACGGCACGCGGGTGGTCTTGCCGGCCCCCGGCGGCGCCACCAGAACGGCGGAGCGATTGGCCTCCAGGGCCGCGCGCAGGGCCGGCAGGGCCGCTTCGATCGGCAGTGCGGTGGAGGCAGGAGGAGAGGTCAGGGACGCCATCGTGACAGGCTCGTGGCGCGAACGGGGCAAGACCGCAACCCGACCCCAGTGCATTCATCGGCGCCACGTTTGAGCAAGTGGAAAATTCCTGAACCGTTTCAGCCCATTGTGAGTAGTTTCCCTACCAATTCGTGGGAACGGATTGCCATTCGGAGACTTATCGGCTGAACGCGCGATCGGCGCGTGACGAGAGATGACCTGAATGACCAAGATTGCACTCGCCCTCGCCACCAGTACCCTTCTCGGCGCCTTTGGTCTGACGGCCGCGTCCGCCGCCCCGCTGATGGCCGCGACCGCACCGATCGTCGCCGGCGACCAGGGCGTCGATCAGGTGGCCTACCGTCATCACCGCGGCATGCGTCATCACCACGGCATGCGCCATCACCGCCGCATGCCGATGTCGCGCATGAAGAGCGATCCGAACAGCCGCAACCCGTCGCAGCCCGGCTACATGCAGCAGAAGGGCAACACCTCGGGCGGCCCGCGCTACTAGGACTTTTCAAGTCTGATCGGCGACCGATTCGCCTTTCAGGGGCCGGCGTGCTTGGCACGCCGGCCTTTTTCGTCTCGGACGGGCTTGTCCACGCTTCTCCCCAGGCGATGCGTCGGTGGCGCCTAAGGCCGGAGCGCCGGCTCTGATAGGGTCCGGCGCATGTCACAGCGCCCCGCCCGATCGGTCCCCAAGACCGGCGCCGCCCCGTCGGATTACACGACGAGTGCCGCCATCCTCGATACCGCCGGCGCCACGCCGATGATGGCGCAGTATATCGAGATCAAAGCGGCCAATACCGATTGCCTCCTGTTCTACCGAATGGGGGACTTCTACGAACTGTTCTTCGAAGACGCGGAGATCGCCTCGCGGGCGCTCGGCATCGTGTTGACCAAGCGCGGCAAGCATGCCGGGGCCGACATTCCCATGTGTGGCGTGCCGGTGGAACGCTCGGACGATTATCTCAGTCGCCTCATCGCCCTCGGGCACCGGGTGGCCGTCTGCGCCCAGACCGAGGACCCCGCCGAGGCCAAGAAGCGCGGTCCCAGATCCGTGGTCCGGCGCGAGGTCGTCCGCCTCGTCACCCCCGGCACCATCACCGAGGACCGGCTACTCGACCCGGCCCGCGCCAACGTTCTGCTCGCCATCGGCCGCCGGAAGGTGGCGGATGCCAGCTTCGTCTACGGATTGGCGGTGCTCGACATCTCCACCGGCCGGTTCTCCTTGAGTGAAGTCCCAGGTACCGAACTCGGCGCGGCCATCGCCCGGCACGAGCCGCGCGAGATCGTCCTGTCGGAAGTGATCCATGCCGACCCGGCCCTGGCCCGGCTCTGGCGCGAGATTCCGGCCCCGGTGACGCCCCTGCCGCAGGGCGAACTCGAACCGGCCTCGGCCGAGCGCCGGATCAAGGCGCAGTTCGGCGTGTCCACACTCGACGGCTTCGGCCAGTTCGGCCGGGCCGAGATCGCCGCGGCGGGCGCCGCGCTGCTCTACGTCGAGCGGACCCAGATCGGCGCCCGCCCGACCCTGTCGCCGCCGACCCGCGAGGCCACCGGCGCGACCCTCGCCATCGACGCCTCGACCCGCGCCAACCTCGAACTCACCCGGACCCTGTCGGGCGAACGCCGGGGCAGCCTGCTCGATGCCATCGACCGCACGGTGTCGGCGAGCGGAGCCCGGCTGCTGGCCGAACAGCTCGCCGGTCCGCTCACGGATCTGGCCGCCATCCACCGCCGGCACGCGGCCGTCGCCTATCTCGTCGAGGACGGGCCGTTGCGGACCCTATGCCGGGAGATTCTGGCCCGTGCGCCCGATCTCGCCCGCGCTTTGTCGCGCCTCGGGCTCGGGCGCGGCGGACCGCGCGACCTCGCCGCCCTGCGCGATGGGCTCGACGCCGCACAGGGGTTGGCCGCCCGGCTCGACGGGCTCGTCGGCTTGCCGGACGATCTGGCGTCCCTCGCGGAGCGGCTCCTCGCCGTCGATGCCGAACTGGTCTCATCGCTCCACGCAGCCCTGGCCGACGACCTGCCGCTGAAGCGGACGGACGGGGGCTTCGTGCGCGCGGGCCACGACCCGCAGATCGACGAGGCCCGCCTGCTCGGCCAGGACTCGCGAAAGGTCATCGCGGCGTTGCAGTCCCGCTATGCCGAGGAGACCGGCTGCCGCACCCTGCGGATCAAGCACAACAACATGCTCGGCTATTACATCGAGGTGCCGCAATCCGTCGGCGAGGGCTGCCTCAAGGGGGTCATGCGCGAGACCTTCATCCATCGCCAGACCATGGTCGATGCGATGCGGTTCACCAGCGTCGAACTGGGCGAACTGGAAGGCCGGATCGCCGGTGCGTCCGACCGGGCCCTGGCGCTGGAAAGCGCTCTGTTCGACGCGCTGTCCAGCCGCATCCTGGCCCAGGCCGCCGGCATCGCCAACGTCGCCGAGGCGCTGGCGGGCCTCGATGTCGCGTCGTCTCACGCCGATCTGGCGGTGGAGCGCGACTGGCGCCGGCCGGTGGTGGATGACGGCTACGGTTTCGTCGTCGAAGGCGGGCGTCACCCGGTGGTGGAGGCGGCCCTGCGCCAATCGGGCGAGCCCTTCATCGCCAACGATTGTGACCTGAGCGGCGAGGGCAGGGGACGCATCCGCCTCATCACCGGCCCGAACATGGGCGGCAAGTCGACGTATCTCCGCCAGAATGCCCTCATCGCCGTGCTGGCGCAGATCGGTGCGTTCGTGCCGGCGGCCCATGTCCGGCTCGGTCTCGTCGACCGGCTGTTCTCCCGGGTGGGCGCGGCCGACGACCTCGCGCGCGGACAATCGACCTTCATGGTCGAAATGGTGGAGACGGCAGCGATCCTGAATCAGGCGACCCGTCGCTCCCTGGTGATCCTCGACGAGATCGGGCGCGGCACCGCGACCTTCGACGGTCTCTCCATCGCCTGGGCGTGCCTCGAGCATCTGCACGAGCAGAACGGCTGCCGGGCGCTGTTCGCGACGCATTTCCACGAGCTCACGGCGTTGGGCCAGCGCCTGGCGCATCTCGACAATGCCACGCTGAAGGTCGCCGAGCACAAGGGCGAAGTCGTGTTCCTGCACGAAGTCGTCCCGGGGGTCGCCGAGCGGTCCTACGGGCTTCAGGTCGCCCGGCTCGCCGGATTGCCGGCCGGCGTCATCGCGCGGGCCGGGTCGATCCTGAAGAACCTGGAAAAGGCGGAGCGCGACCGCCCGGTCCGCCCGCGCATCGACGATCTCCCATTGTTCGCCGCCCTCGCGCCGCCACCGCTGCCGGAGGCCCCGGCCGAGCCACCCGACGATGCGTTGCGCCTGGCGCTCGACGACATCGATCCGGATGCGCTCACTCCGCGCGAAGCGCTGGAGGCGCTCTACAAGCTGAAGGCGGTGCAGAGCGCGCGGCCGTGAGATCGTTTCACGTACGGCGCGAAAGCTCGCTCAGTGGCGCGGATCGGACCGATCGTCCGCTTTGCCATCCGCTGCGAGGCTGAAGCCGTCCAGCCCCTCCAAGGTCGGGTTGTGGCCGGCCCGGCATTCCGCGACGTAACGCAGCGCGCCCGCCACCACGCGTTCGGAATAGGGCTTGGCGATCACCCCCAGGGCACCGGCGAAATCATCGGGGATCCGCTTGGCGTTGGCTGTCATGAAAACCACGGTGGTGCGCGGATCGGCGCTCAAGGCGCGCGCCACCGCGACCCCGGTCGGTCCGTCGATCAGGTGAATGTCGACGAGGGCCACGTCCGGTGTCATCGCGCGGCCCATGGCGATCGCCTCCTGCGAACTGCCGGCCACCCCCACGGTGACGTAGCCGAGATCGTCGAGCAGGCATTCGAGCTCGAGGGCGATCAGGACCTCGTCTTCGACCACGAGAATGCGCAAGGCGGGCTCTGGCATCATTGCGTCGGCCGATACGGTTCCGGGCCGGTCCCGATCTCGCCGACCGAGCTCTGCAGCGAGATCGCATCGAGCGGAACCGTGATCTCGACTCGGGTTCCCGGCAGGCTCTCGCTCCACACGATGACGCCGCGGAGCTGGCGCACCACCATCTCCACGAGGGAGCGTCCGAACCCACCCGGATTCGGGACACCCGACGACAGCCCGATCCCGTCATCCTCGATCAGCATGCGTAGACCCTCCGCGCAATGCTGAGCCGTGATGGTGACGCGGCCCGCGCGCTTGTCGGGGAAGGCGTGGCGCACGGCATTGGTGGCGAGTTCGTGCATCATCAACGCCAGAGGAGCCGCCATCGCGGCGGACACGGCGATGGAATCGATCTCCGCGTGGACCTCCGTGGAGGCGTTGTCGATGCCCGCAACCAGGTCCGACACGAAGTCGTCGGCGAATTCCTGAAGGTTGAAACGGGTGACGTCGCCGGCGGAGTAGAGCATGCGATGCACCGTCGACAGGGCACCGATCCGCTCGGCCATGCCGTGCAGCGCGTCGCGCGCGTCGCCCTGCGGGGTCCGCCGCGCCTTGAGCAGCATCAGCGAGGAGATCACCTGGAGGTTGTTCTTGACCCGATGATCGACCTCATGGAGCAGCGCCGTCTTCTGCTCCAGGGCGGCCCGGAGGTCCGCCGTATGTTCCTCGACCCGCCGCTCGAGATCGAGATTGGCGTGTTTCATGGCGACTTCGAGACTGTGCTTGCCGGTCATGTCGGCCTGCGCCGCGAAGAAATGCGAGACCTGCCCGGCGGCATCGCGTACCGGCGCGATGGTCATGCCGTTCCAGAAGGTCGACCCGTCCTTGCGGTAATTGACGAGTTCGAGCTCGATCGTACGGTTTGCGTCGATGGCGGCGCGCAACCGAGCCACCTCCGACTGATCGGTCTCCGGTCCCTGGAACATCCGACAATTGCGACCGATGATTTCGTCGCGGGCATAGCCGGTGAGGGTCAGGAACGCGTCGTTGGCCCAGACCATCGGATTGTCGGGCTGATGCGGGTCGGTCAGCACCATCGGGGTCGGGCTCGCGGTGAAGGCCGCAGCGAATGCGCCCTCTCCGATGGGCGCCTCGGGGCGTTCGGGCGATCCTTGCGGAGAATACGCAGGCGTCGGCCTATCGATCATCGCGTCATTCGACCAAGACGATTCATGCGGTCCCACGGGTGGGCGGTGTGAGAAAAGGACATCGTGGTTCGTCGCGCTACGCGCTCAGTCTGTCTGTGAGCTTGCGTCCCACTTTCGGTGCGCGTCAACGAAAATGGATCACGGCCCCAGGTCGGACCTGCCCGACCAACAGTAAATTCCTGCCGAGCCTGTTAAGAGTTCATCAGCCATTCTCTTCAAGGCTGCCACAGGCTCAGCGCCCACCGACGGTCCGGCCGCCGCGGCGCTGGCAAAACACGGCCGATCGCGGCCTGTCACGCATTGCCGGTACCAAGCGCCGCCGGTCTCCAGGAGTTCCACGCCATGGCGTTCAGCCGCGCACGTTCCGGCCTGGCGATGCGAGACATCCTCGAAGACCCGCGCATCCTCCTGATGCTGGCCTTGGGGTTCGCGTGCGGCCTGCCGATCCTTCTTGTGTTTTCCACCCTCTCGGCCTGGCTCGCTACCGCCGGCATCCAACGCACCAGCATCGGTCTCCTGTCCTACGTCTCCTTCGCCTATTCGGTGAAGTTCCTGTGGGCCCCGGTGATCGACCGGGTCGATCTGCCGGTCCTAGCGCGGTTCCTCGGGCGGCGGCGCGCCTGGATGGTCCTGGCACAGGTCGGCGTCGCGGTGGGGCTCGTCGGCATGAGCCAGGGTAACCCGGCGGCGTCGCTGAGCTTCATCGTGATCTGCGCCCTCATCACCGCCTTCGCCTCCGCGACGCAGGACATCGTGGTCGATTCCTGGCGCATCGATGCGGCGCCGACGGAGCGCCAGGGCGTGATGCTCGGTGCCTATCAGTTCGGGTACGCCATCGCGCGCGCGGTGGCCGGGGCCGGAGCGCTCTACATCGCGCAGGGGGCCGGCTGGGAACTCGCCTATGGCAGCATGGCCGTGCTGATGCTCGTCGGCATGATCGCGGCGTTCCTGGCCCCACGGCAGGACCCTGAACCGGTCCAGACCGGGCCGCGCAGCCTGTCGACCACCCTGAAGATCGCGGTGGTCGAGCCGTTCTCGGATCTGCTGCGCCGCAAGGGCCTGCGGCTGTTGCCGATCCTCGCCCTCATCATGCTCTACCGGCTGCCGGACATCATCTCCGGCGTGATGGCCCAGCCTTTCTACATCGAGCAGGGCTTCACGCTCACCGAGATCGCCAACGTCACCAAGGTCTATGGTGTGGTGGTGGGCGTTCTCGGAGCGCTGGCGGGCGGGTACGCGGTGATGCGTCTCGGTCTCCAGGCCTCCCTGATGATCGGCGGCATCGCGGCGGCGGCCTCCAACCTGATGTTCTCCTGGTTGGCGCTCGCCGGGCACGATACGAACCTGTTCGTGCTCAGCATCTCCATCGACAATTTCGCCGGCAGCTTCGCCGGCACGGCGCTCATCGCCTACATGTCGAGTCTTGCCGCCCCGGGGTTCGTGGCGACGCAATATGCGCTCCTGTCCTCGCTCTATGCCCTGCCGGGCAAGTTCGTCGGCGGGTTCTCGGGCTACATGGTCGACGCGATGGGATATCCGGTGTTTTTCGCGGCCTCCGCCTGCATCGGCATCCCGGTGGCGCTCCTGTGCCTGGTCCTGATCATCCTGCGCGAAGGCGTGGTCGAGACCGCGGATGTGCCGCTTCACGCCGAGCCGCCCATCGCGGCCAAGGTGTGATCGCGGAACCAAGCCGGTGGCCTCGGGCTTGCTCTGACAAGCGGGCACCAGGCCCGAAATTGGGGACCGTATCGTGAGCAACATCACCCGCATGGACGACACCGCTTCGACCGAGATGGAGCGGGAAGCGTTTCCCGAACTGAGCGATGCCGATCTGGCTGCTCTGCGGCGTGCCGTCTCCGTCCTCGAGAATCCGGGTCTCGCCGCGCGCCTGTCGGCTGCGGCCGGCGCCCCCCTCGACATGATCGGCCGTGCTTTGCCGGCGCCAGTGACCGATGCCGTGTCGCGGGCCACCGAGAGTGCGATGCGGACGTCTCTTCGCGTCGCCCTCGCGACGCTTCCCGAAGCCAGGACGCCCAAGCTGGACGCAGCCGCGTTGGACGCGATTCTGGAGGGCGGGCCGGTGGGTGCGTCGGCACCCGAATCGACGTTGTCCAAGGCGACCAACCGCTTCGCCCGGTTCCTGCCGTCGAGCGATTTCAGCCACAAGGCGCTCGCCGCCCTCTCGGGCGCGGTCGGGGGTGCCTTCGGCCTGGCGACGCTGGCCGTCGAACTTCCGGTCTCGACGACGCTGATGCTGCGCTCCATCGCCCAGATCGCGCGGGAGGAGGGCGAGGACCTCTCGGATCCGGCGAATGCGCTCGCCTGCGTCCAGGTGTTCGCCCTCGGCGGTCGCGGCGGCGACAGTGCGCTGACCGAGAGCGGATACTTCGCGGTGCGGGCCGCGCTGGCCAAGACCATGGCCGAGGCCGCGCGCTATGCCGGCAACCGGGCGCTCCTCGACGAGGCCGCGCCGGCGCTGATCCGCTTCTCGGCGCAGATCGCAGCGCGATTCGGTATCGTGGTCTCGCAGAAGGTCGCGGCGCAGGCGGTGCCGATCCTCGGCGCATTCGGGGGCGCGGCGGTCAATGCGGCCTTCATGGACCATTTCCAGGCGACCGCACGCGCCCACTTCACCGTCCGCCGTCTGGAACGCGCCTACGGCGCCCCGGCCGTGCGGATCGCCTACGACCAGCAGAAGGCTTCGCTGGCCGCCTGACTCTCAGGCGGCGGGGTAGCGCGCCTGCAGCAGGGCATGGACGAGGCGCGCGGTCTGCACCTCGCCACCCTCGGGCCGGCCCGGCTTCGTCGTCGGGTTCCAGCCATAGAGATCGAAGTGGACATGCGCCCGCGTCGCAGGTGCAAAGCGGCGCAGGAACAGCGCCGCTACGATGGCCCCGGCGAACGGCCCGTTCGAGACGTTGTTGAGGTCCGCCACCTTCGAATCGAGCAGGCCGGCATAGGGCGTGTGCAGTGGCAGGCGCCAGACCGGATCGGCCACCGCCAGGGCCGCCTTCGACACCGCGAGCGCCAGGTCATCGTCCTCGGTGAAGAAGGCCGGGAGGTCCGGCCCCAACGCCACGCGGGCGGCCCCGGTGAGGGTGGCGAAGTCGATCAGCAGATCGGGTGCCTCGGCATCGGCGAGCGCCAAGGCGTCGGCGAGAATCAGCCGGCCCTCCGCATCGGTATTGCCGATCTCCACGGTGAGCCCGGCGCGACTGCGGATCACGTCGCCCGGCCGGAAGGCATCACCCGCGATGGCATTCTCCACCGCCGGAATGATCAGCCGGAAGCTGATCTTCAGCCCCGAGCCCATCACCATGTCGGCGGCGGCGATGGCGGCGGCGGCGCCACCCATGTCCTTCTTCATCAGGAGCATGCCGCTCGGCGGCTTGATGTCGAGGCCGCCCGTGTCGAAGGAGACCCCCTTGCCGACGAGGGTGACACGCGGCGCATCCGACGCACCCCACCGAAGGTCGATGAGGCGCGATGCCCGCGGCGAGGCGACACCGACCGCGTGGACGAGGGGAAACTCGCGGGCGAGGGCGTCCCCCGTCGTAACCGTGACCGTCGCACCGTGGCGCTCGGCCAGGGCGCGCACGGCGGCCTCGATCTCGGCCGGGCCGAGATCGTTCGCAGGCGTGTTGACGAGGTCGCGGCCGAGAGCGACGGCGCGCGCGATCCGCGTCATCGCCTCGGCATCGATGCCGTCGGGGGCGACGAGGCCGGGGCGCTCCGCGTCCGGGTCCCGGTAGCGGGTGAAGCGGTAGCCGCCGAGCAGCCAGGCCAGGGCCGCCTCCGCCGCATCGACGCCCTCGGCCGGTTCGAACCGATAGGCACCCGGGGGGAGGGCGGCCGGCAGCTTACCGGCGATGAAACGGTCCGCGGTCTTCGCCGCCGGATCGCCGAGCCCGAACAGGACCGCACCGAGCGTGCCGTCCGCGGCGGGGAGGAGCGCCACCCGGCCAGCCTTCGGCTGGAAGTCCACCGCGTGGGCATAGGCCGCCTGGACCGATGGAAGATTGCCCGCGATGTCGGCCCAGTTAGCCGGAGTGACGCACAGGATGGGGGTCGCGGCGGTGCCACGGGTCAGCAGGTCGCTCAGGGGAATGCTCCGACGGGTCCGACGCGGCACGAAGGTTAACCGCGAATTAGGGTTAACCATCTATCACCACCGCACTGGTGGCGTGAAGCGTCGACCGGAATCGTCGGTGCGGAGCGGGTGATGGTCACGGCGAACTTCGAGAAGTCCCGTTTTGCCGAGATCCGGCTGTCCTCGCGCATCGTCGGGGTGATGCTGGTGGCCGTGCTCGCGACCGGCTGCCAGTCGCGCGGCGGGCCCGAGACCACAGGATCGATCGGAGGCATGTCGCTTCCCTCCTTCGGCCGACCCCAAAGCCAGGGTGTGATCACGCGGCGCGAGGTCGAGAGCCTCGGCGAGAAATACGCGGCCGATTCCAACGACATCGCGCTGGCCGTGCGCTACGCGCAGGCCCTGCGTGCAACCAACCAAAAGACCCAGGCGGTCGCCGTCCTGCAACAGGTGGCCCTGCGCAATCCGAAGAACACGGCAGTCCTGGCCGCCTATGGCAAAAGTCTCGCCGAGGTCGGGCGTTTCAACGAGGCCGCCGAAGTCCTGCAGAACGCCCACACCCCGGCACGTCCCGATTGGCGGGTGCTGTCGGCGCAAGGCGCGGTCGCCGACCAGCTCGGCGATCACGCCAGGGCGCAGGGCTATTATGAGGCGGCCCTGAAGATCCAGCCGAACGACCCGGTGATCCTGTCGAATCTCGGCCTGTCCTTCATGCTGGCGCGGCAGCTGCCCCAGGCGGAAAGCTCGCTGCGCCTCGCCGCCGGCCAGCCGGGTGCCGATGCCCGCGTGCGCCAGAATCTCGCCCTCGTGCTCGGCCTGCAGGGCAAGTTCGCGGATGCGGAGGCTGTTTCGCGCCAGGATCTGACGCCCGAGGAATCCGCCGCCAACGCGGCCTCCCTCAAACGCTTCGTCGCGCAGCCCACCAGCGTGAGGGCGATCAAGGCCTCGGACGCCCGCGCCAGGGCCGCCGATCGCGGCTGAGTGGCCCGCTAAGCGGTCATCGGAACGGACAAGAACGCGCTGGCCGCATCCTGTCCGTCCTCGAACACCCCCGCGGTGAGCACCCGTCCGAACACGCAGCCGGTGTCGAGATTGGTCCGGAACGGCCGACATTCGGGCTTGCCGGTCTTCTGCGGCGTGTGGCCGTGGACGACGTGGCGACCGAAATCGTAATCCTCGGTGGTGAACGGCGCGCGAATCCAAAGCCGCGTGGCTTCGTCCGGATCGATGCCGCGACGACCCGGGCGAAACCCAGCATGGACGTAATAGTGCCGCGCATCGGCATGGACGGTCGGCAGACCTGAGAGCCAGGCGAGTACGTCGTGCGGCAGGTTCTCGGGATCGTCCACCCCGAAGGCGGCCAGGGTCGCATCGCCGCCATTGTCGATCCAGGTCGATGCGCCGAGGGCGTCGCGATACGCCTCCAGCATCATCGCTTCATGGTTTCCCATGAGGCAGATCACGGCCTCCGGCTCCGCCGCCTGACGCTCGCGCAGGATGCGGAGGACAGCGACACTGTCGGGCCCGCGATCGACGTAATCTCCCAAAAAGATCAGCGTGCGCGAGCGGCCCTGCGCATGCCGCTCGATCTCGGCAAGCAGGCGGACGAGGGCGTCGGCGCATCCGTGGATGTCGCCGACGGCGTAAGTCAAAGTGGTCATCGCTGGTGTGGGCGACCCGCCGTCAGGCCACGCGCGCGGCCGGAGCGACCGCCTTGGTTGCTCCCGGTTCCGCCACAGCGGGCTTTGCGGCGGCCGGCTCAGGCACGGTGGCCTTTACCGCTGCCGATTCCGGTGCTGGCGGCTTTGCGGCTACCGATGGCGTTGCGGGCGGCTTTGCTGCGGCTTGTTCCGGGACCGGTGTCTTTGCTGCGCCCGGCTCGACCACTTCGTCGGTGTGCACGTCGAACTTCGCCAAAAGCGCGGTGCTGAAGCTCGTGGAGATCGCCACGTCGGTGGCGTCGCGACCGCGCGCGATCACGATCCGGCCGATCCGGCGCCGATTGTTACGCGCATCGAACGTGTACCATCTGTCATCGAGATAGACCTCGAACCAAGCCGAGAAATCCGGCGGCGGCACCACGGGCACGCCGATATCGCCGAGATAGCCGGTGCAATAGCGGGCCGGGATGTTGAGGCAACGACAGAACGCGACTGCCAGGTGGGCATAGTCACGGCAGACGCCGCGCTGCTGGCTATAGGCGTCGAAGGCCGTGCGGGTCGCGTCGGCTTCCTGATAGTTGAACTTGATGTGGGTGTGGACGAAGTCGCACACCGCCTGCACACGGGCCCAGCCTTCCGGCGTCGAACCGAACAGCGACCACGCGATGTCGGACAGGCGATCGGTATCGCAGTAACGGCTCCCGAGCAGGAACGGCATCACCTCGTCGGGCAGGTCCTGCACCGGATGTTGGCGCGCATCCGGGACCACCACGTCGAGTTCGCCGGAATCGGAAATCACGAAATCCGTCGAGACCGTGATGCGGCCGCCCGGCGCGAGGATGCGGGTGCAGATGTTGCCGAACGGGTCGAGGTGCTGCTTGGCCTCCACCGGCGGATCGAACGTCATCACCTCGGGGGTCACGATATCGGAGTGCCGGGACGGGTGCACGCTGAGCAGGAACATCATCGGCGTCGGGCCGTAGGTGTCGTAGGAGATCGCGTAGCCGGTCCGAATTTTCATTGAGCGATCCACCTTGGAAAAACAACCGAACACACTGCCCGGCAGATGCCTATTCACGGTCTCATATCACTTCGGTCCACCCGAAGAATTTTAGTTTTTTAAGGTCGAGCGCTGATCTCACCGGACATCAGAAAATATTAGATCCAATTTCTGTCAGCCTATAGTGTCACGACTTACGCTTCGATCGTTTTGCCCGATCTCTATAACGACGCAACGCATTCGACCGATCCTTTGTTTCCGGCGTTTCGACAAGCTTTCGCGGAATCGCTGGCCGATTGCGCACCACCGGTGCCATCGTCCCGTTCGCTGGCCGGTTTTCGAGCGCGGCAGTGCCGCCATCGGTGAGGACCGACGACACGCGCCGAGACCTCCCGACCGGAAGAAACACGCCGTACGAGGAGGAACGCAAAATCCGCACCAGCGGGTCCGGTCGCGGCGACCGGGCAGTCTGGACGATGATCCGTTCAGCCGAAGATGTCCCTCAGCGGAAGATCTGGATCATCGCCGGTGTCAGGATCACCACGAACAGGACCGGCAGGAAGAACAGGATCATCGGCACCGTCAGTTTCGGCGGCAGAGCGGCGGCTTTCTTCTCGGCTTCGTTCATCCGGCTGTCGCGGCTCTCCTGCGAGAGCACGCGCAAGGCCTGACCGATGGGGGTGCCGTAGCGCTCGGCCTGGATCAGGGCCGTGGTGACGGCCTTGACCGGATCGAGCCCGACCCGGTTGGCGAGGTTCTCATAGGCGAGGCGGCGATCCGGCAGGTAGGAGAGTTCCGCCGTCATCACCGCGAGTTCTTCGGCGAGGACCACCGACTGGGTGACGATCTCGATGCTGACCCGCTTGAACGCATGTTCCACCGACATGCCGGACTCGACGCAGATCAGCGTCAGGTCGAGGGCGTCGGGCCACCCCTTGCGGATGTCGGTCTGGCGCTTCTTGGCCACGTTCAGCAGGTAGAGTTCCGGTGCCTTGATGCCGAGCAGCAGGACGGCGATCACGATCATCAGGCGTATGGCGAAGGGCTGGTCGAGCACCTGCAATATGAAGACGTAGAAGATCGCCACCACCGCGAGAACGATCGGCGTGACCATGCGGAAGAACAGGAAGCCGGTCTCGGCACCGGTGGAGCGGTAGCCCGCCATCTGGAGCTGTTTCTTCGCCGTCTCGGTGCCGAGCCAGCGCGTCAGGTTGAACCGCTCGACGACGCGCTTCATGTAGACCTTCGGGGCCACGCGCAGGGTGGCCTTGCTCGACAGGCGTTCGCGCTCGCGCCGGCGGATCTCCTCGCGCTCCTCGCCCACGAGCTTCATCCGCTTGCCGAGCCGGTCGGGCTCGAACATCGGCTGCAGCAGCGTGAACGCGGTGGCCGCCGCGGCAATGCCGGTGAGCACCATGGCGAGAAAGCGGGGGTCGGTGACCTTGGCGGCGAGGGCGTCCAACATGGGTGCTTCTCTGCGGAATCCGGCCGTAAGAGCGATCCCGGGATCGCCATCGGGTTTGGCGACGATCAGACGTCGAAGCTGATCATCTTCTTCATGGTGAAGATGCCGAGCGACATCCAGATTGCGGAGGCCACCAAAGCCATCTTGCCGATATCGGTGAGCCACAGCAGCGAGATGTAGTCGGGACTGGAGACGTAGGTCAGGGTCGCGACGATGAACGGCAGCGCGGCGATGATGCCTCCCGAGGCCTTGGCCTCCATGCTCATCGCCTGGATCTTGCCCGCCATCTTCTTGCGCTCGCGCAGCACGCGCGACAGGTTCGACAGAGCCTCCGACAGGTTGCCGCCGGACTTGGCCTGAACGCCGATGACGATGGCGAAGAAGTTCACGTCGGAGACCGGGACGCGCTCGTACATCTTCACCAGGGCATCGCCGAGGGAGAGGCCGAGAGTCTGAGCCTCGACCACGGTCCGGAACTCGGATCGGATCGGCTCCTCGGCCTCGCGCGAGATGATGCGGAAGCAGTCGCCCACGGGAATGCCGGCACGGACGCCACGCGTGATGATGTCGATGGCGGTGGGCAGTTCCTTGATGAAGGCGGCGATGCGCCGCTTGCGCCGGAAGCTGAGAAACCATTGCGGCAGGCCGAACCCGCCGACGAAGATCGCGCCCAGTCCGGCGATCACGTTGCCGCTCACGATGAAGATCAGCATCGCGAGGAACAGTGCCGAGACGACCGAGACGACATAGAACGTCCGCTGCGTCCATGCGAGACCGGCGCGCTGGAGCTTGAGCTCGAGCGTGACCTTCGTGCCCTGCTTCTTGGCCTCGACCTCCTTGAGGCTTTTCGCCACCTGATCGCGCCGGCTGACGATCGTGGCGCGGCTGACGCTGGAGGTCACCACGCTCATCGCCTTGCGCCGCTCGACGGAGCGTCGCTCACCGGAGAGGTAAGGCAGAACGAAGACGTAGGCGACACCACCGGCGGCGAGCGCCGCGAGACCGGCCGCGAGCGGAATGTTGAGGCCGCTCATGGCCGGCGCCCGGTCCGATGAGGCGTGGGCCGGGCCATCATGCGCCCCCGCTGAGATCGGCAGCGGCGTCGAGGGCCTCGGCCAGGGCCTTCTCCTCGCCGTAGTAGCGCGCGCGCTCCCAGAAGCGCGGGCGGCCGATGCCGGTGGAGCGGTGGCGGCCGATGAGCTTGCCGTTCGCATCCTCGCCGAGCACGTCGTACAGGAACAGATCCTGCGTGATGATCACGTCGCCTTCCAAGCCCATCACTTCGGTGATGTGGGTGATGCGGCGCGAGCCGTCGCGCAGGCGCGTCGCCTGCACGATCACGTCGATCGACCCGACGATCATCTCGCGCAGGGTGCGCGAGGGCAGGCTGAAGCCACCCATGGTGATCATCGATTCGATACGGGCGAGCGCCTCGCGCGGCGAGTTGGCGTGCAGCGTCCCCATCGAGCCGTCATGGCCGGTGTTCATGGCCTGGAGGAGATCGAACGCCTCCGGGCCGCGCACCTCGCCGACGATGATGCGCTCGGGCCGCATGCGCAGGCAGTTCTTCACCAGGTCGCGCATCGTGATCTGGCCCGACCCTTCCATGTTGGGCGGGCGCGTTTCGAGGCGCACCACGTGGGCCTGCTGGAGCTGGAGCTCGGCGGCGTCCTCGCAGGTGATGATGCGTTCGTCTTCGTCGATATAGCGCGTCAGACAGTTGAGCAGGGTGGTCTTGCCCGAGCCGGTGCCGCCCGAGATCACGACGTTGCAGCGCACCCGTCCGATGATCTGGAGAATGCGCGCCCCCTCCGGCGAGATCGCCCCGAAGGTGACGAGCTGGTCGAGGGTGAGCTTGTCCTTCTTGAACTTACGGATGGTCAGCACCGGGCCGTCGATGGCCAGTGGCGGTGCGATGATGTTGACGCGCGAGCCGTCCGGTAGGCGGGCGTCACAGATCGGCGACGATTCGTCGACGCGCCGGCCGACCTGGCTCACGATCCGCTGGCAGATGTTCATCAGCTGCTGGTTGTCGCGGAACCGCACATTGGTGAGCTGGATCTTGCCGCCGACTTCGATGAAGGCGCGGTTAGCCCCGTTGACCATGATGTCGGCGATGTCGTCGCGCGCCAGCAACGGCTCGAGCGGACCATAGCCGAGCACGTCGTTGCAGATGTCGTCGAGCAGTTCCTCCTGCTCGGCGATGGAGAGGACGATGTTCTTGAGGCCGATGATCTCCGAGACGATGTCGCGGATTTCCTCGCGCGCCGCGTCCGCTTCGAGGCGTGAGAGCTGCGAAAGATCGATGGCCTCGATCAGCGCACCGAAGATCATGCTCTTGGTGCGGAAATAGTCCTCCGACTTCGGTGCCTCCTTGACAATACCGACGGGCTCGGGCCGCTTCGACAGCTCGACCTTGGGGCGCGAACTCTGGTCGTCGTGCACCGGCGACGGGGCCGCCTTGGGCGTACTCGGAACCGGCGGGGAGATCTGCGCCGCCGCAGTGCCGGCGCGTCTACCGAACATGACACGGTCTCCCGGACAGAGGGGCGAAGGGAATCGATGCGCGCATCAGGACGCCTTGCGCCGGGTGAGCTTCGACAGCAGCGGTTCGAACAGGCTTTGGCGCCCCTTCCGGACCTCGGTCCGGCCGATGAGGTTGGCCGCCAGCATCGAGAACACCTCCGCCGCCTTGGCGCCGGATTGGATCTCGGCCAGCATCTGACCATTGTTGGCCGCGGTGCCGAACAGGGCCGGATCGAACGGGATGCTCGCCGCGAGGGTGGCATCGAGCGCCTTGGCGAACTCCGCCGCGCCGATCTCGGGACGCTTCGGGATGCCGACGCCATTGAGGATGACGCGCGCCTTGTGATCGTTCGGCCGGTTCTGCTGCAGCAGGGTCAGGAGGTTCTTGGTGTTGCGCAGGGATGAGAGTTCGGGGCTCGCGACTACGACGATCTCGTCCGCCGCGATCAGGAGATGGCGCGACCACGCGGTCCACTGGTGCGGCACGTCGAGGACGATGCACGGCACGGCGGCCCGCAGGAGATCGATGAGGTTGTCGAAGGCGGCCTCGGTGAGATCCGTCGTCCGGTCCAGGGTCGCCGGCGCGGCGAGCAGGGTGAGGTTGTCGCTGCATTTGGACAGCAACCGGTCGAGCAGGTTCGCGTCGAGCCGCTCGGGCGCGAACACCGCCTCGGCGATGCCCTGGGGCGGGTCCTGGTTGAAGTTGAGGCTCGCGGTGCCGAAGGCGATGTCGAGGTCTGCGATCACCGTCGCGGTGTCCTGCTCGCGCGCGATCGTCCAGGCGAGGTTGTGGGCGACCGTCGAGGCGCCGACGCCGCCCTTCGCGCCGACGACCGCGATGGTCCGGCCCACCGGCTTCGCACCGGGTGCGCAGAACAGGTCGGAGACCGCCTGAATCAGCGCGATCGGGTCCACCGGCGCCATCAGGTATTCGCTGACGCCGCGTTGGATGAACTGGCGATAGAGGCTCACGTCGTTGACGTGGCCGATGACCACGACCTTGGTGCCCTCGTCGCAGACTTCCGCGAGGGTATCGAGGCATTCGAGCGGGCGTGATTTCGCGCCCTGGGTCTCGATGATGATGACGTTGGGGGTCGGCGCATGGCGGTAGGCTTCCACCGCCGCCGGTCCGCCGCCCATCTGAACCTTGATGTGCGCCTTCCCCATGCGCCGATCCGAGCCGGCGGCCTCGATCAACGCCGCGGTATCCGACGTCTCGCAGAACGCCTGGATCGTGATCCGCGGCACCGGTGCGATGGTGCGCTCGGGCGACTCGTTCAGGTCCGGCATGAGTGGTTTTCCGGTTCGGGTTGCCGCCGAGGAGGGAGCGGGTGAATCACGTCGCAGGGTCGCCGAGGCGGTGGTGCGGGCTGGTCAGTTCGACACCTGCGACTTGACCGAGTTCTTCCCATCCTGACGCCATTCGATTGACGGATCCTTGCCTTCCCTGACGGAATTGATGTCCCGGACCCGCCGGACCGTATCGATGCGTCCCTCGGGACGGCCGCGCACCAGATCGATGGGATCGGCGACCTGCGCCGCCACGTTGGATTGCATGGCGCAACCGAGATTCCAGTGGGTCTCGTTGCGTCCGCTGAAGCCGGCATCGCCGACGCCGAGGTCCTGCGGCCAGACCCCGCATTGGCTCGCCACCTTCGCCTCCATGCGCTGGAAGCTGAGGCGCAGGGGCGCGGCCAGGGCCGGATTGGCGACCGCATAGCTCGTGACCGCCCATTGCCGCGCGCCGATGCCCGCATCGGCACCGAGATGGCGGATCGCCGCGCCGGTGCGCTCCACCGCCGCCCCGAGGGCCGGCGATACGCCGCGGGGCATGTCGATCAGCAGGGTACCGCGGCCATAGCGGCGATATTCGAGGAGGAAGGCGTCGATATCGGCAGCCTGGCGCGGATCGAGATGTCCGGTCCCGGTGGCGAAGATGTCGAGGCTGCGCGCGTCGTCGGCCAGGACGATCGGGTGTCGGGCGCGATAATCGGTCGGGTAGAGCGAGCCGGTGGTGGCCGCCCGGTCGGCGTGGCAGGCCCCGAGGCCGGCGGCCAGGGCAGTGAGCGCGACGAGCGCCATCGGAGTGCGGAGGAACGAGGGAGGCATCGCTTCAGGTCCTAGGGTGCCGTGGCCGCGTCGCAGGTCTGGGGTGGAGATCGGTTCGGTGCAGTGCCTTGCGGCGCCCGCCGGTCAGTCGGTGATGAAGCCGACGCGACCGCGATAGGCGTTCCCGAGGGGAGCCGCTCCGGCGGCGCCATAGAGGCGGTTGACCCGGCCGAGCAGGATGGCCTGCGCGTCTTGGGAATCGACGAAGCCGTCATCGGGCCGCACCGCCTGCCGGGCTTCCATCGGCTTGGCGATGAACGGCGTCACCATGATCATCAGCTCCGTTTCCTGGCGCTGGTAGTCGCGCGAGCGGAACAGGGCGCCGATGATCGGCAGGTTGATGAGGCCGGGCAGGCCGGAGATCGCCGTCTTGTTGCGCTGCTGGATCAGGCCCGCCGTCATCATCGTGGCGCCGGAAGCGAGTTCGATGGTGGTCTCGGAGCTGCGGACGGTGAAGGCGGGAATCGCCGAGTTGACCGCGTTGCTGCCAGTACCGAATGCGAGGTTCAGAGAGTTCTGCTGGTCGATCTCGGTGACGTCGGTCGCCACGCGGATTGAGATTCGGTTCTCCGCCAGGACCACCGGTGTGAAGCTGAGGCTGACACCGTAGGGCTTGAAGGCAATGCTCGGTGTGCAGGTCTGGACACCGACGCCCTGGGTACAGGACAGGTTGGACGGCACCGGAAGCTGGCCGCCGGCGGTGAACTTGGCGGCTTCGCCCGAAATCGCCGTGAGGGTCGGTTCGGCGAGGACGCGCGAGACGCCGGCCTGCTCGAACGCCTTCAAGGTTGCGGTCAGGCTTGCGCCGCCCGTGCCATTGATGGTTCCGGAGAGGATATTGCCGTTCGGGAACTGACCTCCGTTGAGCGCCAGCGGCGTGGTGTTCGAGAGGTTGAGGCCGGACCAGCTTCCGTTCAGATTGACGCCGAACTGCTTGAGCACCGTGCGCGCCACCTCGACCACGGTGACGCGCAGCATCACCTGATCCTTGTTGCGGATCGTCAGGTTGTTGATGACGGCGCCCTTCGAGACGGAGCCGCCGCCGGCGCCGGACGACTGGCCGACGAAGCCATTGGTGATGTCGAGCGCCTGGGCCGCCTCGGAGGCCGAGTTCACCGAACCCGACAGGATGATCGAGCCGCCGGCAGGACGGACGTCGAAACGGCCGCCGGGAATGCTTTGCCGCAGGATCTGCTGGAGTTCGCCGAGATTGAGGTTCTGCGCCACGGTGACGTCGAGCGCCGTGATCTGGCGGCCTTCGCCGTCCATGATGAAGATCGAGGTCGCCCCGTTCTCGATGCCGATGAGAAAGACCTTCCGGGTCGAGCGCACCACCGCATTGGCGACCTTCGGATTGGCGACGAAGACCTCCTTGGCATCGCGCGGCAGGTCGATGACCACCGAGCGGCCCATGGTGAGGTCGATCTTGCGGGAGGTCGCGGTCTCGTTCGCGCCCACCGACAGGACGGGGGCTGCGGTCATCTGCGGCTGTGCGACGGCGGGGGCCAGAGACGCCCAGGCCGCGAGCACCAAGCCCGCCAGCGTGGTCGGTGCCGATTGCCGGCCCGCTGCGATCCGTGGTTTCAAAGTCATCGACGAATCCTCTGTGATCGGGTCTGGCACGGGGCTCAGCGGCGCGACTGCTGTAGCGAGACGCCGAAACGGACCACGGTCAGGGCCGTCTCCGGCCGTTCGTCGAGGGCGGGATCGACGGGTCGGCCGCTGTCGACGAGGCTGCGGAGCGACAGGGAGAGCTGCCCGACCTTCTGGCCGAGGGTGACCAGTTCGGCCTGGACCGGCGTGAGGGCGAGGGTCGCGGTCTCACCGGTGACGACGTTGGTGCCGTTCTTTTCCTGGACGATCTGGCCGATGGCCAGCACGCGCACGTCCTGGATCAGGGTCTCCGACACCTGCGTATCGCCACCGCCGCCGCGCGACGCTTCCTCGTCGCGATAGGTCCGGATCACGTCGACATGGTCGTTGGGGAGGATGAAGCCGCCGGCCGAGCTCGAGCCCCGCGTATCGGTGGTGATGGCGACGGCGCGCATGCCGGCCGGCAGGATCGCGGCCATGAAGCCACCATCGGAGCGCGCGAGCTTCTGCGGGCGGATCGGCTCGCCGGCGAGAAAGCCGGAGCGGGTCACCGACCCGGCCATCTCTTCCATGCCTTTGGGGGAGGTCGTGCGGGTGATGTAGCCGGCCGCGATCGCCTGATCGGGCCAGGGCTGCCAGCGCATGTCCGCGACTTGGAGGTTCTGCCCCATCGGCAGCTCGGCCGCCGCGACGAGGACGTCGGTGACCGGGATGGTCGGCGGTGGCACCGCGATCGCGGTGGGAGGCGCGGGCGGCTTGTCCTCGCCGCTCATCAGGAGCGCGGCGCCACCACCGGCGACGAGCGCAATCGCGAGAACGGCAAGTCGTGCTGGTTTCATCGCCGAGGTGAACCTGAGGCCGGCGGAGCGCCGTGTGCCCGGACGCTAGACCTGAATTCCTCAAGTTACGGTTAACGATCTCTCTCCGTCGGCCAACGCGGTCTGTCCTGAACCGGGGCCGCCCTGCGACCTGCCTCAGGCCGCAAGGGCTCGCATCCACATGGCGGTATCGGGCATCACCAGCAGCGCCGAGACGGCGAGCGCGATGCCGTAGGGTACGCCCGTCTTCTGATCGTGGAGGTGCAGCGCGAAGGGCAGGCGCGCCAGCAGCGCCGGCAGCGGATAGGCGCGGGCGAGCAGGATGCCCAGCGTCAGGGCGCCGCCCGCGATCGACGCCAGGAGGAGGTAATCGGCGAGACGGTCGAAGCCGACCCACAGGGCGGTCGCCGCCGCGAGCTTGGCGTCGCCGCCGCCGATGAATCCGAGGGCGAAAAGCGTGAAGGTCACGGCCAGGGTCGCCGCCGCCGCGCCGAAATGACCGGCGAGGTCGGACCATCCCATGCCGGTGGTCACCGCGAACAGGCCAAACGCCGCGATCAACACGAGCGAGATCGCATTCGGGATCAGCATCGTGAGGAGGTCCCTGGCGGCCGCATAGGCCATCAGGAACGGAAACACGACGAAGAGGCTGAGGCTGGCCATGACGCTCCCTGTCGACCGTCGTCCTGCAAAACGATCGTCCAAATCGATCGCCGTGGAAAAGCTGAATTCAACACCGGGCGCTCCGATCATCGGGAGAGCGGCGGGCATCCGTCGTCATGTTGGGTTTCGGGCGTCGATAGGACCGGTCAACCGATCGTCCGATCGCGTAGTATCCGCAACGCGAAGCGTGCTCGACCCCAACACAAGAGGATCGAGCACGCTTTCACGCAGCGCAGAAGCCGGATTGGACGATCGGTCGATACGCCACCGATCGTCGTCCGCCTACCAAATCGCGCACCGGAGACGCGTTTGAGCGGTGCGGACTTAGGAGGTCTTGAGGCTCGTGGCGACGGCGCCGAGAGTGGCCTTGAGGTTCGTGCCGACGGTGCCGAGGACCGTGATGATGGCGACGGCGATGAGCGAGGCGATCAGGCCGTACTCGATGGCGGTGGCGCCGGACTCGTCGGCTGCGAAGCGCTTGAAGATCTTTGTCATGATGGAAAGCCCCGTTTACTTGGCCATTGAAACACTGCGGTCGAAGGTGGATCGGCTCCGACCGGCGACGTCTTCAACATACGGCTCGGCCGTTGCGATTGGGTTAAACGGGCTGGCGAAAAACGGAGCTACGGTCGCCAATGTAGGCATGGTAAAAAGTTTATGACTTAACGCGCATTTGATCGACCGAACCTGCCTAAATCAGATCCTTTATTACTAAATTAAAATTTTCCCGCCGGGGTCGCCCCGCTCGTCAGGTCGCGGGCGGACGCTTTTCATTGGACTTTTTACCCGGCAAGTCGCGCGCACCGGCAAGCCCTGGAGCAGTGCTTAGGGCTTCGTTTACCACCCACATGGCTAATGAACCTCAAACCTGAGCGCGAGAGCACACCGGCGGTTGCAGCGCCACCGCCTCGACGAGCGATGGTGTTCAGTCCGGTGCGAGTGTTTGTCCGATGCGCGATCGACCGAGTTCCCCACACATCCTGATCCGGGGCGCAGCGGCCGTTCTGCTGGCGCTCCTAGCCGGCATGACCCATGGACGGGCGGCGGAGGTGACGCCGGTGGTGGTCGCGGTGACGGTGGACAACGCCAAGGTGATCCGCCTGCCGGATCGGACCCAGACCGTGATCGTCGGCAATCCGATCATCGCCGACGTCTCGCTGCAGAAGAACGGCGTCCTGATCCTAACGGGCAAGAGCTTCGGCGCGACCAACCTGATCGCCCTCGACGCCGCGGGCACGATGCTCGCCGAGTCGACGATCAGCGTGCAGGCGCCCCAGGCCTCCGTTATCACCGTGCAGCGTGGGCTCGAGCGCGAATCCTATTCCTGTACGCCGAATTGCCAGCCTTCGGTCCAGCTCGGCGATTCCAACAAGTATTTTGGCGAGGTCAGCAGCCAGGCCGATGCCCGCCGCATGTTGGCGACCGGCAGTTCCAAGTAGAGACCGCCTCCCAATAATCGCGCGGCGAAGGTCGATACGAACAAGGCCGGAGCATGGACCCGGCCTTGTTCGTTTCCGTTCCGGTCTCGAGGGCGGCGCGGTCAGATCGTCTGGTTGTAGGCTCCGACGCTCGTGTTCTCGCGCAGGACGCCGTCCACCGCCTTGAACATCTCGTGCAGGCGGGCCTCGGATACCGGGCTTTCGATCACCACCACGAGTTCGGGCTTGTTCGAGGAGGCACGCACCAGCCCCCAGGTTCCATCCTCGGTGGTCACGCGGATGCCGTTCACGGTGACGATGTCGATGATTTTCGACCCGCCGATCGTCTCGCCGGCCGCATGCATCGCCTTCAGGCGGGCGGTGACGGTATCGACGACCCCGTACTTCACCTCATCGGCGCAATGGGGCGACATGGTCGGCGAGCCCCAGGTCTTGGGGAGGGCCCGGTAGAGGTCGGCCATCGACACGCCCGGGTTGCGATCGAGCATCTCGATCACCGCGATGGCCGTCAGCAGGCCGTCGTCGTAGCCGCGCCCGATCGGCTCGTTGAAGAAGAAGTGCCCGGACTTCTCGAATCCGGCGAGCGCGCCGAGTTCGTTGACCCGGCGCTTGATGTAGGAGTGGCCGGTTTTCCAGTAATCCGTCCGGACGCTCTGCGCCTGTAGCTCCGGATCGGTATGGTAGAGCCCGGTCGACTTGACGTCGACCACGAAGGTCGCGCCGGGGTGAAGCTTCGACAGATCGCGCGCCAGCATGACGCCGATCTTGTCGGCGAAGATCTCTTCGCCCTCGTTGTCGACGACGCCGCACCGGTCACCATCGCCATCGAAGCCGAGGCCGATATCGGCCCCCGTCTCCTTCACCTTGGCGGCGATGGCATGGAGCATCTCCATGTCCTCGGGGTTCGGGTTGTAGCGCGGGAAGGTATAGTCGGGCGAGACATCGAGGGGCACCACTTCGACCCCGAGCGCTTCGAGCAGCTTCGGTGCGAAGGCGCCGGCAGTGCCGTTGCCGCAGGCGGCGACGACCTTGAGTTTTCGCGAGATCGGCTTTGCGCGGGTCTTCAGGTCGTTGAGGTAGACCTGCGAGAAGCCTTCGACGAACTCGTAGGCGCCGCCGTCGCGGTACTGGTAGGTACCGCCGAGCACGATCTCCTTGAGCCGGCCCATCTCCTCTGGCCCGAAGGTCATCGGCCGGTTGGCGCCCATCTTCACGCCGGTCCAGCCATTGTCGTTGTGCGAGGCGGTGACCATCGCGACGCAGGGACAATCGAGGGCGAACTGCCCGAAATAGGCCATCGGCGACAGGGCGAGGCCGACATCCTTCACCCGGAGGCCGGCCGCCTGCATGCCGGCGATGAGCGCGAGCTTGATCGACGCGGAATAGGCGCGGAAATCGTGGCCGGTGACGATGTCGGGTCGGATGCCCATCTCGTGCACCAGCGTGCCGATGCCGAGCCCGAGCGCCTGGACGCCCATCAGGTTGATCTCGTCGGGGAACAGCCAGCGGGCATCGTATTCGCGAAAGCCCGTGGGCTTCACCAGCGGCAGCTGCTCGAATTCGAAGGTGTTCGGGGTCAGTGCGGCTTGCGGCTTCGGAAACATCGCGGGCCCTCGTCGTCACGGTGTGGCGTCGATGCGGCTTAGCCGACGGTCCGCCGGACGGCAAAGGGTATCACCCGCGCAAGGTCAGCCGGCCATTCGCCATGCTGAACTCCGACAGGCGCCGCAAGAACGACATGCCGAGGAGGCTGGTCGCGAGGCGGCCTCGCGGCATCACCACCGCGTCCACGGCCTGGACCGTGATCGTCCCGACCCGAATCGTCCCGATGCGGACGGTCGCCGCGAGGATCGTCCCGTTTGCCGTCTGGATCGGATGGCTGAAATCCCGCTCGCTGAATCGCAGACCGGCGCGTTGCGCGTCTTCATAGGTGAAGGTGCAGACCGTGGCGCCGGTATCCAGCAGCATGCGCAGGTGCGCGCCGTCGATCGTCGCATCGGCGGCAAAGTGGCCCCCGCCATCGGCGAACAGCGTCAGGGCATTGCGTAAGACTTCGTTGGCGGGAGCAGCGCCGGCTCGCGCCGGATCCGGTCGCGTCTGAACCGTCTCGACCGCCGGAGCGACGCGATCGATCTTCGAAACGATGCTCACGCCCCACAAAGCCGCGACACCCGTCACGCCCAACGCCCATACGATCGGTCGCGTCATCCGTTCCACCCGCGCCACACCGCCCGAGTGCTACGGCCGTCCTGGTGAAGGAACCTGTGCCGCGAAGACCGAACCCACTTCGGATTCACCGGCTATGGTTGAAACATCGGTAGGCCGATCGGCACAAATTAGAGGATGTCGTCGTTCGGTCCGGTTCCATTACAGGGCCGGACACACGTTGCACGACAGGGGACTTGGCGCTATACGCCGTCCTCGCGCCCGCCAGACACCCTTGGAGGCACGGGCGCAATCGGGGATCGGGGCACGGCCGTCCGTTTCGGGCGGCCTTTCGCGTTCCTCGGGTTGTTCAATCACTTAAAGGATCACGCCATGAGCGCAGTCAAGACGCTTGAGGCCGTGGCACGCGACCGGGTCGGCAAGGGGGCCGCCCGGGCCGTTCGTCGCCAGGGCCACGTTCCCGCCGTCATCTACGGTGGCGGCCAGGCCCCGCAGGCCATTGCCATCGACCTCATCCGCACCCGTACCCTGATCTATGCCGGCGGCTTCAAGACGACGCTGTTCGAGATCAATGCCGGCGGCAAGAAGACCCGTGCGATCCCGCGCGACTTCCAGCTCGACCCGGTCACCGGCGTGCCGATGCATGTCGACTTCCTGCGCGTCGTCGCCGGCCAGTCGATCACCGTCGAAGTGCCGGTGCACTTCCTGAACGAAGACGCGGCGCCCGGCATCAAGCAGAAGGGCGGCACGCTCAACATCGTGCTTCACACCCTGGCCCTGGAAGTCGCCCCCGACGCGATCCCCGAGGCGGTCGAGATCGACCTCACCGGCCGCGAGATCGGTGACGCGATCCACATCGCCGACGTGAAGCTGCCCTCCGGCGCGACCTTCACCGGCGAGCCGGATGCCACGGTCGCCAACGTCGTGCCGCCGACCGTGCTCGGCGCCGAGGTCGAGGCCGAAGAGGCCGCGATCGCCGAGGCTCAGTCCGCCGAGGCCGCCGAGGAGAAGGCCGAAGAGGCCGCCGAAGAAGAGGCCGCCGAGGACGAGAAGAAGGAGGACTGAAACCAGGGTTCTCCCCGGTTTCATGGTCCAGAGGATGCCCCGGCCGTCAGGCTGGGGCATCGCCGTTTTGGGCATCGGTCCAGAGGGTGGAGTCCGGTTCTCGGGACAGCCGGCCCGGAATCCAGAATAAGGACAGGAAGACCCGCGCGATGCGCCTGATCGTCGGCCTCGGCAATCCCGGTTCCCGCTACGCCAGGAATCGCCACAACATCGGTTTCCTGGCCGTCGACGCGATCGCGCGCGTCCACCGCGCCGGCCCCTGGCGGAAGAAATTCCAGGGCGAGATCGCCGAAGTGGCGCTCGGGTCCGAACGCGCCATCCTGCTCAAGCCGCAGACCTTCATGAACGATTCGGGGCGCTCGGTGTCGGAAGCGCAGCGCTTCTACAAGATCGCGCTCGGCGACGTGATCGTGCTCCATGACGAACTCGACCTCGCGCCGGCCAAGCTCCGGGTGAAGAGCGGTGGCGGCAATGCCGGCCATAACGGTTTGCGCTCGATCACGGCGCAATGCGGCAACGACTATCGCCGGGTCCGCCTCGGCATCGGTCATCCGGGCGACAAGGCGCTGGTCCATGCCTATGTGCTGAACGATTTCGGCAAGGGTGAGGAAGCCTGGGTCGACGACCTCGACCGAGCCATCGCCGACCACGCCGCACTCCTGGCCGCCGGCGAGGATGCGAGCTTCCAGAACAAGGTACACCTCGCCATGGCCGGGCGCGGCTGGGACGACGTCAAGCAGGTCAACGCCCGCGATTGACACGAAAACACGAGGACACGATAGCGATGTCCGAAGCGGGCGCGGAGGTTGCGGTGAAGTACGTGACGGTGACGATGGACGCGGCGATCCTGCACCGCGCGCACGTCGCCGCGCCGCGCGATGGCAAGAGCCTGTCCACCTTCATCGCCGAAATGGTCGAGCGGCGCGTCGGTCGTCCGCTCTTTCAGAGAACGGCGCTCGACAGTTTCCTCGCGGGACCGCCGCTTCATCTTCTCGACGCGGATCGCCGAGCGCCGATACGCGATCAAGCCGACGATGACGAGTGACATCGGATCGGTTCGAGGCCGAGTGTTCGTGGATACGGACGTCTTCATCGACGCCCGTGACGACCGGTTTCCAGAGAAGCAGACGGTGGCTCGCTGTGTTGGCGTATTACGGCCTGATCGTGGTGAGTCCGCAGATTCTGGGCGAGCTTCACGCCTTGATTGTGTGCGGGGCCGGCTGCCGGTCGACCCGGAGGAAGCCCGGCGCACCACGCTGGCGTCGGAGAAATGGTCGGAGGGCACCACCGATCTCGATCTCCTCGGCGATGCCTGGGCGGTGCGCGCGCGGACGCGCTTTCCCTGGTGGGATTGCGTCATACTGGCGACCGCGATCCGGACCGGATACCGCTTCCTCCTATCCGAGGATGATCGACACGGTCGCGAGGTCGAAGGCACCACGATCGTCAATCCATTTCGGGCTTCGCCCGATACGATCTTCGCGAATTCTTGAGGGATATCATGGGCTTCAAATGCGGCATCGTCGGCCTGCCGAACGTCGGCAAGTCGACCCTCTTCAACGCGCTGACGCAGACGGCGGCGGCCCAGGCCGCCAACTATCCGTTCTGCACCATCGAGCCGAATGTCGGCGAGGTGGCGGTGCCCGACGCGCGCCTCGATGATCTGGCCCGCATCGCGGCCTCCAAGGAGATCATCCCGACGCGCCTGACCTTCGTCGACATCGCCGGTCTGGTGCGCGGCGCCTCGAAGGGCGAGGGCCTCGGCAACCAGTTCCTCGCCAACATCCGCGAGGTCGATGCCATCGCCCACGTGGTGCGCTGCTTCACGGATGGCGACGTCACCCACGTTGAGGGCAAGGTCGACCCGGCCGCCGACATCGAGACCATCGAGACCGAGCTGATGCTGGCAGATCTCGACAGCCTCGAGAAGCGCGTCATCGCCCTGGAGAAGAAGGCCAAGGGCGCCGACAAGGAAGCCAAGGAGGCCCTCGACCTGGTGATGCGGGCGCTGCCGCTCCTGCGCGAGGGCAAGCCGGCCCGGCTGGTCCAGCGTAAGCCCGAGGAAGAGGCGCTGTTCCAGACCCTCGGCCTGATGACCGCCAAGCCGGTGCTCTACGTCTGCAACGTCGACGAGGCCGATGCCGACAAGGGCAATGCCTATTCCGACACGGTGATGGCGCAGGCCAAGGCCGAGGGCGCCAAGGCCGTGGTGGTCTCGGCCAAGATCGAGAGCGAGATCGCGGTGATGCCGCAGGCCGATCAGGGCGACTTCCTCGAAGCCGTCGGGCTGGCCGAGCCCGGCCTCAACCGCGTGATCCGTGCCGGCTACGAGCTTCTCGGCCTGATCACCTACTTCACCGTCGGGCCGAAGGAGGCCCGTGCCTGGACTATCGAGAAGGGCACCCGCGCGCCGGCCGCGGCCGGGGTGATCCACTCGGATTTCGAGAAGGGCTTCATCCGCGCCGAGACCATCGCGTTTGCCGACTACACCACCCTGAAGGGTGAGAGCGGCGCCAAGGAAGCCGGCAAGTTCCGCCTCGAGGGCAAGGAGTACGTGGTGCAGGACGGCGACGTGCTGCATTTCCGCTTCGCCAACTGAGACAGGATCCGGAAGACCGCGTCGGTCTTCCGGATCGCGACAGGCTCCCTCTTCCGAAACGAGAGGGAGACTGCCTCGCCCGTGCCCACCAAGGTCATCGACCAGAAACCTGGCATCGCGGCGCCTGATTTGCGGCGCTTCCAGTCGGGTCGCCCTGGCTTGCTCGCAAAATGCGAAAGGACCTGCATGACCGGTATCGCCTTCGAGGATTTCACGCCCGGCGCCGTCATCGAAGGCGGCCCGATCACCGTGACCCGCGACGAGATTGTTGCGTTCGCGGCCGAGTTCGACCCGCAGCCGTTCCATCTCGACGAAGCCGCTGCCGAAGCCAGCTTCGTCGGTCGGCTCATCGGCTCGGGCTGGCAGAGCGCCGGGTTCGGCATGCGGATGGTGCAGAAGCACGTCTTCCGCGGCGCCACCTCCATGGGCTCCCCCGGCATCCTGCACCTGCGCTGGGCCCGTCCGGTATTCCCGGGCGACACCCTGCGCATCACAGTGAAGGTGGACAGTTGCCGCGCCTCGAACACCAAGCCCGACCGCGGCTTCGTTCGCTTCGACCTGAAAATGCGCAATGGCCGCGACGAAACGGTGATGACGCAGGCGTTCACCGTGATGCTCGCCCGGCGCGGAATCGTGCCGCTGCCGCCGCGGGTTTTGACCCTCGCCAAGCCCGATCCGGTGATCGAGGGCACCGACGCGGAGCGGATCGAGTTCCTGAAGGATGCGCCGCTCGGGGCACGCCGCGATCTCGGCTCACACGTCTTCACCCCCGAAGCGATCATCGCCTTCGCCAAGGCGTATGACCCGCAGGTGTTCCACCTCGATGCCGAGGCCGCGCGCCGTACCCAGTTCGGGGCACTCTGCGCGTCCGGCTGGCACACGGCGGCCGTCTGGATGAAACGCCTGCACATCACCCGCGAGCGCGACCTCGCCTTCACCGGACTGTCCGGCCCGACACCGAAGCTCGGCCCGTCGCCGGGCTTTCGCGATATGCGCTGGCTCGTCCCGGTCTATGCGGGCGACACGATCCGCTACGCCTGTTCCCTGACGGAGGCGCGCCGCACCGCTTCGCGCCCCGGCTGGGGCTTGGCGAACCACCACAACACCGGGATCAACCAGCACGGCGTCACCGTCTTCGAATTCACCGGCTCGGTGTTCATCGAGTGGGAGCCGACGGCCTGAGTCTGGTCAGGCTGCCGCCCGCCGCTCGGGGTAGAGCGCCAGCAACCCCTCCGCACTCGCCCTCGCGACACCGCGCTCGGTGATGATCCCGGTCACCAGACGGGCCGGCGTCACGTCGAAGGCCGGATTGGCCACGGGGCTTCCCGGAGAGACCACCTCGATCGTCGCGAAGCCGCCATCGGCGAGGCGGCCGGTGAGATGCGAGACCTCACGGCCGTCGCGCTCCTCGATGGGAATCTCCTTCACGCCGTCGTCGAGCGTCCAGTCGATGGTCGAGAACGGCAGGGCGACGTAGAACGGAATCCGGTTGTCGTCGGCGGCCAGCGCCTTCAGGTAGGTGCCGATCTTGTTGCAGACGTCGCCGCTCGCGGTGGTGCGATCCGAGCCGACGATGCAGAGGTCGATCTGCCCGCGCTGCATCAGGTGGCCGCCGGCATTGTCGGCGATGACCGTGTGCGGCACGCCGTGGGCGTTGAGCTCGAAAGCGGTGAGCGCGGCGCCCTGGTTGCGCGGCCGGGTCTCGTCCACGAACACATGGACCGGTACGCCAGCATCGTGCGCGACATAGATCGGCGCGAGGGCGGTGCCCCAATCGACGGTGGCGAGCCAGCCGGCGTTGCAATGGGTCAGCACATTGATCGGCCGACCTTTTTGGCGATGCAGATCGGCGAGGATCCGGGCGCCGTGGACGCCGATGGCGTGGCAGCTCTCGACATCCTCGTCGGCGATCCGGCCGGCCTCGGCGAAGGCGAACGCCGCCCGCTCGGTCTCCGGGACCGCGCGGAGCTTGGCCGCGACTCTGTCGAGGGCCCAGCGCAGGTTGATCGCGGTGGGTCGCGTATCCGCCAGGAACTCTACCGCCCGGTCGATGCCGCCATCGGACGAATCCTCGGCGAGGCCCAACGCCAATCCGTAGGCTGCGGCGACGCCGATCAGGGGTGCGCCGCGCACCACCATGGTGCGGATCGCCTGCCCGACTTCGGTCATCGTCGCGAGGGTCTTCAGCTCGAAGGCGAAGGGAAGGCGGGTCTGGTCGATCACCTTGACCGAGATCCCGTCTTCCGCGGGGAAGATGGCCCGGTAGGGCTGGCCGTCGATCTTCATGCAGTCCGTCCGGTGGGCATTGCGGGCAAAGCGGATGCCGCTGCCTTTACGTCAGAACGCCTTGCCGAGGCCAGCCTGCTTCAGGACGCCATTAGCGGTGTGACGCGACTTGATGGCGTTATCGACGACCACCTTACGGCCAGTGGATTCGTGCCGCCAAATCTCATGATCGCCGCGCCCGTTCCGCCAGAACGCATAACCTTGCGCCCTCAGAAGTTTTTTCAGCGGAGGCGTATAATCGGTCAAATGCAAAAATCCCGGCCTCGGGTGTGGCGTCGAACACCCTAGTCGCAGGGACCTAAAGTTCTCTTGTTAGCGAAATATTAGTTTTTACCGACGCGCGCGACTAAGCCGCCTCGACCCGCACACGGTCATGCGCATAAGCGATCAGATCGAGTTCGATCTCGATCTCGTCATCGACGAGATCGCGCACCATGCCGGGCAGCTTGGCGCGCAGGGCTTCCAGCGTCGGCGCCTCGGTGACCAGACCCGCAATGTCGGTGTCCTGAACGAACCAGACGTTCGCGTCGGCGTCCCAGGCGCAGCGGATGACGGCGTGGCGGATCATCGTGATCGTCCTGATGGAGCAGCGCTCAGGATCACCGAGCGCCGCCCCTGTTGCAAGCCCCGTCAGAAGTTCACCGCCCGCACCCGCCGCACCTGCGGGATCGCGTCGATCTGGGCGAGGACCGCGGCGGAGACCGGCGCATCGACGGCACAGAAGCAGATCGCACTGCCACCTTCCTCCTCGCGGCCGAGATTGAACGTCGCGACGTTCACGCCGGCATCACCGAGCACGCTGCCGAGACGGCCGATGAAACCGGGCTTGTCGTGGTTGCGCACGTAGAGCATGTGCGGCGCGAACGCCGCGTCGATGGCGATCGAGCGGATTTCGATAACCCGCGGCTTACCGTCGTGGAAGACCGTCCCGGCGGCGTCCCGCGGCATGTCCTCGGCATCGACGGTGATGCGGATCACCGATTCGAAGTCGCTGGCGCCGCCCTCGCGCTTGACCTCCTCGACGACGATGCCGCGCTCGCGCGCCACCGCGGGCGCCGAGACCATGTTGATGTCCTGCAGGATCGGCCGCAGCACGCCGGTGAGAGCCGCCGAGGTGAGCGCGCGGGTGTTCATGCCGGCTACCGCGCCCTCGTAGGTGATGCGGATGGCCTTGATCGGCGCCTCGGTGAGCTGGCCGAGGAACGAGCCGAGCTTTTCGGCCAGCGCGACGAACGGCTTCAGGCGCGGCGCCTCGTCGGCCGAGATCGAGGGGAAGTTGATTGCGTTGGTGATCGCCCCCTGGAGCAGGTAATCGGACATCTGCTCGGCGACCTGCAACGCCACGTTCTCCTGCGCCTCGTTGGTGGAGGCGCCGAGATGCGGCGTGCAGATCACGTTCGGGTGCCCGAATAGCGGGTTCTCGATGGCGGGCTCGGTGACGAACACATCGAAGGCCGCACCGGCCACATGCCCAGAATCGAGGGCGGCGCGCAGTGCCACTTCGTCGACGAGGCCGCCGCGGGCGCAGTTGATGATGCGCACGCCGCGCTTGGTGCTGGCGAGGGCCTCGGCCGAGAGGATGTTGCGGGTCTTGTCGGTCATCGGCACGTGCAACGTGATGATGTCGGCCCGCGCCAGCAGCGCGTCGAGCTCGACCTTCTCGACGCCGAGTTCCACGGCCCGTTCGGGGGTCAGGTAGGGGTCGTAGGCCACCACCTTGAGCTTGAGGCCGATGGCCCGGTCGGCCACGATCGCGCCGATGTTGCCGCAACCGATGATGCCGAGAGTCTTGCCCGTCAGCTCGACGCCCATGAAGCGGTTCTTCTCCCACTTGCCCGCCTGCGTCGAGACGTCGGCCTGAGGGAGCTGACGGGCGAGGGCGAACATCAGCGCGATGGCATGTTCGGCGGTGGTGATCGAGTTGCCGAACGGTGTGTTCATGACGATGACGCCGCGCGCCGTGGCGGCCGGCACATCGACATTGTCGACCCCGATTCCGGCGCGGCCGATGCATTTCAGGCGCGTGGTCTGCGCCAGCACCTTGGCGGTCACTTTCGTGGCCGAGCGGATGGCGAGGCCATCGTAATGCTCGATGATCGCCGCGAAGGCTTCTTTGTTCTTGCCGAGGTCGGGAATGAAATCGACGTCAATCCCGCGATCCCGAAAGATCTGCACGGCAGCGTCGGAGAGGGCGTCGGAAATAAGCACCTTGGGAGCGGCCATGTCGGCCTCCGGCTTATGAGGAAAAGGAATTCTGGAGCAGACGCAACGTCTCGTCCCTCCCCCTTCGCAGGGGAGGGTGGTCGCGGAGCGACCGGGCGAGGGGACGCCGTTTTCGGTGAGCGCTCCCCTCTCCCGACCCGCCATGCGGGCCCCCCTTCTCCCGCAGACGGGAGAGGGCCTCGGAGAGGAAAAGGAGCGTCGCGCTCAGGCCGCCTGGGCGAGCTTGGCCTTTTCGGCGGCGAAGGCCCAGTCGAGCCACGGGGTCAACGCCTCGAGGTCGGAGCGCTCCACCGTACCGCCGCACCAGATCCGCAAGCCCGCCGGGGCGTCGCGATAGGCACCGATATCGTAGGCGATGCCCTCGCGATCGAGCGTATCGGCGATGCCCTTGGCCACGGCCTCGACGGCGGCGTTGCCGCGGGCGAGCACGTCCGGATCCGCGATGACGAGACAGACACCGGTGTTGGTGTAGGTCGCGGCATCGACGGCGAGGTGGCCGATCCACGAAGTCCGCGCCACCCAATCGTGGATCACCTTGGCGTTGGCGTCGGCGCGCGCATACAGCGCATCGAGGCCGCCGATGCTCTTGGCCCAGTTCAGGGTGTCGAGGTAATCTTCCACCGCGAGCATCGAGGGCGTATTGATGGTGTCGCCCTTGAAGATGCCCTCGATCAGCTTGCCGTCCTTGGCCATGCGGAAGACCTTCGGCACGGGCCAGGCCGGCTTATTGCCCTCGATACGCGCAACGGCGCGGGGCGAAAGCACGATCATGCCGTGCGCGGCTTCGCCGCCCATCACCTTCTGCCAGGAGAAGGTCACGACATCGAGCTTGTCCCAGGCCAGCGGCATGGCGAAGGCGGCCGAGGTGGCGTCGCAGATGGTGACGCCCTCGCGGTCGGCCGCGATCCAGTCGCCATTCGGCACGCGCACGCCGGCGGCGGTGCCGTTCCAGGTGAAGATGACGTCGTTGTGCTTGGTGTCGACGGCCGAGAGGTCCGGCAGGATGCCGTAATCGCCCACATGGACGCGCGGCGAAATCTTCAGTTCGGCCAGCGCGTCGGTGACCCATTCGAGGCCGAACGCCTCCCAGGCCACCACGTCCACCGTCCGGGAGCCGAGCATCGACCACATCGCCATCTCGACGGCGCCGGTATCGGAGGCGGGGACGATGCCGATGCGGTAATCGGCGGGAACGCGCAGGACCTCACGGGTGAGGTCGATGGCCTGCTTCAGCTTGGCCTTGCCGACCGCGGAGCGGTGGGAACGTCCGAGGGCCGCGCCTTCGAGGGCCTGGAGGCTCCAGCCGGGGCGCTTTGTGCAGGGACCGGACGAGAAATTCGGCACGCGGGGGCGCGTGTTGGGTCGGCTCATGGTGGTCATCCTTACAGATGAAAGCTCCTCGTTGGGGAGGAGTGGCCCGCCGCGGGGAATGAACCCAAGTCGGCGCGGACGCAAGACACTTGTTCGGCAAAGACGATCGTGACCGTCGATTTGCAAACACAGCCCCCGATCAGTCTTGCTTCGTTCGCATCAGGTCCGGGCGACGTTCCGCGGTGATGCGCTCGGCTTGGGCCTGACGCCAGCGCGCGATGGCGCCGTGATTGCCGCCGGTGAGCACGTCGGGAATCGGAACGCCCTCCCAGTCGCGGGGCCGCGTGTAATGCGGGTATTCGAGCCGGCCGCCCTCGAAGCTCTCCTCGACACCCGAGGCGACCTTGCCCATCACCCCTGGCAGCAGCCGCACGCAGGCATCGAGCACCACCAGAGCGGCGATCTCGCCGCCGGACAGCACGTAGTCGCCGATGGAGACCTCCTCCAGGCCGCGCCCGGCGATGACGCGCTCGTCGACCCCCTCGAACCGGCCGCAGACGATCACCACGCCCGGCCCCTCGGCGAGCGCCCGCACGCGGCTTTGCGTCAGCGGTCTTCCGCGCGGGCTCATCAGCAGGCGCGGACGCGGATCCTCGGGGGGGGCCGCCGCATCGATGGCGGCGGCGAGCACATCGCAGCGCAGGACCATACCGGCGCCACCGCCGGCTGGGGTGTCGTCCACCGCGCGATGGCGGCCGAGGCCGTGCGCGCGGATATCGCGGGCCTCCAGCGCCCAGGTGCCGCGCCCGAGCGCATCGCCCGACAGGGAGATGCCGAGCGGCCCCGGGAACATCTCCGGGTACAGCGTCAGGATGGTGGCGTGCCAGGGCGCGGTGGTCATCCCGCTTGATGGCGCGGGCCGGGCGGACGGGTCAACGGACGAAACGGACGAAACGGATTATTCGCCGGCACCGTTCGGTCCGAGGCCGGTTGTCGACTCATGAACCGGACCCTTCTTGCCGCCACCCTCGTCCTGCTCGCCGCTCCGGCTCTCGCTGCGGAGCCTTTCGGTCCGCCGGGCGCGCCGGCATCGGCGTTCCCGACGCCGGATCGGCCGGTAGCCGAGATCATCGCGCCGCTCTGGGCGTCGGAGTCCGAGCGCGACAAGGTCGACGAAGTCGGCCAGGTCGCCCGCCTCATGCGGATCGAAGCCGGTGAGACCGTGGCCGATATCGGTGCGGGGAGCGGATACTACACCACACGCCTCGCCGAACGGGTCGGACCGCGCGGGCATGTGACGGCCGAAGACGTCACGCCGCGCTACCTCGCGACCCTGAGCACCCGGATCGCCAAGGCGGGGCTTGCCAACGTCACGGTGGTGCGCGGCGAACCGCACGATCCGCGCCTGCCGCCCAACAGCGTCGATGCGGCGGTGCTGGTCCACATGTATCACGAGATCGCGCAGCCCTTCGGCCTGCTCCACAATCTCGCCGCGGCGATGAAGCCGGGCGGACGGGTCGGGATCGTCGATGCCGACGACATCCCCTCGCGCCATGGCACGCCGCCATCGCTGCTGCGCTGTGAATTGTCGGCGGCGGGCTACCGCGAGACCGGCTTCTCGGTCTTGAAGGGCGGTGTCGGCTATCTGGCGATCTTCGAAGCGCCAACGGTGGCGGTCCGGCCCGACCCCGCACAGGTGCACCCCTGCAAGGACGAGACGACCCGGACCGCTCCGGGTGGGCGGTAGCGCGTCTGCGCGAGAGACAGAGGTCTAAGCTGGTTCGTCGGGCGGGCGCGGACCGGCCGGAGCGAACAGGTCGTCCGGCGGGTCGACGATGACCCTGCCGCCGGCAACGTCGAGGGTCGGCACGAATGCCTTGGTGAAGGGCAGGAGCGCAGTCGGTCCGCCCAGCGCCGGCTTGATCTCCAAAAGATCGCCACCGCCGTAATTCGGAACGTCGGCGACGGTGCCGAGCACTTTCCCCTCGAGGTCGACCACGTCGAGGCCGACGAGATCGGCGGTGAAGAACTCGTCCTCGTCCGCCACGGCACCGAGCCGGTCGCGCGGAACGTAGAGCGCGAGGCGGTTCAGCGCCTCGGCGCCGGTCCGGTCGGCGACGCCCTTGACGCGCACCACCAGCACGTCGGCGGAAGCCCCGCCGGCCCGGCGAAGGTCGGTGAACTCGATGCGGCGCCCGTCGGCGCCGATCAGCGGTCCGTAGGACCCGATGGCCTGCGGATCGCCGGTATAGGATTTCAGGCGGACTTCGCCGTTGAGCCCGTGCGCCCGCCCGAACTCGCCCATCTGGACGAGACTCGGGTCGGTGGCGGGCAAGGTCGCATCGGCCTCCGGCTTCGGCCGGTGGGCCGAGGTCGCGGTACTCTCGCCGATGCGACCGGGACGCGCGCGGCGCCCGCCGTCACCGTGGGGTGTCGTGCCACCGGGACGGCGCGCCATCGCGGTCGCGCCTTAGGCCGCGGCGTCTTCGGCCGGGGCAGCGGCCTTCTCGGCACGCTTGGCGGCGCGCTCCTTGGCCTTCTCGCCCGGCTCGGCCTTCTGCGGGTTGTTGCGCACGGGGCGCTTGGCGAGGCCGGCGGCATCGAGGAAGCGCAGGACGCGGTCGGTGGGCTGGGCGCCCTTGGCGAGCCAGGCCTGGATCTTCTCGGACTCGAGCACGATACGGGCCGGATCGTCCTTGGCCTTCATCGGGTCGTACACGCCGACCTTCTCGATGAAGCGGCCATCGCGGGGGGCGCGGGCATCGGCGACGACGATGCGGTAATACGGGCGCTTCTTGGCGCCACCACGGGTGAGACGGATCTTGAGGGACATGGTGTGCTCCTGATGATTTGGTTGTTCGATGCGATCGGCGAGCAGTGAGTAGCGAATAGAGGTCTTCGGATGTGATCCGACTATTCGCTACGCCCTCTTCGCCACTCGCCTTACTTCTTCTTCCCGAACGGGAAACCGCCGAGCCCCGGCAGACCGCCCGGACCCTTCGGACCGCCGAGCCCCGGAAGGCCCGGTATCTTGCCGCCGCCGAAGCCCGGAGGCATCGGAGGCAGCTTGCCGCCCATCTGCTTCTGCATATCGGCGATCATCTCCGGCGTCGGCTCGGGCATGCCGGGGGGAAGGCCGGGCATTCCGCCCATTCCACCACCGCCGCCGAGACCGAACATCGAGCCGAGCGCTTGGCCAATGCCGCGTTTGCCCGAGCCCATCGCCTTCATCATGTCGGCCATGGTCCGGTGCATCTTGAGGAGCTTGTTGAGCTCCTCGACCTTCGTCCCCGAACCCGCCGCGATACGCTTCTTGCGGGAGTTCTTGAGGATGTCGGGATTCTTGCGCTCCTGTGCCGTCATCGACGAGATGATCGCGCGCTGGCGCTTGAACATGTTTTCGTCGAGGTTGGCGCCCTCGACCTGCTTCTTGATCGCGCCCATGCCCGGCAGCATGCCCATGAGGCCGCCGATGCCGCCCATCTTCTCCATCTGGGCGAGCTGCATCGACAGGTCGTCGAGGTCGAACTTGCCCTTGCGCATCTTCTCCGCGGTGCGGAGCGCCTGCTCGTGGTCGATGGTCTCGGCCGCCTTCTCCACCAGGGAGACGATGTCGCCCATGCCGAGAATGCGGTTGGCGACGCGGGAGGGATGGAACTCCTCGAGCGCATCGACCTTCTCGCCGGTGCCGACGAGCTTGATCGGCTTGCCGGTGACGGCGCGCATCGACAGGGCAGCGCCGCCGCGCGCATCGCCGTCCATGCGGGTCAGCACGATGCCGGTGACGCCGAGGCGCTGGTCGAAGGCGCGGGCGGTGATCACCGCGTCCTGGCCGGTGAGGGCGTCGGCGACCAGCAGCACCTCATGCGGGTTGGTGGCGGCCTTGACCTCGGCCACCTCCTGCATCAGCGCTTCGTCGAGGGTGATGCGGCCCGCAGTGTCGAGCATCACCACATCGAAGCCGCCGAGACGCGCAGCGTCCATGGCGCGCCGGGCGATCTGCACCGCGGACTGGCCGGCCACGATCGGCAGGCACTCGACCTCGACCTGCTTGGCGAGGATTGCGAGCTGCTCCATCGCTGCCGGGCGGCGGGTATCGAGGGAGGCGAGCAGCACCTTGCGCTTGTCGCGGGCGGCCAGACGCCGGGCGATCTTGGCGGTGGTGGTGGTCTTTCCCGAGCCCTGGAGGCCGACCATCAGGATAGCGACGGGGGCCGGTGCGTTGAGATCGATGAGCCCGACATCGGAGCCGAGCATCGCCGTGAGTTCGTCGTTGACGATCTTGACGACCATCTGGCCGGGGGTGACCGACTTCAGGACGACGGCGCCCACCGCCTTCTCGCGGACCTTCTCGGTGAAGTCGCGCACGACCTCCAGGGCGACGTCGGCCTCCAGCAGGGCGCGACGCACCTCGCGCAGGGCGGCGGTGACGTCGGCTTCGGTCAACGCGCCGCGGCGCGTCAGTCCGGAGAGGATACCGGACAGGCGATCGGACAGGCCTTCGAACATGCGTCAGGCTCCCTGGACCAGGATCGTCGTCACTGGTTGATGCCCGCGCTTTCGGCCCGACGCGCCTGGAGCGCATCCTCGAAGCTGCGCAGCGCGCGGGCGAACTTGTCCCTGCATTCCGGATTGCAGAACCCGACGACGGCACCGTTGTAGAGCGTCAGCGAATCCGCCGCGATCGGCTTGCCCGACCACGGACAGACGTCGTTCACCGCATCTTCGATACGGAGCGGCGTCTTCGACTGGTCTGGTGTGGCGTGAGGCATGCGACTTTCGAGCGAACTTCTGCGGGCGACGCCCTCTCTCCAACGCGAAGCTCGCCCGAGGGCGCATCGCGCTGTCGGGCGTTAGCCTCCGGCCTCATGGGACCGGTCGGCGTTCGTGTCGACGAAAGATCGTCTGAATTAATCAAGGTCGGTTAGGCCGCAGGCGGAGCGGAGTCAAGTTTTTCGACCAACGGCGCGGGCCGCAGCTTGCGCGCGATCAGGCTGATGATGGCGGCGGCAGACCCGCGAGCCGCGTCGATGCCGGATCGCTGATCGCCATCGCCTTGAACAGGCTGCCCATGCCGCGCTGCGCCGGATCGGTTAGCCGCTGAACGGCTACCGCAATCGCATCCACCTGGGCCGGGGTGGCCTGGGACGACAGGCGTTCGGCGCGCTCGCGCAGGCCGAGGGCGAACAGGAAATCGCGCTGGTCTGCCGGGCCATGCACCAGGGCGCCTTGCGACGCGGCGGCACGGCCCATCGCGAAAAAATCCACATGGGTGGTGAGGTCGGCCTCCCCGGGGGCCGCGAGCGGATCGACGAAACGATGCGCGGCGAGGGCCTGGAGCGAATCCCCGAACCCCGGCCGCACATGCCCGTAATCGATGGCGAGCACGGCGCCGCGATGCGTCACGCAGCGCCTGGCGAGGGCACGGGTGATGTCGAGGGCCGGGCCCGGCAGGGTCATCAAAACGCCGGCCGGCGCCGACGCGACGATGCCGGGATCCGGCTCGGCGGAGAGACCGAAGGTGAGCCGGGTGCCATCCGCGCTCAGGCCGACGAGGCGTTCGAACCAACCTCGCTCGGTGCGCTGGAACTGGCGCACCGGCAAGGCATCGAAGAACTCGTTGGCGACGACGATGCTCGGGCGTTCCGGCAGCGTGTCGATGGACTCGTGCCAGGTCGGAGCGGCGTCCGTGAGGCGCTTCGCTTGCGCGGCACGCAACGGAGGACTGGTTTCGACGAGGTGCAGATCGGGCGAAAGCGCGGGGGCCGCGCGCGCGAGCGCCCGCAGCGCATCGGCCATGAGGGTGCCGCGCCCCGGTCCGAGTTCGACGAGGGCGAGGTCGGCGGGCGCGCCCATGGCGGCCCAGGTCGCGGCGATCCAGATTCCGACGAGTTCGCCGAACATCTGGCTGATCTCGGGCGCGGTGATGAAGTCGCCTCTCGCTCCCAGCGGATCGCGGGTGCGGTAATAGCCATGCGTCGGGTGCCCGAGGCAGAGGCCCATGTAGCGCGACAGGGGCATCGGCCCCTGGCCGAGGATCTCGTCGCGGATTTCAGCAAAGAGCGGCGTGGTCACGCGGCGTCCGCGCGGATGGGGGTCTCGGGTGTGATCCGCGGCCGGGTCGCGCCGCGGGCGGCGGCGATGATGTAGCCGATGCCCACCAACGCCATCGGCACGCAGAGCAGCATGCCCATGGTGAGGCCGCCGAGCGGCCCGCCCTCCGTGCCGAACAGATAGCCGAGTTGGCGGTCGGGCTCGCGGAAGAACTCGCAGAAGGTGCGGGCGAGCGCATAGCCGAGCACGAAGATTCCACCGAGAAGCCCGGGCCAGCGGAAGCCGAACCGGCGCACCGCGATTGCCATCACGACGAACAGCAACGCGCCTTCGGTCGCGGCCTCGTAGAGCTGGCTCGGATGCCGGGGTAGGGGGCCGCCGGTGGGAAACACGATAGCGTAGGCGAAGTCCGGCGCGATCCGACCCCACAGCTCGCCATTCACGAAATTGGCGATGCGCCCGAAGAAAAGCCCGATGGGCACCACCACGGCGGCGAGATCGAGCAGGGTGTAGGGGCTGAGCTTGCGCGACCGGGCAAACAGCACCATCGCCAGCACCGCCCCGAGGAAGCCACCGTGGAACGACATGCCGCCGTTACGGATGGCGAAAATCTCGATGGGATCGCTGAGATAGAGCGGCAAGTTATAGAACAGCACGTAGCCGATGCGACCGCCCAGCACGACGCCGAGCGCTACCCAGACGATGAGATCGTCGATGTCGTCCAGGGTCGGACGGCGCACCACACCCCAGTACCGGTCGGTGGCCACCAGACGGCGCGCATAGAACCAGCCGCCGACGAGGCCGACGATATAGGCCAGCGCGTACCACTTGATGGTGATCGGGCCGATGGCGATCGCCACCGGGTCGATGGCGGGGAAGGGCAGGGCGAGGAGCGGCGGCATCGGCTGGCGTCCGGGTTCTGATTGAGTCTGCCGCTCGCATGGATCGGCGCGGCCCCGATCTCCCCCTCATCCGGAGGCGCCGGGTTGAACTGCTTTGGTCTGATCGAGCGGGGGAAGGAGGAGTTCCGGCATTGGACGCAGGACGCTCCGAGCGTCAAGGCCGGGACCCGAGACGGGGTCAGCGATCCGGCGCGGGCGCTTCCACGAGAATCAGCCCGTGCCCGTCCGGTCCGTCCAGGCCGGCGACGTCCCCGTCGCGCGAGACCGTGACAAGCGTCGTAGGATACGCGCGGCGTAGGTGAGCTACGAGATCGGCCAGACCATCGACCGCGAAGACGAAGCGCGTAGTTGCCCGGTCGCGTGCACAGAATCGGGGGGCCGATCCGGTTCGGCGCAGCGGCGCGCGATACTGCAGCAATTCCACATGCGGCGTCGCCGTCCCGGCGGGTTCGAGGCCGATGACGTCCACGAGTGGGCTGTTTAGTCCATCGAGCGCCGCTTGTTCGGGCCCGTGGTTGAGTCCCCGCGTCGCCACCGACAGCCCGAGCCCATCGCGGAAGAAGGCGATCGCGGCATCGCGATCCGTCACGGTGATCGCCGAATGATCGATGCCGAGGAACAAGCCCGGCGCATCGGCCCATCTGTCGGCCGATGGCCCCTGCGGAAATGCGATGAGTTCGAGGGGATGACCGTCGGGATCACGAAACTTGTAGGCCGCGACACTGCCGGAAGATGGCGGCAATACCTGTGGTCCGCCCCGCGTGATCGGTGTCGGCGCGACGGCGACGAGGTGGCGATAGGCGGCCTCCATGTCTCGCACCACGATGGCCGCGTGCTGGAACCACGGATCGGTGGCAACCGATGCCGCCGGATAGGGTAGGCCGGGCTGATCGAAGGCCAGGAAGGCGATGCTCTGACGGCCGAGGCGCATCCGCAAGCGTTGGCCCGTAGCCCCGGCCAGCCCGAGGGCGTCGAGCAACGCCACCGGGATCGGCTCAGGTCCCGTGCTGCGCACAAAACCGAGGCCGTCGCGATAGAACGCTTCGGTGCGGGCGAGGTCCGCCACCGTCCGGCTGATCGCCAGGAGGGCGGTCACATGGCCTCGGCTCTGTTCGGTCACAGCAAACGGGCTCCGCGCGTGTTCACGTAGATCGCCAGCAGGCTTTGCGACGCGCACAGGAACAGCCGCGAGCGGTTGCGTCCCCCGAATGCCAGGTTCGAGACGGTGGATGGGGTAAAGATCTTGCCGAGCAGAATCCCTGACGGATCGATGCAGTGGACGCCGTCGCCGGCACTCGACCAGACGTTGCCGTCCTCGTCACAGCGAAAGCCATCGGAGAAGCCGTTATCGACCGTATGGAAGATTTGGGGCCGCGTGAGATGGCCGGCTTCGTCACAGTCGAACACCCGCAAATGCTTCACTGGATCGGCTGCGAACTGAAGACCGCTCTCCGCGATGTAGAGCCTGCGTTCGTCGGGGGAGAAACACAGGCCGTTGGGTCCATCGAAATCGTCGGCGACCACCGTGAGGCCTCCGGTGGCCGGATCGAGCCGGTAGACCCGCGCCGGTAATTCGGAGACCTGCTTGCCGCCCTCATAATCGGTCTGAATCCCATAGGGCGGGTCGGTGAACCAGATCGTGCCGTCGGATTTGCAGACGATGTCGTTGGGCGAGTTCAGACGCCGACCGTCGTAGTGGTCGGCAAGGACCACGATGCTGCCGTCGAGTTCGGTGCGGGTGATGCAGCGGCCGCGATGCGAACACGAGAGCAGCCGCCCCTCGCGATCGCGGGCATGGCCGTTCTCGAAATTGGCGGGCTCCCGGTAGACACTGACGCCGCCCCGCTCGCTCCAGCGCATGACGCGATCGTTGGGCAGGTCGCTGAACAGCAGTTCGTCGCGGTCACCGAACCAGACCGGGCCCTCGGTCCAGCGGAAGCCCTGCGCCAGAAACTCCAGCGGCGCGTTGGGCAGGACGAGGGCGGCGAAGCGCCGGTCGTGTATCGCGAACCCGTCCATCGGCGGCCTCTACGCGAACCGGCCCGGCTGGTTCACGGTGGGTTCGACGTCGAGCCCGACCACCACCATCGTGCACGGCACGTCGCCCACCGTACCGGACAGATGGCCCTTGCGGCCGTCCCGCTCCTTCGTGTTCTGGTCCTCGCCGAACATCAGCTCGCCCGGCCCCATCTCGACCCGGTGCCCATCCATGGTTTCGACGAACCAGCGGCCGGTTAGCACGGTGATCCATTGCGGCTTCGGGTTCTCGTGCCACTCACCGACCCAGCCGACCGGCAGGACGGTGAAGGTGACGCCGGCTTTCGTGGGATCCTGCTTGTCGTTCCATTGCGGTGCCGTCTGCGGATCGACGCCTTCGAACGTGAAGTTCGACAAGGTAAAGGCGTCCTGGCGGCTTACGCCATCCGGGTCGGTGTAGACGTGCCAGTATGGGATGCTCGGCTTGGGTTCGGTCATCTGTTTCGTGTCCTCAACGCTGGATGTCGGCGGATTGCGGGCCGCTCGACAGCGGGTGCCGCACGATCTCGGAGGCCGGCGCGTAGGAACCGCCGATCACAACCAGCAGCAAACCGCCGACGAGACCGAAATTTTTGAAAAAATCCCAGAAATGGCCGCGGCCTTCGCCGTTCTTCGACCAGAAATCGGCGAATGCCCAGAACCGGTGGAACAACAGGGCCGTGACGGCGCAGAAGCCGGCGAGCAGGAACGCCCCGAGGCGATCGCAGTACCCGGTGATAATCATTATCGGCGTCACCGCCTCGATCCCGATCCCGAGCACCACCAGCAGCGCCGGGAAGGGCAGGGGCCCGGAGGCGGCCTGCTCCATCGCCTCGTCCCAGTGAGCGACCTTATCGTAGGCGCTCAGGGGAAACATGCCGACGAGGGCGATCTTGGCGAGCAGAGGCAGAGCGACGAGATCGAGCCAGTTCATATGCGGTGATCCGTCTAACGCGATGCCGTGCTGGCCAACGCCTCGCCATCGCACGGGTTGCCGCCCCTCGCGAGTCCGTGTGCACTGCAACGCGGAACGGCGCCGGACGGGTTACGTTGGCCGAGCGATCACGCGCACCATTCCATCGCAGGCAACACCATGTCTCAGGATCATTACGACGTCATCGTAATCGGGAGCGGACCGGGCGGGGGCTCCTTGACGGCGCGTCTCGCCAAGACCGGCAAGCGCATCCTCCTGCTCGAGCGTGGAGACTATCTGCCCCGCAGCCAGGCCAATTGGAGCGCCAAGACGGTGTTCGTCGATGGAGCGTATCAGGCCAAGGAGACCTGGTACGGCGGCGACGGGCGGGCCTTCAGCCCGGCGCTGCATTACTATGTCGGCGGGAATTCCAAGGTCTACGGTGCGGCCCTGTTTCGCCTGCGCGAGCGCGATTTCGGCGAGGTCCGCCATATCGACGGCGTCTCGCCCGCCTGGCCGGTGGGATACGACGTGTTCGAGCCGTATTACGCAGAGGCCGAAGCCCTGTTCGCGGTCCACGGCAACCGCGGTGAAGATCCGACGGAGCCGTGGTCGAGCAGCGGATACACCCATCCGGCGGTGAGCCACGAGCCCCGCATCCAGAAGCTGTCCGACGCCTGGGCCGGCGAGGGCCTGCGCCCCTTCCACCTGCCGCTCGGCATCAAGCTCACCGAGAAGAACGGCAAGCCGACGCCCACCAGCACCTGCATCCGCTGCGACGCCTTCGACGGGTTTCCCTGTCTCCTCAACGGCAAGGCCGACGCGCAGGTGATGACCGTGGACCCGACTCTGGAGGCGCATGACAACGTCACCCTGCTGGTGAACGCCTATGTCTCGAAGCTCGAGACCGATGCGGCGGGAACGACCGTCACCAGCGTGCATGTGACCCGCGAGGGCCGGGAGGAGCGCTACAGCGCCGATATCGTCGTCGTCGCCTGCGGTGCGCTCTCGTCGGCGCTGCTGCTGCTGCGCTCGGCCAACGCGGCCCATCCCACCGGTCTCGCCAACGGCTCGGATCAGGTCGGCCGCAATTACATGCGCCACAACATGTCGGTGCTGATGGCCCTGTCGAAGGAGGTCAACGACACGGTGTTCCAGAAGACGCTCGCGGTCTCGGATTTCTACTTCGAATCCAAGGATTGGGAGTACCCGATGGGACTAATCCAGATGTGCGCGAAAACGCTCCCGGACCAGATCCGCGGCGAGGAATTTCCGAAATGGACCTCCATCCTGCCCGACGCACCGTTCGACATGGTGGCGCGTCATTCGATGGATTTCTGGCTGCAGAGCGAGGACCTGCCCCATCCCGACAACCGCGTCAGTCTCGGGCAGGACGGGCGCGTCATCCTCGATATCAAGGAGAACAACCGCGAGGCGCATGACCGCCTGCGCGACAAGCTCGAAGCGTTGCTGCGTCCCGGCGGGGCCTATACCTACCTGTTCGAGCGTTCACTTTATCTCGGTAAGAACATTCCCCTGAGCGGAACCGCGCATCAGGCCGGAACCCTACGCTTCGGCACCGACCCGAAATCCTCGGTGCTCGACCTGAACTGCAAGGCCCACCAGATCGACAATCTTTATGTGACCGATGCGAGCTTCTTCCCGTCGATCGGCGCGGTGAATCCGACCCTGACCATCATCGCCAATGCCCTGCGGGTCGCCGCGCATCTCGAGGACCGCCTTCGCTGAACCGCCGCCGCCGCCCGCGCGCGCTCTGATCGGCGCGTCGGTTTCCAATTTTTCGTCGTGACCCGAGCGGCTGCGGCACAGGCGTCCACTTGCGAATCGGTGATATTCCCACCTGCGAAACCCCGCCGCGCCGCAATGTATTTTTTGCCAAGACTTTTATTATGCTGCGATGCACAAATATTCGCTGACGAAAAAGCTAAGCAGTGTTTGCCACGGCAGCGGAAGTTTGGCACTCAGAGCAGGCGTTCCTGGGAGGAATTGCGAAAATAATCCGAGCGACCCGTCCCATGGCCACGCCAGGCCAAGCTCGCCGATCACGAAGAACGCTAAGGACGTCAGCATGAGCGCCTTGTTCCTGATCATCTTGGGCGGGCTTTGCGCCGTCGCCTACGGGATCTTCACCATCAACGACGTGATGAAGCGCGATGCCGGCTCTCAGCGGATGCAGGAGATCGCCGGCGCCATCGCGGAGGGCGCGCAGGCGTATCTGCGGCGCCAATACGCCACCATCGCCGTCGTCGGCGCGGTGCTGTTCGTGGCGCTCGCTTGGTTCCTGGGGATCAAGGTCGCTGTCGGCTTCCTGATCGGCGCCGTTCTGTCGGGAGGAGCCGGGTTCATCGGCATGAACGTGTCGGTGCGGGCCAACGTCCGCACCGCGCAGGCGGCCTCGACATCCCTCGGCGCCGGGCTCGACGTGGCCTTCAAGTCGGGGGCCGTCACCGGCATGTTCGTGGCCGGCCTCGCGCTCCTCGGGGTGGCGCTTTATTACGGCTATCTCACCCGCATTGCCGGGTTGCCGCCGGCCAGCCGCGAGGTCATCGACGCGCTGGTGGCGCTCGGCTTCGGCGCTTCGCTGATCTCGATCTTCGCGCGCCTCGGCGGCGGCATCTTCACCAAGGGTGCGGATGTCGGCGGCGATCTCGTCGGCAAGGTCGAGGCCGGGATTCCCGAAGACGACCCGCGTAACCCGGCAACCATCGCCGACAATGTCGGCGACAATGTCGGTGATTGCGCCGGCATGGCCGCCGACCTGTTCGAGACCTACGCGGTGACGGTGGTCGCCACCATGGTGCTGGCCGCGATCTTCTTCGCCGGCCAGATCGATGTCGGCGGCCTCAACGTGCTGGAGGCGATGCTGCTCTATCCGCTGGCCATCGGCTCGTCCTGCATCCTCACCTCCATCGCCGGCACCTACGCGGTGCGGCTCGGTGCCAATCAGTCGATCATGGGCGCCCTCTACAAGGGGCTGATCACCGCCGGCGCCCTGTCCATCGTGGCGATCGGGCTCGTCAACCTGGCGCTGTTCGGTGGGTTCGGGACGCGGTTCACCACCAGCGCCGGCGTGAGCTTCACCTCGGGTGCGTTGTTCGGCTGCGCCGTGATCGGCCTGGTCATCACCGCGCTCATCGTCGTCATCACCGAATACTACACCGGCACGCATTTCCGCCCGGTGAAGTCCATCGCCGACGCCTCAGTCACCGGCCACGGCACCAATGTCATCCAGGGACTGGCGATCTCGCTCGAATCGACGGCTTTACCCGCCCTCGTCATCGTCGCGGGCATCATCTCGACCTACTCGCTTGCGGGCCTGTTCGGGATCGCCATCGCGGTCACCGCCATGCTGGCGCTCGCCGGGTTCATCGTGGCGCTCGACGCGTTCGGGCCGGTCACCGACAATGCGGGCGGCATCGCCGAGATGGCGGGCCTTCCGCCGGAAGTCCGCAAATCCACCGATGCGCTCGATGCGGTGGGCAACACCACGAAGGCGGTCACCAAGGGCTACGCCATCGGCTCGGCCGGCCTTGGGGCGCTGGTGCTGTTTGCCGCCTACACCTCAGACCTGAACTACTTCATCACCAATGCGAGCCCGACCCAGTATCGCTTCTTCCAGGGTGTCAGCGTCGATTTCTCGTTGATGAATCCGTTCATCGTCGTCGGCTTGCTGCTCGGCGGCCTGATCCCATTCCTCTTTAGCGGAATGGCGATGACGGCGGTCGGCCGGGCGGCCGGCGCGGTGGTGGAAGAGGTCCGGCGCCAGTTCCGAGAGAAGCCGGGCATCATGGCGGGGACCGACCGGCCGGATTACGGCCGCGCCGTCGACATGCTGACGCGCGCGGCGATCAAGGAGATGATCCTGCCGTCGCTCCTACCGGTTCTGTCGCCGATCGTGCTGTTCTTCGTGATCCAGCTCATCGCCGGCAAGTCGCAGGCCTTCGCGACCGTGGGGGCGATGCTCCTCGGCGTGATCATCACCGGCCTCTACGTCGCCATCTCGATGACCTCCGGTGGCGGCGCCTGGGACAATGCCAAGAAGTACATCGAGGACGGACACCACGGCGGCAAAGGCTCGGAGGCCCACAAGGCCGCCATCACCGGCGATACCGTCGGCGACCCCTACAAGGATACGGCGGGCCCTGCGGTCAATCCAGCGATCAAGATCACCAACATCATCGCGCTGCTCCTGCTCGCGGTGCTGGCGCATAGCTGAATCGGCGACATACGTTCGGATAGCGAACCGAGCCTTGTCATCCAACGTAATCAGCCAGAGATCGCCTGAAATGGACGATCCCTGGCGGTGGGGCGGACAATCTTCCCTAGGGGAGGCCGCGACGGCGCAATAGGCCGTTCGATGTCGTGCCTCTTTCCTTCGCGAAGGCTACGGGCCGGACATCCGTCTCGAACGAGACGGTGCCCGGCCCTGCGCCGTGCCAGACCTGATGGGGCAAAAAAGGTCCGGCACAACCTGGGAAACGGAATTCGGACGGTGGCGGTCAGAACCGCGACCGCGCAGTCTCGGCCGCATCCTTCGTCTCGCCGATGCCCTGCTGAACCCGGCCTTTCAGTTCCTGGACCTTGCCCTCGGCCTGCAGGCCGCGGTCGTCGGTGAGATCGCCGAGACCCTGCTTGACGCTCCCGGTCGCCTCGTTGGCCAAGCCGGTGATCCGATCCATCGCGCCGGCTGGCGTCGGCATCGGATCGGCGGCGGCCGATTCCACGACACCGATGCCGAGCAACGCGGCTGTCGCGAGCGAGCGGACCAGACGCGGATTGTTGGGCATGCCGGGTACTTTCTGCATCGTCGATCGGGGCGGAGCGCCTGTGGTCAGGTCGAGATAACCCTCCCTCCCGCGCTCACAATGATGCAGCTGAACCAAATCGACAGTTCGGTGACTGGTACGCCTGGGGTCGCCATCCGCGCTTTCCGGCCTTCGCAAAACGGTTCGCGCGCCTATGTTTCGGCGGCTCGAGATCACGTGGGTAATACGTAGGCACCGGTTTTTGGCAGCGCATGCGGAACCCGATTGCGCGCAATCCGTTTGCGCCCCGTTGCCTGTCGGGCGGCGGGGAGCGAGCCGAGTGATGACGTCCGATGTCGACAACAGCGAAGTGAGGCCGGTGCCAGCCCAATTGAGCGAGGGCGTCATTCTGGTCGAACTCGATCAGGCCATCGACGCGCAGCGCCACTGCAGCCGCCTCGCGTCCGATCATCACCAAGTCGAGCACATCGTCCGTGGTGTGCGCTTTCACGATGCCGTCGTCGCTACGGCGCGAACCGACGAACCGGCAAGCGACGAGATGACTTCGCTGCGCAGCCTCATCGTCAACGACCTTCAGCGCCGACCGTATCGTGTGGCACCGAGACTATCGGACGTCACCGTACAGCTCTGGGACGTCGTCGCGTAGAACTAGGACAACTGCCTCGCATCTCTCAGACTAGCGCAATTTTACTAGATAACTGGTAAATTTGTATCATTGCAGTGCATGTCTCAGACACCAAGTCAGGGGCGACGAAGGAAGCCATTGGTTTCTCGACCGGCCGAAGTCGGAGTCGTCGCCGAGGGTAGGCCGCAAAGCAATCGCCGAAGTCGGACACGAAATCCGGGGACACGACATCGGAGCCCGGATCGATTGGCGCACGAACAACCAACCAGACCTCAACGAACAGAATCGGAGACGAAAATGGTGGATACGGATCGGGTTACGGGCGCCGCCAAGGAGCTCGCGGGCAAGGTACAGGGTGCCGTTGGTGACCTCGTGGGATCGAACAAGGATTCTGTCGAAGGGCGTGCCCGACAGGCGCAGGGAACGGCAGAGAACACATACGGTCAGGCCAAGGATGCCGTTCGCGACGTGTCCGACCGGGTCTCGGATACTGCCAAGGACATCGGCGACACGGTACGGGGCGCCGTCGACGACCTGGCCGGCCCGGACAAGGACGCCGTCGCACGACGGGCCGGTCAGGTCCGGGAGGATGCCGAGAGCTACCATGCGCGGGCCGAGGAATCCGTCCGCAGCGCCGGAGACGAGGCCTATCACTACGCCGAGGACGCCTACGAAAATTCCGGCCGCTACCTCAGCCAGGGACGTCGTGCCGTCGCGCATCAGGTCGAGGAGAGCCCGATCGCTGCGCTCCTCATCGCCGGTGCCATCGGCTTCGGCCTCGCCTTCCTCATCCAATCCCGTCGCTGATTTTTCTCAGCACCGCGCACAGATTAACCGGAGTACAGACGTGGCATCCTTGTCCAGCATCCCCGCCGCGCCGCTCGCGCCTGCGACCGACGTCCGCACCGTTCTTCAGCACCAAGTATCCTGGGGCGCCATCTTCGCCGGCGCAGTGACCGCACTGGTGACCCAGGTCGTCCTCAACATGGTCGGCGTCGGTATCGGCCTCTCCAGCGTCGGCGGCCCGGCGGCGGACAATCCGACCGCCGCGACCCTCTCGATGGGCGCCGGCCTGTGGTTCGTGATGTCCGGTATCGTCGCGGCGCTCGCCGGCGGTTTCCTCGCCGGTCGCCTGTCCGGCAAGTCCATCGGCAACACCGCGGGTTTTCACGGCCTCGTCTCGTGGGCGGTCACCACCCTCGTGGTGCTCTACCTCCTGACCTCGGCGGTGGGTAGTATCATCGGTGGCGCGTTCAGCGGCGTGACCAGCACGCTCGGCGGTGCAGGTTCGCTCGTCGGCGGTACGGTGAAGACTGCTGCCCAGGCAGCCGCTCCGTCGCTCGCGCAGATCTCGAACCCGCTCGACGGCATCGAAAAGTCGGTCCGCCAGCAGGCTGCCGGCCAGGACCCCCAGGCCATGCGTGACGCTGCCGCCGCCGCGGTCCGTGCGCTCCTTTCGGGTGATCCTGCCAAGAAGCAGGAAGCCGAGAGCCGCGCCGCCGATGCGCTCGCCAAGGCTCAGGGCATCCCGGTGGATCAAGCCAAGGCTCAGATCCAGGATTACGAGAAGCAGTACGATGCGGCGGTCGCCGACGCCAAGAAGAAGGCCATCGCAGCCGCCGAAGCCGCCCGCAGCGCCGCGACCCAGGGAGCACTCTACGGAGCGCTTGCCCTGATCCTCGGCGCGCTCGCCGGCTTCTTTGGCGGTCGCCTCGGCGCCCCGAAGCCCGCCACCCTGATCGCCGGCTACGACGCCCGTCGGGTCTGATCCCATCGCCCCCGGTTCGCCGGGGACGATCTTTCCGCCGGCTCGAAAAAGCCGGCTCCCTTCCCCCTCAAAGACAGGAGCAGTCCGATGAGCAGCACCACCGACAAGATCAAGGGTCTCGCCAACGAAGCCGTCGGCAACGTCAAGCAGAGCGTGGGCAACGTCACCGGCAACGACAAGCTCGTCGCCGAGGGCAAGGCCCAGGAACTGAAGGGTGAAGCCCAGAAGACCGTCGGCGACGTGAAGGACGGCGCCCAAACCCTCGCCGACAAGGTCAAGAGCAAGCTCTGATGGGCCGAGACCGGGGTGGCCATACGGCCGCCCCGCGCGTTCCCTCCCTTTTAATCGACAGGAGCAGCTATGAATCGGGACGAGTTCCGCGGCGCCAAGCGCCACCTGAAGGGCCGGGCCCAGTCCACGATCGGTGGCATGACCGGCGACCCTGGCCGCCAAGTGCGCGGTGCGGTCGACCAAGTCGCCGGCGGCGCGCAGTATGCGTACGGACGTGCACGCGACCGCGCCGAGCGGTTCGCGGATGAGGGTCGTGATCTCGCGCATGACGTGCGTGACCGAGCCGGCAACCTCGTCGAGGACGGCCGCCATTTTGCGGACGATGTCCGTGACCGCGCCGAGGATCTGCTCGAGGACGGGCGCGATTTCGCCAAGGATGCCCGTAAGCGTGGCGAAGCCTACGGACGTCGAGCCATCGGCTATGCCGACGACAATCGTGCGACCACGCTGGTTGCCATCGCGGCGGTCGCGTTCGGGCTCGGCTGGCTACTACGCCCGTCGCGCTGATCCCTCGCAACGGCTGGAGAGCCATGCTCCGCAAGCGCTGATGGTTACAGGGGCTTGCGGAGTGCAATCCGCGAGGGTGCCCTGGGTGTTCAATCTCTGCCCCCCTTGCGTAGCGCTCGTCACGGAGTTGGTAGGAACGAGGGTCCGGAGCCTCAAGGTTCCGGGCCTTTCAGCATGAAGCAACCGATGGCGTGCGTCTCCGCACCGAGGGGAGGGCGCCTGCGGCAAAGCCCGCTGGCATTGGCTCGGGTGCAATCCAATTACGGAGCTTGAAGCGGAGGCGTACCCGCGCGCGCCGCTTCCGTTCGTCCTTGAAACAAACGCGAGTTTTTCGATGCCATCCTTGTCCGACCCGATTCGCATCGGCGCGATCGAAGCCAAGAACCGTATCTTCATGGCGCCGCTCACCCGCGGCCGCGCGACCCGCGCGCATGTCCCGACGCCGATCATGGTTGAATACTACACCCAGCGGGCGAGCGCCGGCCTCATCCTCACGGAGGCCACCGGCGTCAGCCAGGAAGGCCTCGGCTGGCCCTACGCGCCGGGCATCTGGTCGGACGAGCAGGTCGAAGCCTGGAAGCCGATCGTGAAGGCCGTCCACGATGCCGGCGGCGTCATCTTCTGCCAGCTCTGGCATATGGGCCGGATCGTCCACCCCGACTTCCTCGATGGCGCAAAGCCCATCTCGGCCTCGGCGACGACTGCGCCGGATGCCGCCCATACCTACGACGGCAAGAAGCCCTACGTGGAGGCGCGTCCGCTGCCGATCGCCGAGATTCCGCGCCTTCTGGCCGACTACGACCGGGCCGCGCGCAACGCCATCGCCGCGGGCTTTGACGGCGTCCAGATCCACGCGGCGAACGGATACCTCATCGACCAGTTCCTGCGCGACGGCTCGAATTTCCGCGATGATCGCTACGGCGGGTCCGTCGAGAACCGCATCCGGCTGCTCACCGAGGTGACCCAGACCGTGGCCGACGCCATCGGCAAGGAGCGCACCGGCGTGCGCCTGTCGCCCAACGGCGCGATCCAGGGCGTCGACGATTCGAACCCCGACGCGCTGTTCAGCGCTGCGGCGGCAGCCCTGTCCAAGATCGGCATCGCCTTCGTCGAGATGCGCGAGCCCGGCCCCGAAGGCACGTTCGGCACGGCGAACCACCCCCCGGTGGCGCCGAAGGTCAAGCAGGCTTTCGACGGTCCCCTGATCCTGAACTCGGATTACGACGGCAGCAGCGGACAATCCGCCCTCGATGCGGGCCACGCCGACGCCATCGCGTTCGGACGTACCTTCATCGCCAACCCGGACCTCCCGGCCCGCATTGCGGGAGGCGCCGAGCTCGCCAAGGACGAGCCGAAGACCTGGTACAGCCAGGGACCCGAGGGCTATGTCGACTATCCGGCCCTGGCCTCGGCCGCAGCAGCCTAAGGGCGTCAGCGTAAACGACACGCGAAGCAGTGCAGGATCGAGCCTTTCTATTGTGTATTTTCATACACTAGCAGGGCTCGATCCTCAGTCCGGCGAAGGGGTTGGTCTGGAGTTCTTTACGATCCAGCCACAATGAAGCGCGGCAATGCTATCGCCGAGCCAGGTTCGGTCCTATGTATGGACCGCGACGAGGGCGACGGCTTTTGAGTTTCACCGATTCCTGCGCCTCCACGAGTTCATCGTGGACAGAAGCCGAACGGCTTGCGCAGCTCCATGACCTCGGCATCCTCGATAGTGCTCGCGATCCGGCCTATGACGACCTGATTCAGATCGCATCGCTCGTTTGTGCGGCGCCGATTGCCCTTGTCAGCCTCGTCGATGCGACCCGCCAATGGTTCATGGCAGAGCTGGGCTTTGGAAAGGACGAGACACCGCGCGATCTGGCGATTTGCGAACACGCCATCGTCAGCGACGGGCTTCTGGTCATTCACGACCTCGCTGCAGATCCCCGTACCGCGGACAATCCGATCGTTACCGGCCAACCACACGCGCGTTTCTATGCCGGTGCGGTCATCCGGGCGAAGTCCGGCGTGCCGCTCGGCAGCCTGTGCGTGCTCGATGATCGGGCGAGGCCCGATGGCCTGACTCCCGCGCAATCGCAGACGCTCCTCGCATTGGTACGCCAGGCCTCGACCCTCATCGAGTCGACACGCATGCGTGCGATCTTGACCGAGCGCGAGGCCGACATCGCCGCGAGCGAGCGCCGCTTCCGCGTGATGACCGGCGCCATGCCGCAGATGGTCTGGACCACGCTGCCGGACGGCTTCCACGATTTCTACAACGACCGCTGGTATGAGTTCACCGGTGTTCCCCCTGGCTCGACCGACGGGGAGGAGTGGAATGGAATGTTCCACCCCGACGATCAGGAACGCGCCTGGACGCGATGGCGGCACAGCCTCGCTACCGGCGACCCCTACGAGATCGAGTATCGCCTGCGCCACCATACCGGTGCGTATCGCTGGGCGCTGGGACGCGCGATGCCCCTGCGCGATGCCGAGGGGCGGATCGAGCGCTGGTTCGGGACCTGCACCGATATCGAGGACTTCAAGCGTGCCGAGGCCGAGGCGCGCAAGCTCGCCGCCGTCGTCGCGGAATCGAAGGACTTCATCGGTATCGCCGACGAGGCGGGCATGGTCCTCCACGTCAACGCGGCCGGCCGCCGCCTGGTCGGGTTGTCCGAAGCCACCGTAGCGGGAACGGGGATCGCCGATTATTTCACGCCTGAGAGCCAGGCTACCGTCATCGCAACCGTGCTGCCGACCGTGCGCCGCGACGGCTGGTGGGAGGGCGAGCTGACGTTTCGCCATTTCGTCACCGGAGAGGGCATCGCGGTTCTCTACAACGTCTTTCCGGTTCGCGATGAGCATGGGTCCATGATCGGCTACGCGACGGTGACGCGTGATCTGCGCGAGCGCAAACGCGCCGAGGAAGCCCGCGATCTGCTGATCAAGGAGCTGTCCCATCGCATCAAGAACATCTTCGCGGTGGTGGGCGGGATCGCCGGCCTGTCGGCCCGCACCGATCCGGCGGCCAAGCCCTTCGTCGACGCCTTTCGCGAGCGCCTCGGCGCGTTGGCGCAGGCGCATGAATACGTCCGGCCGCACTCTCCGGCGAGCACGCCTGCGGTACAGGGACAGACCCTGCTCGGCCTGATGCGGCTCATCATGGCGGCCTATACGCAGGACGGCCGCGAACGGTTCGTGATCCGGGGTGACGATGTCGCCGTCGGCGACCGCTCGGCGACCGCACTCGCGCTGATCATGCATGAGCAGGCGACGAATGCGGTGAAGTATGGCGGATTGTCCACCGAGGACGGAACCGTGACCCTGACGGGACGCCTCGACGGCGAGAGTTACGCGCTCACCTGGGCTGAGTCGGGCGGACCGCCGGTATCGGCGCCGCCGACCCGGCGCGGTTTCGGCACGGTGCTGGCGGACCGCACGGTCTCGGGCCAGCTCGATGGAACGCTCAAGCACGACTGGGCGCCGGGCGGATTGGTCATGCGGGTCACCGTGCCCGTCGCCAATCTCCGCCATTGAGCCCGCTTCCGTTCCGGCTCGTCGTCTTCGACTTCGACGGGACCCTGGCCGACAGCTTTCCCTGGTTCGCCAGCATCCTGAACGAGGTCGCGACGCGCTATCGTTTCCAACGGATCGCTGAAGACGACACCGAGATGCTGCGCGGCCTCGACGCACGCGCCATCATCCGTCATCTCGGAATCCCGGCCTGGAAACTGCCGTTCATCACACGGAACATGCACGCGCTCGCAACCCGCGACATCGCCGCAATTCACCTGTTTCCCGGCATCACGGCGATGCTGGACGCGTTGACACACAGCGGCATCCGGCTCGCGATCGTCAGTTCGAATGTCGAGCCCAATATCCGCACGGTGCTGGGCCCTCGTGAAGCGGGCCTTATCGGACATTACGCCTGCGGCGCATCGCTCTTCGGCAAAGCCCGGCGGCTGCGGAGCCTCATCCGAACAACCGGGGAGCGGCCGGCCGACATTCTCTACATCGGCGACGAGATCCGCGATGCCGTGGCGGCGCGGGATGCGGGATGCGCCTTCGGGGCCGTCGCCTGGGGCTATACCCGCCTCGACGCCCTGGCGAAATGCGATCCTGCGCTGATCTTCCAGACGCCGCGAGACATCTCCGCGAGCCTCGCCAAAATCCCGGTGGCCTCGCCAAGCGTTACCAACCCGCAACACCCCGGTTGAAACGCCTGTGCATAAGGGTGCGATGGATTGCCTGGACCGTATGCACTGCGCAAGTGTCCAGCCTCGCAAAACACGGTTGCGAGCGGAGGCGGTGGCCCATGCAGGACATGTTCGGTGAATACCAGCCGGCAGCGCCCTCGCATCTCGAGCTGGATGCCGCCCGCCGCTGCCACGCCAAAGGCGGCTCTGCGGTCCACCACCTCGTCGCACATCTCTCCGGAGGGTTACGCGCGACCTATGCGGCCGAGCCGGAGACTGAAGGGCTCGACGCCTTTGAGGCGATCATCGCCCGCCTGGCCGCTTCCGAGGCCGCCACACCTTGATTCGGCTTAAATCCCACGCTGGACGTCACTGACCACGTCGCCACCGGCAAAAGACATCCGTGGCGAGCGAACCTGTTCATTCGAACAGAGATCCGTGTGTTTTCGCCCGCGTTTGTCGGGGAAAGCCGATGCCGGAGCATGTCCTACCCGCTTGGACGTACGACGGGCTCTGAGAATTCTATCGCATGACATGCCGATCGGAACATGCCGATCGGGCCCGGACATTCCTGTCCCGACCCGATCGACACAGCCTCACTGACCGCGGGTCGCGCCGGGGACCGGGCTCGCGGCATTGCCGCTGCCGAACGGCTCGTAGCGGGTCAGACCGCGGAAGAGCTGGCTGATGAAGGCACGATCGGCACCGCTGGTCGGTGTGGTGCGCTCGATGAAATCGAACACCTTGCCGTCCTGGAGGCCGTAGAGCGACACGCGCTCGACCTTGAAGCCCTGGTTGAAATAGACGGCCGTGACCTTCTGGTCTTCGACCCGCTCGCCGAGGAACAGCACCGTGCGGCGCGTATTCTGGCTGATGTAGTACCAGGACTTGTTACCGACCGTGGACACCGTGGACGGGGTGCCGAGAATCTGCAGGACCTGCTCGGCGCTCATGCCGGGCTTCACAGTCGCCAGCGCGGCCTGATCGATCTGATACCCGTGGCGAAGGTCCTCGCCGATACAGCCGGAAACACCGACTCCGATCAGACCGAGGAGTGCGAGGCGAGCGAGCGACAGAACGAAACGGCGCGACATCGACCACCCTTGAACCATATTGAGAAACTGAACACGTCTGCGGCCAGAACGAACCCTCCGTCGCCGAGCATCCGGAAAGCTCGTGATTGAGGTTGCACCTTGGCCGTTGGTTGCCGTACCGCGGGGTTATGGTTTTGACAAGGCAAGCCCTGGTTCCGCACCACCTGCCCCGGTGGAGCGCATGATCCGCCGTCTCTTCGAACGCTTGACCTTCGGGCGTACCTCGCCGCGCGAGCGTCTGATCGAGGCGTTGCATCTGCGCATCAATGCGGCGGCGCGGATGCCCGGCTTTTACACCGTCCTCAGCGTCCCCGACACGGTGGAGGGGCGCTTCGAGTGCTTGAGCCTGCACGTCATCCTGGTGTTGCGCCAACTCGACCGGCTCCCGCCACCGGCCGACGACGTGGCCCAGGACCTGGTGAACGCGGTCTTCCTCCAGCTCGATTCGTCCCTGCGCGAACTCGGCGTCGGCGATTTCGGCGTACCCAAGCGCATGAAGAAGCTCGGTGCCGCCTTCTATGCGCGCGCCGAGGGCTACGATTCCGCCCTCGCTTCCGGCGACGCGGAAGCCCTCGCCCGAGCCCTCGCCCGCAACGTCCTCGGTAGCGATGACGTTGACGCGGCCGGCGCTCTCGCGCGCTACGTCGCTGCCAGCGCCGCAGCGCTGTCGGATGCGGATCTCGATACGCTGGTCACCACAGGACCGCGTTTCCCGCAACCCGAGAGCTTTCCCCAACTCAAGACCTCGGCCCAACCCGAGACCGCGACCCAAAACGTGACCGTCACCGGTCCGGGAGCCACCAAATGACTCAGGATGTGACCGTCGGCCCGCTCTCTCAGATCGTGCGCGTGGACAGGGCGCCGCGTGGTGACGGCATCATCACCGTCACGGCCACGCCCGAGCAATGCGCCGCTCTCGCCGCCGACTTCAAGATTCCCGCCATTCGCGACCTCGTCGGTCGGTTCAGCTTCACCGGCAGCCTGTCGGACCTAAAGGTCACCGGTACCGTCGAGGCTTGGGCGACGCAGATCTGTACGGTGAGCCTGGATCCGTTCGAGAGCAAACTGTCCGAGCCCGTCGAGGTCACCTTCACCGATACCGACGTCCTCGTCGGCACGGACGCGGAGGATGCAGACGTGCCGGACCCGATCGTCAACGGACGGATCGACTTCGGCAAGCTCACCGCCGAATTCCTGGCGCTCGGCCTCGATCCGTATCCGCGCAAGCCCGGCATCGCATTCGAACCGCCGGCGGATGCGGGCGACGATCTGCCGTTCGCCGCCTTGAAGCGCCTCCGGTCCGAAGAAAGTCAGGGCTAGACCTGAGGCGTTCGACGCCACTGACGGATCGACGGACGCAGATTTCGTTTGCCCGGCGGGCGCGAGTCGCTATTTTCCGGCGCGCCGGGCACAAGGCCCGCCTCGACACGCGCCTTGTCGATCCTCAGCCCTTCGCGACCGCGGGGCATCACCTCGCAACGAGGCCATCGGCCGAGCCATCATGTCCAAGAGAGTGTGCATTTCCCTCGACGCCATGGGCGGCGATCACGGTCCCACGACCGTCGTGCCCGGTGCGGGGCTTGCCCGCGAGCGCCATCCCGAGATGACGTTCTTGATGTTCGGCGACGAGGCGATCCTCGCGCCGCTGGTTGCCGCGGAGCCGCGCCTGAAGGGTGCGGTGGAAATTCGCCACACCACCATCGCTATCGCCATGGACGAGAAGCCGAGCCAGGCCGTCCGAACCGGGCGCGGAAAGTCCTCCATGTGGCGGGCGATCCAGGCGGTGAAGGACGGTGAGGCGGATGCCGCCGTCTCCGCCGGCAACACCGGCGCCCTCATGGCGATGTCGAAGATCTGCCTGAAGACGCTGGCCGGAATCGAGCGCCCGGCCATCGCCTGCCTGTGGCCCACCGTGCGCGGCGAGAGCGTGGTGCTCGATGTCGGCGCCACTATCGGCACCGATGCCGAGCACCTCGTGGAGATGGCGCTGATGGGCGCCGCCATGGCCCGGATCGTGTTCGACCTCGACAAGCCCACCGTTGGTCTCCTCAACGTCGGCACCGAGGAGATGAAGGGCAACGAGGCGGTGAAGGAAGCCGCGCGCCGCCTGCGCGAATCCGATTTGCCGAACATGATCTATCATGGCTTCGTCGAGGGCAACGATCTCGGCAAGGGCACCGTGGACGTGGTGGTCACCGAGGGCTTCACCGGCAACATCGCCTTGAAGACCGCCGAAGGCACCGCCAAGCAGATTGGCAGCTACCTGCGCAGCGCCATGAGCCGGACCCTCTCGGCCAAGATCGGCTACCTTTTCGCCCGTCAGGCCTTCAAGGCGTTGCGCGACAAGATGAACCCGAGCCGGGCCAATGGCGGTGTATTCCTCGGCTTGGAGGGCATCGTCATCAAGAGCCATGGCTCGGAAGACGCGCATGGATTCGCGGCCGCCGTGGATCTCGCCCACGACATGGCCCGGCACGACCTGATGCGGACGATCCGCGATATGCTCGAACTGACGCCCACAGCGGCGTCGTCATGAATGCATTCGCGCTTGGGAGGACAGTGAGATGACGGTCCTGCGCTCCGTCGTGGTCGGCTGCGGCTCCGCCCTGCCAGCTCGATGCGTCACCAACGATGAACTCAGCCAGACCGTCGATACCTCGGACGACTGGATCGTCCAGCGTACCGGCATCCGCCAGCGCTACTTGGCGGACGCGTCCGAGACGACGTCGGTGCTCGGCACTCGCGCGGCACAGGCCGCCTTGGACGATGCCGGGCTCAGCGCCGCCGACATCGATCTGGTGATCTGCGCGACCTCGACGCCGGACCATACCTTCCCGTCGACGGCGACTCAGATCCAGGCCGGGCTCGGGATGAAGGGCGGCGCGGCCTTCGATCTCCAGGCGGTCTGCGCCGGCTTCGTCTACGCCGTGACCACCGCCGACAAGTTCCTGGCCACGGGCTCGGCCCGCCGCGCCCTCGTCATCGGCGCCGAGACGTTTTCGCGCCTGCTCGACTGGGACGATCGCACCACCTGCGTGCTGTTCGGCGACGGCGCCGGCGCCATCGTCCTCGAAGCACAGGAGGGGGTCGGCACCAGTGCAGACCGCGGCGTGCTTACCGCAAGCCTGCGCTCGGACGGACGCCACCGCGAAAAGCTTTACGTGGATGGCGGCCCCGGCTCCACCGGCACCACCGGCCATCTGCGCATGACCGGCAAGGACGTGTTCCGGTTTGCCGTTGGGTCGGTGACGGATGTCATCGACGATGCGTTCCGGGCGTCGGGCATCACGGCGGACGATCTGACCTGGTTCGTGCCGCACCAGGCCAATCGTCGGATCATCGAGGCCTCGGCCGACAAACTCGGCATCGCCCGCGACAAGGTCGTGCTCACGGTCGACCGCCACGGCAACACCTCGGCGGCCTCGATTCCCCTCGCCCTCGACGTGGCGCGCAAGGACGGACGCATCCGGACCGGCGATCTCGTGATGATCGAGGCGATCGGTGGCGGATTCACCTGGGGCGCCGCGCTGATCCGCTGGTGAGCGCTCGCCGGTGTTGACCCTGGGGTGAACGCCGATTAGCGTGCGCGATCATAGAGATAAACAAGAAACATCGAATCGCCTTGGGGGCAGACGCATGAGTGGGAAGACGGTCACACGCGCCGATTTGAGCGAGGCCGTCTACCAGCAGGTCGGCCTGTCGCGCACGGAATCCTCCGCATTGGTGGAAACGGTGCTGGCGGAAATCTGCGGCTGTCTCGCGAGCGGTGAAACGGTGAAGCTGTCCTCGTTCGGCTCCTTCGTGGTGCGCAGCAAGGGCCGCCGGGTCGGGCGCAACCCGAAGACCGGTGTCGAAGTCGCCATCGAGCCGCGCCAGGTCATGGTGTTCAAGCCTTCCAACGTGCTCAAGGCCCGGATCAATGGCATGAACGGAGCCGGTGACCACGACGACGACGAATGAGGGCTACGATGTCGCTCGCCGCTTCCGCAGATTCGCGCGACATGATCGAAAAGAGCGCGACCGCGTTTCGAACCATCAAGGAAGTCGCTGACGATCTCGACGTGCCGCAGCACGTCCTGCGTTTCTGGGAAACGCGATTTACGCAGATTCGCCCGGTGAAGCGGGCCGGTGGCCGGCGCTATTATCGGCCCGACGACGTCGACCTGATCAAGGGCATCCAGCGCCTTCTCCACGGGCAGGGCTACACCATCAAGGGCGCGCAGCGCGTCCTGAGGGAAAAGGGCCTGCGTTTCGTCCAGAGGATCGGCCGCGGCGAGGCCGAGATTCCGGCGCCGTCGATCCAGGAGGTCGAGGGACCGGACGATGTGACCAGTGACGTGATGGACGAAGCCGCTGGCCTGCCGGCATCGGCCCTCGATGCGCTGGAGGCTGCGTTGATCGACCTCTACGCCTGCCGATCGGTGCTCGAAGGCTTGCGGGCTCCTCCGGAGACCGGCGACGAGTTCTGACGCGCACGCGGGAATCTCGCGCGTCGCAGGATTGGTCCGTCCCCACTCGACGCCCGGCAGCCGCATCCCCACATCCGCCGGACGCGAGACCCGCCCGGTGCCATCGCTCGGGGTGACGGGCCGTGCCGGAGAGTCTTCGATGTCGCCCGTCCGTTCGATCGCCGCCCTCGCCGCCGGCCTTCTGCTCACCGCTCCCGCCCTGGCCCAGACGACCGTGACACGCAGCGAGACCGTGGCCACGGGCAAGACCGTGCGGCTGGCCATCGTGCCCAACCTCAAGAAGGATTGCTCGGCGGGCCCGATGCCCGAAATCCGCGTCAGCGGCGCGCCCAAGAACGGCTCGCTGATCACCAAGGTCGGCAAGATCAAGACGCCGGCGAGCTATCGCTGCCCCGGCAAGGATGCGGCGGTGCAGGCGGTGTTCTACCAGAGCAAGGCCGGCTTCACCGGCTCCGACGAAGTCACGGTGGACGTCAAGGATTCGGACGGCACCATCCAGACCCAGAACATCAAGATCACGGTCGATGCGGCCAAGAAGGACGCTCCGGCCAAGAGCGCGACCGAGCTGTAACCGGCCAGGATGGGCCGAGCCGGCGACCGCGCAACGGGGGGCAGCGCCGCATCCCCGTTGCACTGTGGCACGCATCACACGCCCAATCGATGCGTCGATCGCACTGCGACAAAACTGGGCCTGTCAGTTGCATCCCAGCCGAGACAGGATGAAGCTGTCGCTGTCGTGAGGGGATCGGAAAGCCTATGCCGTCGACGAACGACCTGTTCCAGAGCTTCGCCCGTGGTTACGAGGCACGCCGAGATACGGAGATGAGCCTCTCCGAATTTCTCGAAGCGTGCCGCGACGAACCACTGATGTACGCAACAGCCGCCGAGCGCATCCTCGATGCGATCGGCAAGCCGGAATTCGTGGACACCGCCCGGGACGCGCGCCTCGGCCGGGTGTTCATGAACCGCACGATCCGGGTCTATCCCGCCTTCGCCGAATTCTACGGGATGGAAGAGACGATCGAGCGGATCGTTTCGTTCTTCCGGCATGCCGCCCAAGGCCTGGAAGAGCGCAAGCAGATCCTCTACCTGCTCGGCCCGGTCGGCGGGGGCAAGTCGTCCCTCGCCGAGCGCCTGAAGGCCCTGATGGAGGTCCATCCCATCTACGTGCTGAAGGCCGGCAACGAGGTTTCGCCGGTTTTCGAGAGCCCGCTCGGATTGTTCGACCCCGAGGCGATGGGCCAGCAGATCCAGGAACGCTATGGCATCCCGCGCCGTCGCCTCACCGGCTTGATGAGTCCGTGGGCCCTGAAGCGCCTCGACGAGTTCGACGGCGACATCTCGCGGTTCACGGTGATCAAGGTCCGGCCGTCGCGCCTGCGCCAGATCGGCATCGCCAAGACCGAGCCCGGCGACGAGAACAACCAGGACATCTCCAGCCTCGTCGGCAAGGTCGACATCCGCCGGTTGGAGACATTGAGTCAGGCCGACCCCGACGCCTATTCCTATTCGGGTGGTCTCAACCGCGCGAACCAGGGCATCCTCGAATTCGTCGAGATGTTCAAGGCGCCGATCAAGATGCTGCATCCCCTGCTCACCGCGACGCAGGAAGGCAACTATGTCGGCACCGAGAATATCGGCGCGATCCCATTCACCGGCGTGATCCTCGCCCACTCCAACGAATCCGAGTGGCAGACCTTCAAGACCAACAAGAACAACGAAGCCTTCATCGACCGTATCTACGTGATCAAGGTGCCGTACTGCCTTCGGGTGACGGAAGAGCAGCACATCTACGAGAAGCTGGTCTCCGGCTCCGAACTTTCCGCAGCGTCCTGCGCGCCGGGCACCCTGGAGATGCTGGCCCGGTTCTCGGTGCTCTCGCGCCTGCGCGAGCATCCGAATTCCAACGCCTTCTCGAAGATGCGCGTCTATGACGGAGAATCCCTGCGCGAGGTCGACCCTCGTGCCCGCTCGATGCAGGAATACAAGGATTCCGCAGGCGTCGACGAAGGCATGGACGGGATTTCCACCCGCTTCGCCTTCAAGGTGATGGCGGCGACCTTCAACCACGACACGACGGAAGTCTCGGCCGACCCCGTCCACCTGATGTACGTGCTGGAGCAGGCGTTGCGCCGCGAGCAGCTGCCGCCCGAGACCGAGAAGCGCTACCTCGAATTCATCAAGACCGAGCTGGCGCCGCGCTATGCCGAATTCATCGGCCACGAGATCCAGAAGGCCTATCTCGAATCGTATCACGATTACGGACAGAACCTGTTCGACCGGTACATCGACTACGCCGATGCCTGGATCGAAGATCAGGACTTCAAGGATTCCGAGACCGGCCAGCTACTGAACCGTGAGCTTCTCAACCAAGAGCTGACCAAGATCGAAAAGCCGGCCGGCATCGCCAATCCGAAGGATTTTCGCAACGAGGTGGTGAAGTTCGCCCTGCGCTCGCGCGCCCAGCACGGCGGTCGCAACCCGTCCTGGACGTCCTACGAAAAGCTGCGTGAGGTGATCGAACGGCGGATGTTCTCCCAGGTGGAGGAGCTGCTGCCAGTCATCTCCTTTGGCTCGAAGAAGGATGGCGAAACCGAAAAGAAGCACGGCGAGTTCGTCGATCGGATGGTGACGCGCGGCTACACCGAGCGTCAGGTCCGCCGTCTCGTGGAATGGTACATGCGGGTGAAACAGGCGGGGTAAGCATGCGGCTCGGGTGGTGTGGGCACCCGAATCCGCACCGTACAGGCGACCGCTGCCTCAAAGCGGCGGTCGCTCCGGCCGGTCGAACCCACATTGGTCTTGAGGGCGAAGGCAAACACACCGGATGCACATCGTCGACCGTCGTTTGAATCCCGGAGGCAAGAGCCTCGCCAATCGACAGCGCTTCCTGCGCCGCGTGAAGGACATGGCCCAACGCGCCGTGCGGGAATCGGCCCGCGAAAAGGACATCAAGGATCTCGGCAAGGATGGCCGCGTCGCCGTTCCCCTCGACGGCGTGCGCGAGCCGCGTTTTTCCCGCCAGCCCGGCACCGGGCTTCACGACCACATCCTGCCGGGCAATAAGACCTATGTCGAAGGCGACCGGATCGAGCGCCCCCCCTCGGGTGGCGGCGGCAAGGGTTCGGGGGAGGGGGGCGAAGGCTCCGAGAACAGCGAGGACGCGTTCCGCTTCGTCCTGACCCGCGAGGAATTTCTCGAGCTCTTCCTCGAAGACCTCGAATTGCCCGATCTCGCCAAGCGGCGCCTTTCGGTGGTGGAGACGGAAGGCCTGCGCCGGGCCGGCTACACGGTTTCGGGTTCTCCGGCCAACCTCGCCCTGACCCGCACCCTGCGCAACTCGATGTCGCGGCGTATCGCCCTGAAGCGGCCGAAGCCCGACGAAGTCGCCGCCCTCGAAGCGCAGATCGCCGCGACGCCGTCCTCCGATCCCGGCCTGCCGGACCTGCTCCTGGCTCTCGCCGCCTTGCGTGAGCGCACCAAGCGCATCCCCTATGTCGATCCCATCGACCTGCGCTACCGCCGCTTCGAGGCCTATCCGCGCCCCGTAGCGCAGGCGGTGATGTTCTGCCTGATGGACGTCTCGGGCTCGATGACCGAGCACATGAAGGATTTGGCCAAGCGCTTCTACATCCTGCTGCACATCTTCCTGACGCGGCGCTACCGGCACGTGGAGATCGTCTTCATCCGTCACACCGACAAGGCGACGGAGGTGGACGAGGAGACGTTCTTCGGTTCGCGCGAGACCGGCGGTACACTGGTCTCCTCGGCACTGGTCGAGATGAAGCGCGTCATTTCCGAGCGCTACGACCCCAACGACTGGAACATCTACGCGGCGCAGGCCTCTGACGGTGACAACGTGTCGAGCGACGGCCCGACCTCTACCGAATTGCTGCGCGCCCACATCCTGCCGGCCTGCCAGCACTTCGCCTATCTGGAAGTCGGCGACGAGAACGGCCCGCGCGCCGGCTTCGTCGAGCACCGCACCACCCTGTGGCGTACCTATGAGGGGCTGGCGAAGTCCGGCGGCGCCATCGCCATGCGCAAGGTCAACCACCGCCGCGACATCTACCCGGTGTTCCGCGAGCTCTTCGGCCGCAAGGACGCGCGGGCGGAAGCGGAGGCTTGAGAGCGAACGCGCATCGTCTCTCCTCAGCAGAGGGGAAAGGGAAACGCGCGCCGCGGACGGCCCAAACCGAACAATCGATCGGGACGCAGCATGACAGGACTCAAGCTCAACCCCATCTCCGGCAACCAGAAACCCCTGTTCACCGGTAACGACTGGGATTTCGACACGATCCGGCGCATCCATGATGCCTGCGAGGCCATCGCCGGGCCGGAACTCGGCCTGTCGTGGTACCCGAACCAGATCGAGATCATCACCGCCGAGCAGATGCTCGACGCCTATGCGTCGATCGGCATGCCGCTGTTCTACAAGCACTGGTCGTTCGGCAAACACTTCGCCCAGCACGAAGCCGGCTACCGCCGCGGCCTGATGGGCCTCGCCTACGAAATCGTCATCAACTCAGACCCATGCATCTCCTACGTCATGGAGGAGAACACGGCGACGATGCAGACGCTGGTGATCGCCCACGCCGCGTTCGGTCACAACCACTTCTTCAAGAACAACTATCTGTTCAAGCAATGGACCGATGCCGAGGGTATCCTCGACTATCTCGATTTCGCCAAGGGCTTCATCACCCGCTGCGAGGAGCGTTACGGCCATTCTGCGGTGGAATCGGTGCTCGACGCCGCCCATGCGCTGATGAGCCAGGGGGTGCATCGCTATCCGCGCAAGAAGCGGCCGGACCTCGCCTCCGAGCAGCGCCGCGAGCGCGAGCGGGCCGAGCATGGCGAGCAGGTCTACAATGATCTCTGGCGAACCTTGCCGCAGAAGATCGCCGGCGTTCGCCCCGATCTCGCCGTCGAGCGCCGCAAGGCGCTGTTGGAACTCCCGCAAGAGAACCTGCTCTATTTCCTGGAGAAGGCTGCCCCGCGGCTGCGGCCGTGGCAGCGCGAGATCCTGCGCATCATCCGCCTCGTGGCGCAGTACTTCTATCCCCAGCGCCAGACCAAGGTGATGAACGAAGGCTGCGCCACCTATTGCCACTATCGGATCATGAACTCGCTGTCCGAGAAGGGCCTGATCAACGAGGCCGCCTATCTCGAATTCCTGCAATCGCACACCAATGTCATCCGCCAACCGAACTACAACGAGCGCGGCTATAACGGTCACAATCCATACGCCATCGGCTTTGCGATGATGCAGGACATCGCCCGCATCGTCGAGCAGCCGACGGCGGAAGACCGTCAGTGGTTCCCCGAGATTGCCGGCACCGGCGACGCCATGGCGACCCTGCGCGACATCTGGGCGAATTATCGCGACGAGAGCTTTATCTCTCAGTTCCTCTCGCCCAAGCTGATGCGCGAAATGCGCCTGTTCCATGTGGTCGACGACCCCGACGAAGCGGAACTGCGCGTCGAGGCGATCCACGACGAGCGCGGCTATCGCAAGATGCGTCGCTCCTTCGCGCGCCAGTACGATGTCGCCTGGCTCGATCCCGACATCGAAGTGGTCGATGTCGATCTCGAAGGCGACCGCCGCCTCATCGTCCACCACAAGGCACTCAATCGCATCACGCTGCAGAAGGACGACGCCCGCCGGGTCCTCCAGCACCTCGCCGATCTCTGGGGCTATGACGCGGTGCTGAAGGAGATCGATCCCGCCACCGACGACGTGCTCGCCGAGCACAGCGCCAGCGCCCGCCCGATCTTCTTCTGACGCCCGACGGATCGGCGGCCTACGCCACCATCAGCGACGCACTGGCGTCGGACGCGCCGGCGGCCAGCACCTCGACACGGTTCCGGCCGCTGCGCTTGGCGAGATAGAGGGCGTCGTCGGCGGCTTTCAGAATGTCGTCAGGGTCGAGTTCCCGACCCGCTTCGGAAGCGCTCATGGCGCCATGCGCCACCGTGATGCCGATGCTGACGGTGATGCGACCGTCATCCGGGAGATCCGGGTGCAGAATCGCCAAGGCAGCCACAGCCTCGCGCAGCGATTCACCGAGATCACGGGCGGCGACGAACGCATCCTCGAGCGCGTCCTGCGGCACCAGGGCGATGAATTCCTCCCCACCATAGCGCGCCACGAGACCGCCACGGACCGCGACGCAGGCGCGGAGCGCGTCCGCGACGGCGATGATGCACCGGTCACCCGCCAGATGCCCGGCGCTGTCGTTGAGACGCTTGAAGAAGTCGATGTCGATCGAGGCAACCGCGAAGCCGGTCCGATCGGCCATCGCCGACGCCCAATGCTGCCGCAGGTGCGCATCGAAGTACCGGCGGTTGGCGATTCCGGTGAGCGCATCGGTCTGCGCCAGAACCGTCAGCCGGGCATTGGCAGCGGCCAGTTCTGCGGATTGCTGGTTCTTCGCCAAATTCAGGAGAAAGCTTTGTTTCAACGCCCGCTCGCGTGTGTAGGCGAGCTTGAGCGGCACCAGAATGAGGCTCGCGACCAAGAGCGGAACACCGGTATTGCCGTGTCCGTTCAGCACGAACCTGATCGCGAAGCCGACATAGAGTGCGAACGAGGCGCCGCAGAACAGTACGGTCTGACGGAAGGACAGCGGCGCAATCATGCCCACCACCAGCGGCACGATGACGGCCAGCACGAGATAGGTGTTGATATGGGGCTCCGGCACGATGCGGGCGCTGTTGAGCACGATCGCCATATCGACAAGTCCCGTGACGATGACGGCGGCAGCCTGGCGCTGTGACGAGGGTTCACCGCGCAGGGCCACGATCGCCGCAAGTGTGATCGGCACGAAAACACCGAGGGTCATCACCAGCGGGACAGTAAAGGCCTCCACGCCGAACAAGTCGAGATCGACCTTCAACGACAGGACATTGACGACAATGAACACCATCAACCACGACTGGATATAGGCGCCGCTTCCGAGATGCACTTGCGCAGAGTACTGCGCCTCGAGGTCGCCGGGCAGTCGCAGAGAGTACCACGGGCGCGGCCGAGCGTACTCGGTTTTATTTAGCATCGGCACAGACTCTGATTCGCTCCCGACGTCGAGAGACTACTTGATGCCACCCTCAACTTGAGTTCCGGTAAATATGCAAGCTCACCGGACGAGAATTGCAGGCACCAGCGGTTTTCGATCCGGTGCCGGGCGACGTTGCATCGTGAGGCTGCTGTGGTAGACCGCCCGCCATGTTGAAGGATCGCGCCCGACTGTATTCCCAGCTCACGCCGCCGTAGCGATCGGTGCGCCGCGCGCCTTTGCGTGCGCTCCCTCTGCCATCGCTTCGCCTTAGCGCTGCGATTCTTTCGGTTCCTCCCTGGCTGCGCCATGCGATCTTGCGCGCGGGGACGACGGACACACACTCTCATGACCTTCAAGACCCTGCGGAGCGAGTGGGCTCCCGACGTCACGCGTGAAATCCTGGCCGGCACGGTGGTCGCCCTGGCGTTGATCCCGGAGGCCATCGCCTTCTCGCTCATTGCCGGGGTCGACCCCAAGGTCGGCCTCTACGCCTCGTTCTGCATCGCGGTGGTCACCGCCTTCGCGGGCGGCCGCCCGGCGATGATCTCGGCCGCCACCGGTGCGATGGCGCTGGTGATGGTCAGCCTCGTGAAGGAGCACGGCCTCGGCTACCTGTTTGCCGCCACCATTCTCACCGGTCTGCTTCAAATCTGTGCGGGCGCCCTGAAGCTCGGCAACCTGATGCGCTTCGTGTCGCGCTCGGTGGTCACCGGATTCGTCAATGCGCTGGCGATCCTGATCTTCCTGGCGCAAATGCCCGAACTGATCGGGCACGGCACCACCGTCTATGTCATGGCGGCTTTCGGGCTCGGGCTGATCTATGGCTTGCCGTACCTGACCAAGGCCGTGCCGTCGCCCCTGGTGACCATCGTGCTCCTCACCGCCGTCTCGATGGCGCTGGGCCTGCCGATCCACACGGTCGGCGACATGGGAGCGCTGCCCACTGAATTGCCCTGGTTCGCCCTGCCGCAAGTGCCCCTCACCGTCGAGACCCTGCGCATCATCCTGCCCTACGCCCTGACGCTGACCATGGTCGGATTGCTGGAGAGCCTGATGACGGCGGCGATCCTCGACGAGATGACCGATACCGGCTCGAACAAGAACCGCGAATGCGCCGGACAGGGGCTCGCCAACGTCACCGCCGGGTTCTTCGGCGGCATGGCCGGCTGCGCGATGATCGGGCAATCGGTTATCAACGTCTCCTCCGGCGGCCGCGGCCGGCTCTCGACCTTGTGGGCCGGTAGCTTCCTGCTGTTCCTGATCGTCGTGCTCGGTCCCTACGTGGCCCGGATTCCGATGGCCGCCCTGGTGGCGGTGATGATCATGGTGTCGATCAACACCTTCCAGTGGAAATCCGTCGGTACGCTGCTGACGCATCCGAAGAGTTCGAGCGTGGTCATGCTCGGCACCGTCGCCGTGGTGGTCGCCACCCACGATCTCGCAAAGGGCGTCGTGTTCGGCGTGGTGCTGAGCGGCCTGTTCTTCGCCCACAAGGTGACGCGGTTCTTCGCCGTGTCGTCCGAGCGCGAGGCAGGGGTGCGAATCTACCGAGTGACGGGGCAGATCTTCTTTGCCACCGCGGAAGCCTTCCACGCGGCGTTCGACTTTCGCGAAGACGATCTGGAACGCCTCGTCGTCGACCTCTCCGCCGCACATTTCTGGGACATCACCGCGGTCAATGCCCTCGACCGCGTGGTGCTGAAGTTTCGCCATCACGGCGTTCCGGTGGAGATCGTCGGCATGAACGAGGCCACGGCCGCGATGGTCTTGCGGCTCGGCACCCATCACAAGGCGGATGCCGGATTGGCGACAGGTCATTGAGGCGGTGACCCGGTCGGCGCATGTGGCCCGGAACCTGCGGTGCCGCGGCATTGATCGAGGACCGTTCCGACCGAGATACCGATAGGCTGACCCGTCCGTCTCCGGAATGGAGTGCGGCTGGGTCGTGTCCGCGCCGGCATCGTGATTTCAAGGCGCGGTGAGCTTCGCGCAACGCGAGGAAGAACAATGACCGAGCTTCATCCCGAGATTGCAGCCGTCACCGCCCGGGTGATCGAACGCTCTCGGCCCTCGCGAAAGGCCTATCTCGACCTGATCGCCCGCGAACGCGATGGCGGCGTCCACCGCCCGATGCTGAATTGCGGCAATCTTGCCCACGGCTTTGCCGCTTCGGGTGAGGACAAGGCGGCGATCCGCTCCGGCCGATCCATGAACATGGCCATCGTCACCGCCTATAACGACATGCTCTCGGCGCATCAGCCCTATGGCCGCTACCCCGAGCAGATGAAGCTGTTCGCCCGCGAAGTCGGCGCCACCGCGCAGGTGGCGGGCGGTGTGCCCGCCATGTGTGACGGCGTCACCCAGGGGCAGCGCGGAATGGAGCTGTCGCTGTTCTCACGCGACACCATCGCGCTCTCCACGGCGGTGGCGCTCAGCCACGGCATGTTCGACGGCGCCGCTCTGCTCGGCATCTGCGACAAGATCGTGCCCGGTCTGCTCATCGGAGCATTGCGCTTCGGCCACCTGCCGATGATCCTGATCCCGGCAGGCCCGATGCCGTCGGGCATCGCCAACAAGGAAAAGCAGCGCGTCCGCCAGCTCTACGCCGAGGGTAAGGTCGGTCGCGAGGAACTGCTCGAATCCGAATCGGCCTCCTATCACGGAGCCGGCACCTGCACCTTCTACGGGACCGCCAATTCCAACCAGATGATGATGGACGTGATGGGGCTGCACATGCCCGGCGCGTCCTTCATCAATCCTGGCACGAAGTTGCGCCAGGCGGTGACCCGCGCCGCGGTCCACCGGCTGTCGGAAATCGGCGCTTCCGGCAACGACTATCGGCCGCTCGGCCTTTGCGTCGACGAGAAGGCCATCGTCAACGCGGTGGTTGGGCTGCTGGCCACCGGCGGTTCCACCAACCACGCGATCCACCTGCCGGCGATCGCGCGGGCGGCGGGCATCGTTCTCGACTGGGCCGATTTCGACCGGCTCTCGGCGGCAGTGCCACAGGTGGCGAAGGTGTATCCCAACGGGTCGGGCGACGTGAACCATTTCCATGCCGCCGGGGGCATGAGCTACGTCATCGCCAGCCTGATCGATGCCGGGCTCTTGCACGACGACATCATGACCGTGGCCGGCACCCGCCTGCGCGACCACGCCCGCGACCCGAAGCTGATCGACGACACCCTGGTGTTCGAAGACGCGCCGGAGAAGTCGCACGACGAAAGCATCCTGCGGGCACCCGCCAATGCCTTCCAGCCGGACGGCGGCATGCGCCTGGTGAAGGGCAATCTCGGCCGCGCGACCTTCAAGACCAGCGCCGTCGAGCCGGCACGCTGGACCATCGAGGCCCCGGCCCGTGTCTTCGACGACCAAGACGACGTGCTGGCCGCGTTCAAGGCGGGCGAGTTGGAGCGTGACGTGGTGGTGGTGGTCCGCTTCCAGGGACCGAAGGCCAACGGCATGCCGGAACTGCACAAGCTCACGCCGCAACTCGGCGTGCTTCAGGATCGCGGGCACAAGGTCGCCCTCGTCACCGATGGCCGCATGTCCGGTGCTTCCGGCAAGGTGCCGGCCGCGATCCATCTCAGCCCCGAGGCGCTCGGCGGTGGCCCGCTGGCGCGGATCCGCGACGGCGACATCGTCCGGCTCAGCGCGGAGGACGGCACCCTGGAGGCCCTTGTCGACGCCGCGGAGTGGGATGCGCGCGAGGAGGCGGTCGCACCGCTCCCCGCCATGGGGACCGGCCGCGAACTCTTCGCCTTCATGCGCAACGGCGCCGACGGCGCGGAGCAGGGCGCCTCCGCTATGCTGGCCGCTGCCGGACTGTAGGACGGCACTGCGCATCCCTCCGCTCGCGGAGCGGAAGACATTCGAGAATCGCAAGCACAGCAGTCAGCCGAGGACCAGACCCATGACCAGTATCGACGCGTTGATGCGCTCCGTTCCCGTCATCCCCGTCCTCGTGGTCGAGGATGCGAGCCACGCCGAAATCATCGCTGAGGCTCTGGTGAGCGGCGGGCTCACGGCGCTCGAAGTCACCCTGCGCACGCCTGCCGCTCTCGACGTGATCCGGGCGATGTCGCGGGTCGAAGGCGCCGTCGTAGGCGCCGGCACGGTTCTGAACGTCCGCGACCTCGATGCGGCCATGGAGGCCGGCGCCAAGTTCATCGTCAGCCCTGGCCTCACCGATCCGTTGACCCGGGCCGCCATCGATCGCGGCATCCCTTATCTGCCGGGCATCGCGAATTCCGCCGACATCATGCGTGGCCTCGATCATGGCCTCGACCGGTTCAAGTTCTTTCCGGCCGAAGCCGCCGGGGGCATCAAGGCCCTCAAGGCATTGGCGGGTCCGTTCGGGCAGGTCCGGTTCTGCCCCACCGGCGGCATCACCGAGGCGACCGCGCCCGACTGGCTCGCCCTCAAGCCGGTTCTCTGTGTCGGTGGAAGCTGGGTCGTGCCGGCCGGTGTCCCGCAAGCCGATGCCATCCGGCGATCGGCCGAAGCCGCGATACGACTGCGGCCCGCCTGACACGGCGTGACGTTCATACCCTCAAGGCATTCCCGATCGATCGGAAACGGAGGCACGCACAGCGTCCTGCCCGGCACCCGAGTGGGCGCCGAATTCCGACAGTTCGAAGAGAGAGTGGGAGTTCTACCCAATCTCCAATACGGCGCTTGCGTGAGCACGGAAAAGCGGTAGCTTTCATCCCAATACGCTGCATCGCCGTAAAAGACTCTGCTGATATTGGCAGGGTCTCCTGAAAATGTGTGGTCGATCGAAGATCACGCATGCGCGGCTCGGCGGATGGCACATGTCGTGCACAGACTTGTTCCGATCAGCCGCGTGACATGCCTCTGGGCGCACCGGTGAGGAGATTCCGATGCAGTCCAAGCTCACCACCTATATCTTTATCGGCATGCTGCTCGGGATCGCCGTCGGCTACCTCTGTAATATCACCTGGCCCGATCCGCAGACCTCGAAAGAGATCTCCGGGTACATCGCCCTGATCAGCGACGTGTTCCTGCGCCTGATCAAGATGATCATCGCACCGTTGGTCTTCTCCACCCTCGTCGTCGGCATCGCCCATATGGGCGACACCGCCTCGGTCGGTCGCGTCGGCGGCAAGGCGATGCTGTGGTTCGTCGGCGCCTCGCTGTGCTCGCTGCTGCTCGGCTTGGTGATGGTCAACATCCTGCGCCCCGGCGACAACCTCAACCTGCCGCTGCCCGATGCCGGTGCCACCACCAACCTGAAGGCCGCCTCGCTCTCGCTCAAGGAGTTCGTCACCCACCTCGTACCCAAGAGCCCGGTGGAGGCGATGGCCAACAACGAGATCCTGCAGATCGTCGTGTTCTCGGTGTTCTTCGGTGTGGGCATCGCCGCACTCGGCGAAAAGGGCAAACTCCTCGCCCAGGGCATCGAAGGCTTGGCCGACGTGATGCTCAAGATCACCGGCTACGTCATGGGCTTCGCGCCGGTGGCGGTGTTCGCGGCCATCGCGGCGACGATCACCACGCAAGGCATCGGCGTGCTCGTCACCTACGGGAAGTTCATGCTGGAATTCTACTTCAGCCTGGGCATGCTGTGGTGCCTACTCGCCTTCGCGGGGTTCCTCCTGGTCGGCAACCACATGAAGCGCCTCCTCAACCTCATCAAGGAGCCGTTCCTGCTCGCCTTCTCCACCGCCTCGAGCGAGGCGGCCTACCCCAAGACCCTGTCGAACCTCGAAGAGTTCGGCGTGCCCAACAAGATCACCTCGTTCGTCCTGCCGATGGGGTATTCGTTCAATCTCGACGGCTCGATGATGTACTGCACCTTCGCGGTGATGTTCATCGCCCAGGCCTACAACATCCCGCTGACGCTGGGTCAGCAGCTGACCATGCTGCTCCTACTGATGGTGACCTCGAAGGGCATGGCCGGCGTGCCGCGCGCCTCGCTGGTGGTGATCTCGGCCACGCTCTCGACCTTCCATATCCCGGAAGCCGGCCTGCTGCTCATCATCGGCATCGACCAGTTTCTCGACATGGGTCGCTCGGCCACCAACGTCCTCGGCAACAGCGTCGCCACGGTGGCGGTGGCGAAATGGGAGGGCCAGCTCTCCCTCAGCGACCAGCGCATCGACCGCGATGTGAGCCCGGTGCCGGCCGAGTAGCGGCCAGTCCCAGGACAGAACGTGGCGACGGGTTCACAGGGTCGAGGTCGGGCATGCGCGTAAACGGTATCATCGCAGGCTGTCTCGGAGCCTTGCTTCTGGCTGCACCGGCCTCCGCCCTGGACGTGCTCACCGGCACGCTCAAGAAGATCAGCGACACCGGCACGGTGACGCTGGGATATCGCGAAAGCGCGGTGCCGTTCTCGTTCAAGGACGGCACCGGGCAGCCGATCGGCTACGCGATGGACCTCTGCCTCGACGTGGTCGACGACATCGGTAAGGAGCTCGGGCGAACGAACCTTGCGGTGCGCTATGAGCCGATCCAGTCCGAGGATCGTATTCCCGCCGTGACCTCCGGTCGGATCGACCTCGAATGCGGCTCGACCACGGCCAATGCGGAACGGCGCAAGCTCGTGGCCTTCTCTCCGGTGACCTATTTCAGCGCGACAAAGCTTCTCGTCCGGCGTGGTTCTCCGATCGCGTCTTACCGCGACCTCGGCGGCCACACCGTAGCGGTCACCGCCGGGACCACCAACGAGACGGTGCTGCGCGCCCTCGTCGCGCGACTCGCCATCGCGACCACCATCGTCACCGGCAAGGATCATGCGGAATCCTTCGCCATGATCCGAGACGGGCGTGCCGATGCCCTCGGCTCGGACGATGTGCTGCTCTACGGTATGATCGCCAATGCCGGGTCGGACGGCGCAGCCTTCACCGTGCTGCCGGACAAGCTCTCGTTCGAACCCTACGGCTTGATGTTCCGCAAGGACGATCCGCAATTCGCCACGCTGGTGTCGACCACCTTCGAGCGGCTGGCCGAGTCGCGCGAGCTACGATGGATCTACGAGCGCTGGTTCCTCAAGCGTCTTCCCAACGGCGAGCGCCTGAACGTGCCGATGTCGGACGAGCTGCGGACGAATTTCCAGGTGATCGGTCTTCAGGACTGACTCTCAGGCCGACCCTCGCCAAGACCGAAGGACCATCATTCATGGCGATGGACACGCATGCCGAGGCTTCCTCGGAGCCGGCCGAGCCCCTCGCGGTCGCGACGGTCCGCACCGTCGAAATCGAGGGCGCGCGCACTCGCACCGAACACGACCTCCTCGGCTATGGCGAAGTGCCCGCGGACGCCTATTGGGGCATCCACACCAAGCGGGCTGTTGAGAATTTCCCCATCACCGGTGTGCCGGTGGGCCATTTCCCGGAATTCGTCCGCGCTCTCGCGCTGGTGAAGCAGGCGGCCGCGCGCGCCAACAAGCGGCTCGGCTATCTCAGTGCGGTGAAAGCCGACGCCATCGACCGGGCCTGCACCCGCATCGCCACCGAACCGCACTTTGCCGAATCTTTCGTCGTCGACGCGATCCAGGGCGGGGCCGGCACCTCCACCAACATGAATGCCAACGAGGTCATCGCCAACGTCGCGCTGGAAGCGATGGGCGAGGCGCACGGCCACTACGCCGCGCTGCATCCCAACGACGACGTCAACATGGCTCAGTCGACCAACGACGCCTATCCGACGGCGTTGCGCCTCGCGGTGATCTTCGCGACCCAGCCGCTGATCCGCGCCCTCGACGACCTCGCCTACGCCTTCAAGGGCAAGGCCGTGGAATTCGCCGACGTTCTGAAGATGGGCCGCACCCAGCTGATGGATGCGGTGCCGATGACGCTCGGCCAGGAGTTCGACGGCTTCCACGCCACCATCAAGGAAGACGTCGCTCGCCTCTCGGAGATCGTCGGCCTGTTTCGCGAGGTCAATCTCGGAGCCACCGCCATCGGAACCGGCATCAACGCCGATCCGCGCTACGCCGCGCTTGCTGTGGAGGAACTCTCGCGCAGCGCCGGACAGCACATGGTGCTGGCCTCGAACCTGATCGAGGCGACGTCGGATCTCGGCGCCTTCGTGCTGTTTTCCGGCGTGCTCAAGCGCGTGGCCGTGAAGCTCTCGAAGATCTGCAACGACCTGCGCCTCCTGTCCTCCGGTCCGCGCACCGGCTTTGGCGAAATCCGGCTGCCCGCGGTGCAGGCGGGTTCGTCGATCATGCCCGGGAAGGTCAATCCGGTGATTCCGGAGGTCGTCAACCAAGTCGCCTACATGGTCATCGGCCATGATCTGACGATCACCCTTTGCGCCGAGGGCGGGCAGTTGCAGCTCAACGCGTTCGAACCGACCATAGGCTATTGTACCTTGAGTTCCCTGCGCATGCTGACGGCCGGCGTCGACACGCTGACCAAGCGCTGCATCGAGGGTATCGAGGCGGATCGCGAGCGGTGCCGCAGCTTGGTCCACGGCTCGATCGGCCTCGTCACCGCACTGGTGCCGGCGCTCGGCTACGAGGCCTGTTCCCGCGTCGCCCAACGGGCGCTGGCCGAGAATCGCCCGGTCGCCGACGTGGTGCTGGAAGAAGGCCTGCTGACCGCGAGCCAACTCGATTCTTTGCTCGAACTCGAGGCGATGACGCGGCCGTCGCGGGTGCGCCCCGCCGGCTCGGCGATCTGACCGCGCCGTCACGTCCGATTCGCAAGCGGACGTTGAAACCCGTGCCGGCTGCACCCAAACTCAGGCCGATCGGCTAATATCGAAGGTGAGCGCCGGCCGTCGCCGATCCGGCCGGGTCACGGCCGGGCGGTGCTCCGGGAATAATCCCTGCCGCGGCCAAGAAATTCGCCGAATGGCGCGCAAATGCTGTTTTCCAAGCGGAAACTGTATTCATTTGGACAAAATTCGGGCTTTGCGCGCCTTGGGCGCGGGTCGGATACCTCGGCTTACGGCCGAAAACATGGGCTTGCGACAACCACTTAGCCGCCTGCGGAACGTTGCAATGCCGCAACAGCATTTGGGAACGTCCAAGACCATCACGATTCCGAGTTGCTCCACGGAACTCACTCGCACAGAGTGATTTGGCGCTGGTCCACCATCGGTGCGCCACACTGATTTCCAGCGAAAAACGCTCGGTCTTTCAAAAATAAGAACGTCGCGCAGTGGGTCTTCGGACGCCTTTGTAAGCAGTCGTTCGTCCCTCGGGTCTCGAAGCTTTTGGAGATATCAATGAAGCTCTTGAAGAGCTCGCTTCTCGGCACCGCTGCTGGCTTTGCCGCAGTCGCCGGAGCACACGCAGCCGATCTTCCGATGAAGAAGGCTGTTCCGATCGAGTACGTGCGCGTCTGCTCGGCCTACGGCGCAGGCTTCTTCTACATCCCGGGCACCGATACCTGCATCCGTCTGTCGGGCCGCGCCCGCCTCGACATCGGCTACCAGCCGACCTCGGCCCGCAGCAGCCAGGGCAGCCAGGGCGACACCACCGGCTATATCGGCCTCGCCCGCATCAACGTCGATGCCCGCACCCAGACTGCCTACGGCACCCTGCGCGCCTTCGTCCGTCTCCAGTTCGCCAACCGCACCAGCGCCACCGGCGGCCTCCGCTCCGGCACCCAGGAGCGCATCGGCAACGCCTTCGGCGCCACCGGCCAGGATCAGCTCGGTCGCGACCAGCAATTCATGAACACCGACAAGGCGTTCATCCAGTTCGCAGGCCTCACCGCCGGTCGCGCCTCCTCGTTCTTCGACTTCTACGCTCACGACTTCGAGTTCGCCGGTGCCACCGCCAACTCGGACGTCCAGTCCACCAACCTGCTCGCCTACACCACAAAGCTCGGCGGCGACGGTTTCTCGGCGACGCTGTCGCTGGAAGATCCGACCTTCCGTCGCAACAGCATCTACTCGCAAGAGACGTCGGCCGCCTTCACGCCTTCGCGCGTGCTGATCAGCACCAACGCGCTCGGTCTGCCGTCGTTTGGCACCGTGGACGTGGTCGAGCGTAACCGCATGCCCGACTTCGTCGGCGTTCTGCGCTACGACGCCGCTTGGGGTTCCGCTCAGTTGTCCGGCGCCGTCAAGGAGCTGAACACCAGCAACGTCATCGGCAGCCCGGTCGTTCTCGGCGCCGTTGGCCAGTATGGTGCCAACCTCGCCGGCGGCACCGTCGGTGCTTCCAGCGATTACGGCTGGGCCGTACAGGGCGGCGTGAAGATCAACATGCCGTTCATCGCCCCCGGCGACACCCTCTACCTCCAGGGCGCCTATGGCGAGGGCGCAACCGTCTACACCGGCTATTCCTCGTACAATGGCACCTATGCCTCGCGCGCCAGCACCATCAACGGTGCTGCGTTCGACCCCTATATGGCTGACGCGACGCTGAACCCGCTGACCGGCAAGATCCAGCTCTCCACCAGCTTCACGGCCGTGGCATCCTTCCTCCATTACTGGTCGCCCGAGTGGCGTTCGGCCGTGTTCGGCAGCTACGGTGAAGTGTCCTTCGCCAACGGTGCCCGCGTTGCTAACGCCCAGGCTTACGGTGCTCAGAGCACCCTGGCCGTCAACTCCAACCAGTTCATCGGCGCCCCGGGCACCCGCTCGTTCGCTCTGAGCCCGGTTCTGCGCGACAACTACCAGTTCGTCGTCGGCAGCAGCCTGATCTGGTCGCCGGTCAAGGATCTCGATATCGGTGTCGAGGGCTTCTACACCAAGGTCGGCGTGCAGAACGGTCGTGTGGTCGATCAGTACAGCAACGGCGTCGTGAACGTCGCTGCCGTCAATGCCGGCGCCGCTGTCCGTACCGTGACCTCGGCCGACACCTACCAGGTCCGCATGCGCGTCCAGCGCGACTTCTAAGTCGCTCTCACCTTCCTTCGAAACCCGTCAATCTGGCCCGGCTGCAAAGCCGGGCCTTTTTGTTTTGGCCCGACTGCTCGAAAGCAGGCTTTTGTTCGAGAATACGTCTTGGCGGGGCACTCCATCTCAACGCGGCATGGATTGTGCCTTACAAAGTAGCTGTGACCGTCAGGGATGACGGCCAAATCAGCGATTGCAGCCGGGTCGCCCGCTGCTAGATTGCCTCATGATCAACGACCGCCGCGCCGGTGGTCGCTTCCAGGAGCCACCCTGCAGATGCGTTTGAGTCAGATGAGATCCGCTGCTTCGTCGGCGGTACTTGCCTTTGCACTGTCCGCACTCACCGTCGGTTCCGTTCAGGCCGAGGAGCTGACCGGGACCTTGAAGAAGATTAAGGAAACCGGACAGATCACCATCGGATACCGCGATGCGTCCGTGCCGTTCTCCTATCTCGACAACGACCAGAAGCCGGTCGGCTATGCCTTCGACATCTGCCAGAAGATCGCCGAGGCGGTGAAGACCAGCCTCAAGCTTCCCAACATCGAGGTGAAGCTGAACCCGGTGACCTCGGCCACCCGCATTCCGCTCATCGCCAACGGCACGATCGACCTCGAATGTGGGTCCACCACCAACAACGCCGACCGCCAGAAGCAGGTCGCCTTCACCAACACCCACTTCCTCACTGCCACCCGCTATGTGGCGAAGAAGTCGGCCAAGCTGAACACGATCGAGGATCTAAAGGGCAAGACCGTGGTCTCGACCTCGGGCACCACCAACATCCGGCAGATCAATGAGGCCAATACCGCCCGCAGTCTCGGCTTGACGATCCTGCCGGCCAAGGACCATGCAGAAGCATTCCTGATGGTCGAGACCGGCCGCGCCGTCGCCTTCGTGATGGATGACGTGCTGCTCGCCTCCCTCGCCGCCGGCTCCAAGGAGCCCACCGCCTACGCAATCTCCACCGAAGCCCTGTCGAAGCCCGAGCCGTACGGCATCATGCTGCGCAAGGACGACGCCCCGTTCAAGGCGGTGGTGGATGAGGCGACGGCCAAGCTCTACAAGAGCGCGGACGGCAAGGTGCTCTACGACAAGTGGTTCACCAAGCCGATCCCGCCGCGCGGCATCAACCTCATGCTGCCGATGAGCGAAGCGATGGTGAAGACCTTCGCCAATCCGAGCGACAGCGCCGATCCGGCAGCCTACTGAGCCGCGATTCCGGGAACGACGCCTCGCCAGGACAGACCATCGACCATGAACTATAACTGGAATTGGGGCATTTTCTTCGAGCCTTCCCCAGAAGGTGTCGGCACTTATGCCGACATGCTTCTGTCGGGGCTCGGATGGACGCTGGCCACGGCCTTGTGCTCGTGGATCATCGCCTTCTCGCTCGGCTCCCTCATCGGGGTGATGCGAACCATGCCGAGTCCGGTGGCCCAGGCCGTCGGGACCAGCTACGTCGAGTTGTTCCGGAACATCCCGCTGCTGGTCCAGATGTTCCTGTGGTTCTACGTGCTGCCGGAAATGGTGCCCGAGGTCATCGGCACCTGGCTCAAGCAGCTGCCGAACGCATCGTTCTATACGGCGGTGATCTGCCTCGGCTTCTTCACGGCTTCCCGTGTCGCCGAACAGGTCCGTGCCGGTATCCAGTCGCTTCCGCGCGGCCAACGCGCGGCAGCGATCGCGCTCGGTCTCAACACCTGGCAGACCTACCGGTACGTGCTCCTGCCGATCGCCTATCGGGTGATCCTGCCGCCGATGACCTCCGAGTTCCTGAACAACCTCAAGAACACCTCGGTCGCCCTCACCATCGGCCTGCTCGAACTCACCGCACGGGCGCGGTCGATGCAGGAATTCTCCTCGCAGGTCTTCGAGTCGTTCACGGCGGCGACGATCATCTACCTTCTCATCAGCCTCACCGTGGTGATGCTCGCCGGTGCTCTCGAGCGTCGCGTAGCAGTGCCGGGCTCGCGCTGACGCTGTTCGGATCGGATCGGATGTTCGGGGATTTCGACTACAAGGTCATTCTGGCCTCGCTGCCCTACCTGTTCGGTACGGGCATGGTGTTCACCGTCACGCTCACCGCGCTCGCCGCGTCAGGCGGAATCGTCCTCGGCACGATCATCGCGATGATGCGCCTGTCGGGCGTGGCATTCCTGGTGCCGATCGCCCGTATCTACGTCGACTTCATGCGGTCACTGCCGCTGGTGCTGGTGATCTTCTGGTTCTACTTCCTGGTGCCTTATATCGGCCAGTGGATCACCGGAGCGTCGCGGCCGATCTCGGTGGGCGCTTTCACATCGGCGCTGATCACTTTCACGCTGTTCGAGGCGGCGTTCTTCTCCGAGATCATGCGCGCCGGCATCCAGTCCATCCCCCGCGGACAGACTTCGGCCGCCCAGGCGCTCGGCCTGAACTACGTGCAGACGATGAAGTCGGTCATCCTGCCCCAGGCGTTCCGCAACATGTTGCCGCTCCTGCTGACGCAGACCATCGTGCTGTTCCAGGATACCTCGCTGGTCTACGTGATCTCGCTCACCGACTTCATGGGCGCCGCCTCGAAGGTGGCCCAGCGTGACGGCCGACTGGTCGAGATGTATATCTTCGCCGCGCTGGTCTACCTCGCGATCTGCTTCTCCGCTTCGTTCCTCGTACGCAGGCTTCAGCGCCGCGTCGCCATCATCCGCTGACCGAGTAGGATCCGTCATGTCTCCATCCGGTCAGCAGGCGAGTGGAAGTCCGATGATCGCCATCGACGGCGTCGGCAAGTGGTATGGACCGGTTCAGGTTCTCAAGGGTTGCACCACCCAGGTCTCCAAGGGCGAGGTCGTCGTCGTCTGCGGCCCGTCCGGGTCCGGTAAGTCGACGCTGATTAAGACCGTGAACGCCCTGGAGCCGTTCCAGGAGGGCGCGATCTCGGTGGATGGCATCGCCCTCAAGGACAAGCGTACCGATCTGCCCAAGCTGCGCGCGCGGGTCGGAATGGTGTTCCAGCATTTCGAGCTGTTCCCGCATCTCTCCATCACCGACAACCTCACCCTGGCGCAGTGCAAGGTGCTCAAGCGCCCGCGTGAGGAGGCCAGGACCCGCGGTCTGAAGCTGCTCGAGCGCGTCGGTCTCTCGGCCCACGCCCAGAAATTTCCGGGTCAGCTCTCCGGTGGTCAACAGCAGCGCGTCGCCATCGCCCGTGCCCTGTCGATGGACCCGATCGTCATGCTGTTCGACGAGCCGACTTCGGCCCTCGACCCCGAGATGGTCGGCGAGGTGCTGGACGTCATGGTCCAGCTCGCCCGCGAAGGCATGACGATGATGTGCGTGACCCACGAGATGGGCTTTGCCCGCAAGGTCGCGAATCGGGTGATTTTCATGGATCGCGGCGAGATCGTCGAGGATGCGCAGAAGGAAGAGTTCTTCGGCCAGCCGCGCAGCCCGCGCGCGCAGCAATTCCTGTCGAAGATCCTCGCCCACTGATATCGGGCCTCACTGAACCGCCCGCGCGCACCAGCCCCATAGTCTGCCGAAGCACCAGTCGCGGGGGCGGGGTGTCAACGCGCGGACGAATGCTCAGACGTGCGCTGCCTCGACCGCCGCATCGTCGTCGGAGGCATTGGCGTTGACCAGTCGCTCCATCGTCGCGAACAGAACCGACCAATCCACGGGCTTGGCCACGTGCGCATCCATCCCGGCGGCGCGGCAGCGCTCCACCTCTTCGGTCATGGCGTTGGCGGTGAGCGCGACGATCGGGACGCGCGGCCTGCCCTCGGCGCGTTCCCATTCGCGGATCGCCCGGGTCGCTTCGAGCCCGTCCTGACCCGGCATCTGGACGTCCATCAGCACGAGGTCGAACGCCGCCTCGGTGGTCACCGCTGCGACCGCGCGCTCGCCATCGCCGACGACGATGACGCTGTGGCCCTTTTGGCGCAGAACCGTGCCGATGATCTCCTGATTGATCGGGTTGTCCTCGGCCAGGAGCAGGCGCTGCTTTCGGCCAGCCGGCGCCGCCAGGAGGCCCCGCATCCGCGCCCCGTCGACGCTCTGCGGCCGAGCCAGGGGCAATGACAGCGTGAACCAAAAGGTCGAGCCCTCGCGCAGGCGGCTCTCGACGCCGATCTCCCCGCCCATGAGCCGGACGAGGCGCTTGCAGATGGTGAGGCCCAGTCCGGTGCCGCCATACTTGCGAGAGGTCGAGCCATCGGCCTGCGCGAAGCGCTCGAACAGGTGGGGCAGCGTCTCGGCAGCGATGCCGATACCGGTATCGACCACCTCGATCCGCAGACTGCCACACCGTCCGGCCTCGGCGTGCCACAGGGCCCGCAGCATCACGCTGCCCTCGGGGGTGAACTTGATGGCATTGGTGGCGAGGTTGAGAATGACCTGACGCAGGCGCGTCGGGTCGCCGATGAGCCAGTCCGGCACGTCCGGCTCCACTGCGACGCTGAGCGCGACCCCACCCGCGCCGATCGTCTCGGCGCTGAGGACCCGGCATCCCTCCATCAAGGCCCGCAGGCCGAACGGCATCGCCTCGATCACGAGCTGGCCGGCCTCGATCTTCGAGAAATCGAGGATGTCATTGACGATGGTGAGGAGCGAACGCCCGGATTCCTGGGCGAGGGCGACGAGGTGATCCTGCGAGACGCTGAGCGTCGGGTCGCTGCGCAGCAGGTCGTGGACCCCGAGGATGCCGGCGAGCGGGGTGCGCAGTTCGTGGCTCATGTTGGCGAGGAATTCGGCCTTCACCTGGGCGCCGGCTTCCGCGGCACCGCGTGCGCGCTGCAGGTCGGCCTCCTGGCTCTGGCGTTCGGTCACGTCGCGAATCGCCTGGATGATCTGGACGCCGCCCTGTTCCTCGATGCGCCGGAAGGCCGCCTCGACCCAGATGTCGTGGCCCGCCCGGTGCCGCAGGCGATAGATCACCGAACCGGTGGGCCGGTCGGGTTCGAGCGCATGCAGAATCGCCGACAGATTGGCGATGTCCTCCGCGTGGACGAGGGTCCGCAGGCCGACGGCATTGGCCTCGGCGAGGGTGTAGCCGAGCATGCTCGTCACCGCCGGCGAGATGTAGAGGTGGCGCCCATTGGCGTCGTCGAGGACGATCAGATCCGAGGTATAATCGGCCAGAAGCCGGTAGCGGGCCTCGCTGTCGCGCAGGCGTTCTTCGGCCCGCCGCCGCTCGGTGATATCGGTCAGCGTCTGGATGTAGCCGTCGTGCCGGTGCATCGGCAGCGAGCGAAACTCGATGACGCTGCCATCGGCGCGGCGGCGCTCGGAGCGCACATCCGTGGTCCGCCGCTCTTTGTCGAGATGCCAATGCTCCGGATTTTGGATCGACAGTCCCCAGGCTCCGGTCTCGCGCAGATACCTGCGGACCGAACGGTAATCCGGTGTGTTGGCCATGAATTCGGGCGAGAGCGACAGGATCTCCATCGCCCGCTGGTTGGCGATCGGCACCTTGCCGTTGCCGTCGATGAGCAGCAGGCCCTGGTCCATGCTGTCGAGGGTGGCCTTCAACAAGGCCGAGTTTTCGGCGAGCGCCCGCTCCGCCTGCTTCAAGTCTGTGACGTCGGCAAACACGCCGAAGATCGAGCGGACATCCTCGGTATGCCCCTGCGCATCCCGATTGAACTGGCAGATGCCACGGACGAGGACGTCGCGAATCTCCCCGCTCGGGCGCACCAGACGCAACGCGAAGTCGAAACCCTCCTGGCGCTCGATCGCGCGGGCGACGCAGGTCGCGACCCGGGCGCGGTCGTCGGGGTGATAAGCCGCAACCCCGCTCTCGACGGTCGGGGTGAAGGTTTCGGGATCGAGGCCGTGAATGCGGTAGACCTCGTCCGACCACGTCAGGCGGCGTGAGGGCAGGTCGACGTGCCAATGCCCGATATGAGCGACCTGCTCAGCCATGATCAGGAAGCGGTTCGCCTCGCGGGCCTCCGCTTCGGCCGTCTTGAGGTGGGTGATGTCGCGCACACCGAGAAACACCCGCGTCACCGCGTCGGAGCCGGAATCGCGCAGGGGTACGTAGATCGCTTCCCAGTGCCGGATCCCCGCGGCGAGGGGCGTTCGATCCTCGGTCCGAACCGGCTCGCCGGTGGCGACCGCCCGTTCCATGTCGGCGCGGACGCGATCGACCTGCGCGTCGGACAACTGGCCCGATTCGCGGAGTTCCTCGAGACTGAGGCCGGCGGGCGACTCAGGCGACAGCTGCATCGCCGCAGCCGCGGACGGATTCCACGTCTCGAGGCGAAAGGCAGCGGGCCTGTCGACGCGAAATACGAATTGCAGGTCTGTGGCATTCTCGAACAGACCGCGGAACAGCAGCTGCGCCTCGCGCGAGGCGCGTTCCGACACAGCGATGCGCCGCTGGCGACGCTCCAGCGTGATGCCGAGCCCGATCAGAGCACAAACGGACAGGCCCATGAGCAGGCTCTGGATCAACGTTTCCCGCCGCCAGGCCGCAAGTGCATCATCCAGGGTGAGCGAGGCGGTGACGATCAGGGGATAGCGGTCGAGGCGTTCGAAGGCGACGATCCGTGCGCGCCCGTCGACGAGAGCGGCCGACACGCGAAAGACACCGGAGTTTCGGGCCGGGAGATCGGTGGTGAACATCCGGCTGCGCGAGAGATCGGCACCGACCAGCTGCGGCAGCGCAGGCTCGCGCACGAGAATCCGTCCGGTATCGAGCCAGAGCGTGATGGCGCCGTCTCCCCCCACTCGGAGATCACGGTAGAAACCGCGGAAGTAGTCGGCGCGCAACGTCGCGACCACGACACCGTCGAAGCTCCCGTCGCGGCGATCGATGCGGCGCGAGACCGGGATCACCCACATTCCATCGCCACGACTTTCGAACGCAGGCCCGACATGGAGGTCGAGGTCGGGCCGCTCGCGATGCCAGTGGACGGCGTCTTTCGCGGCTTCGTTCGCTTCGGTCCGCCCAAGCGAATCGAAACGCATTCGGCCGTCGGCACCGAGCACAGTCAGGTGTCGGATCTGCGCGAGGGTCGCTGCGCCGGGGCCAGTCAGGGCGCTGACACCAACTTGGTTGGCGTCTTCGTCGAGCCGGGAGATGAGGCCCGACAAGATGAGATCGACTCCTTCGAGCGTGCGCGCTGCGTGCTGAGCCAGTGTCCGGGTGAGGCTGAGCGCCTGACCACTAGCATCGGCGAGTTCCAGCTTGCGCGAGCGGTGAATCTGCCACGCACCGATGCCGAGGATCATCGCGACTGCTGCCAGCGTGCCGATCGCTGCTGCCGAGAGTTGAAATCCGCGCCGGCGTCCACGAAGCATCACCTCAACCACGCCGATCGACTCCCGAAACATCCACAAGGCCGGCCCGGCGCTTCATTCCGTAGGCGCAGCCGACCACCAGGAGCGTCACCGCGATGGCGGCTAACTCGCGGATATGATCGACGCCGGCGACGCGCTCGGCGACGAACGGATCAGTGACGATCATCTCTCCGGCGATCCAGCCGAGCAATGCCGCACCCGCCCAGACGATGAGCGGGAAGCGCTTGAGCAGGGCCGTCACCAGGGCGGCGCCCATGACGATGAGCGGGATCGACAGCAGCAGCCCGAAGACGAACAGGGACGCGTGCCCCTTGGCGGCGGCGGCGATGGCCACGACGTTGTCGAGGCTCATCACGGCATCGGCGATGGCGATGGTCCGCACCGCCTTCCACAACGACCGGCTCCCGTCGACGACGGGCGCCTCCTCGTCCTCTCCCACGGCTAGTTTCACGGCGATCCAGACCAGGAGGAGGCCGCCGACGACCCGCAGGAACGGAACGGCCAGGAGCGACGACACCACCAATGCGAAGACGATCCGCAGAGCGACCGCGGTGGCCGCACCGAGCATGATCCCGATCCGCCGCCGATCCTCGGGCAGCGCACGACAGGCCATGGCGATGACCACTGCATTGTCGCCCGACAGCAGCAGGTCGATCCAGACGATCTCCAGCACCGAGACCAGGAAGTGTGGATTGAGGAGGTCCATAGGGCTCTCGAGCAACGGCACGTGCCGGACGCACAGATCACGGGGCTGGCAGGCGCGCGGTGGGACCTGTCGAAGACCTACCCGAGACGGTCGTGGAAAATGACATCGACGATGTCTCCAGCCTGCAACGCTGTCACGTCTTCGGCCAGGATCGCCAGAGCGTCACTGGCCGCGAGCGAGGCGAGCCCGGCAGCGCCATGGGTCGAGCACTTATGGGCTTCGAGGGCGCCGTCCGGCGTCCGGTGCAGGACGACCCGAAGGAATTCGCGGCGCCCGGCGCGCTTGGCATGCGTGAATCCGGCACGGACGGGTATCGCGAGCGGCGGCCGGACTGTCGCCCCCGCGAGGCGGGCGATGAGCGGACGGACCAGGAACATCAGCGTCACGTAGGCCGCCACCGGGTTGCCCGGAAGGCCGACGAAGGCGGTGTCGCCGATCACCCCCATCGCGACGGGCCGACCGGGCTTGATCCGCAGGCGCCAGAACACGAGGCGGCCCACCGCCTCGATCGCCGGCCGGACGTGGTCTTCCTCTCCCACCGAGACGCCGCCCGAGGTGAGGATGAGATCGTAGGATGGGGCGCATTCCGCGAGGCGGCTGCCGAGTTGCGCGGCATCGTCGCGTAGGATGCCGAGATCGTGCACTTCTGTGCCGAACCGGCGCAGCAGCGCCACCAGCATCACCCGATTCGAATCGTGAATCGCTCCCGGACGCAGGGCGGCTCCGGGCTCGGCGACCTCGTCACCGGTGGAGAAGACCGCCACCCGCAAACGCCGGCGCAGGTCGAGGCGATGGTGGCCGACCGCTGCGGCGAGCGCCACATCCTGCGGCGTGAGACGGTGCCCATCGGCCAGCACGCGGGCGCCGCAGGCGACATCCTCGCCGGCCACGCGGCGGTTGGCGCCGCGCTTCAACCCGGACGGCAACACCACCTGCGCGCCATCGACCACCACGTCTTCCTGCATGAAGACGGTGTCGGCACCCGCCGGCATCGGCGCCCCGGTGAAGATGCGCACCGCACAGGCCGCGGCGATACCGGCCTCGGTGGCCCCGGCGGCGATCCGGCCACGGACCGGTAGTACGGTTTCGCCCTCAGGGGCGAGATCGGCGTGGCGCACCGCGTATCCGTCCACCGCGGAATTGTCGAAAGGCGGCAAGTTAATGCCGGCGATGACATCCTGCGCCAGGATGCGGCCATCGGCGTCCTGCAGCGCAACCGTCTCGATGCCGGCGCAGATGGGGAACCGCACCGCGATGAGCGCGACCGCATCGTCGAGCGTCATCGCGGATGAGCCCGATGCCAAGCAATCATCGATCAGTCGCGCCATGTCCCCCCAACCTCAGTCGTCCGGTCGCCCGCCCACATCATCGGCGCGCCGACTTTTCGGTGGCATTCGGGTTGTGGGCATGCACCAAAGCCGGCCGGGCCGCCACCGGGCACGCCGGAGAATCACCGTTCGCCATCGTCACGGCCGGCCCTTGTGGCGGTGACGGGACGGCCGGCCTGTCATGGCTGCGTACGAGCGACGATGACCTTCGCCTTGACTTCGAGTGACGCGGGGTCGCATTGCAAAACTCTGCAGGAAAGTGCTTCGGTCCCGCCGGGCTGACATTCCTTCGAAAGCCTCTAATGTCTCGGCCGGCCAACAGCGCCCCGCGCGCCGCTGGCCCACGTTCAGCATCCATGCTCGGAGTCCGACACTTGGCGAACACGGCAGCCAATCCCGATAGCACCCATGGCGAGCCGGACGGCACGCGGCGTGACTTCATGTTCCTCGCTACCGGTGCCGGCCTGGCGGTCGGCGGTGTTGCGGTCGCTTGGCCCTTCGTCGCCTCGATGGCGCCGGATGCCGAGACCATCGCAGCCGGTGCGCCCCTCGAAGTCGATCTGACGCCGATTCAGGAAGGCCAGATCGTCAACGTGTTCTGGCGCGGCAAGCTGATCTTCGTGCGCAGCCGATCCGAGAAGGAGATCAAAGAAGCGCAGGACGTGAAGCTGTCCGAGCTCATCGATCCCCAGGCCGATTCGGCCCGTGTGAAGGACGGCCACGCCAAGTGGCTGATCGTCTACGGCAATTGCACCCATCTCGGCTGCGTGCCGCTGGGGCACCAGGGCCAGTACGAAGGCTGGTCGTGCCCCTGCCATGGCTCGCTCTACGACACGTCCGGCCGGGTCCGGCGCGGGCCCGCCCCGGCGAATCTGCCCGTTCCGCCCTACGCCTTCGAGACGGATACGAAGATCCGGATCGGCGAAGAGGCCGGCAAGGCAGCAGCCTGACGAACCCCAACAGAATTGAAGCGGGGAGCCCCATGAGCGCACACGCCAGCACCTACGTACCCAAGAGCCGGTTGGCGAAATGGTTCGAGTCGCGACTGCCCATCGTGGGTCTGGTCCACTCGTCGTTCGTCTCGTATCCGGTCCCGCGGAATCTCAACTACTTCTGGACCTTCGGCGCCATCCTGATGGCGATGCTGATCTCGCAGATCGTCACGGGCATCTGGCTCGCGATGCATTACGAGCCGACGGCCGCCGGTGCCTTCAACTCCGTCGAGCACATCATGCGCGACGTGAATTACGGCTGGCTGTTGCGCTACATGCACGCCAACGGCGCCTCGATGTTCTTCGTGGCGGTCTACATCCACATGTTCCGGGCGCTGTATTACGGCTCCTACAAGGCACCACGCGAAATCCTCTACATCCTCGGCGTGATCATCTACCTGCTGATGATGGCCACCGCCTTCCTCGGCTACACCCTGCCGTGGGGCCAGATGAGCTTCTGGGGCGCCACCGTCATCACCAGCATCCTGGGCGCCATCCCGGTGGTCGGCGATACCATCCAGAGCCTGCTCTGGGGCGGCTACTCGGTGGGCAGCCCGACCCTGAACCGCTTCTTCTCGCTGCATTACCTGCTGCCGTTCATGATCCTCGGCGTGGTCGTCCTGCACGTCTGGGCACTGCATGTGACCGGTCAGAACAATCCCACCGGCATCCCGATCAAGTCGGACAAGGACACGGTCCCGTTCACGCCCTACGCGACGATCAAGGACGTGTTCGCGTCGATGGTGTTCTTCGCCTTCTTCGCCTACTGGATCTTCTATCAGCCGAACTATCTCGGGCATGCCGACAACTACATTCCGGCCAACCCCGCCGTGACGCCCGCGCATATCGTGCCGGAATGGTACTTCCTGCCGTTCTACGCGATCCTTCGCGCCGTCCCGGACAAGCTCGGTGGCGTGGTGCTGATGTTCAGCGCGGTCCTGATCCTGGCGCTGGCCCCGTGGCTCGACACCTCGCGCATCCGCTCGGCGAATTACCGGCCGATCTACCGGCAGTTCCTGTGGCTGTTCGTGTCGGTCTGCGTGGCGCTCGGCTATCTCGGAGCCATGCCGCCCGAGGGTGGCTACGTCATCGCCGCCCGTCTCTGCACCGCCTATTACTTCGCGCATTTCCTCCTGGTGATGCCGCTGGTGGGCCTGTTCGAGACCCCGAAGCCGATGCCGGGTTCGATCCTCGACAGCGTCACCGGACCGGGCAAACAGTTTTCCGGCTCCGGCATGCCGGTGGGCGCGGCCGCCGCACCATCGTCCAAGGGCTGAGGGCAGGGACTTGTCGAGCACCATGAAAATGACCCGCCTGATCGCCGCGTCCGTGTTCGCGGCCACCCTCGGCCTCGCCGCCGCGTCCGCGGAGGACGGGCACGACACCCCGCATCCGCCGCGGGAGAAGTGGAGCTTCTCCGGAATCTTCGGACGCTTCGACGAGGCGCAGCTTCAGCGCGGCTTCCAGGTCTACAAGGAAGTCTGTTCGAGCTGCCACAGCATGAACTTCGTGCGGTTCCGCAATCTCGCGGAGGAAGGCGGCCCGAGCTTCAGCACCGGCCAGGTCAAGGCCCTCGCCGCCGAGTACAAGGTCAAGGAACAGAACGATGTCGGTGAGGACGTCGATCGTCCGGCCCGGCCCGGCGATGCCGTGCCGCCGCCATTCCCCAACGAGAAGGCTGCCGCAGCGGCCAATGGCGGCAAGGCGCCGCCCGACTTCTCGGTTCTGTCCAAGGCCCGCACCTACAGTCGCGGCTTCCCCTGGTTCCTCATCGATGCGCTGCCGTTCGTCGGCTATACCGAGCACGGCGTCGACTACATCCATGCGATCCTGACCGGCTACGAAGACCCGCCGGACGGCAAGGAAACCCCTGCGGGTACCTACTACAACATCTATTATCCCGGTCATCTGATCGCGATGCCCAAGCCGCTGAGCGACGGTCAGGTGACCTACGCCAAGGGCGCGAACGGCGAGCCGGTGGTTCCCGAGACCGTCAATCAATACGGCAAGGACATCGCCGCCTTCCTGGCCTGGACCGCCGAGCCGCACATGATGGCCCGCAAGGCCCTCGGCTTCCGGGTGATCCTGTTCCTGCTCATCCTGTCGGGCCTGCTCTACTACGTGAAGAAGAAAGTCTGGGCGAAGGCCGGCGGCGAGGTCCACGGCTTGCAGCCCGAGCTTCACAAGACCTACTGAACGGCCAACACATCGGACGGTCCCGAATCCGGGACCGTCCTTCGTCAAGACGGCATGCGCCGGCGCCCCGCGAGGGGGCGTCCGGCGCAAACTTTATGGAGCGAAGCATGACGGCAGCGGTGCTCGGCGTGATGGGCGGCTCGGGGGTCTACGACCTGCCGGGGCTCGAAGACATCCGCGAAGAGGCGATCGAATCGCCCTGGGGCGAACCCTCGGACGCGCTCCGGATCGGCCGGATCGGCGACACCAAGGTAGTGTTCCTCGCCCGCCACGGACGCGGCCACCGCCTCTCGCCCTCGGGCATCAACTACCGCGCCAATATCGATGCCTTGAAGCGGGCCGGTGTGACCGATCTGGTTTCACTGTCGGCCTGCGGCTCGTTTCGCGCCGAATTGCATCCCGGCCTGTTCGTTCTCGTCGATCAATTCGTCGACCGCACCCATGGGCGCGCCGCGTCGTTCTTTGGCAATGGCTGCGTTGCCCATGTCTCGCTGGCCCACCCAGTCGGTCCCGTCCTCCAGGGACGCATCGCGGCGGCGGCGGAAGCCGAGAACATCGTGATCCATCGTGGCGGGACCTATGTCTGCATGGAAGGCCCGCAATTCTCGAGCTATGCCGAGTCCACCACCTACAAGGCGCAGGGCTACGACGTCATCGGCATGACCAACATGCCGGAGGCCAAGCTCGCCCGTGAGGCCGAGATCACCTACGCCACCATCGCCATGGTCACGGATTTCGACTGTTGGCACCCCACCCATCACGCGGTGGACGTGGCCTCCGTCGTGGCGGTGGCTCGTACCAATGCGAGCAAGGCGGCCCGTCTCGTCGCGCGCCTCGCCCGCGACTTCCCCAAGGAGCGGGAGGCCTGTCCGGCCGGAAGCGAGCACGCCCTCGACGGCGCGGTCATGACCGCACCGGCCCAGCGCGATCCGGCTCTCGTCGCCAAGCTCGACGCCGTCGCCGGCCGGGTGCTGCGCGACTGACACCCCGGCGCATTCCGGTGGAATCGGTCGGCTGATCCCTTCACAGCCGACCGGTCTTGGCTCTAGAAGGCTGATTCGTTTCCGTAACCCGACGTACCTTGAGCGAAATCCACGGGCATGCGCGCCGCCAGCATCGACCGCCGTACGGCTGAGACCGACGTTCACGTCGCCCTGACTCTCGATGGGACCGGCCGCGCCGCCATCGCGACCGGCGTCGGCTTTCTGGACCACATGCTGGAATTGTTCGCGCGTCACGCCCTGTTCGACCTCGACGTCACGGTCACCGGCGATCTGCATGTCGACCAGCACCACACCACGGAAGATTCCGGCATCGCGCTGGGGCAGGCTTTCGCCCAGGCGCTCGCCGACAAGCGCGGGATCGCGCGCTACGCCGACATCCACATGCCCATGGACGAGACGCTGACCCGCGTCGCCGTCGATATTTCCGGCAGGCCGTTCCTGGTGTTTCGCACCGGCTTCCGGGTGGAGAAGATCGGCCAATTCGACACCGAACTCGTGCGCGAGTGGTTCCAGGCCTTCGCCATGAATGCCGGGATCACGCTCCACGTAGAGACACTCTACGGCGACAATGCCCACCACATCGCCGAGAGTTGTTTCAAGGGCTTGGCCCGCGCCTTGCGGCGGGCGGTCGCGGTCGACCCGCGTGAGGACGGACGCGTGCCCTCCACCAAGGGGACGCTCTGACCCCGCGACGGGCCGGGGCAGGAGACAATCCGATGCGGACCTACACGCTGCACCTCGACGGGGACGCCATGGCCGGCGAGGCGCACGGCCTCGAGCGCGCGCATCTCGTGCCGGACGGTTTCTCATGGGCGGCCTTCGCCTTCTCGCCGCTCTGGTTTCTCTATCACCGACTCTGGATCGCGACTGTCGGCGTGGTGGCGCTCCTCGTCGGCACGGCGTTCCTTGGTCACGTCCTCGGGCTGACCGACGTCGCGGCGCTCGTCGTCACGCTGCTGGTTCTGACCCTGATCGGGCTCGAAGCCTCGTCCTTGCGCCGCTGGACCTATGCCCGTTGTGGTCGTCCGGTGCGTGACGCCGTCATCGCGGCAAGCCCGGAGGAAGCCGAGATGAAGGCGGCACGCCGCTGGCTCGATGGCATTTCGGCCCGCCCCGTCTCGGCACCGGCGAGCCCGACGGGCCTGCCCGGTCGTCCGACCGAAGAGGCGTTCGGGATGTTTCCGTTCAGCGAGGACCGTCGGTGAACGGGCAGACCGTCGCGATCATCGATTACGGATCCGGAAATCTTCACTCGGCGGCCAAGGCCTTCGAGCGGGCGGCACGAGAGGCTGGTCTCGATTCCACCCGCATCCTGCTCACCGACGACGCCGACGTGGTGGCGAATGCCGATCGGGTCGTTCTGCCGGGTGTCGGAGCCTATGCCGATTGCCGGCGGGGCTTGGACGCCGTCTCGGGCATGGTCGAGGCCATGGCGCATACCGCCCATAGCCGTTCGCGCCCGTTCCTCGGCATCTGTGTCGGCATGCAACTGCTCGCGACGCGTGGCCTCGAATATGCGGCGACGCCGGGGCTCGATTGGATCGCGGGCGATGTCGGCCCGATCGTCCCGTCCAATCCGGCGCTGAAGGTGCCGCATATGGGCTGGAACACGCTGGACGTCGATCGCGACCATGCGCTGCTCGCCGACATCCCCCTCGGGCCGGACGGCCTGCATGCGTATTTCGTCCATAGCTTCGCGCTGACACCGCGGGATCCGGCGGATCGTGTCGCGCATTCCGACTATGGCGGGCCGGTGACCGCGATGGTGGCGCGCAACAACATCGCCGGCACGCAGTTCCACCCGGAGAAGAGCCAGCGCCTCGGCTTGGCCTTTATCGCGAATTTCTTGCGCTGGCGCCCCTGACGCCGTGCCGATCCCCTCAGACGACCTGACCCGAAGGCGAACCGACGCGTGATCCTGTTTCCGGCTATCGATCTGAAGGAAGGGCGCTGTGTCCGCCTCGTCCAGGGCGACATGGCGCAGGCCATCGTGTTCAGCGACGACCCCGCGGCGCAGGCGGCGGTGTTCGAGGAGCAGGGCTTCTCCTGGCTCCACGTGGTCGATCTCGACGGTGCCTTCGCCGGTGCGCCGATGAACGCCTCCGCCGTGGACGCGATCCTGGCGCGGACCAAGCTGCCGGTGCAACTCGGCGGCGGCATCCGCGAGATGAAGACGCTGGAGGCGTGGCTCGCCAAGGGCGTCCGCCGCGTGATCATCGGTACCGCCGCGGTGCGTGATCCGGCCTTCGTCCGTGAGGCGGCCCGGCTCTATCCCGGTCGCATCGCCGTGGGGATCGACGCCAAGGATGGCCGCGTCGCGGTGGAGGGCTGGGCCACCACATCCAGCATGACCGCCGAGGAGCTCGGGCGCCGCTTCGAGGATGCCGGTGTCGCGGCGCTCATCTACACCGACATCGCCCGCGACGGCATCCTCAAGGGTCTCAACATCGAGATGACCCTCGGGCTTGCCCGCGCCGTGACGATCCCGGTGATCGCCTCCGGAGGCCTCGCCTCCATCGACGACGTGCACCGCCTGCTCGAGCCGGATTGCGCGCTCCTCGCCGGCGCCATCACCGGACGCGCGCTCTACGATGGACGCATCGACCCGCGCGAGGCGCTCGCCGCAATCCGGCACGCGACCGGCGCGGCTCCGGCGGCCTGACCCCGTTCGAGGAGCTGAGCCGTGCTCAAGACCCGCATCATTCCTTGCCTCGACGTCAAGGACGGCCGCGTCGTGAAGGGCGTGCAGTTCATGGCGCTGCGCGACGCCGGCGATCCCGTCGAGGCCGCCAAAGCCTATGACGCGGCCGGCGCCGACGAGCTCTGCTTCCTCGACATCACCGCGAGCCACGAGGATCGCGGCACGCTCCTCGATGCGGTGAGCCGCACCGCGGAAGCCTGTTTCATGCCGCTCACCGTGGGCGGCGGGATCCGTACGGTGGCCGACATCCGGACGCTGCTGCTCGCCGGCGCCGACAAGGTCTCGATCAACACCGCCGCGGTGAACGATCCCGACTTCGTCGCCAGGGGCGCCGAAAAGTTCGGCAGTCAGTGCATCGTCGTCGCCATCGATGCCAAGCGCACATCCGGCCCCGGTGAGCCGGCGGCCTGGCAGATCTTCACCCATGGCGGGCGCAATCCCACCGGCCTCGACGCCATCGCCTTCGCCCGGATGGTCACCGCGCGCGGGGCGGGCGAACTCCTGGTGACCTCGATGGACCGGGACGGGATGCGATCGGGCTACGACATCGCCCTGACACGGGCGATCTCGGATGCGGTGAGCGTTCCGGTGATCGCTTCCGGCGGCGTCGGCGGGCTCGACGACTTGGTGGCCGGCGTCCGCGACGGTAGGGCCAGCGCGGTTCTCGCCGCCTCGATCTTCCATTTCGGCCAGCACACGGTGGCCGAGGCCAAGGCGCATATGGCAGCGGCCGGTCTGGCCATGCGGCTCGACGCGTGACGCGCAGGCGGTTCTTGCCCGAGCGGGCCTTTGCTTTAAAGAGCCCTTGCCGCATGAACGTCAGTGCAGCACGCTTCCACGCTCGGCACGATAAGTCCGGTACGCCGGGACCCAGGACCGCATGACCCAGTTCACCCTTGCCGACCTGGAAGACCTGGTCGCCACCCGCGCCGCGGCGCCGGCCGACCAATCCTATACCGCCAAGCTGCTGTCCGGCGGTCCGGCCAAAGCCGCAAAGAAGCTCGGTGAGGAGGCCGTCGAAGCGGCCATCGCCGCCGTACAATGCGACCGGGCCGGCCTGGTGAGCGAGGCGGCGGACGTGCTCTACCATCTCCTGGTGGTGCTGCGCGGCGGCGGCATCGGCCTCGACGAGGTCATGGCGGAACTCGAGCGCCGCACCGCTCAGAGCGGTATCGCCGAGAAGGCGGCCCGGAGGCCGGCGTGAACGTCGCAACCGGCCCCGTGACGGCAATCGGCCATTCCGAACGCGATCCGGCTCTCGGCCAGGACCCGGTCACCGGTGTCGGCCCGGAGCGGCTCTCCCCCTACCGCTTGTTCACCCGCGACGAGTGGGCGCAGTTGCGTGCCGACACGCCGTTGACCCTCACCGCCGAGGACGTGGCACGCCTGCAATCCTTGAACGATCCGATCTCGGTGGAAGAGGTCGAGGCGATCTATCTGCCTCTGTCGCGCCTGCTCTCGCTCTACGTCGCGGCGACGCAAGGCCTGTTCAAGGCGACACAGCGCTTCCTGCTCGCCGAGCGGGAGGCCAAGGTGCCCTACATCATCGGCGTGGCGGGGTCCGTGGCGGTGGGCAAGTCCACCAGCGCCCGGGTGCTCAAGGCGTTGCTCGCCCGCTGGCCCAATACCCCGAAGGTCGACCTCATCACCACGGATGGGTTCCTGCTGCCCAATGCCGAGTTGCAGCAGATGGGCGCGATGGAGCGCAAGGGGTTCCCGGAGAGCTACGACACAGCCGCTCTCCTGCGCTTTCTCACCGACATCAAGGCCGGCAAGAAGCGGGTCGCTGCACCGCTCTACTCGCACCTCGTCTATGACGTGATGCCAGGCGAGGAGCGGGTGGTGGAATCCCCCGACATCCTCATCGTCGAGGGCCTGAACGTGCTTCAGCCGGCGCGACTTCCCCGAGACGGTACCGCGATCCCGTTCGTCTCCGACTTCTTCGACTTCTCGATCTACCTCGATGGGCACGAAGATGACCTGCATCGCTGGTACGTCAACCGCTTCCTGCGCCTGCGCCAGACCGCGTTCCGCGATCCGCTCTCCTACTTCCGCAAGTATGCCGAGGTGACCGAGGCGGAGGCGATGGACATCGCCGACCGCTTGTGGACGACGATCAACCTGCCGAACCTGCGCGACAACATCCTGCCGACCCGCCAGCGGGCAAGCCTGATTCTCGCCAAGGGCGCGAGCCACCGGATCGAGAGCGTGGCGCTCCGGCGGCTGTGACCGCCGTTCCCCCATCGCCCTTCACCCCATGCAAGCGTCTTCCGCCTTCTTGAAGGTCGCGGATTTCGGCTCGTGCTCGGCCGGACGGCCACGGCCGATGACGCCGTCGGAGCGGGCGCGCAGATAGACGTAGACGTCGTCGATGTAGCACATGACGTTCTTGTTCTCGCCGAAGGCCGGCATCACCAGCTGCTCGGACGCATTCACGTCCTTCTTGCCGCCAGCGACGATGCCGACGAAGGTCGCGTAATCGTCGTGCTTGAGGGCATCGACCAGGGACGGCGCGTAGGTGGAGCCGGCGCCATCCGGCCCGTGACAGACGATGCAATTGGCATTGTAGCGCAGGTAGCCGGACATCGAACTCCAATCGACCTGCTTGCCGCCCTCGGTGACCCGGTAGGTCGGGGTGCCGTCCTTATCGGTGTACTTGCCGTCCTCGACCTTGGTCGGTTGCACGGGTCCCTCGCTCTTCAGCGATGCGGCATCCGGGGCGGGATCGGCATTGGCAGCCCCAACCATCATTAAGGAAGAGGCGAGGGCCAGGCCGATCGGGAAAAAGCTGCGCACGGAACACTCCAAATCGCTACGAAGTCCCTCGAAGACGCCGGACGATGACGATCGTTGCAGCCGATCAGTTCAGAACCGCTCCAATCCCGCAAACGTGATGGATGCCCTTCGGGCGGAAGAACGTGCTCACCCGAGCGGGTAGGCGGCCTCCACCACATAGGGACCGCCCCCCGTCGAGTCCCGCGCCGAGAACAGGGCGACCCGGGCCGCGGTGAAGCGCAGCGGGGTGAACAGCCCGCATTCTTCCAGATAGAGAGCGACGTCCGGCGCGGTCACGTCGCGGCGCAGGCGGCCGAGGGTGACATGCGGGGTGAATTTGCGCCGCTCCGGATCGGCCCCGGCCTCGCGGGCGATCCGCTCATGCTCGGACTGAAGTTCGGTGAGGGCGGCATCAGCCGTCACGGTGGCGATGATCGCGCGGGGCTTGTCGCCACCGAAGCTCGCCAGGGCGTCGAGGGTCACAGCGATGGGGCTGCGTGGACGAGTGGCTTCAAGCAGGGCGTGAAATTCCTCGGCGCAGGTCGCATCGACGTCCCCGAGGAATCGCAGGGTGATGTGCAGGTCGGTCGGCAGGATCCAGCGCGCGCCGCGCAAGCCGCTCTGGAGACGGATCAGGCTGTCGGCGACAGCCTGTGGGATTTCGAGTCCGGTGAACAGGCGTGGCATCGGATCAGCGCGGAGCCTGACCAATCCGGTCGAGGAAGCTCTCCACCGACGGTAGGATACCCGCGACGATAGTCTCGACGCCCTTGGGGTTGGGGTGGAGGCCGTCCTCGAGATTGTAGCTCCGGTCGCCGGCGATCCCGGCCAGGAAGAACGGGTACAGGACGAGTCCGTAGCTCTTGGCGAGGTCCGGATAGATCGCATCGAAGCGCGCGACATAATCGGGACCGAGATTGGCCGAGGCCCGCATGCCGGCCAGCATCACCGGAATGCCCCGGGCTTTCAGGCGACTGACGATGGCGTCGAGCGCCTTGCGGGTGACGGCGGGATCGGTGCCGCGCAGCATGTCGTTGGCGCCGAGTTCGACGATGACGCCATCGGTCCCGTCCGGCACCGACCAATCGAGACGGTCGAGCCCGCCGGTGCTGGTGTCCCCCGACACACCCGCATTGGCGACCGACACCACCCGGCCGCGCGCCTTCAGTTCGCGCTCCAGCACGGTGGGAAAAGCGGCGGATGCGGGCAGGCGATAGCCCGCCGTGAGGCTGTCGCCGAACGCCACGATGTTGAGGGGACGTGCGACCGGTGTCGCGCCAACGGGAGAGCCCGCGAGGCCGAGTGCGGCAAAGAGCACCATTACGATCGCGAACCGGCGACGGTCATGGTTCCGCTCGCGTCGACGGACCATATCGGCGAGACGTGACACAGAGCACAGACCCATTCGCACACAACCTCGACCCTCGGTCCCCATGACACTTCCCGCGAAGACACTTCCCTCGAAGACACTGGTATCGATGACCTTCGTCCCGATCCCAGCTTCGCACAGATCGGTCTCCCGGTGATGTTCGGCAAGGGAATGTTCGGGAAGTCGGCGGAGACCGACGATCCGCGGCAGGCTGCGATTGCGGCCGATGTCCGGGCCATCGCCCTGTCCGGAATCGATCTCAGCCTCGGGCGCGGCGCGGCGCGGGTGCATGTGTTGCGCGGAATTTCCCTGGAGGTAGGGCAGGGCGAGGCGGTGGGCCTCGTCGGCCCTTCGGGCTCCGGCAAATCGACGCTGCTGATGGTGATGGCCGGGCTGGAACGGCCCGATAGCGGTCGCATCGTCGTGGAGGGCACCGATCTCGGTGGGCTCGACGAGGATGCGCTGGCGCGGTTCCGCGGCCGGCGCATCGGTATCGTGTTCCAGGCCTTCCACCTCGTCCCGACCATGACGGCGCTCGAGAACGTCGCTCTGCCGCTCGAACTCGCCGACAAGCCGGACGCCCATTTTCGCGCCAAGGCGGAGCTCGAAGCCGTGGGTCTCGGCCACCGCCTGCATCATTATCCGGCACAGCTGTCGGGTGGCGAGCAGCAACGCGTCGCCATCGCCCGCGCCATCGCCCCCGATCCGGCGATTCTCGTCGCCGATGAGCCTACCGGCAATCTCGATGAAGCCACCGGCCGCCAGATCGTCGATCTGCTGTTCGCCCTCAAGCGCGATCGCGGCGCGACCCTGGTGCTGGTGACCCACGATCCCGGCCTCGCCCGGCTGTGCGACCGCACGGTCCGTCTGCGATCCGGCCGGGTCGAAGACCCGGTGGCCGCCTGACGCCTTGCGAGGAAGCCCAACGACCATGCATGGCACTCTCGCGCAGGCCGCTCCGAGCGCACGCCCCTCCCGCCTGCCGCTGACGCTGCGCCTCGCCTTGCGGGAATTGCGCGGCGGCCTTGCGGGCTTTGCGGTCTTCCTCGCCTGCATCGCCCTCGGAGTCGCGGCCATCGCCGGCGTCGCCTCGATCGCGCGCTCCCTCACCGACGGGCTCGGCCGCGAGGGTGCGCGCATCCTCGGCGGCGATCTCACCTACAGCCTGATCAACCGGGAGGCGACGCCGGCCGAGCGCGCCGTGCTCGATGCCCAGGGCCGCGTCTCCGTGGTGACGACCCTGCGGGCGATGGCGCTCGCCGAAGCCTCCGGCGCCGCCCTCGTCGAGCTGAAGGCCGTCGACGGCGACTATCCGGCCACCGGCGACCTCGTCACCGATCCGGCTGAGCCGCTCACCGATCTTCTGGCCGAACGCGACGGGGCCTATGGCGCCGTGGTCGATCCGGTGCTGCTGACCCGCCTCGACCTCAAGGTCGGCGACCGCATCACCCTCGCGGGAATTCCGGTGGCGATCCGCGCGACGCTGGTGTCCGAGCCCGACAAGATCGCCAACGGCATCGGCTTCGGCCCGCGCGTGCTCGTCTCGAAAGCGGCGCTCGCCGCCACGAGCCTAATCCGGCCGGGCAGCCTCAACCGCTGGAGCTACCGGCTCCGGGTGCCCGACGCCGACGATGCCGAGTTGGAGCGCCGCAGCGCCGCCGTCGCCAAGGCCGCTCCCGATGCCGGTTGGGAGATGCGCAGCCGCGGCAATGCCGATCCGCGCTTCGCCAAGAGCATCGAGCGGTTCACCCAGTTTCTCACCCTGGTCGGCCTCACCGCTCTCATCGTCGGCGGCGTCGGCGTCGCCAATGCGGTTGCGGCCTTCGTCGAGCGCAAGCGTGGCTCCATCGCCACCCTGAAGAGCGTCGGCGCACCCGGCGGGCAGGTGGTCGCGCTCTACCTGACGCAGGTGATGCTGATCGCCGGTCTCGGCACGGCGATCGGACTCGTCGTCGGGGCTGGCCTGCCGTTCGCCCTCGATGCGGTGTTCCACGATGCGCTTCCGCTGCCGTTGAACCCGACGCTGGCACCGGGCGAACTCGCGCTCGCCGCCTGCTACGGCCTGCTCACCGCGCTCGCCTTCGCGATCATCCCGCTCGGTCACGCCCACGACGTGCCGGTCTCGGGCCTGTTTCGCGACGTCGTCGACCCGGACGGGCGCAAGACGCGCCTGCGGTACCGCCTGATCCTGGTGGGCGCGCTGGCCGGCCTCGTCGCCCTGGCCCTCGCCACCGCCTTCGACCGGCGCCTCGCACTGATCTTCATCGTGGCGGCGGCCTGTGCGTTCGGGCTGCTGCGCCTCGTGGCGTTCGGCCTGATGGCTTTGGCCCGGCGCCTGCCGCGCCCGCGCTCCGCCGCCCCCCGCATGGCCCTCGCCAACCTGCACCGGCCGGGTGCGTTGACTCCGGCCATCGTCCTGTCGCTCGGCCTCGGCGTCACGCTCCTCGTCACGCTGAGCCTGATTGACGCCAATGTCCGGCGGACGCTGACGAGCTCGCTGCCGGCGCGGGCCCCGAACCTGTTCTTCCTCGACGTGCCGGCCGCCGATGCCGACGGCTTCCACGCCTTTCTCGGCAAGCAGGCGCCGGGCGCCAAGATCGAGCGCGTGCCGATGATGCGGGGCCGGATCACCGCCCTCGACGGGGTGCCCGCCGGGTCGATCAAGCCGCCGGAGGACGCGGCCTGGGTGCTCGATGGAGACCGCGGCATCACCTATGCGGAGGACGTCCCCGAAGGCTCCGCCATCGTCGCCGGCACGTGGTGGAACGCGGAGGAAGCCAAGACCACGCTCGTTTCCTTCGATGCCGAGCTCGCCCGCAGTCTCAACCTCTCGGTGGGCAGCACGATCACGGTGAATGTGCTCGGACGCAGCCTCAGCGCCCGCATCTCCAACCTGCGCAAGGTGGAATGGCGCTCGCTCGGCATCAACTTCGTCATGGTGTTCACGCCCGGCACGTTCCGCGGCGCACCGCATTCGGATCTGGCGACCCTGACGCTGCCGAACGGGCCTGACGCCAAGGTCGAGGCCGGCATCCTGCGCGACGTCGCCCGCGCGTATCCCTCCGTCACCAGCGTGCGGGTGAAGGAGGCTCTGGATGCGGTCAACGACATCGTCGGCAAGCTGGTACTGGCGATCCGCGGGGCGAGCGGCATCGCCGTGGTGGCGAGCCTGTTCGTGCTCGCCGGAGCGCTCGCCGCGGGCCATCGTGCCCGGCTCTACGATGCGGTGATCCTCAAGACCCTGGGCGCCACGCGCGGGCGGCTGCTCACCGCCTACATCCTCGAATACGGGGCGCTCGGGTTTGCCACGGCGCTGTTCGGGCTCGCCGCGGGCACGCTCGCCGGCTGGGTAATCGTGACCCGGGTGATGAAACTCGAGTTTGTGCTCGACCTGTCCGGCGCCCTGGTCGCGTCGGTGCTGGCCGTGGTGTTCGCAATTCTGATGGGCCTCGTCGGCACCTGGCGTATTCTCGGGCAGAAGCCGGCGCCGTACCTGCGGCAGTTCTGACAAGGCGTCGCACACGACCGGTGAAGAACCGTGTTCACCAGATTTAATCCCTGTTTTTCCAAATAAAACACCGGCGCTTAAGGCGCGATTCCTCGGCCCGAAGCTCGGCGGCCCTCTTGTGCGGAGCGGGATGACGGAACATATTTCGGCTTGAGGCGCCCGATGGCGCCAGAGGTCAGTTGCGTGAGCCTCGTTTCGAAATCACACGCTGAGAGAGCTTCCAAGGGAAACTCCCATGGCATTCGATAACAGTCCTTTCCGGGTCGGCTCCCAGCCGACCGGCTACGCCGGCAGCCAGGTCGAGGTCGATCAGGGCCTGCGCACCTTCATGCTCGGCGTCTACAACAACATGGTCGTCGGCCTCGGGATCTCCGGTCTCGTGGCTTTGGGCCTCAACATGGCCGCCGTCGCGCAGACGGCGACCGGCCGCGTGGCGCTGACCCCCTTCGGCCAGCTCCTTTATACCAGCCCGCTCAAGTGGGTCGTGATGCTCGCCCCGCTCGCCTTCATCTTCATCTTCTCGATGCGGATGGAGCGGATGTCGGCGTCCAGCGCCCGCATGACCTTCTTCGCCTTCGCGGCAGTGATGGGCGCCTCGATGTCCTCGCTTCTGCTCGTGTTCACGGGTGCGAGCGTGGTGCGGGTGTTCTTCATCACGGCGGCCACCTTCGGCGGCTTGAGCCTCTACGGCTACACCACGAAGCGCAGCTTGTCGGGCATGGGCTCGTTTCTGATCATGGGCCTGATCGGTATCGTGATCGCGTCGCTGGTGAACATCTTCCTGGCGTCTTCGGCCCTGCAGTTCGCCATCTCGGTGATCGGCGTGCTGATCTTCGCAGGCCTCACCGCCTACGACACCCAGAAGCTGAAGGAGATGTTCCTCTACAGCAACGCGGATGCCGAAGGCGCCGCCAAGCTGTCGGTGAACGGCGCGCTGACGCTGTACCTGGACTTCATCAACATGTTCCAGATGCTGCTCTCGCTCCTCGGCGACCGCCGCTAAGCGGGTCGCTCATCCAAAAATAGGAAGGCCCCGGCGGATATTCGCCGGGGCCTTTTTTGTTGGCGCCTGTCGTTTTGGATCACACCGCGCGCAGTGGTGGCTCCAGCACCGCGAGTACGCGGGCGAGGTCGGTGCCGCGCTTCAACACCAGCCCGGTGGCGGCCACCACCGCATAGGCCCCCTGGCGGCGGGCGAGCTTGGGGTCCTTCTCCACCCGGTAGAGCGGCATTTCGGAGCTGCGCCGGTAGATCGAGAACACCGCCTTGTCGCGGCGGAAATCGAGGGCGTAGTCGCGCCATTCGCCCTGCGAGACCATGCGGCCGTAGAGGTTGAAGATGGTCCGCAGCTCGGTGCGGTCGAAGGTGATCTGAGGAGTCACCGACGCGGAGGGGAAGGGAACCACCCGGCCCGTGGCCTCGGCGGTTCGCGGCTCGGCGCTGCTCCTCTCGATCATCGTCACTCCTCTGGTGTCATCGTGCCTGTCTCGAATGATGGTCCCGCCCCGGCCCTCCCGCAAGGGTCGCGTGCGCCGGCGCACCACCGAACGCGCCGCCATGGTTCGGTCATGAAGAAGCCCCGCGGCGGCCGCGATGAATCGCGATGCCTGTGGCCGAATCCTCGTTGGTACCGACACCGGGATGGCGCCCGAGATCATGCTCCCCAGCTTCGGGCGGCGCCCCGGCCCATCGGGCCGACACTCCAGAGGTTTCGAGACCCAAGGACTTCAGGCCGCCTCTTCGGAGTGCGGCCTTTTTTTCGCAACCAGCTCCACGACGCGTTATGAGACGGCTTGGCTCCGCCCTCGGAGCGGGTGGTCGTGCGGCAAAGGGAAGTCTCGTGGACAGGGAAGTCTCGGTCGGCTTCGACGCCGGCTTCCGTCGGACGCTCGCGGACCTGTTCGCGTGGCGACGCGACGTGCGTCGCTTCCGAACCGACCCTGTGCCTGAATCCCTGCTGCGTGAATGCCTGGCGCTCGCCGAACTCAGCCCATCGGTGGGCAACAGCCAGCCGTGGCGCTTCGTCCGTGTCGCCGATGCGGGCCGGCGCGCGGCCATCGTCGCCAGCTTCGAGCGCTGCAACGCCCAGGCTGCCGAGGGCTACGAGGCCGAGCGCCGGGACGCCTATATCCGCCTGAAGCTCGCCGGACTGCGCGAGGCGCCGATCCATCTCGCGGTCTTCAGCGACGAGGCGACGCCGGTAGGGCACGGGCTCGGCCGGGCGACCATGCCGGAGATGCTGCGCTATTCGGTCGTCACCGCCGTGCAGACCTTCTGGCTCGCCGCCCGCGCTCATGGCCTCGGGGTCGGCTGGGTTTCGATCCTCGAACCGGAGGCGGTCTGCGCCTGCCTCGACGTGCCGTGCGACTGGCATCTCGTGGCCTATCTCTGCGTTGGCTACCCGGTGGAGGAGCACATCGACCCCGAACTCGTCCGCCATGGCTGGCAGGCGCGCTTGGGAGAGGGCGCGCATCTGATCGAGCGCTGAGCGCACCGACACGGTTAGCAAAGCGTCACTGAAACGCGTCGAATCCCAAGTGGACAACCCGGCGATGCTTTACCGCGACGCCGAATTTGCACGCCATCTCAAGCCGTTGTCGCGAAACGGTACCGGAACGGCAACCCGCGCCTGCTGACTATCGTGCGGGTAAAGGCAATGCTTTCGGAGACGATGACAGATGTTCGGGGATCGGGTTGGGTATATCGGCGCAGCCGCACTTGTGGTCTGCGCGGGTCTGAGTGGCGCGCCGGCAGCGGCGCGCGAAGTGGTCGCCTTCCATGAGGGCGTGATGCCCGGCTCCGTGGTCATTCGCACCGCCGAGCGCCGGCTCTATCTCGTCAATGGCGACGGGACCGCCATTCGCTATCCGGTGGCGGTGGGCAAGCCCGGCAAGCAGTGGACTGGAGCTACCAAGATCGACGGCAAGTTCGTGGAGCCGGCCTGGTCGCCGCCGCGCGAGGTCAAGCGCGACAACCCACGGCTCCCCTCAGTGATCGCCGGCGGCTCGCCGCACAACCCGATGGGCTCGGCGGCGATGACGCTCTCGGGCGGCGAATATGCGATCCACGGCACCAACCGGCCCAACTCGATCGGGACCTACGCGTCGTATGGCTGCATCCGGATGTTCAATCAGGACGTGGTCGATCTCTACGATCGCGTTTCGGTCGGCACGCAGGTCTACGTGGTGCGCTGACCGGCACCGGTCGTCGGGACATGCCCGGCGACCGCCTGCTGCTTGATCCTGGTGTTACTTGGCCGGGGGAGACGTCGCCTCGATCGCCGTGAACGCCTCGAGGATTGTGTAGGTATGCTCGGCATCTGCCGGCACCAGCCAGGAATCGCCGGGGACCAGCGTCACCGTCTCGCCGCCGACCATGAGTTCGGCCTTGCCGGAGATCACGTATCCCACCGTCTCGTAGGGGCGCTTCACGCTCGGCTTGTCGGAAGTGGGCGGCTCCTCCCGCCACATCCGCATGGCGACCGCATGGCCGGCGGCCAGGGCGATCTCGCCGTGGGGGCCTTCGCTGGCCGTGTGGCTCGAAATCTTGGTGACGGGCATCGCGGGCGTCCTTTGTGTGTCTTCGTCCACCTCAACAGGACGCGGATGCGGACGTTCCGGCACAATCGGTGGATACCCGGCCCGATGCCTGCGGCTCAAAAGTCGACGGCGATGCCCTTGATCTCCCAATCGGCATAGCGCACCGGCTCGAGCCCGCCGCGCCCCTGACGCTCGCGGGTGGCGGCGATCCCCGCGGCGCGCGCATCGATCTCGGACCGGCGAAGGGCGGCTTCGGCCAACGCGCGCTCGGCCGCCGGGGCCAGCGTGCGGGGGGGTGCGGTCTGGTTTTCGCTCGCGTCCGGATTTTTCGGGTCGTCTTGCTTTTTCGGGTCGTCTTGCTTTTTCGCGTCGTCCTGCATCGTCATGGCTTGCATCTCGGAGTGACGGGTGGAAGGGCATCGCTCAGGATGCCTGCCGCAGCGCGGGCGTGTATTCAACGAAGGTGGCATTCATGGCTATTCGCCGCAACGCGGACGGGCCGGTAACGGCAATCGACCGCACCGTCGGGGGCTTGGCCGCCCGGCAGGTCGCCCATGGCGCGGTCGCCGACCTCCTCGGTAACACCCACGCCTTCGCGCTGGAGGATGCTCTGGTTCAGGCCGGACGCCATGCCGGGCTCGACGGACCCGATACGGCGCTGGCGCGCGCCATCGCGACGGCGACGTTCCGCCGCTTCGGGTTCCTGCGCACCATTCTGGCCGCACGCCTCTCGCAGGGGCTACCGGAAGACAATCCGCGCCTCGTCGCATTACTCGCCACGGGCGCGGCCCAGATCCTCGACCTCAACGTGCCGGACCACGCCGCGGTCGACCTCGGGGTCCGCATCGCCAAGGGCGACCCGCAGCTCCAGCACCTCGCCGGCCTCGTGAACGCGGTCCTGCGCCGGATCGTGCGCGAGCGCGCCGAAATCCTCGCAGCGATGACCGATCCGTTGAGTGACAACACCCCGGACTGGCTCGCCCATCGCTGGCGGACTATCTACGGCCCGGAGATGGCGCAGGCCATCGCCACCGCCCATCTCGGCGGAGCCGCCCTCGACCTCACCGTGAAGGGCTCTCCCACTGAGTGGGCCGAGCGGCTCGGCGGCGTCGCCCTGCCCACCGGCAGCGTACGTCTGCACGAAGTGCGCTCCAGCGTTTCCGAGCTTCCCGGCTATGCCGAGGGAGCGTGGTGGGTGCAGGATGCGGCGGCCGCGATCCCCGCCCGCCTGCTGGCGGTGCAGCCGGGCGAACGTGTCGCCGACCTATGCGCCGCACCGGGCGGAAAGACCGCGCAGCTCGCCGCGGCCGGCGCGAGCGTGGTGGCGGTGGACCGCTCGGAATCACGCCTCGAGCGCTTGCGCGAAAACCTCGCCCGCCTCGGCTTCGAGGCCGAGATCCGCGTCGCCGACGCCATGACGATGACGGAGGAGGGGAGCTTCGACGCCGTGCTCCTCGATGCGCCGTGCTCGGCCACCGGCACCATCCGCCGCCATCCCGACGTCGCCTGGACCAAGAGCTCCACCGATATCGCGCGCCTGTCCGGGCTGCAGCGCCGCCTCCTCGACAAGGCGGCGACGTTGGTCCGGCCCGGGGGACGCCTCGTCTATTGCACCTGCTCGCTGGAACGCGAGGAAGGCGAGGCGCAGATCAGCGCCTTCCTGGCACGCAACGCCGCCTTCGAGCGCGTACCGGTGGAGGCGGCGGACCTCGGCGGTCTGGCAGAGCCTATCGATGGGAACGGCGATCTGCGGGCGTTGCCCGCGCATCTCTCCGGCACCGCACCCGAGATGCGGGGCGGTCTCGACGGCTTTTTCGCGAGCCGGCTGCGCCACAAGGCCTGAGCCGCAAGCGCTCCGAGGCGTCGCAGCGGAAAACTGCGAAGCCGGTCCGGATCGCACACGCACGGTTCCCCGGCGCGACCGATGGATGAACCGGACCGACGCTTGGTTGTTAGTCCTGCAGAAGAAGCAGGAAACACACGATGCGGACGAAGTGGATGACGTTGGCTGAGATAGCGTTGGACCGGCACATCACGCTGGATGAAGCACGGCGCCTCATCGATACGACGCATTGCCCGGCTGTCTTCAAGACCCACGAGACTCTCTACCTGCTCTGATCCTTTCGCCCGCACGATGACGAAGCCCACCGGCACCGGCCGTGTGGGCTTTTTGTTTGCTCTTCTGGGCGGGATCGACTCGGCGGGCCGTTTGAGGTTAACCGCGAGTTAAGACGCATGGCCTAGGTTCATCGATCAAGACGTCCGATCGCGGGCGCCCGTCGCGCGCGTTCGGCCGGCATAAGGAGAGTGCGTGCGTTGGGGGGCTGATCGCTGGCGCTTCTATCGGCTGATCGGGCGCGAAATCGCCAGCTCGGTTCGTGGAACCTACGCGCGGCTGAGTGGCCGCCCGGACATCCTGGCACGCGCCCGCGTCACCGGTCTCGTCATCGCGCCGCATGACCTGCGCACCAGCGACGCGACCTTCGCGGACGATATCTATGCGGGCCTGTTCGTCTTCGCCGGTCGCTCGCTCTCGGTGAGCGGACGCTCGCCGTTCGACTATGCGCCGCCTTCGCCGGAATGGGCCGCTGCGCTCTATGGCTTCGGCTGGCTGCGTCACTTGCGGGCGGCCGACACGGCGCTCGCCCGCGCCAATGCCCGCGCCTTCGTGGCGGATTTCATGGCGGGGCGGGGCGATTCCAGCCTCGCCAAGCCGACTCCCGTGGCTGCGCGGCGGCTGATCGCCTTTCTGTGCCAATCGCCTCTGGTACTGGAAGGGGCCGACCACGCCTTCTACCAGACCTTCCTCAAGACCATCGGCCGGACGGCGCGCGACCTCGAAGGCGACCTGCGTCGGGGCATCTCGCCCCAGACCCGCCTGCTCGCAGCGGTGGCGCTCTGCTATGCCGGCCTGTGCTGCGAGGGCATCCAACCGATCCTGCGCAGGTCGACCCGCATCCTCGTGCGCGAACTCGATCGGCAGATCATGCGCGACGGCGGCCATCGCAGCCGCGATCCGCGCTTCGCCATGGAGTTGCTGCTCGACCTGCTGCCCCTGCGCCAGAGCTTCCTCAGCCGCAGCGTCGATCCGCCGGAAGCGCTGCTGCACGCCATCGACCGGATGCTGCCGCTGTTGCGCCTCCTGCGGCATGCCGATGCGTCGCTCAGCCATTTCAACGGCATGGGCGCCACGGCGGCCGACCACCTTGCCACCCTGCTCGTCTATGACGGCGCCCTGGCGCAACCGATGATGCACGCCCCGAATTCCGGCTACGAGCGCCTGGAAGCCGGCCGCATCCTGGTGGTCGCAGATGTGGGGGCGCCGCCGCCGCTCCCCGATTCGATCAATGCGGGGGCCGGCTGCCTCTCGTTCGAGATGTCGAGCGGGCCGCAACGCATCGTCATCAATTGCGGCCTGCCCGCGAGCGGCCCCGAATTGCGCCGGCTCGCCCGCAGCACCGCAGCCCACTCCACCGCGACAGTGGCCGATTCCTCGTCGTGCCGATTCCTGGCCGGCGGCGGCGCCTGGTACGAGCGCTGGGCTGTGGGCTGGCTCGCCGACCGGATCGGCCCGGTCATTTTGCGCGGACCGCAGGCGGTGAAGGCCGAGCGCTCGTCGGAAGGCGGATCAACCATCCTCGCCGCCCGTCACGACGGCTACGCCCGCGATTTCGGCATCGTCCACGAGCGCCGCTGGCGCCTCGGTTCCGGCGGCTCCCTCGTCGAGGGTGAGGACGCATTCGTTCGCACGGAGGGCAAGACCCGCCACCGCCCGCACGAAGTCGCCATCCGCTTCCATCTCCACCCGGCCATCGTCGCGCGTGGCCTCGACGATGGCCGCCTCGAACTGGTGTTGCCCGTGGGCGAGGTCTGGCACTTCGGTGCGGAGGGCGCCGACCTGGCGCTCGAGGAGAGCGTGTATTTCGCCGGGCTGACCGGCGCCCGCCGCACCGACCAGATCGTTCTGTACGTCACGGTGGCCGACGGGGCGCGGGTGCGCTGGGGCTTCGTGCGGGCACCGGCCCGCGAGTCCATCGCCTGACGCCGCGGCAAAACCGAGAACCGTCGGCGTCGGACCGGATGCAATCTCGGCTCTGGCGACCTAACGGCTGTCATTCCCGACGCTATTGTCCCGCGCCAACCGCGCCGCACCCTGGCCGAAAAGGCGGATTTCGTGTTACGCGCCCGGCCATTCCATTGTTTGCGGACCGGGCGGATCTTCCATGTCGCATGATCAGGTGCGGGTGACCCGTGCGCTTCTCTCGGTCTCGGACAAGACCGGGCTCGTCGACTTTGCCGCGGCGTTATCACGCCTCGGCATCGCTCTCGTCTCCACCGGGGGCACCCACAAGGCCCTGCGCGACGCCGGCCTGCCGGTCACCGAGGTGGCGGACCTCACCGGCTTCCCCGAGATGATGGATGGGCGGGTGAAAACCCTCCATCCGGCGGTCCATGGCGGATTGCTCGCCGTGCGCGACAACCCCGAGCATCAGGCGGCGCTCGCCGCCCACGGGATCGGCGTCATCGATCTCCTCGTGGTCAACCTGTACCCGTTCGAGGCCACCATCGCGAAGGAGGCGTCCTACGACGACTGTGTCGAGAACATCGATGTAGGTGGTCCGGCGATGATCCGCGGGGCCGCCAAGAACCACGCGGACGTGGCGGTGGTGGTGGATGTCGCCGACTATTCGGCGATCCTCGGCGAGTTGGAGGCGAATGCCGGTACGCTCGGTGAAGCGACCCGCCGCGCGCTGGCCGGCAAGGCCTTCGCCCGCACCGCATCCTACGATGCCGCCATCGCCAATTGGCTCGCCGGGCAGACCGCCGCCGAGGCGGCTCCGGCGTTCCGGGCCTTCGGCGGCAGCCTCGCCCAATCCCTGCGCTATGGCGAGAACCCCCATCAGCGGGCGGCGTTCTACCGGGCACCGGGCCTCGTCCGGCCGGGTGTCGCCAGCGCGCGCCAGCTCCAGGGCAAGGAATTGTCCTACAACAACCTCAACGACACCGACGCCGCCTACGAATGCGTGGCGGAGTTCGACCCGGCCCGCATCGCGGCGGTGGCGATCATCAAGCATGCCAACCCGTGCGGCGTCGCCGAGGGTGCGAGCCTGGTCGAGGCCTACGAGCGGGCCCTCGCCTGCGACCCGACCTCGGCCTTCGGCGGCGTCGTCGCGCTCAATCGTACCCTTGATGCCGAGGCCGCCGCCAAGATCGTCGAGATCTTCACCGAGGTCATCATCGCGCCGGATGCGACCGACGAGGCCATCGCCATCGTCGCCGGCAAGAAGAACCTCCGGCTGCTGCTCGCCGGGCGCCTGCCCGATCCGCGTGGGGCGGGCGAGACGGTCAAGACGCTCTCGGGCGGCTTCCTGGTTCAGGGGCGCGACAACGCGGTGGTCGACGACATGCCGCTCACGGTGGTGACACGGCGCACGCCCACCGCGCAGGAATATGCCGACCTGCGCTTTGCCTACCGCATCGCCAAGCACGTGAAGTCGAACGCCATCGTCTACGCCCGCGACGGCGCTACGGTGGGCATCGGCGCCGGGCAGATGTCGCGGGTGGATTCCTCGCGCATCGCCGCCTGGAAGGCCGCCGAGGGCGCTAAACGCATTGGTGCCGCGGAGAGCCTCGCCAAGGGGTCGGTGGTGGCCTCCGATGCGTTCTTCCCCTTCGCGGACGGGCTGATCGCGGCGGCCGAGGCCGGCGCCACGGCGGTGATCCAGCCGGGCGGATCGATGCGTGACGACGCGGTCATCCGCGCCGCCGACGAGGCTGGTCTCGCGATGGTGTTTACAGGCCATCGCCACTTCCGGCACTGATGATGCGCGGGTCGCGCGGTGAATGGCTGCACGCTCCGCCTTGCCGAGGTTTTCTATCATGAACGACATTCAGATTTCGTCCGACCGCGCCGCGCGCCGCGCGGCCGGCAAGCGCCTACGCCAAGCGGTGCCGCGGGAATCCCACGCCGATTGGCAGCCTGCACCGGGCCGGGATCCGCTTGCCATTCTCGCACAGGGCGATGATGGCCGGCTGGTTGCGCTGATCCCGCTTCGGTATGAGCGGATGCGTGCCAACCCCTTTGCCTTCCTGCGTGGGGCCGCCGCCGTGATGGTGGCCGACCTCGTGGGAGTCCCCGCTCCGGGCATCCCGGTTCAGGCCTGCGGCGACTGCCACATCGGCAATTTCGGCGTGTATCGCAGCCCTGAGGGGCTGACCCTGTTCGACATCAACGACTTCGACGAGACGCTCTGGAACGTCGATTTCACCGTCGACGTGAAGCGCCTCGCGGCCAGCGTCGCCATCGCCGCCTTCGCGCAGGGTGAGGACAAGGCGCGCAGCGCAGCCCGGGCGAGCGTCTGCGCCTATCGCGAGCACATGCGCGAGTTGTCGGACCTCGCACCGCTGGCGATCTGGCATAGCCGGATCGACCTCGACCATGAAGTCGGGGTCCTGGGCGATCGGGATCTGTGTCGACGCCTCCTGTCGGAGGCATCGACCGAGACCGCCGACGGCCTCAGCCACGGCGACGCACCGAGCCTCGATCAGGCCAAGCTCCAGTCTGATCCGCCGCAATGGGCGATTGCGGAGAAAGCACCGACGATCTTCCACGAAGGCCCGAACGGATTGACCGAGGCGGTGGAGGAGGCCAGGGCGGCGCTCCTCACCTATCCGCAGAGCCTCACCGCCGACCGCAATCTACTGGCCTTGCGGTACGCGCTGCGCGATGTCGCCTTCAAGGTCGTGGGGATCGGCTCGGTGGGCACGGTCTGCGCCGTCGGCGTCTATGCGGACGCAGACGGGGCGCCCCTCTTCCTGCAGATCAAGGAAGCCCGGCCATCGGTGCTGGCGCCGCTCGCGCTGAGTCCGTTCTTCCTCGGCTCCGAAGGCCAGCGTGTCATCGACGGGCAGCGCATCATGCAGGCGGCGAGCGACCCGTTCCTCGGAACGGCGCAGTCCCAGACGAGTGGCCGCTCCTATTACGTGCGCCAACTCAAGAACAAGAAGCTCTCGGCCGTGACCGGTATCCTCTCGGAGAGTGGTCCGAAGGCCTATGCCCGTCTGTGTGGCACCACCCTCGCGCGCGCGCATGCCCGCTCGGGCGACGCGGCGATGATCACCGGGTACCTCGGCAAGGGATCGGCCTTCGACAAGGCCGTCGCCGAATTCGCCATACGCTACGCCAAGCAGACCGTGGCGGACCATGCGCTGCTGTCCGAGCACGCGCCGAGCACCGCGCAAGCCTGAGCGCGCCGCCTGCGACCGATCCGGTTCGGGGCGAAGCGGCGGTCCGAAACATCAGTCAAAAACGAGAAACGCGCGGGAGGCATCCTCCCGCGCGTTTCTCGTTATGAGCAAGATGGGCCGCCGCGCGAACGGCGGCCCGACTGGTGTGATCAATGGGCGTGGGCGCCCGAGGCACCGATGCCGGTCTCCGAGCGGATGAACTGCTCGTCGAACAAGGCACGCTCGCGCTGGGCCCGACGGGTGTTGTCGAGCTTCGACACCACGTAGATCGTGAGGAAGGCCAGCGGCATCGAGAACAGAGCCGGGTTGTCGTAGGGGAAGATCGCCACCGGGTTGCCGAAGGTGGTGACCCACACAGCCTTCGACAGAACCACCATGCCGACCGCCGCGAACAGACCGACGAAGCCGCCGATGAGCGCACCCCAGGTGGTGGTGCCGCGCCACAGGATCGACATCGCCAGGACGGGGAAGTTGCAGCTTGCCGCCACCGAGAAGGCGAGGCCGACCATGAAGGCGACGTTCTGGTTCTCGAAGACGTAGCCGAGGTAGATCGCCACGATGCCGATCACCACCGCGGCGATTTTCGAAAGCCGAACCTCGGAGGCCTCATTGGTGCGCCCGCGCGCGATGACGCTGGCATAGAGGTCGTGGCTCACGGCAGACGCACCCGCGAGGGTCAGACCCGCCACCACCGCCAAGATGGTCGCGAACGCCACGGCCGAGATGAAGCCGAGGAAGTACGGACCGCCGACGGCGTTGGCGAGGTTCACCGCCACCATGTTGGTGCCACCGATCATGTCCTTCAGCTTGTCGAAGGCGCCGGCCGGGCCGAGCTTGAAGTAGACCGGATCGGACATCAACAGGGCGATACCGCCGAAGCCGATGATGAAGGTGAGGATGTAGAAGTAGCCGATCAGACCGGTGGCGTAGAACACCGACTTGCGGGCGGCCTGGGCGTCGGAGACGGTGAAGAACCGCATCAGGATGTGCGGCAGGCCGGCGGTGCCGAACATCAGGCCGATGCCGAGGGAGATCGCCTCCACCGGGTTGGAAACGAGACCGCCGGGCGCCATGATCGCGTCGCCCTTCGGGTGGGTGGCCACCGCCGCCGAGAACAGTGCCTCAGGGTTGAAGCCGTACTTGTACAGCACCGCGATGGCCATGAAGGTCGCGCCGCCAAGGAGCAGGCAGGCCTTGATCACCTGGACCCAGGTGGTTGCCTTCATGCCGCCGAAGGCGACGTAGACGATCATCAGCACGCCGACGATGATGACGGCATAGAGATAGGGCAGGCCGAACAGCAGCTGGATCAGCTTACCGGCGCCGACCATCTGGGCGATGAGGTAGAATGCCACCACCACCAGGGTACCCACCGCCGAGATGATGCGGATCGAGGTCTGGTCGAGGCGGAACGATGCCACGTCCGCGAAGGTGAACTTGCCGAGGTTGCGCAGGCGCTCGGCGATGAGGAACAGCACGATCGGCCATCCGACGAGGAAGCCGGTGGAGTAGATCAGACCATCGAAGCCCGAGGTGTAGACGAGGCCCGAAATGCCGAGGAACGAGGCTGCCGACATGTAGTCGCCGGCGATCGCCAGGGAGTTGGTGCCGGCCGAAATGCCGCCACCGGCGGCGTAGAAGTCGGCCGCCGACTTGGTGCCCTTGGCCGCCTTGTAGGTGATGCCGAGGGTGAACAGCACGAAGAACGCGAACATGCCGATCGCCGGCCAATTCGTCGCCGACTGGGTGACGGCGCCGAGATCGGGTCCGGCGGCATAGGCAGCGCCGGCCGCAACGACGGCGAGCGCGGTTCCGAGAACGAGGGGATGGCTGAGGCGGGTCATTGGCCGAGGTCCCGCTTGAGCTTGGCGGTCAAATCGTCGAAGCGGCCGTTGGCGCGCTGGACATAGATGCCGGTGAGAATGAAGGCGAGCACGATCACCGCGACGCCGAGCACGAGACCGAGCGAAGCTGTCCCGCTGCCGATCTTGGTGGCGAGCAACGCCTTGTCGAACGCGATGAGCCCGATGAAGCCGAAATAGATCACCAGCATGATCCCGGTCAGGATCGTGCCGAAACGGGTGCGTTCGTGCACCAATTCCTTGAAGTGTATGTTCTGCGCAATACGCGCAGTCTCGATGTTGGCCATGGCACAATCCTCCCCTTGAGCCGGCCCCCGTTCCTGAACGGGGCCCGGCCTCTCATCCACATTTTTGTTGGGTTCTTCAGTCCGATGAGGCGAGCGCCCGAAGACGCTCACCTCGTCCACCATCCGGCCGCGTTCAGTTGGTCCGGTTCTGGCGATTCTCGATCAGGTCGTCGACGACGGCGGGTTCGGCCAGGGTCGAGGTGTCGCCCAGCGACGAGAACTCGTCCTCGGCGATCTTGCGCAGGATACGGCGCATGATCTTGCCCGAGCGGGTCTTGGGCAGGCCGGGGGCGAACTGGATCAGGTCTGGCGAGGCGATCGGGCCGATATCCTTGCGGACCCAGGCCACGAGCTCCTTGCGCAAATCGTCGGAGCCGTCCTCGCCCTCCATCAGGGTGACGTAGGCGTAGATACCCTGGCCCTTGACGGGGTGCGGATAGCCGACCACCGCCGCCTCGGAGACCTTCGGATGCGCGACGAGGGAGGATTCGACTTCCGCAGTGCCCATGCGATGACCCGAGACGTTGATCACGTCGTCGACCCGGCCGGTGATCCAGTAATAGCCGTCGGCATCGCGCCGGCAGCCGTCACCGGTGAAGTAAGTGCCCGGATAGGTGGCGAAGTAGGTCTGCTCGAAGCGCTCGTGATCGCCGTAGACCGTGCGCATCTGGCCGGGCCACGAATCGGCGATGCAGAGGTTACCCTCGCAGGGTCCGTCGAGGACCTTGCCCTCGGCATCGACGATGATCGGCTGCACCCCGAAGAACGGCCGCGTCGCCGAACCCGGCTTCAGCTTGGTGGCGCCGGGCAGCGGCGTGATGAGGATGCCGCCGGTCTCGGTCTGCCACCACGTGTCGACGATGGGGCAGCGCGAGTCGCCCACGACCTTGTAGTACCATTCCCAGGCTTCCGGGTTGATCGGCTCGCCCACCGAGCCGAGTACGCGCAGAGAGGTGCGCGAGGTCTTCTTCACCGGCCCCTCGCCGCCGCCCATCAGCGAACGGATCGCGGTGGGGGCGGTGTAGAAGATGTTGACCTTGTGCTTGTCCACCACGTCCCAGAACCGGGAACTGGACGGATAGGTCGGAATACCCTCGAACATCAGGGTCGTCGCGCCGTTGGCGAGGGGCCCGTAGACGATGTAGCTGTGGCCGGTGACCCAGCCCACATCGGCTGTGCACCAATAGACCTCGCCCTCACGGTAATCGAAGACGTATTCGTGGGTCATCGACGCGTAGACGAGATAGCCGCCGGTGGTGTGGACCACGCCCTTGGGCTGGCCGGTCGAACCGGAGGTGTACAGGATGAAGAGCGGGTGCTCCGCCTCCACGGCCTCGGCCGGGCAGGTGTCGGTGACCTGAGCGGCAGCCTCGTCGTAATAGACGTCGCGGCCGGGCTCCATCGCCACCGGAGACCCGGTGCGGCGCACCACCACCACGTGATCGACGCTGTCTTTCGGCAAGCGCGCGATCGCCGCGTCGACATTGGCCTTGAGCGCGACCTTGCGGCCACCGCGCAGGCCCTCGTCGGCGGTGATGACGAGCTTTGAGGCGCAGCCCTCGATGCGGCCGGCCAACGAATCCGGCGAGAACCCGCCGAAGACGATGGAATGGACCGCACCGAGGCGTGCGCAGGCGAGCATCGCGTAGGCAGCCTCGGGGATCATCGGCATATAGAGGGTTACGCGGTCGCCCTTGGAGACGCCGCGGTTGCGCAGCACATTGGCCATCCGGCACACTTCCGCGTGCAACTGCCGATAGGTGATGTGCTTGGATTCGGTCGGGTCGTCGCCTTCCCAGATGATCGCGACCTGATCGCCGCGGGTCTCGAGATGACGGTCGATGCAATTGACGGAGACGTTGGTGCGTCCGTCCTCGAACCACTTGATCGAGATATCACCCGGCGCAAAACTCGTGTTCTTCACGCGCGTAAATGGCGTAGACCAGTCGATCCGCTTGCCGTGCTCGGCCCAGAAAGCATCCGGATTGTCCACGGATGACTTGTACATGGCCTGATATTGGGCGTCGTTGACGTGAGCGCCTTCGCTCCAAGCCGAACGGACCTCGACCACCTTCTCGTCCATGGCGTTTTCCCTGTCGGTGCCCGATCGTATCGCGACTGTCCGCGCAGCCGGGGCTTCCGAATACCTTCTTAGGCGCAAGGAGATATCCGCCGCAAGCGTTGCGGGATGATACTTCAGGGGCAGGCCGACAGAGTTGTGCGTAGATAATGGTCAGTTGCAGCCGACGCAGATTCCCGTCTCGATCTTTCGGTCGAGGGCACGGTTCTTCTTCGGTGTATCGAGCGAGCGCGGGTTGGCGCTGCTATCCAGTGTGGCACCCGGCGGCTTCGTCACGCCGGTCGATGTGATGTTACGAAACTGGCCGGCAGAACCGAGATTCTGCTCGGTGGTGGCACCCGCTCCCTGCGCGGCGGCGGGAAGTCCGGCGGCCGGCAGGCACAGCCCCGCCAGGACGATCATGATCGTGTTACGCATGGGAACCTCCTGTTCTCACGCGGTCAACGCACACAGGGGAGGCGAGTTTCCCGCCGATGGCTTAGCAGCGCGGTCAGGCGCTCTTCGCGGCGGCGATGACGGGAAACAGCATCTCCACCAGGGTGCCTTCGTTCTTCCGGCTCGAAATCCGGAAGCGGCCGTGATTGGCTTCCACCAGGGCCTTGGTCAGCGGAAGGCCCAGGCCCGTTCCCTTGCGGGACCCCGAAGCATCGACCTGCCGGAACGGCTCCAGCGCGATCTCCACCTCGTCCGGCGTCATGCCGATGCCGGTGTCACGCACCCGCAGGGCGATCTCGCCGCGATCCGCCATCGTCGTCGACACGATCACCTGTCCGCCCGCCTCGGTGAAGGCGATGGCATTGGCGATGACGTTGAGCGCCGCCTGGCGCACGGAGCGCTCGTCGGCCATCAGCGTCGCGAGGTCCTCCGAAAAGCTCGTGCGCACGACGATCCGGTCGCGCGCCGCCTGGGGCTGCAACAGGGCGACGCACCGCGAGACGATCTCGTTGAGCGGAATTTCCGTGACGGTGAGGTCGAGGCGTCCGGCCTCGATCCGGGCGAGGTCGAGGAGGTCGTCGACGAGATCCAGGACATGGGCCCCGGCCGCTCGGATATCGCCGAGATAGTCGCGATAGCGCTCACCCCCGACGGGGCCGTGCTGCTCGGCCAGCATCAGATCGGTGAGCCCGAGAATCCCGCCGATGGGGGTTCGGATCTCATGGCTTACCTTCGCCAGAAAGTCCGACTTCTGGCCATTGGCCGCGTCGGCGATCCGTCGCGCATTCACCGCTTCGGATTCGGCTTTGCGGGCCGCGGCGACGTCGCGGATCACGGCGCAGGCGCGCCGCTCGTCCATGTCGTTGATCGGAAACACGCGGATCTGAAGCGGGCGTCCGCCGGAGCGGGAGCGTGCGGGAACCTCGTGGACCTCCTGCGGCGTACCCGGGGCAGGCCCCGGAACGCCATGCAGGATCGCCAGCACGTCGATCGCGCTCTCGCTGGCGAAGAGGCTGAGGAAGCTGGCGCCGACGACCTCGCGCGGGTCGAGTTGGAGGATGGCGGCGCCGCCGCGGTTGAGACTGATGATCCGGCCATTCGCATCGAGGATCGCGACCCCGTCGTCGATGACATCGAGGGCTGCCAGCGCCGCAGTGCCGCTCCGATGAGCGAAGTCCTGCGCAATCGCAGTCGCGGCGTGCTGGCGCAAGGCGTCGCCCGGAGCGGCATCGCGGGCGAGCAGAAGCTCGGCCGGCGCGCCGGCCCAGTCGATGGCGGAATGCTGGATATCGACGGCCAGGCTGGTCCCGTCGCGGGTGAACAGGACCGCCGGCGTGTCCGCGTCGGTTCGCTCATGGGGGAGGAGCCCACGAAACAACCGCCCGACCCCGCCGGACACCGCGAGCGCGGACAGATCCTCGAAGCCGAGCAAATCGAGCAGCGGCCCGTTGGCGAACAGGATCGTGTCGCCGCGATAGACCAGTACCCCCGTGGGCAGGCGCGCGAGGGTCGCGATCACGGCGGCATCGGGCTCGACGATCGCGGCCTCGACGGGACGTGGCGGCTGGGCCGGAAACGGCATCACCGCACAGGCGCGCTCGGTTTCGCCATCCACCGCATCGGAGTCGCGTGGCATCGGCGCCTCGTCCCCGGCAAAGCGGGCGCCGAGGGCCCGCGCGATCTCGCGAAAGGCATCGTGCTCGTTGCTGGAGAGATGCGGATCGGGCAAGGCGGCCTCTGCCGGACGCGGCGCCTCGTCCAGCGCCGCATCGTTCGCCCACATCTCGGTCTCGTCGGGTGCGGCGTCCGAGACCGGCACGATCGGCGCGACGGGGGCGAGCGCCTCCGCGATGGTCGTGATCTCGGGCTCCGGCCGCGCGGGAACGTCGGGGCTTGGCGGGACACTTGCGGAGGACCGGACCAACCCGAAGCCGCCGAAGCCGCCGCCCATCCGATCGAGGGGCGCCCCGGACAATTCGAGATCGACCGGGCCGTCCGCCCCAGGGCGCATCAGCGTGACCGGAATGGCCCGGAACGTCCGGCGTTGGCTCAGCGCACTCAGAAGGCCCTCGGCATCGATGAGAATGCCGGATTCCGATAGGGCGCTCCACGCGCGGGCGATCACGATGTCGCGCAAGGCGGCGCTGGCAGGACCGGCTATCTCGGTGAGAATGCCCGCCGCATCGCTGCGCCAGACGAACCGCTGCGGCGCCGTCCCACCTGAGAAGGGCGAGGATTCCGCCGGAGCAACCGCACGCGGCGCACCTTCGGCAGCGGTGGCATCAGCGGGCGCTGCCCGTTCGGGGGTGAGCGCCCGCAGCCGCGGAGGCAGCCCGACGAGGGCGAGAATCAGCACCACCTCGCCATCGGCAAGGGTGGTGCGAACGAGCGTACAGGTTTCGGGAACCGCGATGCCGCGCTGATCGAAGCGGATGCGCGCCAGGATCGGACGATCGATGACCAGTCTCGGTAAGCCGAGTTGATCGGCGATCCGCAGGGCCGGTGCAAGGCGCGCGTCCGGCCCGGACACAGCGGCCGCCAGAGCGCGCGCGCCGGCCGAGGCGAAGCGGATGCACCTACCCGATGCGTCGAGCACCAGGAACACGCCCGCATCGGAGGCGAGACGCGCCCCGAATCGCGCATCGCCGGCCCAGCGCCGGAGCGCTGCACCAATCGCCGTGTCGTCGCCCTGGTGAGGCCCAATGGTCCCGCTATCGGACATTCTTACCTGTTGCGCATGACAAAACCGGGGACGTCGCGAGGTTTATTTAGTCTCTCCGCGCGCCGGATGTGGACTCCGGACGGCGCTGCTACACGTTTACCTGTTATCAACCCTAATGCGTCCCGGCAGGGTGGCAAAGGGTCGAGGGTGTGCTATTGTGCACCGCACAACAAACGATCAACAAGCAAGGCATAGAGGAGAGGATGATGACCAGCACCCCGAACTATGAGGTTCCCGCCGAAATGCGCGACTTCGCCGAAAAGAGCGTCGATCAGGCCCGCAAGGCCTTCGATTCGTTCATTGGCGCCGCCCGCCGGACCGCGGACACCGTCCAGGGCTCCACCGAGACCGCCCGCACCAGCGCGCAGGACGTCTCGGCCCGCGGGTTCGAGTTCGCCGAGCAGAACGTGAACGCCGCCTTCGACCTCGCCCAGAAGCTCGTTCGTTCGCGTGACCTGCAGGAAGCGATGCAGCATCAGGCCGAGTTCGTGCGCAGCCAGTTCGCCGCGATCCAGGCCCAGGCCAAGGAGTTCGGCGGTCTCGCTCAGACGGCGATGCAGCAGAGCGCCGAGAAGGCCAAGGGTGTGATGCAGGAAGGTGCCGAGCACGCCCGCAAGGCGATGGAGCAGGGCACCGAAGCAGCGCGCAAGGCCGGCGCCGATGCCGAGCAGGCCATGCGGAACGCCACCAACTCCTGAAACGCGCTTAGCGGTCAGCGTGACCGAGTAACGGCGGCCCGTTCTGCGAAAGCAGGGCGGGCCGTTCTCGTCTCGTGATCGAAAGGCGGCCGGCGCTGGCCTTGTCTCCGCCACGACCGTCTCCTAACCGTGGCGATGCCGCGCCAGGCCCTCCGCCTGGTTGCCGGATATGTCGAAGAAGGCGAAGCGCCATGCGACCTGCCCACCGAATCGGCCTTGCGGCCCTGATCCTGGCCGGCGCGCTGGGGTCTCAGACCGCCAGCGCCCAATATTACGAAGACGGATATGGCCGCCCCATGCCGCGCCGGGCTTACGATTATGACGACCGTGACGTGCCGCCACCGCCGCGCCGGGGCTATTACGAGGGACGCGAGCGCCCGACGGCTCCGCGCCGGGCGACAGGCCTCAATTGCGATGCGGTTCAATCCGGCTTCACCGGACCCAAACCCTATTCCTGCCCGCTGCCGGGTCCGCGCCCGCTTGGCGCTCGCTGCTTCTGCGACATGCCGATCTCGCCCATGAGCGGCCCCCAGACGGCGGTCGGGCGAGTGGTCCCGTAGTCTCGACAGTCATTCGGCCCCGCAAACTCGAAAAGCCACACCATCCTACGATGGTGTGGCTTTTTCTTTTAGGCGAGAGAACTGTGAGATGACCTAGTTCAGGACGACGACCTTCGCGCCGACCTTCACGCGCTCATAGAGATCAGTGACGTCGTCGTTCGTCATCCGGATACAGCCCGAAGACACGGCCTGCCCGATCGTGTCCGGCTCGTTCGAGCCGTGGATCCGGTACTCGGTGCTGCCGATATACATCGCACGGGCGCCGAGTGGGTTCTCGACACCACCGGCCATGTAGCGCGGAAGGTCAGGGCGACGGGCGATCATCGCAGCCGGCGGGGTCCACGACGGCCATTCGCGCTTGGCGGTCACCGTCTTGGTGCCGGACCAAGTGAAGCCCGGACGGCCGACACCGACGCCATAGCGGAGCGCCTCGCCGTCCGGCAGAACGAGATAGAGACGGCGCTCGGCCGTCGAGACGACGATGGTGCCAGGCTTGTAATCTGCCTGGAACGCTACGATTTCGCGCGGGATCGGAGCGACCTGCGCCTGGGGGGCGGCCTGGACACCCTGGCCGACGGTGCCCTGATACCCGTAGGGGCTGGCTCCGGTCTGGCCATAGGCCGGATCGGAGTAGTAATCGCCGCCCGGATCGGTCCCGAACGGATCGTAGGGGCTCGCCTTTACGGGGCCGGCGGAAACTGCGCAGACACCGAGAATGCCCGCGAGGGCGGTCGCCAAGGTCTTCATCGTAGATGCCCTTACCTATGCCGTAACCTTTGCTATACAAGCGTAAGCGTGGGCTGTCGGTTCCATTGACCCATGAAGATTTCGTCAACGCCGGAATGGCAGATCTCAGAACACCTCGTCGGTGTGGACATCGAAACGGGCGAGATGCGAGTAACCGAAGTTGGTGGTGATCGCGACATCGGTCGCATCGCGGCCCCGGGCCATCACGATCCGGCCGATGCGCGGGGTGTTGTGACGTGCATCGAAGGTATACCAGCCGCCGTCGAGATAGACTTCGAACCACGCCGAGAAATCCATCGGATCAGGCACCGGCGGTATACCGATATCGCCCAGATAGCCGGTGCAATAGCGGGCCGGAATATTCATGCACCTGCAGAACGTCACTGCGAGATGCGCGAAATCACGGCAGACACCTTGGCGCTGCATGAAGCCGTCCCACGCCGTGCGGGTGGCATCGGCACACATATAGTCGAAGTGGATGCGGTCGTGGACGTAGTCGACGATGGCCTGGACGCGAGCCCAGCCCATCGGCGTCCCGCCGAACAGGGACCATGCCGTCTCCGACAGTTTGTCGGTATCACAGTAGCGGCTGCCGAGCAGGTAGACGAGCACGTCGGACGGCAGGTTCTGGACTTCGATCTGATGGGTGTAGGGCGCGTAGACATCGGGCAGGCCGGAATCCTGCACGACGAAATCCGCCGAGATCGTCAGCCGACCGGGCGGAGTGACGATGCGCGTGAGGATGTTGTCGAACACGTCGCGATATTCCTGCGACGGGATCGGCGGATCGAAGCTAATCACATGCGGCGTGAGCAGATCGGGCATCCGCGATGGATGCACGCTCAGCGCGAGGATCATCGGTGTCGGTTGAACCGATTCGAAGGCAATGTCGAACCCAGTCCTGATCTTCATGACGCTCACCCGATCCTTGATTTCGCACTACAATCCCGGCCGGCCGGGTTCCATCATCGGTGGAACCCGGCGCGACGTTCATCGCGTGATCATCGGGTCCGGCACCCGTTGATCCTGAGAACTCGGCTCGACTTCATCGACCTGGACACTCACCGTCATGCCCAAGTCGTCCGCCGGAAATCCGAAGAACGAGCCATGTAGAGGCACCGCTTGGCGCGGGTCTCGTGCCACAGCCACCCGAATCAAGTCGCGGTTGCCGACGATACCGTTGGTGGGGTCGAACTCGATCCAGCCGGCTCCCGGCAGGTAGACCTGAACCCAGGCATGGGTCGAACCACCGCCGACATGGCGAGTCCGGTCGCCACGCGGGTTGTAGAGGTACCCCGAGACGAAGCGGGCAGCCATGCCGAGCGCACGCACCGCCTCGATCATCAACACCGCAAAGTCGCGACAGCTGCCGCGCTTCAATCGCAGGGTGGTGACCGGGTCCTGCACACCCTTCTCCTGGCGGGCGAGGTAGGCGAAGCTGCTCCGCACGCTGCGGGTCATCTCGGCGAGGAGAACCTGGGTTCCGATTCGGCCCTCGGGTGGCACGAAGCTGCGGGCCCAGGCATCGACCTCGTTGCGGGGATCCGGATATTGACGCTCCATCGATCGGCTCAGATCGGGGATATCGTCGGCGCTGTAGCCGAACGGGTAGAAGGCGGCATGGGGCGCCAGGGGAAATTCTGGAGCGAGTTCCGGCGTATGGTCGAGGGTGATGGTGCACTCGAAGGTCAGCGTGGCCGCGCGTCCCTTGAACGAGGCCACTGCCACGCAATTCCCGAACACGTCATGAAGCCAGCGCAGGCTGTGCGGCTCCGGCGTAATCTTCAGGTTTGCCGCGATCAAACGCTGGTCGTAGCTGTCGCGCGGCCGGAACAGGATTCGATGCTCGCCGAACCCCACGGGCTGGCGGTAGCGATAGGTGGTGACATGGCGAACGGACAGGATCGGCACGAGGTACGCTCCGCCGCGCCGATCGGCGCAGCCTTGACGGGTATGATGCAAGAGGTGCGCCCGGTGTGGTCGCCCTCAGGGAATTCAGACGGAGATCACGAGAGAGAGAGGTCCGTCCCCAAGGATCGGCGCTCGCTCTCGAGGGACCCCGATCACGTTGCCCACCATGGAGCTACCGCCCGCCTATAGCATTAGAGAACGATGGGCTGCGTCTCGGTGGTGGCACGCTCCGCCTCCACGAGGAGGTCGAAAGGCCGCCAGGGCTTGGGAATGAACACCGCCTGGGGCGACAGGGTCGCGGGCCGTTCGGCGCGCCGGCCCGACGTCACGACCACCCGCACCGTCGGCCACAGCAAGGCGATGGCGGCGGCGAGTTGGAGGCCGTCCATCGCACCGGCGAGGCGCACGTCGGCAAAGACCAGCGCGACCTCGCCGCTATGCTCACGCATGAGGGTCAGCGCCGATTCCGCGCTGTCGCATCCGAGCACGCCGAGTTCGGTCTCTTCGAGGAGCATCTCCGCCAGCGCGCGGGTGGCGGCATCGTCCTCCACGACAAGGGCGAGGCGGCCGGATTTCGGCGCGGTTGTCGCTGGCTTCCGCGGGGCCACGATGGGGTCCGGATCGGGCTGGCGCACCTGCCGCACGAGTCCGGCGAGATGTTCCGGTACGCCTTCGGCGATGAGGTCGTCGTAGAACGAGGCGAGCGCCTGGCCGATCCGGTCGAGGGAGAGGCCGGGCGTCAGCGTATCCGTCGCCGCCGCGCGGGGCCGGGGCGGGGTTGGATCTGGCAACGTGCCTTTCGGATCGTGCAAGCGATTGCCTCCGCCGTCTCGGGTCTCGCGACGCGCACCGGACCGGCCGCGTGGACATTAAAGCCGGGACGGAGTGGTCGGTTGCCGCGCAGAATCAACGAACGTACTGGACGTTACGCGATTCACTCCGCCGATGCATCGGCATAAGCCATGACACCGGCCACCGAGCGGACGTCGCGGTAGCGGGCACCACGAGCGCTCATCATCGCCTCGAACTTCTCGTGGACCTGCGCCACGGAGAGGCTCGACGCCTTGCGACGGCCGCGCTGGGCGGCAAAGAAGATCGTCCTGTTGGCGCGTGCCGGACCGGGCAGCATCTGCGCTGCAGCCGCCTTGGGCTTGTCGGCGACGGTGGCGAGGAATTCCTCGGCGTCGTCCGGGCCGAGGAAGTGGGCGAGGTAGACCTCGCCGAGCGAGAGGTCGCGGCCGATGCGCAGGGCGATGCGGGCGGCATCCCGCTTCAGCATCTCGCCGGCGAGCAGCGCCGACAGGTAGGGGTCGCGGCGCAGTTCGAGAATACGCGCGCGCTCGGCCGGGTCGGCCACCATTGGGCGGCCGTTATCGCCCGTCACCACAAGGGCTGCGTCCTGCGCCATCCCGTATTTCGGACCGAAGTCGCGCAGCACACCGAGCCAAGTCCGCTCGATGAACTGGAACAGGCCAGTGGCCGAGGAGGTCTTGGCCTGGACCTCGGTGATGAAGCTCGATTCCTTGTCCGCCACTGCCATCAGGAGCACCGGATCGGTCTGCACCGCCTGCGCGGCGCGGACGATCTTCTGCACGAGGTGGCGCCGGATCTTCATCGGCCCGAATTCGAGGATGTCGTTCGGATCGCCGACGGCACTCTCGGCGAGCAGGTAATCGTAGGACACCCGATCGACGGCATTCGAGCCGAGTTCCGTGTCGAGGTCGTGGATCGGCGCGAAGGAGGAGGATGCGGTCAGGACCGTGGGCGCCGTGTCGAGGATCGGGGCGATCGCGATACGGGGCCGCGGCATCGCGATCTCGGTCATGGCCTGGGCCGACTGGACCACCGATCCGAGCACGGCGCCGTTGGGACCGGCGGCGTACGAGAGGATAGTGCCGAGGCCACCGGCGAGGAGCACCATCGTCAAGACCGAGCGCATCAGCGCCGGCCGGCTGCCATGATCACGGGCGACCGTCGCACCGAAGGTCAGCGCATCGGAGCCTGCGGAGGCCTTGCCGATCCCGTTGCGCGCATGCAGCGCGCCCCTGACGGCAGCATTCCGTGACGATCCGACCGTGCGATCCTGCATCTGTTCGACCCAACCCCGTAAACGGCGACGGGGGAGGATAGCGTGGCAGATGTGGCAACAACACGGCCTAGGTTGTGGCTATCCCAAGGCAATGTCGGCTGGCGTGTCGAGAGCGTTTTCGCACATGTCCGGCCCCACGCTGCTCGGCAGCGCGAGGGTTGTTCACGTCAACGCTATGGGAAATCTCGAAATGGTACCACCACCCCGGCTCGAACGGGGGACCTCTTGATCCACAATCAAGCGCTCTAACCAACTGAGCTATGGCGGCACTGAGGGGGCTGTATCGCGTGCCCGATCGGTTTTCAAGCGCCTCCTGTGAATCGTTTTGCTGTTCGGGAGCGTGCAATCGGCGCGAATGCGGGCCGGAACAGGTCGACGCCCGTACGGCACGGCCATAAAGCTGAAGGCCCCAGAGGGTGCAAACCCCAGCCTCACTCGAAGCGAATCCCAGCGCGTCAATGCAGCCGCACAGCATGCCCCCGCGGCGCTCTCTCACCGATCAGGTTCTCGTCCAGGCGCCGGCGCGCCTTCGGGCTCTCGTGCGCGGGGGCGAGATCGGCCTGGTGGCGCTGGCCGGATTGGTCGGGTGCTGCTCGGGAGCGACGGTGGCGGCCATGGGCATCGCCACCCAGGCGCTGCGCGAAGTGCTCTATCGCCTGCCATCCGGCGTACGGGTCAGCGCCGCCCTCGATCTGTCGCCGGTCTTCGTCCTGCTCGCACCGGCATTCGGCGGGATGATGCTCGGGCTCCTGGCGATCGCGGTGGCGCGACGGCGAACGCGCGCCCGTCATGCGGTGATCGATCCGATTGAGGCCAACGCGCTCCATGGCGGACGCATGTCCATGCGCGATTCCGCGCTTGTCGCGGTGCAGAACATGATTTCGAACGGGTGCGGCGCCTCGGTGGGGCTGGAGGCCGGCTATACCCAGATCTGCGCCGGGCTGGCCTCGCGCCTCGGCCTATCGTTCGAGTTGCGGCGGACCGATCAGCGGACCCTAGTGGGATGCGGTGCAGCCGCCGCCATCGCGGCCGCCTTCGGCGCACCGCTGACGGGGGCGTTCTACGCCTTCGAGTTGATCATCGGCACCTATTCCATCGCGACCCTGACCCCCGTCGTGGTCGCGGCTTTGTGCGGCAGCGTCGTCGCCCGCGCCCTGGTGGCGCAGCCGGCGATCGTCACGGTGGATGGCATCGACGCGATCACCACCACCGCCATCACCAGCGCCGACACGCTGCCGAGCCTGGCCCTGGGCCTGCTCTGTGCCGGGCTCGGCATCCTGATCATGCGCGGGGTCACGCTGGTGGAGGCCGGCATCCGCGCGAGCCGCCTGCCGGGGGCGGTCGCGCCGGCCATCGGCGGCCTCTGCGTCGGAGCGCTTGCGCTCGCCATCTCGCCTCAGGTGCTCTCGGGCGGGCACGGGGCGCTCCACCTCCATCTCAATGCGGACGGCCCGGCGATGGGCGTCGGTGCCCTGGCCCTGCTGTTCGCCGCCAAGGCTACCGCGTCGGCGATCTCCATCGGCTCGGGGTTTCGCGGCGGTCTGTTCTTCGCCTCGCTGTTCCTCGGCGCGCTGGCCGGCGAGGTGTTCGCCGCCGCCATGCCGACGCTGGTGCCGGGAATCGCCGCCTTCGGTCTCACCCCGCTCGCCTACGCGGTGATCGGCATGAGCGCGCTGGCGGTGGCGGTGATCGGCGGCCCGCTCACCATGACGTTCCTGGCACTCGAACTCACCGGCAGCTTTCCGGTCACCGGCCTCGTCCTCGTGGCGGTCATCGCCTCCTCGCTGACGGTGCGAAAAACCTTCGGCTACTCCTTCGCCACGTGGCGCTTCCACTTGCGCGGCGAGAGCATCCGGAGCGCCCACGACGTCGGCTGGATCCGCAGCCTCACGGTGGGCAAACTGATGCGGCGCGAAGTGGCGACCGCCCCCCTCGATCAGCCGCTGGCCACCTTTCTGCGCGCGCACCCTCTCGGATCGCCCTCGCGCGTGGTCGTCGTCGATGGAAAAGAGCGCTATGCCGGCATCGTCCTCGTGCCGGATGCGCATGCCGCCGTCCGCAACGGCGCGGGACCGGCGCCCACCCTCGCCGACCTGCTGCGCCACCGCCAGGACGTGCTCACCGCCGACATGAACGCCAAGATCGCCGCCGCCGCCTTCGACCGGACCGAGAGCGAGGCGCTCGCCGTCGTCGATGCCGGCACCCGTCGCGTCATCGGGCTGCTCACCGAGAGCCACACCCTCAAGCGCTACAGCGAGGAACTCGACCGACAACGGCGCGCCATGCTGGGGGAGACGGCCTGAGCCATTGACGGCCGACCCCGCCGGGTCGATCTGGAGTCGAGAGCCGGCCAACGGCCACGAAGTCGGACCGGATCGCCGCGTTGCGGCGCCGACCGCAACCGACAACGGCCATCGGGAAGAAACAGGAGCACGCCATGCGCCCCGTCGTCATCGCCGTCGCGATCACCGGCTCCGTGCCGCGCAAATCCGACAACCCGACCGTGCCGGTGACGCCGGCCGAGCAGATCACCTCGACCCGCGCCGCCTATGCGGCAGGCGCGTCGCTGGTGCACATCCACGTGCGCAACCCCGACGAATCTCCGTCCTCGGATCCCGCCCTGTTCGCGCAGGTCCAGGCCGGCGTCGCGGCCGCGTGTCCGGGGATGATTGTCCAGTTCTCCACCGGTGGGCGCGGACGCGATCCGACAGCGCGCGGCCTGTCATTGCCGCTGCGGCCCGATATGGCCTCGCTCTCCACCGGTTCGGTGAACTTTCCGACCATCGTCTACGAGAATCCGGCCGCCCTCGTCACCGAACTCGCCGCGTCGATGAAGGCCAACGCGGTGCGGCCCGAGATCGAGATCTTCGACCTGTCGCACCTGCACGGCGCCAGGCGTCTGGTGGATGCGGGGATGATGGACGAGCGCCCGCACGTGCAATTCGTGATGGGCGTCAAGAACGCGATGCCGGCCGAGCCGAGGCTCCTCGACCTGCTGCTGGCCGAGATGCGCCATCTCCTGCCGAAAGCCACCTGGACGGCGGCGGGCATCGGCCGCCATCAGAGCGCGGTGATGGGCTGGGCCCTGGAGCGCGGCGCGGACGGAGTCCGCACCGGGCTCGAAGACAACATCCGGCTGTCGAAAACCCAACTCGCCGACGGCAATGCCGACCTGGTTCGGGTGGCGGTCGCCTTGTGCGAGCGGCACGGGGCTCGCCCGGCGAGTCCGGCAGAAGCGCGGGCGATGCTCGGCCTTCGCTGAGCATCGCCCGTGCCCTCAGGCATGGACCAGTTCAGGCAGGGACGAGGCGCGTTTTGGCGCCGAGCGCTTCCTCGACGGTGCCGTCGCCGTCGAGATAACCGTGCCGCTTGGGGTTCGGCATGATCAGCGAGGCGACGAAGGCGATGCCGAGCATCACGGTGACGTACCAGAAGAACGTGCTCTCGGAGCCGATCTGCTTCAGGTACAGGGCGACCGCCTCGGCGGTGCCGCCGAACAGCGAGTTCGCCACCGCGTAGGACAGGCCGACGCCGAGAGCGCGGACCTGCGTCGGGAACAGCTCCGCCTTCACGATGCCGCTGATGCCCGTGTAGAAGCTGATCACCGTCAGGCCGATCATGATCAGGCCGAAGGACAGCATCGGGTCGGTGGTACTGCCGATGGTGGTCATCAATGGCACCACCATCAGGGTTCCGAGACCGCTGTAAAGCAGCATGTTGGCCTTCCGGCCGATCTTGTCCGAGAGCCAGCCGAAAAACGGCTGTATGATCATGTAGACCAGCAGCGCGGCGGTGGAGATCTGCGAAGCGGTAACCTTGTCGATATGCGCGGTGTTGAAGAGATACTTCGGCATATAGGTGGTAAAGGTGTAGAAGCTCAGGCTCCCACCGGCCGTATAGGCCAGAACCACGCAGAACGCGCGCCAATGCTTCGCCAGCGCCGTGAAGGTTCCGGATTCCTTGGAGGCCATGTCCTCCTTGGTAGCGGTCTCGGTGAGCGACGAGCGCAGGTAGAGAGCGACCACGGCCGCGAGCGCGCCGATCACGAACGGAATGCGCCAGCCCCACGCCGTCAGCTGCGGCGCGGTGAGAACGGCCTGCAGGATGATCAGCACCAGAGAGGCGAGCAACTGGCCGCCGATCAGTGTGACATACTGGAACGATGCGAAGAACCCGCGCCGGCCCTTCACAGCGATCTCACTCATATAGGTGGCGCTGGTGCCGTACTCGCCGCCCACCGACAGGCCCTGGATCATCCGGGCCAGCAGCAGCAGGGCAGGGGCCAGATGGCCGACGCTGGCATAGGTCGGCAACACGGCGATCATCAGCGAGCCGGCGCACATCATCAGCACCGAGATCATCATCGATTTCTTGCGGCCGAGGCGATCAGCGAGGCGGCCGAACAACCAGCCGCCGATGGGCCGCATGAAGAACCCCACTGCGAACACGGCCGCCGACTTCAAGAGCTGGCTGGTATCGTCACCCTCGGGGAAGAATACCGGCGCGAAGTACAGGGCGAAGAAGGCGTAACAGTAGAAGTCGAACCACTCGACGAGATTGCCCGATGACGATGCGACGATGGCCTTGATGCGTCGGCGGCTGTCCGCCGCCTGATCGAGCCCCGTCGATAGGGTTCCTGCACTGTCCGACATACGCTTCCCCTGGATTTCTTTATCACGCTCGGCTTTCGCCGCGCTTTGCCGGGACGTTAAGCGTCGGCTGGAATTTCACAAGGGCATCATCCGATTAGGACCGCGCGCGGAGGTCGGGGCGGGCAACCGAGTTGTGGAGGGTCGAACCGAAAGAATTCCGATACGATTCGAAGGCTCTATGAGAAAGACATTGCCAAGCTTAGCCAAATATCTCTGGAACGGTTTTCAACAGATCCTCGTTGCGGCTGCGCATCGATGTCGAACGGCGTCGTCGAAAGATGGAATTGGAAACGTCCCCATGAGCAAACTCTTTCGCAGCACGGTGGCGGCCGCCGCCCTCGTCTTTGGCGCGACGACGGCCTTCGGCCAGGGCGGTCCGGCGGGCGGGGCCGGAGGTGGCGGTCCCGGCGGGGCGGGTGGCGGTGCCGGCATCGGCGGTGGCGCGGGCGGCGGTGCGGGCGGCCCCGGCGGTGCGCGCGGCGGTGGCGGAGCCGGAGGCATGGGTGCGGGTGGTGGTGCTGGCCCGGCCGGAGCTGAGCGCGGCGCGGGTGGCGGTGCAGGCCCGAACGGAGCCGAGCGGGGTGCGGGTGGCGCCGAGCGCGGCGGTGCGGGTGCGCAGCGCGGCAACCCGCAAGGTGAGATGGGACGCGGCGGCGATGACAACCGTCCCGGTGCAGGTCGATCCGGCGACGCGAAAGCCGGTCAGCCCGGAGAGCGCGGCGACGGCAAGATGGACCGCGATGGCAAGGGTGATCGCGACGGCAAGATGGATCGTGGCGGTCCGGCGGACCGCGACGGCAAGGCCGACCGCGAGGGCAGGGGCGAGCGTGGCGGACGGATGGACCGTGGAGACCGGGGCGGGCGTGGCGAACGCGGCGCGGTCCGGGGCGCCTATGGCCGCCTTGGGGCACCGCAGCGGACCGAGTTTCGCCAGAGCGTCTTTCGTCGCGGCGTACCCCGCCTCGCGGCAGGCGCCTTCGCGCTCACGGTCGGCGCGGCCGTCGCCCGCAGCTACACCCTTTACGACCTGCCGCCGGACATCCTCCGGTTCGCGCCGGACTACGAGGATTACCGCTACGTGCTGGTGGGAGACGACATCGTCATCGTCGATCCCGACACCTACGAGATCGTCGACGTGATCCGGGGGTAGAGCTACCGATCCTTGGAGAAAAAGTGGAAGGGCGCTGAGGCGCCCTTTCGATCAGCGATGCGTGCCGCGATCCAGCATCCGCGAGACCACCCGCGCGGTGTAATCCACCATCGGCACGATCCGCGCGTAGTTGAGCCGGGTCGGCCCGATCACGCCGACGACCCCGACTATCTTCTGGGCGCCATCGCGAAACGGTGCGGCGATCATCGAAGAGCCCGACAGCGAGAACAGCTTGTTCTCCGAGCCGATGAAGATGCGCACCCCCTCGCCGCCCTCGGCCCGCGACAGGAGTTCGATGACGTCCTTCTGCGTTTCGAGATCGTTGAACAGCAGGCGGATGCGCTCCAGGTCCTCTACCGCGCGCAGATCGTCGAGGAGATTGGCCTGCCCGCGTACGATGAGCTGGCGCGCATCCGACGGACCGACGGTGACCGCGAGGCCGGCATCGACGAGGCGCTCGGTAATCGCGTCGAGTTCGCGCTTCATCGCCTGCCGGCCGGATTCGATCTCGGAGCGAAGGGTGCCGAGGGTGCGGCCCTGCAGGCGGGCATTGAGGTAGTTCGAAGCCTCTTGAAGGGCGCTGGCAGGCAAACCGGGCGGCAGGTCGAGCAGCCGGTTCTCCACCGAGCCGTCATCGGAGACCAGCACCACGAGGGCGCGGGTAGGATCGAGCCGCACGAACTCGATGTGCTTGAGATGGACGTTGGTCTTGGTGGTCAACACGACGCCGGCCCCACGCGAAATCCCCGACAACAGCGTCGAGGCTTCGGCGAGAGCACTGTCGAAGGTGTGCCCAGAGGCGGCAGCCCGCATCTGCGCTTCGATCCGCTCCTGTTCCTCGCGGCCGACATCGCCGAGTTCGAGCATCGCATCGACGAAGAAGCGCAGGCCCTGCTCGGTCGGCAGCCGGCCTGCCGAGGCGTGCGGCGCGTAGATCAGACCGGAATGCTCCAGATCCGCCATCACGTTGCGGATCGACGCCGGGGACAGGGCCATCGGCAGGATGCGGGCGAGATTGCGCGATCCCATCGGTTCGCCGGTGGTGAGATAGCTTTCCACGATCTGCCGGAAGATCTCGCGGGCACGCTCGTTGAGCGCAGCGAGAACCTGCATCTGTTGCGGAGAGGAGGAGGGGCGGGCGGGCTCGGTCACAATGGGTTCCTGACGCGCGAGTGTGTCCGCCTCCCGGCCTTTGCACAATGCTCCGCATCGCCGCTGCCCAGGACTGCCAACCGACTTCTCGCACCTCGATGGTCAAGCCGATGCGTTCTTAATCCGGGTCGGCAAGTAAAATAAATCGAACGCCCGGTTGAGACGATCCGCCCGAAACCTGCGTTTCATGCCGCTCGGTCCGATTTCCTTCAGGGGGATCGGGAACCGCAGCGTCGCTTGAGGAGCCGTCGTCCATGACCAGCACACCGCGATCAACGATCCTGAGGTCTCTCGCCGTCGTCTGCGCCCTCTTCGGCGCGATGATGTTTGCGACCCCGAAGAGCGCGCAGGCCGCCCCGGCCATCGTCTCCACCGAAGTCGCCGGCCCGGCCGCCGGCCTGACGCACGTCCAGTACGGCGGCTACGCGCACCATCGCGGCCATCACCACCACCGCCATTACGGGCATCGCCGCCACTTCGGCCATCATTATGGCCATCACCGCGGCCACGGCTACGGCCGGCACTTCGGCCATCACCGGGGTCATCATCACGGCCGTCGCCACTTCTACTAGGACAGGTCCGGAGCGCTCCATCGGAGCGCTCCGCTTCTCGGCGCTCGCTTGCCGGTGGAAGCCCCGGAGCCTAAGAGCCGCGTCCTGACACATCACATGGGAGAGCGGCGATGCGGCCCTCGAAGCGCGCCAACGACGAACTGCGCAAGGTCACCCTGGAGCGCGCCGTCGCCCGCTACGCGGAAGGCTCCTGCCTCGTCACGTTCGGCGAGACCAAGGTGCTGTGCACCGCCTCCCTCGAAGAGCGCGGCCCGCCCTGGCTGCGGGGTTCCGGCAAGGGCTGGGTCACCGCAGAGTATTCCATGCTGCCGCGCGCCACCCACGAGCGCACCCGCCGCGAGGTCAATTCGGGCAAGCCCTCCGGGCGCACCCAGGAGATCCAGCGCCTCATCGGGCGTTCCCTACGCGCCGTCACCAACCTGCCGGCCATCGGCGAACGCCAGATCACCGTCGATTGCGACGTGATCCAGGCCGATGGCGGCACCCGCACCGCGGCGATCACCGGCGCCTGGGTCGCGCTGCACGATTGCTTCGCCTGGATGCGCGGCCGCTCGATCATCTCGGTGGACCCGCTGCGCGAGCATGTCGCCGCAGTTTCCTGTGGCATCTCCAAGGGTGTGGCCGTCCTCGATCTCGATTACGCCGAGGATTCGGGCGCCGAGACCGACGCCAATTTCGTCATCACCGGCACGGGCGGCCTCGTGGAGGTTCAAGGCACTGCCGAGGGCAAACCGTTTTCGGAAGCCGAGTTGCTCGAATTGCTCCGTCTCGCGAAGGGCGGCTGCGCCGAACTCGTCGCGCTCCAGAAGCAGGTCATCGCCGCATGAGCGCGCACCGGATCCTCACCGGCAAGGTCGTTATCGCCACCCACAATGCCGGCAAGCTCGTGGAGATGCGCGAGCTGTTGGCGCCCTTCGGCGTCGAAGCGGTCTCGGCCGGCGAACTCGGCCTGCCGGAGCCGGACGAGACCGGCACGATGTTTTCGGAGAACGCCGCGATCAAGGCGCACGCCGCCACCACGGCCTCGGGCCTGCCGGCCTTCGCCGACGATTCCGGCCTGTGCGTCAATGCGCTCGACGGCGCGCCCGGCCTGTTCTCTGCCCGCTGGGCCGGTGCGTCGAAGGACTTCTCCGGCGCCATGGCGCGGATCGCCGACGAACTCGACAAGCGCGGTGCCACCACGTGGCGGGCGCATTTCGTCTCCGCCCTGGTCATCGCCTGGCCCGATGGGCATACCGAGACCTTCGAAGGCCGGGTCTTCGGCGATCTCGTCGCCCCGCGCGGGTCGCAGGGCTTCGGCTACGACCCGATGTTCCAGCCGGACGGGCACACCCGAACCTTCGGCGAAATCTCGTCGGAGGAGAAGCACGGGGTCGATTGGCAGACCGGCGAAGCGCTCTCGCATCGTGCGCGCGCCTTCGTACTGCTGGCGCGGTGCTGCCTGCGGCGACCGGTGTGATCCAGCGCGCGGGCCAGCGCGCGGGATTGCCAAAACGCCCATCCGCGCGCACATCCGCCCGATGACCCAACCGACAGGCCCGGACCATCCGACCCGCGACGCGGGCTTCGGGGTCTACGTCCATTGGCCCTTCTGCGCCTCGAAGTGCCCGTATTGCGACTTCAACAGCCACGTGCGCCATGCGCCGGTGGACGAGGCGCGTTTCCTCCAGGCGTTCCGCGCCGAGATCGCCCATGTGGCGGCACGCACGCCCGGCCGCACCGTTTCCAGCATCTTTCTCGGCGGCGGTACGCCCTCACTGATGCAGCCCGCCACCGTGGCGGGCCTGCTCGACGCGATCGGTCAGGCCTGGGGAACGGAACCCGACGTCGAGATCACCCTGGAGGCCAATCCGACCAGCGTCGAGGCTGGGCGCTTTCGTGGTTACCGCGCGGCCGGCGTCAACCGGGTCTCGCTCGGGGTCCAGGCGATGGACGATGCCTCGCTCAAGGCCCTCGGTCGGCTGCATACCGCACGCGAGGCGATGGACGCCGTCGCGGTCGCGGCTGCGCATTTCGAGCGCTATTCCTTCGACCTGATCTATGCCCGCCCCGACCAGACCATCGCGGCATGGCGCGCCGAACTGAACGACGCCATCGCGCGGGCCGCCGAGCATCTCTCGCTCTACCAGCTCACCATCGAGCCGGGCACGCCGTTCTTCGGGCTTGCCGCCGCCGGCAAGCTGGTGCCGCCCGACGACGACGCGGCCCGCGCGCTCTACGACGTGACCCAGGAGGTCTGCGACAAGGCGGGGCTCGCCTCCTACGAGATCTCCAACCACGCGCGCCCCGGCGCGCAGTCCCGTCACAACCTGCTGTATTGGCGCTACGGCGAATATGCCGGCATCGGCCCCGGCGCCCATGGCCGCCTCGTCGCTCCTGACGGCCGCATCGGCACCATCACGGAGCGGACCCCCGAGGCCTGGCTCGCCCGGGTGGAACGCGACGGGCACGGCATCGTCGAGACCGAGACGCTGCCGCCCGAGACGCAGGCCGACGAATTCCTGATGATGGGCCTGCGCCTGTCCGAGGGCATCGATCCGGCCCGCTATGCGATCCTGAAAGGGCGCCCGCTCGACCAAGCGCGCATCGCGACCCTCATCGAGGACGGCCTGATCGTGGCGCGGCCGGACGGGCGCATCGCCGCGACACCGCGCGGGGCGCCGGTGCTCAACGCGGTGGTCGCGGCCTTGGCGGCCTGATCAGGTGCCGGACGGCCCAAGCACCCGCGGCGCCGGGCTGACGATGGTCGGCGCGCCGCTGCGGATCTCATAGATCGCGAGCGCCCGGTCGCTGACCCCTTCCGGACGAAACCGGAATGTCCCGTCGATGCCGGAAAAACCCGAGGGGTTGGTGAGCGTCGTGTCGGCAAAACGCTGCGAGCCGTATTGCCGCGACAGCGCGGCAGCGAGCGACACCGCGTCGTAGGCCAGCGTCGCCACCCGCGGCGGCACGGCACCGAAGCGCGCCTGATAGCGCTGCGAGAAGCCGGCGAAGCCCGCGGCATCGGGGGCCGCGAACCAGCCGCCCTGCAGCGCCGGCAGGGCAAACACCTGAGGATCGTTCCACACCGCGGTGCCGATGGGCCGTACCCGCGTGGGCGAGAACCCGGCCTTGGTGAGCGCCTGCGCCACCGCAGCGAGACCGTCCTTCGTATCGGGCAGGAACAGCGCATCGGCCTGCGCGCTCGGTCCGGTGACGAGGCCCGACAGGCGCGCCACCGCCGGCGCAGGATTTCCCGGAGCGTATCGCTCGATGGCCACCATCCGGGCGCCCTTGCGGGCCACCGCCTCGCGGAACTGCGCCTCCACCGCATTGCCGTAGCTGTTCTCGGGGATTAGCGCGGCAAAGGAGCGGCGGCCCGAGGCCACCGACTCGTCGACCACGCGGTCGACTTCCGCCTGCGGCAGGAAGCTCAGGAGGTAGATCCCACGGGCCGCCACGCTCGCATCGGTGGAAAAGGCGATGACCGGCTTGCCCGCCGCCCGCACCGCCCCGGCCGCGTTCTGGACGTTGGCGGCAAACAGTGGCCCGAGCACCAGTTCGGCGCCGTCCGCAATGGCGGCCTGCGCCGCATCGCGCGCGCCTTCGGGCGAACCGCGATCGTCCTTCACCAGGATCTGGAGATCCGGCTTCTGGAAATCCTCGATGGCGAGTTCGGCGGCGTTGCGCAGAGCCGCGCCGACCGCCGAGCCCGGGCCGGTGAGCGGTACGATGAGGGCGATCTTGACCGAACCGGTCCCGATCCGGGTCGCGCCGGCCGTCTCCGTGGGAGCAGTCTCTGCCGGCGCCGCCGGCGTACGGCTCTGGACGCGGGCGCCGCCGTCAGGACCGCCGACACACGCCGATAGACCGACGGGCAGGCTCGCGGCCAGAAGGAGGGCGAGCCCCCGTGTGATGCCCGTTCCGAGCCCGTTCGCGCGCGCCATCGCAAAGCAGTCCTTCGTCGCAGTCCGACGGCATCGGCATTTACCGATGACCGGCATCCACGTCCCGAGCCGATGCTCCAGAGATCACGCTTAAAGTCTAAGAGTGAAAAGTAAATGTGCGCGCCGCCCGCTCCACGCATTCCGCAAAAGGCGTCCGGCGTGGCAAGGTCGGCGCCATGACTCAGAAAATCGACAACCGCATCCGGCGGCGCAGGGACGGCCCGGAGGCCGGCGCCAAACCGCCCGCGACCTTCACCGCCTTCGGCCTCGCGGCGGAGGCACAGGCGCTCGATCCCGGCCTGCACGTGGTGGCGACCCCGATCGGGAATCTCAAGGACGTCTCGTTCCGGGCGCTGGCGACATTGGCCGCCGCCGACACGGTGCTGGCGGAGGATACCCGCGTCACCCGTACCCTGCTGATGCATTACGGGATCACCACGCCGCTGGTGGCCTATCACGAGCATTCCAACGCCGCCGTTCGCGAGCGGATGATCGCCCGCATGCAGAACGGCGAGGCGCTGGCGCTCGTCTCGGATGCGGGAACGCCGCTTGTCTCCGACCCCGGCTTCAAGCTGGTCCAGGCGGCGATTGAGGCTGGCATCGAAGTGACACCGATACCGGGGCCCTCCGCCGTGATGACCGCCATCGTCGCGGCGGGCCTGCCCACCGATCGGTTCTTCTTCGAGGGCTTCCTGCCGCATAAATCCGGTGCCCGGCGCAATCGCCTGGAGGCTCTGGGCCAGATCCCCGGCACCCTCGTCCTGTTCGAATCGCCCCATCGCCTGCCCGAGATGCTGGTCGATGCCGTGGCGATCCTCGGCCCGGCGCGGCCGGCGGCGGTCGCACGCGAACTCACCAAGCTCTACGAGACCATCCGGCGCGGCACCCTCGGCACGCTGGCCGCGACCTTCGCGGAGGAGGGCGCGCCCAAGGGCGAGGTCGTGGTGGTGATCGGCACGAGCCCGGAGGAGCCCAACGCGGCGGAGACCGATGCGGGTCTCGACGCCGCGCTGGCTTTGGCGCTCGCCCGGCACTCGATCAAGGACGCGGCGACGCTCGTGGCCGAAGAGACCGGCCAGCCACGCCGGGTGGTCTATGCCCGCGCGCTGGCGCTCGCCCGGCGCGACGATGGCTGACGAGGAAAAGGCCGCCGCCCGCCGCCGGGCGACTTATGGGCGCGGCCTGTCCGGAGAGGCACTGGCGCTGATCGCCTTGATGGTGAAGGGCTATCGCCCGCTCGATCGGCGCTTTTCGGCGGCGGGCGGCGAGATTGACCTGATCATGCGACGAGGCGCGACCATCGCCTTCGTCGAGGTCAAGGCGCGGGCGAGTCTCGACACTGCGCGCGGCGCCATCGATGGCCGCAAGCGGATGCGTTTCTCACGCGCGGCGCGGATGTGGATCTCCCGGCATCCAAGGCTCGACGGCCTGACGTTCCGGGCGGACGCGGTCTTCGTGGCGCCTGGCTCATGGCCGGCGCACGTGCCAGACGCATTTCCCCTCGACGGCGGGTGACGGGCCGGTCGAAAAGCGGCGCCCGTTTCTAGAAGCGGCGCCCTAGAAAACTCAGGCTTTGGCGGCAGCCAGGGCGGCGATCAGCGTGCGCTTGAGATCGGCCTGGCTGAATGGCTTCTGGACCACCGGGCGATCGCGGAACGGCTCACGGATACCGGCGCCGCCGTAACCCGTCGAGAAGACGAGCGGCAAGTTGCGCTTCACGATGGCCTCGGCCACGGGATAGATCGGCTCACCCGCCACGTTGACGTCGAGGATCGCGACGTCGAAGGTCTCGGAATCGGCCATCTCGAGGGCGGTTGCGAGGCGGGCCGCAGGACCCACCACCGTACAGCCGAAATCGAGCAGCATGTCTTCGAGCAGCATAGAAATCGCAGCCTCGTCCTCGACGACAAGCACGCGAGCCCCATCCAAAAGGTCTTCGTTCACTTGAACACTCACGCCGAGGATTCTTCCCTTCGCTCCGTTCCACGTCTTGGAACGTCGTCTTTGCAGGCTCGGTTCGGGATCGATCTCGTCGAGGGCGATCACCGCTCCGGATTTTAGGCGATGCGGGACCGCCAGCCCTCTCGATCGATGGACAGCGCTCCGAAGCGAGAGCGAGGCGTCGCCCGTTCCGCGGAGCGTGTCAAGCGCTTCGCGGCGTATGAATACAAGGGTCGGGGCCTGGATGTTACAAGGTGATACATTTGCGCGTCACGCCCCGGATCATCGGGGTCGACCGCCATCACATCGTCCTAACGCATGTTAGCATCCCCACGCTGGGCATGCCTGAAAACCCGCCGCGTGGCTTTGGCCGGGCTCGCGGCCTTGGTGGTGTCCGGCACGGTTCGTGCCGCAGACGCTCCGATCGTCGTTGCCTCCAAGAGCGACACCGAAGGTGCGCTCATGGGGGCGATGATCGCCCTGATGCTGGAGCATCTCGGCCTGTCGGTCACACGCAAGCTCGGCCTCGGGCCGACTTTGATCGTGCGCAACAGCCTCTTGTCGGGAGAGATCGACGTCTATCCGGAATATACCGGCAACGGCGCGTTTTTCACCGACACCGTGGCGGACCCGGCCTGGAAGACCTCGGAGGGCGCCTTCGACACAATCCGACGGAGCGACGCCGCCCGCGGCCTCGTCTGGCTCGACCGGGCGCGCGCGAACAACACCTGGCTGATCGCGATCAACGGCGCGCTCGCCCGGCGCGAACATCTCAGTAGCATGGCGGATTTCGCCGGCGCGGTACGCCAGGGCCTGATCCTGCTTGCGGCCTCCACCGAGTTCGTCGAGAGCCCTGCTGCGCTACCGTCCTTCGAGTCGGCTTACGGGTTCCACCTGGAGGCCGATCGCATCATCAGCCTGCCCGGAGGCGACACCGCCGTGACCGCGCGAGCGGCGGCCCAAGGGATCAGCGGCGTCAATGCCGGCATGGTCTATGGGACCGACGGCGCTTTGTCGGCCCTCGACCTCGCGGTGATGAGTGATCCGCTCGGAGCGCAGATCGTCTACGAAGTGGCCCCGGTGATCCGAGCCGGGACCTTGGCCCGCCACCCCGGCATTCGCCCGGCTCTGGCGCGGGTGTTCGACGGCCTCGACGCCCCAATCCTGCGCGCGCTGAACGCCGCGATCACGGTCCAGGGTGAGGTACCCGAAACGGTGGCACGTCGGTACCTGACCGAGCGGGGGTTGTTGGCGTGAGCGCACGCATCCGGCCGCTACCCGGCATCCTGGCGCTCGGCTGGGTCATTGCAATGGCTGTCGCCCTCCTGACGCTGCCGGCGCTGCGCATCGCGCCCAATCGCCTCGTCGTCGGTACACCGGTGTATGGACTGGAGGTGTTTGGCTGGTGGGTTGCCGCAATCCTGGCCTCCGGGGCGCTCTGCGTAGGCCTTCTCGTGGCGGCGACGACGCGGCGGCGTGCCCTCGTCGCTCTCGGGTTTCTGGCTCTGTGTGCCATCCTTCTCGCTCTCGGGCTCGGGGCCGGCGCGGCGCATCGGATGGTTGGTCAGCCGCCGGCGGCACGCGCCAGCTTAGGCGCCGGCATCTGGAGCGCTGCCGCTCTCCTCTCCTTCACGATGGGCTTCGCCGTTCAGGCAAGCCGCATCGCCGGCCTGGGGCTCTTCGTTCCGGTCCTGCTCCTCGCGATCCTTGGGACGGCCGGCCATCTCGGAGCCTTCGACAGCCTGTCGCTTGCCGTCGAATACGCCGCCCGGCGCGAGGCGGTGAACGAAGCCGTTCTCCAGCATCTCGGGCTCGCGGGGGGCGCGGTGCTCCTCGGCATCGCGGGCGCCGTGCTGCTGTCCCTGTGGCGACGGGGCCAGGGCCTCGTCGCAATCCTGGTCGGAGGGGTTCAGGTGATTCCTGCGGTTGCGCTACTCGGAGCCCTGGTCGCCCTGGTGTCGGGCCTCCTGCGCCTAGTGCCGAGCCTGCGCGATATCGGCCTCTCGGCGCTCGGCGCCGGGCCGGCACTGATCGGCATCGCCGCCTATCTGCTGCTGCCGCTGTGGCGCGGGCTCGCCACCGCCCTGCGGGCGCCCGATCCGGCGAGCCTCGACGCCGCCACGGGGCTTGGGCTCACCCGCAGCCAGATTCTCTGGCGCCTGCGCCTGCCGCTCGGCGCACCGATATTGGTGGGAGCCCTGCGGGTCGCCGCGGTACAGAGCCTCGGGCTCGCTACCCTCGGCGCGTTGATCGGCGCGGGGGGCCTCGGCCGGATCGTCTTCGATGGGATGGCACAATTCGCGCCGGACCTCATCCTGCTCGGCGCGATTCCCATCGTCGCCCTGTCGCTCGGAGCCGAGCGGGGCCTGAGCCTCGCCGAAGACGCCGCGCGTCTCCGGTTGCGGGCATGACGCTAATTAAACGCGTGCGGCCGGCCCTCGGCCTCGGCCTCACCGGCCTTGCACTCGGCGCGGTGAGTCTGCCACCGGTGGCGATCCGTCTGGCCGAAGCCCTCGGCGAGCCACCGCGACGGGCACTCGATCTTCACCGCCTGTCGGAGCTGGCCTGGCAGCATCTGCAACTGGCCGGCACCGGTTTCATCCTCGTGGCACTGGCGGGGATCGCCTTCGGTATCCTGGCGACACGAGACTTCGCCGCCGCAGCGCGGCCGGCCATCGACAGCATCGCCGCGGGCGCGCAGGCGGTGCCTCCGGTGGTGGTGGTGGCGCTGGCGCTTCCTGTGCTGGGCTTCGGCGGACCACCGACGCTTCTGGCGCTGGTGGCTTACGGGGTGATGCCGGTGTTACGCGGCACCGTCGGCGGGATCCAGGCGGTGTCGCCAGACGCCCTCGACGCAGCGCGTGCCGTGGGGCTGACCAAGGCCCAAATCCTGACCCGGGTCGAGCTCCCACTGGCATGGCCGGTCATCCTCGAGGCCCTGCGCACCGCCCTGGTGCTCGCCGTGGCCACCGCCGCGGTCGGAGCGTTGGCGGGCGCATCGACCCTCGGCACCCCCATCATCGCCGGACTCCAGAACCAGAACACCGTGCCGATGCTGCAGGGCGCCGCCGCCACCGCCGCGCTCGCCTTCCTGGGCGACGCGGCGCTGATCCTCGTCGCCGGAATGTTGCGGCGATAACGCGGGCTACTTGTCCGCGAACTCCACCTTCGCGCCGCGTTCGGTGCGGGAAGCGAGATCGCGCGCATCCCAGTTGGTCAGTCGGATACAGCCATGCGACTCGGTCTTGCCGACCTTCTCGGGCTCCGGCGTGCCGTGGATGCCGTAGGAGGGGATCGACAGGTCAATCCACACCAGTCCGACCGGATTGTTGGGGCCGGGCGCGATGGTGAATTTCGACTTCGATTTGACCCCGTCGAATTTGTACTTCGGGTTGTAGGTATAGGTTGGCCGGAAGGCGACGCCCTCGACGGTGGCCTCGCCCGAGGGGGCCGGCTTCTCCTCGCTGCCGATGGAGGCGGGATAGGTGGCCCGCAGCGTCCCGTCCTTGCTAAAGGCACGGACCTGATGGCTGTCCTTATCGACGGCGATGCGGACGATGTCCTTCTCGGGTTTTTCGGAGTCTTTCTTGCCAGGCTCCTTCTTGCCGGATTCCTTCTTGTCCGAATCTCCCGGCTTGCCGGTCTCCATCGGCTTCACCGCCGCCACCAGGATGCTAGTCCCGGTCCGGCCGAAATCCGCATTGGGATTCAAGGCGGTGAGGAGGTCGGGCGCCATGTGGAAGCGTTCGGCCAGCATTTCACGGGGGCTGGTATAGCCCATGGCGTCGAGGTCGGACTGATCCTCCATCTTTGCCGGGATCTTGTCGACGTAGGGACCGGCCGCATCCGCCTCGGAGATCGTGTACTCGGCCAGAACCGGACCGGTGCTCGCAGCCTGGAGCTTGTCGAGCAGGTCCGCGCTGAGGCCGGTGGGCTTCGGAAGGTTCTGGATCGCCGCGAACGCGGTCAGTGCGGCCCGCATATTGTCGCCGTCACGTCCGTCGATGGCGCCGGGCGAGGCATGGCCCCGGTCGAGGAGCACCTGGACCTTGATCAGGAGCGGCTGCGGCGCCTTGTCCCGTCCGGCGGTCTTCTCGGTCTTCTCGTCCTCTTTCGGCGCGCTGAACGTCGCCCCGTCGATGGTCTCGCGGGTCAGCGGCGGCTGGTCCTTCGGCTCGGCCTTTCCCGCCGAGTCAGCCTTGTCCGCAGGCCTGGCCTGCTCCGCCAATGCCGTGCCCGAGAGGCAAGCCAATGCAACGGCCGCGAGGCCGCCGCGTGTCACGATCCGACGCAGAGTCACGAGTGTTGTCTCCATAGGCCGCACGGCCCTGCTGATAAGCTGCAGCGCGACCCCGCCGTTCCATCACCCTATTGGCAGAGACGGTGTCCCGCGGGGCGCTCGCGCTCATCGAGATGGAGATGGTTGGCGTGCGCCGGGTCTGAACCCGGCCCGAGCACGGTTCGAAAGTAGCCGCAGGCCTTGGCCCGCACCGCGGCGAGGAACGTCGCCTCCGGGGCACCCTCGGGGAGAGCCACCACGGCGATGGCGGCGCGGTTGGCGAAGCCGAAGCCCATCACGTCGATGCCGTTGGCGAAGCTGTGCTCGCTCAGCTTGGCATCGGGATCGTGGTTCTGGCCGCGGCACTCGTAGGAGGTGCCCACCGACAGGCTTTTCAGCGGCCGCCCGAGATCGCGCTCGGCTGCCACCTGGGCCTCCGTAGCCCAGCGAGCCAACGCTTCGGCCGCACCGCAGACGAGGGTCGCCGGTGGATCGAGGGCGAGGCCGCCGGCCAGGCTCGACAGCTTGAGCGGCTTGGCCGCGCCGCATTGGCCGTTGGCGATGGCCGGCAGCGGCGCGAACGCGGCACCGAGGCGCTCCAGGCGTTGGCGGCAGGCAGTGTCGTCCGGGGCCGCCACCGTCAGGGCGAGCGGCGTCTCGACCGAAAGCTCGGCCGGGCGCGGCGGGGGGAGGGGGAGGGCGCCCGGCTCCGGAGCCGGCAGCACTTCGGAGGATTTGGGCTCGGGAGTTTTGGGCTCGGGAGTTTTCGCGGTCTCCGGGGCCTTGGGGGTACCCGAGAGTTCCGGTGGCCGCTCGGGCGGGAGCGGGGCATCCGCCACGGGATTGGCCGGCGGTCCATCCGGCACCTTGGTCAGTTCGGCAGGACGCACAGGCGGAACCGGCGGCGGCATCGGGATCGCGGTGGCGTCGGACGGCACGATTCCCGCCTGCTGCGCCAAGGCCCCGGATGCGTCGAGGAGGAGCGCCAGCAGCGCGCAGCGGAGTAGGGCCGACGAAGTGGCAGCAGACGAGCGAGGCGGGTGCATCCCGATCCAATCCCGATCCGGCCTCGCGAGGTGTCTCGGAGGGCCAGTCAGGCGCGCACGATCGGGGTGTTGTCCGATCCGGGCAATGACACGGAATCCACGCTCGTCATCAAACGGCGGCCGTTCGCCTTTGCGCTCGGCCGTCGCGTGCTTACCTTAGCGCCGTGCGGACGACCGACGACCAGGAATGACGATGACTGCCGAGACACCCAACGCCTCCGACGCTGCGGCGAGCCCCCCGACCAGCAGCGCAACGATCGGTCCGTTCGCGGATCGCGTCTGGACCACCCCGCACGGGCTACCGCCCTTCGAGAGTATCCGCGCCGAGCATTATCTCCCGGCCTTCGAGACGACACTCGCCGCCCACGCGTCCGAGATCGCCGCCATCGCGAACAATCCGGATGCGCCGACCTTCGACAACAGCGTCGCCGCCCTGGAGCGCGCCGGGCTCGATCTCGATCGGGTCGCCAGCGTGTTCTTCAACCTGAGCGGCAGCAACACCGATTCGGAGCTGCAGGCCGTCGAGCGCGCGATCACGCCGCGTCTGGCCCGCCACGGCAGCGCCATCTACCTGAACCCCGATCTGTGGGCCCGCATCTCGGTGATCGATGCCGATGCGGAGAACCTCGGGTCGGAGGAGCGTCGGGTTCTCGACCGCTACCGCACACGCTTTCGCCGCTCAGGCGCCGATCTCGCGCCCGAGGCCAAGACCCGCATGGCCGAGATCGCCGGCCGCATGGCCGAACTCGGCACCAGCTTCAGCCAGAACCTGCTTGCCGACGAAGGTGCCTTCGCGCTGCCGCTCGACGGCGAGGACGATCTCGCCGGCCTGCCGCCGTTCCTGCGCTCGGCCGCAGCGTCCGCAGCCAAGGAGCGCGGTGGGACGCATGCCCACGTCATCACCCTGTCGCGCTCGCTGATCGAGCCGTTCCTGGTGTTCTCCACGCGCCGCGATCTGCGGGAGAAGGCCTACGCGGCGTGGTCGAAGCGCGGCGAGAGTGGCGGCGAGACCGACAACCGCGCCATTATTGCCGAGATCGTATCCCTGCGCGCCGAACGTGCCCGGCTGCTCGGGTTCGACAGCTTCGCGCACTTCAAGCTCTCCGACACCATGGCGCGCACGCCCGACAACGCCATGGACCTGTTGCGCAACGTCTGGACCCCGGCGCACCATCAGGCGGCGACCGAGCGCGATCGGCTTCAGGCATTGGTGCAGGCGGAGGGGCACAACTTCGCCCTCGCACGGCACGATTGGCGCCACTACGCCGAGAAACTGCGCCGGGCCGAGCACAACCTCGACGAGGGCGAGATCAAGCCGTACCTGCCCCTCGACGGTGTGATCGCCGCCTCGTTCGATACGGCCACGCGCCTGTTCGGGCTGCAGTTCGAGGAACTGGCGGACGTGCCGCGCTACCATCCCGACGTGCGGGCCTGGGCGGTGCGGAATGCCGACGGGTCCGAGGTCGGGGTGTTCCTGGGCGATTATTTCGCCCGCGCCTCGAAGCGCAGCGGCGCCTGGATGAGCGCCTTCCGCTCGCAGGAGCGGCTCAACGGCACGATCACGCCGATCATCGTCAACGTGATGAATTTCGCCAAGGCTCCCGAGGGTGAGGCAACGCTGCTGTCGTTCGACGACGCCCGCACGCTGTTTCACGAATTCGGCCACGCCCTGCATGGGCTCCTCTCCGACGTGACCTACCCGCTGTTGGCGGGCACGGCGGTTGCCGGCGACTTCGTCGAGCTGCCCTCGCAGCTCTACGAGCATTGGCTCGAACAGCCGGAAGTTCTGCGCGAGCACGCCCGCCATTACCGCACCGGCGAGCCGATGCCGGAAGACCTGCTGAAGCGCCTGCTCGCCGCGCGCACCTTCAACCAGGGTTTTGCCACCATCGAATACACGTCGTCGGCGATCGTCGACATGACCCTGCACCTGTCGAATGCCGGCGAAGACGGGCTCGATGTGCTGGACTTCGAGGCCGATGCGCTCAAGCGGATCGCGATGCCGCCGGAGATCTCCATGCGGCACCGCTCGCCGCATTTCGCGCATATCTTCTCGGGCGACGGCTATGCGGCCGGATATTACAGCTACCTATGGTCGGAGGTGCTTGACGCGGATGCCTTCGACGCGTTCCGCGAGGCCGGCAATATCTTCGATCCGGAGATTGCGGCGCGCCTGCGCAAATTCGTCTACGGAGCCGGCAACCTGCGTGATCCCGGTGAGGCCTACATCGCCTTCCGCGGGCGACTGCCGAGCATCGATCCGCTGCTGCGCCAACGCGGTCTCGCCACCTGATCGGGCGCCAGTGGTAACGATTTCGTAAAGAAGTATCCTTAACCAATGCTTCTTGCACCATCGGGAAGCATTGGTCATGACGGATCAGGACACCTCGCCGGAAGCGCTGCTGAAGCAGGTGATCACGAGCGCCAAGGCGGCACACAAGCCCGCCGCGCCGACGCTCGTGACGGAAGCGGCCGTCGAGCCGGCCCGCATCCCGCAACCCAAGGCCGGTTTGAGGTTCGACCCGCGCCTGATCGGCTTGGTCGGCGGTGCACTGGCCATCGGTGTGGTGCTGGGTGCCGGAGCGGCGAGCCTCGCCGGCGCCCATGGCGACCGATCGGGTGACACGTTCGTACAGGTCCAGACCTCTCTCGACGCCGCCCGTGGCGAGACCGAGCGCACACAGGCGCAGGTGGAGCGGATCGGTAAAAGCATTTCGCAGGTGCAAGACAGCGGCGAGGCGACCCGCATCGAAGCCCGAACCCGCGGCACCGCATTGACGGAGCGAATCACACGCGCAGAACAGGCTTTGACGGGCAAGATCGCCGCATTGGCCGACAAGCTCGAACAGGCAGAGAAAGAGCAGGCTGCGCAAATTACTGCATGGACCGCTCAGAGCGAAAAGCGTCCGGCTGTGCAGGTCTCCGCTTCCCCCGCTGCGGGCCCTGTGACGACTACACAGTCGGACCCCACGCAAACCGGGGCTCTCGCCGACAAGCCCAAACCTTCCCCGACCGAAAATTGGGCGGTGCGTGAGGTCTATGATGGGATCGCGATGTTGGAAGATCGGAAGCGCCGGCTCGTCGAGGTCGGGCCGGGAGATGTGGTCCCGGGTGTCGGTCGGATCGAGGCTATCGAACGGCGGGGTAAATCATGGGTTGTCGTAACACGCCAGGGAACCATCACCCCACAAACATGGTAGGCGAGGAAAGTGTAGCCGGAACGCCAAGCTAAGACGCTTGGGTCTCAATCTCGATCTCGACGAAACCGACTGGATGGCGCGGCTCCATCGTCATCGGGTCTGCCATCATCGCGCCGCGTGCCGCGCGATTGCGGCCATGCGTCAAGGCCCGGCTCTGTGCCTCCTGCGAGGGGTGCAGAATCGCGGCAAGAAAGGCGTGGCCTTCGAATTCGGCGTCTAAGTTCTTGGATTCAAAAACTGGCATGACGGTCACTCGACCTGAGGCCTTGCGTCCCTTCATCGGGTCCGCAGAAATCGGCTATTCGCATACAATGTGGACAACGGCAATAAGTTCCGTGACCGCCCGATTATTTACCATTAATTTACGTTCGCATTGCGCAAAAGGTTTCGCAGTGCGGCAGCGCACGTGATTACAGTGGTCGGCTGCGGTTTTCAGTAATCGCGGTTCTGGCTCGCGAACCCCCAAACGGGGCGACACGACAGCGTCTTTGATACCTTCGACGCCGCTGCAAGGCCGCGCAGGCGCGTTTCCAAAGCGCTGCAAAAGCGATGGTTTTCACCGGTTATCGGACCGCCCTTGGGATGCTCGTCGGCGGCAAGGGTGGAAACCGGCCTGCAAAGCCTCGAGACCGGATAAGCGCTGCAGACACGAAAAAGGGCGCTCGCGCGCCCTTCATCGACTTACGGACAGTCTGTGGCGTGTCAGGCGGCGGTCGCGGCCTTCACCGGAACGCCCTTCTCGGCGAGGAATTGCTGCAATTCCCCCGACTGAAACATCTCGCGGGTGATGTCGCAACCACCGACGAACTCACCCTTCACGTAGATCTGCGGGATCGTCGGCCAGTTCGAGAACGCCTTGATACCGTCGCGGATCGCCATGTCGTCGAGGACGTTCACGCCCTTGAACGGCACTTCGAGGTAGTTGAGAATCTGCACGACCTGTCCGGAGAAGCCGCACATGGGGAATTGCGGCGTGCCCTTCATGAACACGACCACGTCCTGGGACTTGATCTCGGTCTCGATCAGGGTGTTGGCGTCGCTCATGAGGATCCTCGTGATTTAAAGAACGGCCTACGTCACCGTTCAGGTCAGGATTGATTCGTCGATTTCAAGGCCGCCGCTTCCACGATCAGTCGGAGGATGGCTTCGACCTCCGAGGTCTCCCTCGGCGTGTCCCTCAATCCTGGGGTAGGCCGGTGGTGAGCGCAAGGGCGTGCAGCACGCCACCCATGCGCCCCTGAAGCGCGCCGTAGACCATCTGGTGCTGGGCCACCCGCGTCTTGCCCTTGAAGGCCGACGATAGGACGGTGGCGGCATAATGGTCGCCGTCGCCGGCCAGATCCTTGATCTCGACCTGCGCGTCCGGCAACGCCTGCCGGATCATGTCTTCGATCTCGCGCGCATCCATCGGCATGATGTTGAACTCCTGGAGGTCTTTTGGGTCGCTCAGGCCTGAACGCCGGCGGGCTGGCTCGCCATGTAGGCCGGCAGCCATCCCTCGTGGGTGTCGCGCAACGCAGCCACCGATATGGTCTCGCCGCCGGGGAGCGTCAAACGGTCGGAGCCTGTGACGCCGACGGCGACGGCTTCGATCCCCTGTGCCGAGGCGCTGTAGAGCAGGTCCGGCACGGTCTCGGGGTGGACGGCGAGAAGGTAGCGCGCCTGATCCTCGCCGAAGAGGTAGGCATGAGTTGCCAGTCCGGCCGGGGTCTCGGGGAGAGCGGCGCCGATGCCGCCGGCCATCGCCATTTCGGCGAGCGCCACCGCGAGGCCGCCGTCGGACAGGTCGTGGACCGTATCGACGCGGCCGGAAGTGATGAGTTCGCGGACGAAATCGCCGTTACGGCGCTCGATGGCGAGATCCACCGGCGGCGGCGCACCCTCTTCACGGCCGGCGATGACAGCGAGATAGACCGATTGGCCGAGCCAACCGGCGGTGGCACCAACCAGCACCAGGATGTCGCCCTCGCGCTTGAGGTCGATGGTGGCATGAACCGTCACGTCGTCGAGGACGCCGACGCCGCCGATGGTCGGGGTCGGCAGGATACCGACGCCGTTGGTCTCATTGTAGAGCGACACGTTGCCGGACACGACGGGGAAGTCGAGGGCGAGACAGGCCTCGCCGATCCCCTTGAGGCAGCCGATGAGCTGGCCCATCACCTCAGGCTTCTCTGGATTGCCGAAGTTGAGGTTGTCGGTGATGGCGAGGGGCCGCGCTCCCACGGCGGTGAGGTTGCGCCAGGCTTCCGCTACCGCCTGTTTGCCGCCCTCCACCGGATCGGCCTCGCAATAGCGCGGGGTGACGTCGGCCGTCATGGCGAGGCCCTTGGGGCCGTCCTCGACACGCACGATAGCCGCGTCGCCACCCGGCTTCTGCACCGTGTTGCCACCAATGTAGTGGTCGTATTGCTCGTAGACCCAGCGCTTGGACGACAGGTCCGGCGAGCCGATGAGCGCCTTCAGCGCCGCCGCGCTGCCCATCGTCTCGGGCACGTCGGCGGACGCGATCACCGGCTGATGGGTGTTGGCGATGTGCGGCCGGTCATAGAGCGGTGCCTCGTCGCCGAGTTCCTTGATCGGCAGGTCGGCCATGACGACACCGTCATGCTTGACCACGAAGCGCAGCGTGTCGGTGGTGTGGCCGATGATCGCGAAGTCGAGGCCCCATTTCACGAAGATCGCCTCGGCCTCGGCCTCCATGCCGGGCTTGAGCACCATGAGCATCCGCTCCTGGCTCTCGGACAGCATCATCTCGTAGGCGCTCATGCCGGCCTCTCGGGCCGGCACCTTCTCGATGTGGAGCTCGACGCCGAGATCGCCCTTGGCGCCCATCTCGACGGCCGAGCAGGTGAGGCCGGCAGCGCCCATGTCCTGGATGGCGATGACGGCGCCGGACGCCATCAGTTCGAGGCAGGCTTCCAGCAACAGCTTCTCGGCGAAGGGGTCGCCGACCTGCACGGTGGGGCGCTTCGATTCCGAGGATTCGTCGAATTCGGCCGACGCCATGGTGGCACCGTGGATGCCGTCGCGGCCGGTCTTCGAGCCGAGATAGACGATGGAATTCCCGACCCCCGTCGCCGCCGCGTAGAAGATCGCGTCGGTCTTGGCGAGACCCACCGCCATGGCGTTGACGAGGATGTTGCCGTCGTAGCGCGAGTGGAAGCCCATCAGGCCGCCCACCGTCGGCACACCGAAGGAATTGCCGTAGCCGCCGATGCCCGCGACCACGCCCGAGACGAGGTGACGGGTGCGCGGGTGATCTGGCGACCCGAAGCGGAGGGCATTGAGCGCCGCGATCGGCCGCGCGCCCATGGTGAACACGTCGCGAAGGATACCGCCGACACCGGTGGTCGCACCCTGATAGGGCTCGATGAAGCTCGGGTGGTTGTGGCTCTCCATCTTGAAGACGCAGGCCAGCCCGTCGCCGATGTCGATGACGCCGGCATTTTCGCCCGGCCCCTGGATCACCCACGGTGCCGAGGTCGGCAACCCGCGCAGATGCTTTCGCGACGACTTGTAGGAGCAATGCTCGTTCCACATCGCCGAGACGATGCCGAGTTCGGTCAGGGTCGGGTCACGCCCGATGAGGCCGCGGAACCGCGCGTACTCGTCCGGCGTCAGGCCGTGCTGACGCACCAGTTCGTCGGTGATCGGAACATCGTTGCGGAACATTCGGCCTCTCTCGACACGATTCTGCGCGGCCATCTCGCCGACGTGTCCGTCTTTGTCGAGACGGCTCTAGAGGGTAACGCCGCGCCCTGGCAACACGCGATCGCGGAACGGCGCGCACGCTTCACCGGGATCGGCGTGGATCACGCGTCCTCATCGCCTTCGATCGGCACGGCGCGCAGTCGGTCGATGGCTGCGTGGACCGGCTCCGCCCCGGCAACGAACGCCACGTAATCGAAGGCCGTGGGCAGGCGGCTCGACATCAGAAGCTGGAAGTGCATGCGGAACAGGTTCCATTTGCGCCGGGCGATGATGCGCTGTTCGATGAGGTCCTCGATCCGCACGTGGATTTCCGCTGGCCGGTGCGCTGCCGGGGCCGGAATGCGGGACGCGCTCAGCGGATTGCGCCGATGCACCGAGAGCCAATCCCATTTCGCCCGCACGTCGAGCCAGCGAATCGCATCGGAAGCGGCGACACGCGCCAAGGCGTCGCGCATTTCCTTTGCCCGCGGATCGAGGGTGATCCAGGGAATGACGCTGCCGATACTCACGAACGACACCGGCGTGCCGCGTGAACCGAAGTCGGGGTCACGCAGCAGCACGCGGTCGAGGGCTTCGAGACCGAGGAAGCTCGACGAGGAATGACCGATCACCACGATCTCGCTCGCATGACCCTCGGCGGCCGCGATGGTGGTGGCAAAGGCATCGAGGCGATCACGCATCCGGGGCTCGGCGCCGCCGGCATGGTCGTGGGTGAAGGCGGTGTCGTCCACCAAATGGGCGACATAGAACGGCTTGCCCCGGGTCGCCCCCATCAGCAAGGCCAGGATCGCGTAGGCCACCACGGGCACGAGCAGTGCCGCCCATGGCAGGGCGAAATCCGGGACGAGGCGCAGCAGGCTCGCGGCGAGAAGGAGACTCGCCAGGACGAGCGCGGCATAGATCCGGTGAACGCCGATGATGACGCGGGCAAAGCGGCGGGCTTCGCTCCGGAAACTCTTGACGTAGCCGGTGCGGTAGAGCCGCCACCACAGAACCGGAGCCCCGACGAGACGGCGCCAATTCGACCGTGGAAAACGCGCGCGGACGATGTCGTCCCAGCGCAGCAGGCAATACCGAGTCTCGGTGTCGTCGGCCCGGATCTCCCAATCCAGCCTGAGGCCGTCGGCGGACCGGTGCGGATCGCTCACCGTGATCGCCATGCCGCGCCGGACGGCGGTCAGCCGGCTTTCGCGACGGAACAGCCCCCAATAGGTCTCCGGCTCGCGCGGATCGAATCCGGGCATGTAGAAGACCTGACGCGGTAGATGAGGTGATTCCTGGGAGATGGGTCGTCCGTCCGGTTGCGATGGGGCGTCGAGAGCAAACCCGTCCCTACACGATCCACGTCAGGCGAGACGAGTGCGAAACCGCATCAGCCCGAACCGGTGGCGGCGTGGTTGAGGTGCTCGGCGATGGCCGCGACGAAGCGATCGCCATAGGCCTCGCGCTTGCGCTCGCCGACGCCGTGGACCGTGCGCAGGGCATAGAGGTCCACCGGCTTCATCCGCGCCATCTCGATCAGAGTCCGGTCGGGAAACACCATGAAGGCGGCGATGTTGTCGGAACGCGCGATGGTGGCGCGCAGACCGCGCAGGTGCTGGAACAGCGCTTCGGTGGCCGGATCGAGGTCGAGATTGGCGTCGTCACGGGTGGCCGAGCGCTTGCGGTCGCGTGGTTCGGCGGCCTTCGGCTCCGGGTCGGGCCGCATCTGGATGGTCTCGCGCCCGAACAGGATCGCTTCGCCCTTGTCGGTGAGGGAGAGCCCGCCGAACCCATCGCCGTTCTCCGAGACGGCACCGGCCGCGAACAGCTGGCGCAGCATGGCGCGCCACGCGGTGACCGGCTTGTCGGCACCGACCCCGAAGGTCTTCAGCGCGACATGGCCGTTGCGGCGGATCGTGTCGGATTCCTTGCCGTGCACCACGTCGCAGACATAGGCCGCGCCGAAGCGCTGGCCGGTGCGGACGATCGCCGAAAGCAGCTTCTGAGCCGGCACCGTGGCGTCGATGAGCGAAATGCCGCTCCGGCACAGATCGCAGCGGCCGCACGGCTCGCTCGCCTCGCCGAAATAGCCCAGCAGCGACTGACGCCGGCAGGTGGCGCCCTCGCACAGCGCGATCATCGCCTCGAGCTTGCGCCGCTCCACCCGGCGGCGCTCGTCCGGCACGTCCTTCTCGTCGATCTGGCGTCGACGCAGGGACATGTCGTCGAGGCCGTAGATGGTGAGCGTGTCGGCGGGCAGGCCATCGCGCCCGGCGCGGCCGATTTCCTGGTAATAGCCCTCGACATTGGACGGCATGTCGGCGTGGCAGACGAAGCGCACGTCGGGCTTGTTGATGCCCATGCCGAAAGCCACAGTGGCGGTCATCACCACCCCGTCCTCCTGTAGGAACGTGTCCTGATTCTTCATGCGCGTGCCCTGGTCGAGGCCGGCATGATAGGGCAGGGCGTTGAAGCCATCCTTGGCCAGGGTCTCGGCGAGCTGTTCCGTGCGTTTCCGCGACGAGCAGTAGATGATCCCGCTTTCCGAGCGGCGGTGCTTGAGGAACCGCTCGATCTGCCGTGTCGGATTGTCCTTCGGCGTGAAGGTCAGGCGGATGTTGGGCCTGTCGAAGGAATGGACGAAGGCCTTCAATTCCCGCCCGGCCGGAAATAGCCGTTCGGTGATGTCGGCCCGCGTCGCCTTGTCGGCCGTGGCGGTGAGCGCCAGCGTCTGGACGTTGCCCAACGCCTCGCGCGCGCGCGACAGATCGCGATATTCGGGTCGGAAATCGTGGCCCCATTGCGAGACGCAGTGGGCTTCGTCCACGGCCAACCGCCGCACGCCCGCCCCGCGCAGGGCCTCCATCAAGCCTTCCATCATCAACCGCTCCGGCGAGACGAACAGCAGCCGCAGATCGCCGGAGCGGATTTGGCGCCAAGTCTCGCGGGCTGTCGCCTCCGCCACCGAGGAGTTGAGAGTGGCCGCGGCCACGCCGAACCCCAGCATCTGCTGCACCTGATCGTGCATCAGGGCGATCAGGGGCGAGACCACCACCGTCAGGGAGGATTCCACCAGCGCCGGCAACTGATAGGTCATCGACTTGCCCGAACCCGTGGGCATCACCGCGAACACGTCCGTCCCGTCGAGGACCGCGCCGATCACCTCATCCTGGCCGGGACGAAAATCGTCGTAGCCGAAGGTGGTCTTGAGCGCGCGCCGGGCTTCGTCGAGACGAGAGGTCATCGATACCTTTGCTTGGAAGCGTCGTAAGCTCGGGCACGGAGCGACTGGTGTCGACATCCGATACCGGACTTTCGGAATGCGTGGCTGGCATTCCTGCCGGCACTGCTCCAGGCGAAAGTTGGCACCCGCGCGAAGGCCCGGCAAGACCGATGCGCTCTCTATGGCGTTGAAGCGATCACCGCAACTGCGCGGCTTCGCCCGATGCAGGATGACGTCCGCTCCGCAATCACCGAAGGGCAATCACCGGGCAGCAATCGCGAAAGCCGCACCGGCCATCATCGCACCGGCGCTGCGATGGACGAGCCGCTGGGCTCGGGCCGACGTGACGAACCGCCGCGCGCGCGATGTGGCGGCGACATAGATCACCAGGATGGCCCCTTGCACGACGGTGATGATGGCACAGAGTTCGGCGACGCCGACGAGCGTCAGGTCATCGAGCGCGACCGCCGTCGGGAGGATCGCCAGGAAGAACATGATCACTTTTGGATTGCCCAACGAAACGACCGTGCCCCAAACGAGCTGGTGAAGCCCATTGCCGCCGGCTTTCGCGGCGTCTTCGTAGGTCCCGACCGGCGTCGTCCAGGCCTTCCATGCCAAGTAGGCAAGGTAGAGAGCACCGCCGTACTTCACGACGAGGAAGAACGGGGCGAAAGACTGGGCGACAAACGCGAACCCAGCCGCGGTCACGCAAAACCAGATCAAGTCGGCGAGGACGAAACCGGCGATAACCCACCCGACGCCCTGCGTGCCACTGGCCAGAACCCGCCCGACAATCGCCGCGACGCCCGGTCCGGGGGTCGCGACTGCGACGGCATAAACCGCTGCGAACAAGATGAGGTTGGATAGGAGCATCGCGAAAAACATGCGGTTGGACAGACCGGATCGGGCCGGTCACGCCCATAGCACACGCTGGCTGACTTGAGAGAAAATTTTTGATCCTTTCCGCGACAGGAGTAGGGCATTGTTCTATTTTATGAATTTTAAGTAGAATTATGATCCATAATAGCGTCTTTATAGAGTACTTTGTACTCTCAGCGAGATAATGTTCCGCCCCGCGCGCTTGGCATTGTAAAGGGTCCGATCGGCGATCGAGACGCAACCCTCCGGGCAGTCGGAATAATCGACTTCGCTCGACGCGATGCCGATGCTGACGGCTTCATCGCCGTCGCCGCGGTTCCCATGGACAATCGCGGTCCTATGAACCCGGCCCACGAAGACGCTCGGCGATTTGAGCGGCGGCGCGGGCCTTACAGACGGCCAGCAACACCGAGACCTCTTCGCCTCGGTAACGCACGACCACGTCTTCTTCACGGATTACATTGGACCGCAAGGCGCCCGCGACTTGCTTGAGGCATGTGTCGCCGGACAGATAGCCGTCTTGATCGTTGAATTTCTTGAAAAAATCGACGTCGATCATGAGCAGCGAAAACGGCTGCCCGTGATTTTGGGTCTGGCACCACAGCTCGGCGAGCTTGGCGTCGAATGCCCGGCGATTCGACAATAGCGTCGATGGATCGCTGTTGGACAATTCGAGCAGACTTGTACCCTCGATCCGCAATCGATCCGCTCGCAATGTTTCGCGTAATTTCAGCAGAAAGCCTTGGCGCTCGGCCAATTCGAATTGATGGTTGGAACGAAGGCTGAAGCAGGCACAAACCAGCATAGAGAGGAACAGATGAATCACTAGTTTTAGTTATGCGCCAAAATTCAGAAATAAGAGAGCGCCGAAAAAAAGCAATATCATGACCGTAAACAACACGGCACAGTGAAAAAGCAGGTGAATGGCGATATTACGAAATATATTCTATAGGATAATCATCGTAATTTTGTGGGGCGCGAGAACGCACTCGGACATAGACATGAATCCGAGCGGGCCAATGGTGGCGCCGAGAATCATGAAAGCCAGAAGAGACTCGCGAAAGCTCGCATCGACGGCGCCGTACTTCCGCATCACCAGGTGTGCGACCGGCGAATTGATGACGAACCGCCACACGGAGGGAAGTCAACCGAGATCCGGCAGGATCGCTCCGTGGACGAGGATGAAGATATTGGAGGCGACCAAGCCAATGGCGAGCGTCAGGAAGATATTTCAGGCGCGCGCCTCGAGCATATCGCTTTGACTGCGGCGACCAGGGTGGGACCTTCAGGTCGATGCGATCCGCCCATCCGCCACCGTCACCACGTCCGCGCGGCCTTCGAGCTCCGCGAACAGAGCCGGGTCTGCCCCCGTCATCCAGACCTGCCCCTGCAACGCCTCCAGCGCCTCGAACAGGCCGGTCCGGCGGCGCGGATCGAGATGAGCCGCGACCTCGTCGAGCAGGATGACCGGCGCGATGCCGCACATCGCATGTACGAGGCGGGCATGGGCGAGCACGAGGCCGATCAGTAGTGCCTTCTGCTCGCCGGTGGAGGCGGTGGCGGCCGGCACATCTTTGGGACCGTGGCGGACGACGAGGTCGCTGGTCTGCGGGCCGCTCAGGGTACGGCCCGCCGCCCGATCGCGGGCGCGACCCTGGCGCAGGGCCATGCGGAAGCGGTCCTCCGCCTCAATGGCCGGCCAGACCGCGACGAGATCGTCGAGGTCGCCTTCGAGGCGCAAACCGGCCCAGGGAAATGGCTGGGAATCGTCGCGGCCCTCCGCGATCAGGCGGTCGAGGCGCTCCGCGGTCTCGCGGCGGGCGAGTGCCACGGCGACGCCGAGTTCGGCGACCTCGCGCTCGATGGCGTCGAGCCATTGCCCGTCGTTGGGCCGCTCTTCCAACAGGCGATTGCGCGACCGCAGGGAGCGCTCCATCGCGTTGACCCGCGCGCCGTGCGTCGCGTCGACGGCCAGGACCAGCCGGTCGAGGAAGCGGCGGCGATCGCCGGCCGGGCCGCGGAACAGCGCATCGAGATCGGGGGTCAGCCAGACCACGCGCAAAAATTCCGAGAAGGCGACCGGGGAGGGCGCGGTGGCGCCATCGATCCGGCACAGGCGGGCAGCGCGGCCATCGAAGCCCGGCGGCTCGTAACCGGTCCCGATCCGGTGCTCATCCTCTCCGGCGGACAGCGTCATCGAGACGGCGAACCCGCCGGGGCCGCCGGTGCGGGCCATACTGCCGAGATCGGCCCGCCGCAGGCCTCGCCCCGGCGAGAACAGCGAAATCGCCTCCAGCAGATTGGTCTTGCCGGCGCCGTTCTCGCCGATCAGCGCAACAAAGCGCCGATCCACCCCGAGGTCGAGGTCGGCATGGTTGCGGAAATCGCGGCAGATCAGGCGGGTGAGGCGCATCCCGCCGGCTGATAGCGGATCGTGGGCAGCACGTCTCGACGGTAGCGGCGTCTCGGCCGCGATCACACCCGCATCGGCATGAGCACGTAGAGCGCGGGCGCGCCCTCACGGTCCTGGATCAGCGTCGGCGAGCCCGGATCGGCGAGCTTGAACAGGGCGGTGTCGCCCTCGAGCTGGCTGGTGATGTCGAGGAGGTAGCGGGCGTTGAACCCGATATCGAGGGCGGCCGCATCGTAATCGACGTCGAGTTCCTCTGTGGCGCTGCCCGAATCCGGGTTGTTCACCGAGAGGGCGAGGCGGCCCTCCTGCACGGCGAGTTTCACCGCGCGCCCGCGCTCCGACGAGATGGTCGATACACGGTCGACGGCGCGGGCGAACTCGTCGCGCTGCACGGTGAGGAACTTGTCGTTCCCGGACGGGATCACGCGCTGATAGTCGGGGAAGGTCCCGTCGATCAGCTTCGAGATCAGGACGACGCCGCTGGCGAACTTGAAGCGGATCTTGGCGGGCGACAGGTCGATCTCGACGCTCTCGCCGCCATCCTCCACCAGCTTGATGATCTCGGCCACTGCTTTGCGCGGCACGATGATGCCCGGCATATCGCGGCTGCCCTCCGGCGCCTCGATCTCCACGCGGGCGAGACGATGGCCGTCGGTGGCGACGGCGCGCATCTTGAGCGAACCCTCGGACTCGATCGTGTGCAGGTAGATGCCGTTGAGATAGTAGCGCGTCTCCTCGGTGGAGATCGCGAACTGGGTCTTCTCGATGAGGCGCTTGAGGTCGGAGGCCGCAATCGAAAAGCGGCTCGGCAGCTCGCCCGCGGCGAGATCCGGGAAATCGCCCTCGGGCAGGGCGCCGAGCGAGAAGCGCGAGCGGCCGGAGCGGATCGTCATCTGCCCGGTCTCGCCGTTGGTCTCGAGGGAGACCTGGGCGCCATCCGGCAGCTTGCGGACGATGTCGTAGATCACGTGTGCGGGCACGGTGGTGGCGCCGGCATCCGCCACGTCGGCGGGAATGGTTTCCGTCACCTCGATATCGAGGTCGGTGGCGCGCAGTTCGAGGCCCGCCGGGCTGCCGCGCAGGAGCACGTTCGACAGGATCGGGATGGTGTTGCGGCGCTCCACCACGCGGTGCACGTGGCCGAGCGACCGAAGGAGGGCCGCGCGCTCGACAGTGACTCTCATCGACAAAACTCGTGGTCTTAAGGAGGACGTCGCCGAAGCCGGCGCGGCGTCGCGCCATGGCTTCCGCGCGGCCGGGCACCGTGGCCGACGAGCTTGGCGAAGCCGATCCGGGAACGCAAGTGCGAGAGGTACGCTGGCGCCGATCCCGTGGGGATGGAATCGGCTCGCCGTTCCCGAGCGGTCACAGGGTCGTTCCATGAGCGCAAGCCGTTCACCGAAACGGCCTGTCCCGAAAGGGCAGCGGGACCGGATGGCTCCCGCCGCCAGGGTGCATCAATCCTGCAGCATGCGCTTCAGGAGTTCGACCTCGTCGTTGAGGACATTGTCCTCGCCGATCAGTTTGTCGATCTTGCGCACCGCGTGAAGCACCGTCGTGTGATCTCTACCTCCGAACCGGCGACCGATCTCGGGCAGCGAGCGCAGCGTCAGCACCTTCGAGAGGTACATGGCGATCTGACGCGGCTTGACCACGGCGGCGGTGCGCCGTTCGGAGAGGATGTCGGACCGCGAGACGTTGTAGCGCGAGGCCACCAGCTTCTGGATGTCCTCGATCTTGATGCGCTTGGGCTCGCGGTTCTTCACCAGATCGCGGATGGCGGTCTCGGCGGTCTCCATCGTCACGGCGGTGCCGGTGAGGGTGGCATGCGCCAGGAGCCGGTTCACGGCGCCTTCGAGATCGCGGCCGTTGGCTGTGATGGCGCGGGCGACATAGGTCGCCACCGTCGGCGAAACCTCGAAGTTCGGGTGCGAGACCTGAACCGCCGCAAGTCGCGCCGCCAGGATCGAGGTGCGGAGCTGCTCGTCGAGGGTGCCGATCTCGACCACCAGGCCACCGGCGAGGCGCGAGCGTACCCGCTCCTCCAGGGCCTCCAGTTCGGTGGGCGGCCGGTCCGAGGCGACGACGACCTGACGGCCGGCATCGATCAGCGCATTCAGGGTGTGACCGAATTCGGCCTGGATCGACTTGCCCTGGATGAACTGCACGTCGTCGAGGATGAGCAAATCGATGGCGCGCAGACGCTCCTTGAACGCCAGCGCGTTCTGGGTCTTCAGCGCGTTGACGAAGCCGTACATGAACCGGTCGGCGGTGAGGTAGATCACCCGGCGGCCGGATTCGCGGGCGGCGTGGCCGATGCCATGCAGCAGGTGGGTCTTACCCAGGCCGACGCCGGCATGGAAATAAAGCGGGTTGTAGAGCGCACCCTGGCCGTCGTGACGGGCGACGCGTTCGGCCGCCGCATGAGCCAGCGCATTGGAGCGGCCGACTACGAAGCTCGCGAAGGTGAGGCGGTTGTCGAGGGGAGCGCCGTTGAGATCGCCCGAACCGCTATCGCCGCGGGTGGATGCGTTGGTCTCGGACTCCGACGCACGGGCGGCGTCGCCATGAGACGGCATCGCGCTGCCGGCAGCCTGCAGGCGGGCGAGGGGACTCGCCGGCATGTTGGGCTTCGGAGCACTCGGCACCGCTGGCCGCGCGGCGGCAGGGCCGCGCACCGACACGTCGATCCGCGCTACGTCCTCGACCTCACTACGGAAGGTCGTCAGCACCCGGTCGAGATAATGGGATTCGATCCAGCTCTTGAGGAACCGAGTCGGGACCGTGAGGCGGGCGGTGCTGCCCGATACATCCAGAAGCTCCAGACGCGCGAACCAGCTCGCGAACACGTCCTCGCCGAGTTCCGCCCGGAGGCGGCGTTTCACCCGAGCCCAGGCGGCCACCGTATCGGGACCGCTCACGCCGCTCATGCCCGTCTCGGCATTGCCGGACACGCTACCGTCGACATGCATCATCGCTCTCCTCGCGCCGACGACGGCCAGCCGCCACCGGAACGTACGCACACTTGACTAAAGTCGCGCCTCGCAAAGCATTCGCGAGACCCAGATCGCCGCTGTGGAGTCAACCCCTCCACGGAAGGCCTTTGCCGATGAAACAAGCCTATCAACAATAAGCTACGGTTCTCCTAACAACGGGACTTACGGGGACGGCAAAATAAGCTCCCGGTGGACCACGGGTTTTGGCGACCGAGTCGAGCCGACGTTCCATCTTGTGAACGATTCGGGCGTGACTCGCAGAAAGCTCGGATTTGTCCGGTAATCTCCAGACATCGTTAAGCTACACTCGGGTCCGGGACTCCGCAACAAGACAGATTCTCATCGTCGTTAACGCTTAGTCACCAATCCGCCGAGCGCCGGCCGCGTAATAGTGGATACGGACTGCAGGTGAGGCATCGCTCGGCGCAGGCGGGGAGGGTGCAGTTAGATGCGGATCGTCACGGACCGGCTCGGCGCCATGCGGCAGACACGCAAACGAAAGAAGCCCGGCATCGCTGCCGGGCTTCTTTCGCATCGTTCCTGGGTCGGATCGGCTTAGGCGGCGAGCGCCTTGACCCGCGCCGCGAGGCGCGAAATCTTCCGGGAAGCGTTGTTCTTGTGCACGATGCCGTGCTGAGCAGCCCGCATGATCTCGGGCTGGGCTTCCCGCAGAGCGGTCAGCGCCGTGGTCTGATCGCCGCCGGCAATGGCTTCTTCGACCTTGCGGACGAAAGTGCGCATGCGGCTGCGGCGCGAGCGGTTCACAGCGGTCCGCTTCACGATCTTGCGGGTCATTTTCTTGGCCGACACGGTGTTGGCCATGGGGCATCCTCGTCACGTTTGAGGCGATCTCGACGAGCCCGCGGGCTTAACGTGTCGGATGATCGCGTGCAGGTTGTTCGGGCAACGGCGAAGCCGACGGAGAGCGGTAACCGCGTCCGTCGGCGATGTGCGCTCTATAGACACGCGTTGCGGTTCCGTCAACGCGAGTGTCGTCTCGCCGTCATCGACGGCGCTCCCGCGCGTGATCTGCTAGATCGGTGTGCCGCCGTGGCGACAACCGATCAGAGCGCAAGGAGACATCCGATGCCGAGCGAATCGGATGCTGACCGGATTGCCCGCCACCGGCCCCTGTCCTGCATGGTCTCGCCGCGCTTCTCCGGAGTCGCGAGCTTCATGCGGCTCCCCATCGTCGATCCCGCCGAAGCGGCGGGCCGGATCGACATCGGCCTGATCGGCATCCCTTTCGACGGGGCGACCACCAACCGGCCGGGCGCGCGGCTCGGCCCGCGCGGCGTGCGCGACGCCTCCACCGGCACGCGGGCGATCAACCCTGTGACGGGCATCGAGCCCTACGACCTCGCGGCCTGTGCCGATCTCGGCGACGTGCCGGTCAACCCCATCGACGTGGCGGCGACCTGCGCGCGGATCGAAGCGTTCTTTGCCCCGCTGGCGGCGGCCGGCATCGTCCCGCTCGCGGTGGGCGGCGACCATTTCGTGACCTATCCGGTGTTGCGGGCGCTCGGACACCACAGGCCTCTCGGTCTCGTCCACATCGATGCGCACAGCGACACGGATGACGGACAATACGACGGCACCCGCCTCACCCACGGCACGCCGTTCCGCCGCGCGATCGAGGACGGGGTGCTCGATCCCACCCGGATGGTGCAGATCGGCCTGCGGGGCAGCCAGGATTCCGCCGACGAGTTGGACTGGGCGCGTGCGCAAGGCGTGCGCATCATCGGCATGGAAGAAGCGATCGGGCGCGGCTTGCCTGAAGTGGCGGCGGAGGCCCGCACCCGAATCGGCGACGGCCCGGCCTATCTGAGCTTCGACATCGACGCGCTCGATCCCGCCTATGCGCCGGGCACCGGAACGCCTGAGATAGGCGGATTCACGAGCCGCGAGGCGCTCTATCTGGTCCGCGCCATGGCCGGACTCGACCTCGTCGGAGCCGACGTGGTGGAAGTGGCCCCACCCCTCGACCCGTCGGGCATCACCGCGTTGGCGGGCGCCACCCTGGCCTTCGAAATCCTATGCCTCCTGGCGGAGGCGGTCGCGAAGCGCCGGACGAACGCCACCGCCGTCTAATCTCCAGTCTCAACGACGACCAGCCATCGAGATTTGACTCCCGCGGCTACGAGGGGACGGACGGCCGCCGTATCTACAATATTGATAACCGATGAGACTTTGTATAGTCGACGCTCCATCTGACACACTCTTGTGATGTTGGCGCGTCACAGGTCCGACTAAGCTTAACAGTGGGGGCGGACCTTGATTTACGACCATAGCCGGGCGGCACTCGCCGCCGGGGCTCTAACCGTATGCGTCACGCTCTCGGGAGGCGCGCAAGCTCAAGAGATTCGCACGCCGAATCTCGCCTTTGCCGATACGGCTTTGTTTGTGCCGTTCAACGGCGCCATCAATGTCAATCAGGGGCTCCAGGGCGCCGGCCGCGTCTCGGCGAGCGCTCGCGACTTCCTCGGCGATACGCTCGGCTCGTTCTCGTCGCTCGCCATCGACCTGAGCACCTGGCGTCGCAGTGGAGACGCCTATTCGGGCACGCTCTACACGCTGCCGGATCGCGGCTATAACAATCCCGATGGCGGCATCTTCACGGATTATGCCGGGCGCCTGAACCGCTTCACCTTGAGCCTCACGCCAAACCCGGGCGCGGCCCTGCCGCAATCCACGGCTTCGCAAAGTCAGATCACACTGACGCAGGCCGGCGGCATCCTGCTCACCGACGCGCGCGGACAGCGCTTCAGCGGCTTCGATCCGGGCGCCGGTACCACGTCGCAGCTCGGCGCGACGCTCCCGTCGGCGGCCACGGGTGCCAGCGCCGGGCGTATCAGCCTCGACGCCGAGGGCCTCGTGCGCAAGCTCGACGGTTCGTTCTACATCAGCGACGAGTACGGCCCGAACGTCTATTACTTCAGCCGGACCGGACAGTTGCAGGGCGTACTCGGCATTCCCCAGGCACTCCAGCCAGTCACGAACGGCCAACTCAACTTCAACTCGATCAACCCACCCACCGATTCGGGCCGACGCAACAACCAAGGCCTGGAATCCGTGGCCCTGACTCCGGACGGGCGCGGTCTCGTGGCGATCCTGCAGAGCGCCACGGTCCAGGATTCGGGCGCCAACCAGCAGCAGCGTAACAACACACGCATCCTCTACTACGACGTCTCCACCAACCCGACGCCGAGCGCACCGACGCGGGAATTCGTGCTGCAACTGCCGACCTACCAGCAGAACGGAAATGGCGGCGCGCCCAACCGCACCGCGGCGCAAAGCGAAATGCTCGCCCTCAACGACACACAGTTCCTGGTACTCGCCCGCGATTCCAACGGTCTCGGCACCGGCACCACGACGCCCATCGTCTACAAGAGCGTCTTCCTCGTCGACACAGCCCAGGCCACCAACATCGCCGGCACCTCCTTCGACGGCACCACACCGATTGCGCCCGGCGGCACCCTGCGCGCCGGCATCGTACCGGTGCAGACGACCGAGATCGTCAACCTGCTCAACCCGGTCCAGCTCGGCCGTTTCGGCATGAACCTGAATACCAACCCAGCGACGCAGACCACCCTGTCGGAAAAGTTCGAGGCCATGGCCCTCGTGCCGGTGCTGAGCGAGAGGGCGCCCAACGACTATTTCCTCCTGGTGGGCAACGACAACGACTTCCTGACCCGCCAGGGCCTGATCAACGGCCAGCCCTACGATGCCGGAATCAACAACGACAGCATCCTGCTCGCCTACCGCCTGACCCTGCCGACCTATGTCGATCCCTACTCGCTGGCGGTGATGAAGGAGACCGCGCCGGTGGTGCTGCAGGGCCTCGGCGCCGGCACTCTCGGCTTTGCGGCCTCGGCCACCCGTGGCGTGCAGGACCACCTCTCGGCCCTGCGCCGCGGCACCGGCCTTGCCGGGCCCTGGAGCCAGGGCGGCGGCGCTTGGATCGGCGGCGACTTCGTCTTCGCCGATCAGCCGCGCAACGGCGGTCTCGCGGTCGACCGTACGGTGGCACAGGGCAGCGCCGGCATTGATCTCCCGCTCACTGGCCCGTGGCGGGCCGGCGTCGCCATCGGCGGCGGCGGCGGTTCGCTCAACCGCAGCGGCGGCTTCCGCCAGGACCAAACTGCGTTCACCGCTTCGGCCTATGCGGGCTATTACAGCCCGAACTTCTATGCCCAGGGCATCGTCAGCGGTGCGCCGGTGGTGAACTTCGACAATATCCGACGCCCGGCCGCCTACGGCCTCACAGGTGCGGCCAAGACCTCCGGCAGCGCCGTCGCACTCGACGGCGAGCTCGGCGTTCCGTTCACCGTCGCCAACATCCGGCTGACCCCGTTCGTCGGGATCACCCACCTGTCGGGTCAAGTGAACGGGTTCACCGAGACCGGGGCGGCGGGCAACAACGTCGCCTATCGGGGGCTCGACGTCCGGCAGACCACCGCACGCTTCGGGGGTGAATTGGCCTTTCACGGCTGGGGCGACCTAATCCCGTCCATCCGCGTCGCTTACAACCTCGCGACCGGCCCTCAGGCCAGCAGGGCCGCCGTGCGTCTCGCCAGCGTCGAGAACGCGATGGCTGGGGCGTCGGTGGCGGTTCCGTTTCTGCGCAACGACTTCGTAACGGCCGGTGCCGGCCTCCAGGGCAGCCTGACCGAACGCCTCGCCTGGCGGGTGGACTACCAGGCCGCCATCGGCACGCGGACCGGTACCGCCCACGGCCTCACGACGGGCTTGCGTTACCAGTGGTGATCCGATCCATCGGTTGACGCGAGTGGCGCGGGCGTAAAGCCTGCGCCGCTCGATTCGCGAAAGGGCTGCCCCTTGAACTCCGAGATCACGTTCTACCATTCGCCCAACACGCGCTCGTCCGGCGTACGCATCCTCCTCGAGGAACTCGGCGCGCCGCACCAGCTCCACGTGCTCAACATGAAGGCCGGCGAGAATCGCGCGCCGGCCTTTCTCGCGGTGAACCCGCTGGGGAAGGTGCCGGCACTGACCCACGGCGATGCGCTCGTCACCGAGCAGGCGGCGATCTACCTCTACCTCGCCGACCTGTTTCCCGAGAAAGGCCTCGCTCCGGCGATCAGCGACCCGCTCCGCGGACCCTACCTGCGCTGGATGGTCTATTACGGCTCGAGTTTCGAACCGGCGGTCATCGACCGGGCGATGCAGCGCGAGCCGGGCCCGAAGGCGATGTCGGCCTATGGCGACTTCGATACGGTGCTGGCCACCCTCGTCGAAACGCTGTCCAAGGGTCCTTATCTACTCGGAGAGCGGTTCTCGGCGGCCGACGTCCTGTGGGGCACGGCTCTGGCCTGGACCACGAGCTTCAAGCTCGTGCCCGAAGAGCCGGTGATCATGGCCTACATCGCGCGCGCACAGGCACGGCCCGCAATGCGAAAGATGATGGCGGAGGACGCCGCCATTGCCGCCGAGCATGAGGCCGCCATGGCTGCGGTGGCCGAAGCGAACCCCTCGTAACTCTTCGGGCGCCGGACCGAATTCGCGTCCGGCGCTGCAGACTTTCGTTCTCCCACCGGCTCATGCGGAGTGCCGCCACAGACCAGTGGGCGCATACCTCGCGCCAACGAAAGAACGACTGATGCGGATGATCTTCGTCAACCTGCCGGTGAAGGACTTGCCCGAGTCGCGGCGCTTCTTTCAGGCGCTGGGCTTTGCCTTCAACCCGCAATTCTCCAACGACGAAGCCGCCTGTATGATCGTGGCGGAGAACATCTTCGTGATGTTGCTCGTCGAGCGCCGCTTCAAGGATTTCATCATCGGCGAGATCTGTGACGCGACGAGGGCCACCGAGGTTCTCACCTGTCTCTCGGCGGAGTCCCGCCAGCAGGTCGATGGCATGCTCGCGACGGCGCTTGCCTCCGGCGGCAAGCCCTGGCAGCCGATCATGGACCACGGCTTCATGTATGGTTGCAGCTTCCAGGACCTCGACGGCCATGTCTGGGAGGTGATGTACATGGCGCCGCCAACCGCAGCCTGAACTGGCGGATCAGCCCGGCGGGATCGACGCCGGGGTGCCGGAATGGGAAACCACGGCCGATGACGGGGCCTCGGCCGTGAAGGCCGCGAACAGGTGCAGGCCGATCACCGGCCCGAAGACCAGCGACATCATCACGAACATGATGAGGGCGACGCTGGTCTGGCGCGGACCGCGCGGCGCACGACGGGGCAGAACATTCGAAAGGGTCATTTGGCTCACCTCGTTCGACCGGCCATTACGGCCGATCGCGGGCGAGCCGGATCATACGATCAGGCTGAGCGCACGCGGACGGCCGAAAGTGGCGCGGTCCATCGACTACTGTCGCTGGGCATAGAATTCGTCAGATCCTGTGGAGCCGCACGGCCGGCGCGAAGCATCGGCATGAAGCAGTGCCGGAATGATGCCGGCGGAGAGGTTAGTCAAGCCTTAACGCGTCGCCGGCCGCATGGGTCCACGCGCCGATCATCGTGGTGCGGGCGGTCAGCGTGGCAGTAGAGCTGCGAAGCGCTCCACGAGGCGGCGGCCGACCTCGTCCTTGTCGAGGGTCGGCCAGGTCTCCACCGTGCCGTCACGGCCGATGAGATGCACGGTATTGGCGGTGCCGCCCATCACGCCGCTCTCCGCCGAGACATCGTTGGCCACCAGCAGATCGCAGCGCTTGCGAGCGATCTTCTGGCGGGCGTTCTCCAGCACCGCATCGGTCTCGGCCGCAAAACCGACCACGAGGGCAGGGCGCCCGGAGTCGAGCGCCGCGATCGTGGCGAGGATGTCGGGATTCTCCACCAACCGTAAGGGAGCCGGCTCAGTGCCGTCCTTCTTGATCTTGGCGCCCTTCGCCTCGGCCGGGCGCCAGTCCCCCACTGCCGCTGTGAAGACCGCGATATCGGCCGGCAACGCCGCCTCGACGGCGGCCAGCATCTCACGGGCGGTCTCGACCCGGACCACGCGCACGCCGGAAGGGTCGGGGATCGCCACCGGCCCGGAGACGAGGGTGACCTCGGCCCCCGCCGCCGCCGCCGCCGCCGCGATGGCATGGCCCTGGCGGCCCGACGAGCGGTTGGCGAGGTAGCGCACCGGGTCGATCGGCTCGTGCGTCGGCCCCGACGTCACCAGGACGCGCCGCCCCGTCAGCGCACCGGCCTCGGTGCGGCCTGCCAGGAAACCGAATCCGCTCGCCGGTCGGCGCGCGGCCAGCATCGACTCCACGGCGTCGGCGATTTCGGTGGGCTCGGCGAGGCGGCCCGGGCCGAACTCGGCCTCGGCCATGGCGCCGTCATTGGGACCGACCACCTGGACCCCGTCGCCGAGCAGCGTCGCGAGGTTGCGGCGTGTGGCCGGGTGCTGCCACATCCGCACGTTCATCGCCGGCGCGATCAGGATCGGAAGGGTGGTGGCGAGCAGGACGGTCGCCGCCAGATCCGATGCCTCGCCGCTGGCCATGCGCGCCATCAGGCTGGCGGTAGCCGGCGCCACCACGATGGCGTCGGCGTCCCGGGCGAGCTTGATGTGGCCGATATCGGCTTCTTCCGCCCGGTCAAACAGGTCGGTATGGGCGCGCTCGCCAGCCAGAGCCGCAGCGGCGAGGGGCGTCACGAATTCTTGCGCGCCCTTTGTCAACAGCGGGCGCACCAGCGCGCCACGCTCGCGCAATCGCCGGATCAGATCGAGCGCCTTGTAGGCCGCGATACCGCCGCCGATGACGAGGAGGATACGTCGATTGTGGAGGGGGAGGGTCATGGGTGAACCAGTGCGCGCCGCGCGTGTGAACCTGTCGCCGCTCGATCGGATCGGAGCATTCCCACCCACCGCCAGGTCCTGAAGTGGTGCCCCTGGAGCCCTGCTTCGAGGCCTCCGATGCACTACGGCGTCTCGGGGGGAGATTAGGATGAGGGATTATTCAACAAAGCCGAAAGCGTCTAAGGCGTCAATCCCGAGGCGTGGGCGATGCATGAGGCAGATAGGACAACTATCTTTCCCGCCCGACGTCACATCAGGCGACTGGCGGCCGGGCGGCGTGGCGGAACCGCAGCACGATGATCTCGCGCGCGTTTGCGCGATAATCCACCAGATATGGATAGGTGTTGAGGGGTATGCGTCGGATGCCAACCTTGCTGGTTGCCCGGCCAGCCTGCGGATAGGCCTGCAACAGGACGATCACGGTGAGGATGCGCTGCTGCAATCCACGCGCGGCCTGGGGTGATTCCGCCGCGAGATAATCGAGAGCCGCTTCGATCTGGCGGGCAGCCGTGAGCGTATAGCGGACCGTCACAGGTCATGCTTGCCCCAGATGGCGCGCATCTGCGCCTCCGAAGCGAACGCCCCACGTGCCACTTCATCCTCGGACGCTTCGAGGTCGGCCTGCTCGTCGGGGGTCAACTGGATTACCGGCTGGGCATTGCCGGTGTAGCTCAAGACCATACGCGCAATGTCGTCCTGCACGTCCGCAGGAAGGCTGCGAGCGATTGCCACGGCCTGTTCGAGAAGGTCTGTCATCGACGTTCTTCCGCTCGTGATCCGCGCAATTCAAGAAAGACCCCTCTGCAGGCTCCTTCACCGAACGCTACGCTCTCCGATTCCCCAGCGATGATCCGGCCTGAAACGAAAACCGTTCTCAAGCCGACCGGAAGGCCATCACCAGCGCACCGACGGCGATCGCCCACAACGCCGCCGTCGACCAGATCGCGCGGCGGCGCTCGAATCGGGCGCTTCCTTCCAATCGACTGGCATCGCCGGTGCCCGATTCGTCGAGGCGCACCAGGATGCGGCGCAGACGCTGGGCGAGATCCGGAATGTCGGAGATCACGTCGGTGATCGTGAGGGCAGCCCGCCCCACGCCCTCGATTCGCCCGATCGGGCCGAGGTTGCGCGCGATCCAGCCCCGGACCACCGGCTCGGCGCCAGTCCACATGTCGAGCTGCGGATCGAGGGAGCGGGCGACGCCCTCCACCACCACCATGGTCTTCTGCAGCATCACCAGCTCGGTGCGCGTGCGCATGTCGAACAGGGCTGTGATGTCGAACAGCAAGGTCAGCACCTTGGCCATCGAGATCTCGTCGGCCTTGCGCTGGTGGATCGGCTCGCCGATCGCCCGGATCGCCTGCGCGAAATCGTCCACCGAATGGTGGGCCGGCACGTAGCCGGCCTCGAAATGCACCTGCGCCACCCGGCGGTAGTCGCGCAGGATGAAGCCCAACAGGATCTCGGCGAGGAAGCGGCGCTCCATCAGCCCGAGCCGGCCCATGATGCCGAAATCCACCGCGACCAGAGTGCCGGTGGGATCGACGAACAGGTTTCCGGGATGCATGTCGGCATGGAAGAAACCGTCGCGGATGGCGTGGCGCAGGAAGGACTGGATCACGGCCAGCCCCAACGCCTTCGGGTCGTGCCCGGCGGCCACGATCGCCGCGCGGTCGTTGAGGCGAATGCCATCGATCCACTCGCTCGACAGCACGTCGCGGGCGGTGAGTTCCCAATCGGGCTTGGGCACCCGGAAGTCGGCATCGTCCTTGGTGTTCTGGGCGAGTTCGGACATCGCCGCCGCTTCGAGCCGGAAATCCATCTCCATCATTACCGAGCGGGCGAGAATTTCCACCACCTCGCGTGGGCGCAGGCGCTCGGCCTTGGGCGAGAGCGTGTGGACCACGCGGGCCATGAACCGCATGACCTGAAGGTCGCGCTGGAAGCGCTCGCGCACGCCCGGCCGCATGATCTTGACGGCGAGCACCCGCTCGGTGCCATCGGCGTCGATGATATGCGCCTTGTGGACCTGGGCGATGGAGGCCGCTGCGATCGGCTCGCTGAACGAGACGAACAGCGTCTGCACCGACTTGCCGAACGCCGCCTCGACCACGCGGAGCGCCTGAGCTTGCGGGAAGGGCGGAACCCGGTCCTGCAGGGTCTCGAGGTCGCGCGCCGCGCTCATGCCGACGATGTCGGGGCGGGTTGCCAGGAACTGACCGAACTTGACGTAGGACGGCCCGAGCCGGGTCAGCGCCCGCTGCAGCGGCCCGGCGCCGGAGCCGAGACCCGGCCGCTCCAGCATCCGCCCGAGCTTGAGCGCAAAGCGCAGGTGCGTCGGCAGTTCGTAGGGATCGACGAAGGAAAGGCCGCCCTCACGGGCAAGCACGAAGCCGACGCGAGCGCCGCGAAGCAGATGAACGATCGAGCCCAGCATCAGGCGGTCCGAATCCTCACGAGACCTTCCAACCGGAATGGATCGCGACGATGCCGCCGGACAGCGGCCGGTGGCTGACGTGGCGAAAGCCCGCGGCCTCGATCATCCCGGCAAACCGGCCGGGGGAGGGGAACTTGCGGATCGATTCCACCAAGTAGCGGTAGGATTCCGCATCACCCGCCACCTTGGAGCCGAGAAGCGGGATCACATGGAAGGAATAGGCGTCGTAGATCTTGTCGAGAACCGGCAGATCGACCCGCGAGAATTCGAGGCAGAGGAAGCGCCCCCCCGGCTTGAGAACCCGGCGCGCTTCGGCGAGCGCGTGCTCGATACGCGGCACGTTCCGGATGCCGAAGGCGATGGTGTAGGCGTCGAAGGATTCCGAGGGCAGCGGCAGCGATTCGGCATTGGCGGTGACGAAATCGATGCGCCCGGCGAAGCGCTCGCCCGCCCGTTCGGCGCCGACCCGCAGCATCGCCTCGTTGATGTCGAGCACGGTGACGTGGGTGGCCGCGCCGCCGGCCTCAAGGGCGCGAAAGGCGATGTCGCCGGTGCCGCCGGCGACATCGAGGTGACGGAAGGGGCGGTTCTGCGGCGGCCGCAGCATCCCGATCAGATGCGACTTCCAGGCCCGGTGAAGACCACCCGACATCAGGTCGTTCATCAGGTCGTAGCGCTTGGCCACGGAGCGGAACACGTCGTCGACGCGCCCCTGCTTCTCACCGAGCGCGACCTGTTCGAACCCGAAATGCGTGCTCGCGTCCCGTAGGGACTCGTGTGCGGAACCGTCGACCGAACTCATGGACCACCCTCTCAGCGCTGCGTCATAGCGAAACGCGGCGCAGATCGCCATGTGTCGCAACACCCTGTTGCAACACGCCTCACATCACAGAAATCCCATGCCCGAACTGCCCGAGGTCGAGACCGTTCGCCGTGGCCTCGCGCCGGCCCTGGTGGGCGCCCGTTTCTCGCGGGTGACGCTGCGGCGTCCCAACCTCCGGTTTCCCTTTCCCGAGGGGTTCGTGGAGCGCCTAGAAGGGCGGACAGTCACGGATCTCAGCCGCCGCGCTAAGTACCTCGTCGCCGGTCTCGATTCGAACGAAACCCTGATCCTGCACCTCGGTATGAGCGGACGTTTCGACGTGTCCCTTCCGGATGGCACCAATTTGTCCCCGGGGGATTTCTACCTCGACGGGGCGCTCGGGACGCCCAAGCACGACCATGTGGTGATGGCAATGTCGAGCGGCGCCACCGTCACCTACAACGACGCGCGTCGGTTCGGCTTCATGGATCTCGTGCCCACGGTATCGCTGGCGACCTGCCGGCATTTCGCCGCCATGGGGATCGAGCCCCTGAGCGAGGCGCTGGACGGGCACGCCGTCGCGCGACTGTTTTTGAACAAGATCACGCCGCTCAAGGCGGCACTCCTCGACCAGCGCCTGATCGCGGGGCTCGGCAACATCTATGTCTGCGAGGCCCTTCACCGGGCCGGCCTCCACCCGGAGACGCCGGCGGGGCACTTGGCGAAGGCGGACGGCGGGCCGACGCCGAAAGCCCGAATCCTGGCGAAGGTGATCCGCCAAGTCCTCGAAGAAGCCGTCGCCGCCGGAGGCTCGACCTTACGCGACTACGCTCATACGGACGGTAGCTCCGGCGCGTTCCAACACGCGTTCCGGGTCTACGACCGGGTCGGCGAGCCCTGCCGGGCGAAAGGCTGTGCCGGCGCCGTCACGCGCATCGTCCAATCGGGACGCTCGACGTTCTACTGCGCAACCTGCCAAACGCGTCCCGCGAAGTCGCTGACGCGATGAACGACCGGATCGTCAGCATTCGGAAAACCGTCTATCTTCACACTCACCCGACGAAAAGCTCATATCCGTGAGCACCATGCGGAACAGCAGGAACCAATTTTCCAAGCACGATCGATTTGGAGCCAGCATGTATCCAGTCCCGAGCAATGAGTCGGAGCGACTAGCCGGTCTACAGGGCCTCGCCATCCTTGGGACCCGACCCGAATTACGATTCGACGCAATCTGCCGAACGGCGTGCGTCTTGTTCGGGCTGCCGATGGCGACGGTGACGCTGATCGACGCTGATCGGCAGTGGTTCAAGGCGAAGCGCGGCGTCGTCTCCGATGGCAGCCCGCGCGAAGGCGCCTTCTGTACCTACACCATCCTCTCCGATGCGGTCTTCGTGATCGAGGACGCGCGGACGGATCCGCGCTTCTGCGACAGTCCGCTCGTCACTGGCCCACCGCATATCCGGTTCTATGCCGGTGCGCCGCTGATCATCGAGCCGGGTATCCGGGTCGGCACCGTCTGCGTGATGGGCACCCAGGCACGCCATTTCTCGTCCGACGAGAAGGCGCAATTGGCAGATCTCGCGGCGGTGGTCACCGCCCTGCTCGACCTGCATCGCGCCGAGGCGCGCCTGCGCGAAAGCGAGGCGCATTATCGCCTGCTCGCCGAGAATACCTCGGACATGATCGTCCGATCGGGCCTGGACAGCACCCGCACCTACGTCTCACCGGCAGCCCTGACCCTGCTCGGCTATGAGGCCGGGGAGCTCGTGGGCACGCAGCCGATCGACCAGATCCACCCCGACGACGCGGACGCCTACGCCCGTGTGCTCGCCGATCTGCGCGAGGCACGTCTGGAAACGGCCGTGGCGCGGCAGCGCTATCGGCGCAAGGACGGTTCGTGGGTCTGGGTCGAGGTGACCTTCACCATCACGCGCGATCCGGCGACTGGTTCTCCCACGGGCTATGTCGCCGCCGTGCGGGACATTTCCGATCGCAAGGCGGCGGAACGCAAGATCGCGCATATGGCGCGGCACGACGACCTGACCGATCTGCCTAACCGAACCTTGTTTCGCGAGCGGCTGACCCAGGAAATTGCGGCGAGCGGGCGCCGATCCAGCGGCTTTGCGATCCTCAGTCTCGATCTCGACCGGTTCAAGGAGGTCAATGACAGCCTCGGGCATCAAGCCGGCGACGCTCTCCTGCGCACCATCGCAGAGCGGCTGAAGGCGGTGGTGCGCGCGGAGGACACGGTCGCCAGAATCGGTGGCGACGAGTTCACGATCATCCAGACGGGATCGAACCAGCCGGAAAGCGGCCACGCCCTGGCGCGGCGCCTGATCGATGCGGTGGGAAAGCCCGTCGATCTCGCCGGGCGCCAAGTTGATGTCGGGGTCAGCATCGGCATCACTCTGGCGCCGCAGGACGGTGCCGATGCGGAGGAGCTATGCCGTCAGGCCGATCTCGCTTTGTATCGCGCCAAGGTCGAGGGACGAAACACCTACCGTTTCCATGAGCCGGGGATGCGCTTCGCGGGCGCTCCGATCACAGAGCCGTATCGCTGAACCGGATTTGACGGACGGGCGGCTGATTTACCGGCCTCGATCATTCGCAAGGAAGAGAGCATGGATTTTCGAACAAATCGGTGGGTGACGGCCGAAGCCGGTCTTCACCACCCACGCGATTCGTCGCCGTTCGGACGACGGCCCTGTGGCGTGAGGCGGTCGATGACCTGCGGCAAAGCCTGGGCGAGTTGGGAGAGGAGGTCGTTGCGATCCAGGCCCGTGCGTTGCTGGAGCGCATTGATGGTCTCGGGACCGAGTGCATCGGCGAGCTGAGTAGGCTGGACCGGACGGTTCTGGCCGTGCCCGATCCACGACTCCATCATATCGCCGAGCCCGCCGCGCTGAAACCGGTCGATCAGCCCATCGAGGCCGCCCTGACCAACGCCGGATTCGTGATTGGGTTGAGCCTGCGAGCCTGCACCGGTGTCACCGCCATTCGGGCGATCTCCGGGGCCGTCGAGCATGCCGGACAGGTCGCCGAATTCGCCGCCGCCCTGGCTGCCGCGATCGGTCGTCGCCGGCGCTCCGCCACGGTCCTGACCGAAACCGCCGATATCGCCGTCATCGGGCCCGCGCCGCTCCTGCTGATGCTCCTGCGGTCCAGCGTGGCCACCACCGAGGATGTCGCCGTGGCCGCCGGCACCCTTCGACATCAGAAGCATCAGCAGCGCCTGCACGATGGGCAGCATCGCTCCACCGAGCGCACCGCCGCTGGAGGGAGCACCGCTCTGCTCGCGCCCATGCCCGCCTCCCAGTACCTGCCCGAGCACTCCGCCAATGACCTGATCGAGCAGACCCATGATCGTTTCTCCGGTTTCGTGGCCGCGCCAGGGTGGCGGCCCGAGATGTGGACGCCGGTTCTCGGCGGAAGTCGATATACGCATAGAACGCCGGCACTTCGGGCCGGGTGCCCCACCCGGTGGGAGGGCGATACGGCCAGTCGCCTATTCGCCGCGGCCGCCGGTTCCGGCGCGGTCCCTGGCGGGCAGGTGATCGAGGGGATTGGTGTAGCTCGACTTCTTCCGGTCCGACGAGACCACCGACGTCGAGCTCTTGATGGCGCTCGGCGGCGCGACCGTACCGGCGGATTGATCGGCGGCCCTGGCGCCGTCACGCGTCGGCACGGTGGCGGGCGTCGGCTGGTCGTTGGGATTGGCCATCGACTGGGCGTTCGCCGAGCGCTCACCGAGGGGCCCGACGAGGACGGCGAAGGCCGCCGATACGGCCAATCCACCGAGGAACAGGCCAGTCACAGCAGAGCCGGCCCGCGGCCGGAGGGTACGGGGAGACAGGCGCGAGGACATGAGGAAAACTCCGGCGGCAGCGGCAGGCATCGGCCCCCACGGGAGCCATCTGCCGAACAAAGCCTGCTGAGAGCCTCGGGTTCCGCGGTGCGCACCCTTCAGTCGCGTTTACGCCCGCCCCCGCCCTTGAATTTCGGCTTCTGCCCACCAAGCCCCTGTGTCGAGCGGGCCTTGGGCCGCTCCTGCCATTGCGGTGGCGCGGCGCCCACCGGCAATTCGCGGTCGGTGCCGGGGCCCATATTGTCGAGGGTCGGCTTCGAGATTCGGCTCTGCTTCGAGCCGTAACGTCCGGCCTCGCGTTCGATATCGGCCTGGCGTGCCATCGGGTCGTCGGAGACGAGGAGTTCGGTGGCCTGGAGGCGCTTAAGCTCGTCGCGCAGGCGCGCAGCCTCCTCGAAATCCAGATCCGCGGCTGCGGTTCGCATGCGCTTTTCGAGATCGGCCATCACGGCCTTGAAGTTGTGGCCGATGGTGGCGGCGTTCCGGGCCAGTCCCGTATCGACCTGAACGTGATCGCCCTCGTAGACGCTGCCGAGGATGTCGCTGATGCCGCGCTTCACGCTCTGGGGCGTGATGCCGTGCTCGGTGTTGTAGGCGACCTGCTTGTTACGGCGGCGCTCGGTCTCCGCCATCGCCCGCTCCATCGAGCCGGTGATATTATCGGCGTAGAGGATACAGCGGGCGTCGGCGTTGCGCGCCGCGCGGCCGATGGTCTGCACCAGGGAGGTCTCGGACCGCAGGAACCCTTCCTTGTCGGCATCCAAAATCGCCACCAGCGCGCATTCCGGGATGTCGAGGCCCTCGCGCAGAAGATTGATGCCGATCAGCACGTCGAACGCCCCGAGACGAAGGTCGCGGATGATCTCGATGCGCTCCAGAGTGTCGATGTCGGAGTGCATGTAGCGCACCCGGACATTGTTCTCGTGCAGGTACTCGGTGAGATCCTCGGCCATCCGCTTGGTCAGCGTCGTCACCAGGGTGCGGTAGCCGGCCAACGCGACCTCGCGGACCTCGCCCAAAAGATCGTCGACCTGGGAGCGAGCAGGGCGGATTTCGATTACCGGATCGACAAGGCCGGTGGGGCGGATGACCTGCTCGGCGAAGACGCCGCCGGTCTGCTCCATCTCCCACTTGGCGGGGGTCGCCGAGACGTGGATCGACTGGGGCCGCATCGCATCCCATTCCTCGAACCGCAATGGGCGGTTGTCGAGGCAGGACGGCAGGCGGAAGCCGTATTCGGCGAGGGTCGCCTTGCGGCGAAAGTCGCCCTTGTACATGCCGCCGATCTGCGGAACCGTGACGTGGCTCTCGTCGGTGAACACCAGGGCGTTGTCGGGCAGGTACTCGAACAGGGTCGGCGGCGGCTCACCGGGCTTTCGCCCGGTCAGATACCGCGAATAGTTCTCGATGCCGTTGCAGGCGCCGGTAGCTTCGATCATCTCGATGTCGAAGGTGCAGCGTTGCTCGATGCGCTGGGCCTCGATCAATCGCCCCATCTTGGTGAGCTCGTCAACCCGCAGCTTCAGCTCGGTCTTGATGCCCTTGACCGCTTGCTGAAGGGTCGGGCGCGGCGTGACGTAATGGCTGTTGGCGTAGACCTTCACGAACTTGAGGTCGTTGATGGTCTTCCCGGTCAGCGGATCGAACTCGGTGATTTTCTCGATTTCGTCACCGAACAGGCCGATGCGCCAGCCGCGATCCTCCAAGTGGGCCGGCCAGAGTTCGATCACGTCGCCACGCACCCGGAAGGTGCCGCGGGCGAAGTCCGACTGGATGCGCTTGTACTGCAGCGCCACCAGATCGGCGACGAGTTGGCGCTGCTCGATGCGCTCGTTCAGCGACACCGTGAACGACATGGCGGTGTAGGTTTCCACCGAGCCGATGCCGTAGATGCACGAGACCGAGGCGACGATGATCACGTCATCGCGCTCCAGCAGCGCACGGGTGGCGGAGTGGCGCATCCGGTCGATCTGCTCGTTGATCGAGGATTCCTTCTCGATGAAGGTATCCGAGCGCGGCACGTAGGCTTCGGGCTGGTAATAGTCGTAATACGAAACGAAGTACTCCACCGCGTTGTCGGGGAAGAAGCTCTTGAACTCGCCATAGAGCTGCGCCGCGAGGGTCTTGTTCGGCGCCAGGATCAGGGCCGGGCGCTGCGTCGCCTCGATGATCTTGGCCATCGTGAAGGTCTTGCCCGAGCCGGTGACGCCGAGGAGCACCTGATCGCGCTCCGCCTTGTTCACGCCGCTCACCAGTTCGGCGATGGCGCGGGGCTGGTCGCCCGCCGGCTCGAATTCGGATTTCAGCGTGAAAGCGAGGCCGCCCTCCGACTTCTTGGGCCGGTCCGGCCGGTGCGGCGCCCAAGTCTGGCCGTCCCTGAACAGTGGGTTGCCCTCGGTGAGCAACCGCGACAGGGCGTCCACCGTGGCCGAGACGCCGTCGGTAGCGATGGAGGTCTGGTCGTCTTCGGCGTTGCCCGCCGGCACGGGGCCATCCTCCGGACCGCGCAGCCCGAGCGCCTGCGCCAAGCGCGGATCGAGTTTGGCCGCGTCGTCGGAATGGACGAAGCTGGATTGCGCCGCTTCGCCAAACCCTTTGGGCTGCGGCGCCGCCTTCTTGGGGCGTCCCGGCCGGGCCGGTACGGCCGGCGGCGTGTTCTCGACGACGGGCAGCCGGTTCCGGTTCAGCGCGGGGCTGAGCAGCGCGGCCAAGTGCTCGTCCAAAGGCTGCAATTCGGGCTTCGACGCCTTGGAACTGGAAGCCTTGACGGTCGATGTACGGGGATTTTTGGGGGCGGCCATCGTTGGAATATGGTCCGTTCGACGACAACCGGAAAGGGCGTAGGGTGCGCTCTATCGAGACCCGCGTGGAGCGCCCATCGCATGACGGACCCGGTGACACAGCCTCCCGGCGCATCGGCGACCGCCATCGACCCCGGCACCCGCATCGGCCACGTCCATCTGAAGGTGGCAGAGATCGACCGGGCCTTGGACTTCTACTGCGGTGTTCTCGGATTCGCAGTGATGCAACGCTTCGGCACGCAGGCCGCGTTCATCTCGGCGGGGGGCTATCATCACCATATCGGGCTCAACACCTGGGACAGCGCCGGGGGCCGGCCGCCGGCGCCGGGGACGACGGGCCTGTTCCACCTCGCGATCCTGTATCCGACGCGCGCGGCACTGGCCGACGCGTTGCGCCGGCTCGATGCCGCCGGCATCGCCCTCGACGGCGCGAGCGACCACGGGGTGAGCCAGGCTCTCTATCTGCGCGATCCCGACCAGAACGGCGTCGAATTGTACTGGGACCGCCCTCCGGCGGAATGGCCGCACGCCGCCGCCGGCACTCTCGCCATGGTCAACCAACCCCTGGATCTCGAAGCCCTGCGTGGGGTGGTTTAGTCATCGATGTCATAGTCGGAACGGGGCGGCGTCATCCTGGACGTCCTCGTGTCGACGAAACCGGTAAGTCGGAACAGGGCCGCCCTCGACGACGGCGACTGGGGTCGGGGCGCCGCGACCCTGAGGCTATGAGCGCGGGAGCGGTCGCGGCTCTTAATGGTCGGCGCAGCGGTTCACTGGCCCCAGGAAGCCGGCAGCGAGGCGCGTCCCGCATCGGGTCGATTCGACCCCATACCCGATGTTTGGCGCGAGGGTGCGGATGAGCAGTTCTCGCGACAACCCGAGGCGGTCCCGGTCCGAGAGATGGACGCGCAGGGGCGTGCTGGCCATCGCCATCGGGATCGGTGCCGTGGCGTTCAGCGCCGAGGATCAAGGCGAGCGCAACAGGCTTGTCGCCGAGGCGCACCTCGCCCGACGCCTGCCGGTGATCCGCGCGGAACTCGACGCGGCAGAGCCGGGATTCGTGTTGCTGGCGGGCAATTCGCACGCGGAGATCCTCGGAAACGCCCTGGCGCGACGGCTGCCCGTGGTCAACGGCGGAATCGGGGGAGCCTCGGCACGACGCTACGCCACGCAGCTCGACGCGTTGCCCTTCCGGGCTCGCGCTGGGGTCGCGATGCTGTTCCTCGGCACAAACGACATTCTGCGCACTGCCGCGCCGCTGTCGAAGGGCACCCTCGGAGGGTTCGAGGCGGCCGTGACGCGCATCCTGGCGTGGCTGCGGACCAATGCGGATGTCGTGTTGGTTGCTGCCGTGCCGCCGATCGGCCCGGAGGCGCAAAGAGAGCGTGATCCGGCGGCAGTGGCCGCTTACACGGCGGTCCTCCGCAGCGTGTGCGAGCGAAATGGCTGCCGGTTGTTCGATCCGTTCGCGGGCCTGCGGGACGGCGAGACCGGGCTGACCACACAGGCGCTGCCTCAGGACGGGGTGCACGTGCGCGACTATGATGCGGTCGCCCGCGATCTCGCGACTTTGTTGCGCGGCATCGGCGTCGCCGACCGCAAGCGGCTGCCGGACTGATGCCAGCGGTGGGCCGAGCCCTGCGATGGACCTCCCGACCCGATCGCTATTCGTCCTCTGAACGCATGCTGTGACGTCCGCTCCTGAAGGCGAGGCTCAGCCCACTCTGCGTTTAGAGCATGGCTCAGGTGCGCTAGCGAACGGCGCGGCGCCGGATGCGTTGATGGCCGACCGCCCGTTCACACGTCTCGGAGTTCCAGCATCATGACAGGTACGGCTCTCATCGCCGGCGCGAGCGGCATCGTCGGCAACAATCTCGCCCGTCATCTCGTGAAGGCTGGGTGGGCGGTGCACGGTCTCGCACGCCGGCCGGTGGCCATCGACGGCGTGACGCCGGTGGTGGCCGATCTCACCGATCCGGCGTCCCTGCACACGGCTTTGGCGCAGGTGCGCCCGACGCACGTGTTCATCACCACCTGGATGCGGCAGGCGACGGAGGCCGAGAATTGCCGGGTCAACGGCGCCATGGTCCGCAACCTCCTCGGTGCACTCGACCATGCGCCCCTCGCGCATGTGGCGTTGGTCACGGGGCTGAAGCACTATCTCGGCCCGTTTGAGGCCTACGGCCAAGGGGTGCTTCCGCAGACCCCATTCCGCGAGGACCAGGGACGCCTGGACGTGGAGAACTTCTACTACGTGCAGGAGGATGAGGTGTTCGCGGCCGCAGAGCGGCGCGGCTTTTCCTGGAGCGTACACCGCCCGCACACCATCGTCGGCTATGCGCTGGGCAATGCCATGAACATGGGCGTGACGCTGGCCGTCTATGCCTCGCTCTGCCGCGAGACCGGACGTCCTTTCCTGTTTCCCGGTTCGCCGCAGCAATGGCACGGCCTCACCGACGTCACCGACGCGCGTCTGCTCGCGCGCCATCTCGCCTGGGCGTCCACCACCCCGGCCGCGGCGAACACCGCCTTCAACGTGGTCGACGGCGACGTCTTTCGCTGGTCGTGGATGTGGGCGCGTGTCGCCGAATGGTTCGGATTGTCTCCCGCCCCATACCCCGAACGGCCGACGCCCCTGGAGCGGCAGATGGCCGAGGATGCCCCGCTGTGGCGGGACATTGCGAGCCGCGAACGCCTGATCGAACCCGATCTCGACCGCCTCGTCTCGCCCTGGCACACGGATGCCGACCTTGGGCGCCCGATCGAGGTAGTGACCGACATGAGCCGTAGCCGGCGGCTCGGCTTCCTCGACTATCAGCCAAGCAATGACAGCTTTTGCGATCTGTTTGCGCGTCTCCGCGCCGAAAAAGTCATTCCCTGATCATCACTTTCCCTGATCATCACTTTTTCGAAGCTTGACTGGAATCGGCCGAGTTGAGCCATAGCTTGATTTAGATCAGCCGCCCGGACGAACCACCATGCCTGACCATGTCGACAAGCCCGTGCTGGACGACGAGACCCTCGCCTTCGCCGGCCGGGTCTTCCAATACGCGCGTCTGGGGCATGCCGACGAGTTGGCGGAGTTGTTCGGCCAGGGGCTGCCTGCCAATCTCCGCAACGACAAGGGCGACAGCCTGCTGATGCTGGCGGCTTACAACGCGCAGCCAGAAACTACGCGGGTCATCCTCGAAAACGGCGGCGACCCGGAACTCGCCAACGATCGTGGACAAACGCCCCTGGCGGGAGCCGCTTTCAAGGGCGAGATCGAGATCGCCCGCCTGCTGCTGGCCCACGGCGCAGCTGTCGACGGGACCGGCGACGGCACCCGCACCGCGCTGATGACGGCGGCGATGTTCAACCGCACAGAGATGGTCGAACTGTTGCTGGACCATGGGGCCGATCCGGACAAGCGCGACGGAGCCGGCCAGAGTGCTGCCGAGATGGCGCAGGCCATGGGCGCCACGGACACGCCGTGCCAGCTCGCGAAAGCCAAGCGCCCAGCTACCAAAGCCTTATGAGCCGCTTGCGTCCGGGCGATCGTCGCGCCGGGCATTCGACCTGATGACTAAAAAAGTGAGGGCGACGCCATGAACCGTTCGTATGCGTCGCGCGTGCACATGCTTCTTCGACGCAGATCGCCATCCATAGCCGTTGGACTTGCTTCGGTTTAGTGGAGAGCGGTTTGGGTAGCGCTGCGTTTCTCGAAC